>JBJXFE010000068.1:0-5676 GCA_046153875.1 Phycisphaerales bacterium
GGCGTTCGACGGCCCGACCGACCGCCTCGAATCGATCCTGCCCGCGGCCCGCGAGCTGCTCGAACGGGTCGCCCGCGACCTGGCCCGCCGCGAGAGCGGGTGCCGGGCCCTGACCCTGCGGCTGGACCGCTCGGACCTGCCGCCGGAGCGGGTGCGGCTGCGGACGTCTCGCCCGACCCGCGACGCGGCCCACCTCTGGTCGCTCCTGCGGCCCGGGATCGAGAACGCGCACCTGGGGTTCGGCGTGGACGGGCTGCGGCTGGAGGCCGGGGGCCTGGCGCGGCTGCGGCACGAGCAGGCGACGCGCTGGGACGAGCGGGCCGCCGCGGACGCGGCGCGCGACGCCGACGCGGCCCGCCTCGTGGACGCGATCGCGGCCCGTCTCGGGCCCGAGGCCGTGCTGCGCGCGGAGCCCGCCGCGTCGTACACACCCGAGCGGGCGTTCACGCTCCGCCCGGTCGCCTCCATCCCCGACGCGATCGGCGAACCGCCCGCGGCGGAGTCGTGCGGACCGGCGACCGACCGGCCGTCGCTCCTCCTGGGCCGCCCCGTTCCCATCGACGCGGTGCTGCTCGTCCCCGACGGCCCGATCGTCTCGCTGCGGATCGGCGGCGCGCCGCGCCGCATCTCTTCCTGCTCGGCCCCGGAGCGGATCGAGCCCGAGTGGTGGCGCGGTCAGCACGGCGCGCGGGACTACTTCAAGGTGCAGGACCAGGACGGGCGATGGCTCTGGGTGTTCCGCGACCCGGCCAACGGCCGCTGGTTCCTGCACGGCGAGTGGGCCTAGCCGTGCCCGACTCCGGCCCGTCCAAGCCGCGGCCCCACCCCGCGCTCGCGAGCCCGCGGGACGCCGCGCCGCGCCGAACTCCCACCAGCCACGGCTACGCGGAGTTGCAGGTCACGACCAACTTCACGTTCCTGACCGGCGGGAGCCACCCCGAGGAGTTCGCGGCCCGCGCGGCCGAGCTGGGCCACCGCGCCGTGGCGATCACCGACCGCAACACGCTCGCCGGGATCGTGCGGGCCCACGTCGCGGCGAAGAGCGCCGGCCTGCCGCTCGTCGTCGGCACGCGGATCGAGCTGGCCGACCCCGCCGGGCTGTCGGTCCTCGTCTACCCGACCGACCGCGCCGCCTACGGACGGCTGTGCCGCCTGCTGACGCTCGGCAAGCGGCGGGCGGAGAAGGGCGGGTGCCGCCTGGCGCTGGCGGACCTGGTTGAGCACGCGGACGGGCTGCTCGCCGTCGCCGTGCCGCCCGCGGAGCTCGGCGGCGAGTTCCGGGAGCGCCTGCGGCAACAGCGGGGCGTGTTCGACGGCGACCGGCTCTCGCTGGCGCTGCGCCGCGGGTACCACCAGGGCGACGAGGCCCGGGTCCGCGCCGTCGCCGCGCTGGGCGCGGACGCCCGCGTCCCCCTCGTCGCGGTCAACGACGTTCACTACCACGTCCCCGAGCGCCGCCCGCTCCAGGACGTTCTCACGTGCATCCGTGAGGGAACGACCATCGACCGCGCGGGGTTCCGGCTCTTCCAGAACGCCGAGCGGCACCTCAAGCCCCCCGAGGAGATGGCCCGGCTCTTCGCGGACCACCCGGCGGCGGTCGCGCGGACCGTCGAGATCGCCGAGCGCGCCGCAGGACCGGGCAGGTTCACCCTCGACCAGATCCGCTACGACTACCCCGACGAGGTGGTGCCGCCCGGGACGACGCCGTCCGAGCACCTCGCCGCGCTGACATGGGCGGGCGCGGCGGGCCGCTACCCCCGCGGCGTGCCGCCGGGCGTGCGGGCCCAGATCGACCACGAGCTGCGGCTCATCGACGAGCTGAAGTACGCGCCGTACTTCCTGACCGTCCACGACCTCGTCGCGTTCGCGGTCTCGCGGGGCATCCTCTGCCAGGGGCGCGGGGCCGCCGCCAACTCGGCCGTCTGCTACGCGCTGGGCGTCACCGCCGTGGACCCCGACCGCGTGAACGTCCTCTTCGAGCGGTTCATCAGCCGCGAGCGGGACGAGCCCCCGGACATCGACATCGACTTCGAGCATGAGCGCCGCGAGGAGGCCATCCAGTACCTCTACGCCAAGTACGGGCGCGAACGCGCGGCCCTGACCGCCGAGGTCATCTCGTACCGGGGCCGCAGCGCGATCCGCGAGGTCGGCAAGGCGATGGGCCTCTCCCTCGACGCGGTGGACCGCCTGGCGAAGGACACCGACTGGTGGAACGAGGCGACCGGCCCGGCGCGCTTGCGCGAACTCGGGCTCGACCCGGGTGACACACGCCTGATGACCGCCATCGCCCTGGCGGGCGAGTTGAAGGGGTTCCCGAGGCATCTCTCCCAGCACGTCGGGGGGTTCGTGCTCACCCGCTCCCCGCTGTGCGAGCTCGTCCCCATCGAGAACGCCGCGATGGAGGGCCGCACCGTCGTCGAGTGGGACAAGGACGACCTGGACGCGATGGGGATGCTCAAGGTGGACGTGCTCGGGCTCGGGATGCTCACGTGCATCCGCAAGAGCTTCGAGCTGGTCGAGCGGCACGGGGGCGGAGGAGGGGGAGGGGGAGGGGGAGGGGGAGCGCTGACGCTCGCGACGATCCCGCCCGAGGACCCTGCCGTCTACGACATGCTCTGCGCCGCCGACAGCGTCGGCGTCTTCCAGGTCGAGTCGCGGGCGCAGATGTCGATGCTCCCGCGCCTGCGGCCCCGCTGCTACTACGACCTCGTGATCGAAGTCGCCATCGTCCGCCCGGGGCCGATCCAGGGGGACATGGTCCATCCTTATCTGCGGCGGCGCTGCGGCGAGGAGCCCGTGACCTACGCCTCGCCCGGGATCGAGCGCGTCCTGGGACGGACGCTCGGCGTGCCGCTCTTCCAGGAGCAGGCGATGGCGCTGGCCGTGGTCGCGGCGGGGTTCACGCCCGGCGAGGCCGACCAGCTCCGCCGCGCCATGGCCGCGTGGGGCCGCAGCGGGGACGCCATCCGGCGGTTCGAGGGGAAGCTCATCGACGGCATGGTCGCGCGCGGGTACGCCGAGGAGTTCGCCCGCCGCTGCTCCGAGATGATCCGGGGGTTCAGCGGGTACGGCTTCCCCGAGTCGCACGCCGCCAGCTTCGCGCTGCTCGTCTACGCCTCGGCGTGGCTCAAGCTCCGCCACCCCGCGGCCTTCGCCGCGTCGCTCATCAACAGCCAGCCGATGGGGTTCTACCAGCCCGCCCAGATCGTCCGCGACGCGCAGGCCCACGGCGTCGAGGTCCGGCCCGTGGACGCCAACCGCAGCGCGTGGGACTGCACGCTGGAGCCGGGCGGGCACGCGCCGGGCCAAGGGGGGCCGGCGTTGCGGCTGGGCATGCGCCTCGTCCAGGGCCTCGGGCAGGCCGACGCCGACCGCATCGCCGCGACCGTCAGCGCCCACGGACCGTTCGGCTCGCTGGGATCGCTCCGGCGGCGCTCGGGCGTCCGCGTCGCGCCCCTGCGGCGGCTCGCCGAGGCCGACGCCTTCGCGTCGATGGACCTCCCGCGCCGCGACGCGCTCTGGGCCCTCCAGGCGCTACGCGACGAGCCGCTCCCGCTGTTCGAGGACGCGGAGCCCGCGCGCGAGCCCTGCCCGGCGCTGCCCGCGGCCGAGCCGCCCGCCGAGGTCCGCGAGGACTACCGCGCCGTCGGCCTCTCCCTCAAGGCCCACCCCGTGGCGTTCGCGCGCGCCGACCTCGCGGCCCAGGGCGTCATCCCCAACGCGGAACTCGCCGACCCCGCCGCGTCGCCCCAGGGCCGCCGCGTCCGCGTCGCCGGCCTCGTGCTCGTCCGCCAGCGGCCCGGCACCGCCTCGGGCATCCTCTTCATGACCCTCGAGGACGAGACCGGCGTCGCCAACCTGATCGTGCGGCCCAGGGTCTACGAGCGCTGCCGCCGCGCGGCGCGGCACGCCAGCGCCGTCGTCTGCGAGGGCGTCGTCGAGCGCCGCGGCGAGGTCGTCCACGTGCTCGCCCGCGCGATCCTCGACATGGGCGGAGCCCAGCCCAGCGCGGGGTCGCGGGACTTCCACTGACGCCCTGCGCGAGGCGTCAGTGCCTGCCGAGTTACGCCCTTGGCGCAGGGCGTAGCCCGACGGACATCATGACGGCGCAGTCGCCCGCGCTACCCCACACTCCGGGCACATCGCCCCCGGCGCCAGCCCCGCGAGGTCGTAGCCGCAGGCCGCGCAGCAACCCGGCTTCGCCCGTCGCCGGTCGCGCCGCCATAGCCAAGCGGTCGGGATGCCCGCCGCCAACAGGATGATCCACAGAGGAATCATGAGCATCTGCCCGCCGAACTCGCGGTGCGGGAGCCAGAGCATGGGTTCCATTGGACTACGCGGTTCGAACGCCCAACTTGCGCTCGCCGTGGCGGGGCCTGGGACTCCGGCGTACACCCGCGCGATGACCAGGCACCCCTGCGCCACTCCAACCGCCCCGACATGACCCGACGGGCCGGTGGAAGTGCGGATGACCGACCACCAAAGGCTTGAAACCCACGCCGGGACGAGCCCCACGCAGACCAGAAAGCCGCCCCACTGCGCGGCTCGTCTGACGCGAAATCGCGGGCGGCGGGGCATCACCAGAGCCTACGCGAGATCCGCGAGGTGCTTTCACCTCAATGATCGTCCTGGTACAGTGGTCGCGAGGAGAGAAAGAGATGAACACTCGCTGCACAGCGATCTCGGGCGCGGTCCTCGCCGTCATGCCAGCGGTGGCGCGCGCGGACATCTTGTTCGACCAGCCGTGCAGCGTCCCCTTCTTGGTGGCGGAGGGGGTGCGGGGGTTCCTTTCCGAGACCGACGGCCAGAAACTCTGCGACGACTTCACTCTGACCGCCGACAGCACGATCACGCACGTCCGATGGGCCGGCAGCTATCGCACAACTTTCGTGCCGAACCTTGGCAACCCGTGGTCGGTGGGGTCTGCGGTGTCGTTCCAACTACGGTTTTTCAACTTTGCGGGCCTAGTCCCGATGAACGACCCCTTCGCGTCCGTGGACGTTCAAGCCAACGTCGTGGGCATCCTTGGTCAAGTCCAGGGGTTCAATATCTACGAGTACGAGGCCGCGGTACCGGTGCTGCCGACTCTTGCCGGCGGCGTGCGTTATGCGGTAGCCATCCTTGAGAGCGCGCCGGCGACGATTCCGGCTCAATCGTTGTGGGTCATCTCCCCGCACACCGCCCAGTCTGTGTCGTGGGTGTATGTGAACCCTTGGCAGCCGAACCTCGGCGGTTCCTCATCGGCCTTTGCGTTCCAACTTCGCGGCGAGGTCGTTCCCGCGCCCGGCGGCTGGGGCGCTCTCGTCGTCGCCGCGGCGTGGTGCGGCCGCCGCAGACGCCAGGTCGGATCACGCCGCACGCCTTGATCAATGCGGGGAGTGGTTGTACCTCAAGGAATTACCGCCGGGTATCGCTTTGGTGGAAGAGGCGAAACCCGGGGGACATTCAGGAGGACCGCCGTGCGCAATGCCCCCGCCCCGACGTCCCCGCCCGTTCCGCCCCGCGCCGCCCGTTGGGACGAACTCGGGGTTCCGCCGCCGGACGCGGCACGGGCCAACGTCGCCCGCCGTGGGGGGCGTAGGCCCAAGCCCGCCCGCCGCCTCCCGCCCGAGGTCCTGACGGACGACGAGGTCCGGGCTCTGATGGCCGCCTGCTCGCCGGTCGCGCTGTCGGGCC
>JBJXFE010000067.1:0-7703 GCA_046153875.1 Phycisphaerales bacterium
GGGCGTGCGACCTGATCCACTGGCAGACCGTCCTGACGGTTGCCGACGCCGGCTTCGCTGCGACGCAGGCACGCGCCGGCGGCGGGCGGTGGGTTTCACCCGGACCGGTCGGGGGCCTCGACTCTTCTAGGGGACCACGTCGAGCGGTGATGGCCAGGGATCCGGACGGACACGCGGTTCTCCTGGCCGAGGCCGCTGAGGCCTCCGAAGCGCAGACCCCAGCAAGATAGGGGGCGCGAAACAGCCGCAACGTGCTTCGACCAGAGGCATCCAAGGGGCGCTGAGCGTCGCCCCCGCCCTAGGCCTGCCGCGGCGTTTCGCGCGTTGAAGGAGTTCTGGATGACGTTGCCTTGCTGTGCCGCCCTCGCTGGTTTCGCCTTCCTCGCCTCGGCACCATCCCTCGCCGGCCCGGCCCAACCGGAGAGCATACCCATGATGTGCGTGCGCCAGGACCATGAGTTCACGCTGGCCCAGGCCCCCGGCCGCACCATCGCGGTTCACTTCGTCCCGCATCCCGAGCACCCGGAATGTACCGCGTTCGTGCGCGAGTACTTCCAGCAGTGGCCCGCCGCGGCCGGCGTCTACCACGTGTTCGTCGTGAGCACCGAGCCCTCCGCGGTCAAGGAATGGGCCTCCCAGTTCAAGGACGAGTCGCTCATGATCGCCGCGGACACGGGCCGCAAGCTCGCCACCGAGCTCAAGGTCCCGGGCACCGGCAAGAGTGACGCGGCTCCAGCGACGGTCGTGCTTGGTCCGGATCAGCGTGAACTGTTCCGACGTGTCGGCTCCGGCCGGCACGACAACATGCCCTTCGCCGAGTTCGCGCGGATGTTGGAGCAGAAGACGGTCGCGTCCGCCTTGAACCACTACAACGTGCCCAAGGGCAAGCCCGTGGCAATCGAGGGCCACGACCTCGTCGCGTACTTCACCCCGGGCAAGGCGGTCAAGGGCAAGCCTGATGTCTCCTCTCGGTACCGCGGCGTGACGTACCACTTCTCGACCCCCGAGAACCAACGGCTTTTCGCCCGCGAGCCCGAGAAGTACCTGCCGACCTACGGCGGATGGTGCGCCAGCGCCATGGGGGACAAGGGGACGAAGGTCGAGATCGCCCCCAGCAACTTCAAGGTGAAGGACGGTCGGCTCTTCCTCTTCTACAAGAGCGTGTTCGGCGACGCCCTCAAGGACTGGAACAAGCACGAGCGCGAGTGGGAACCCGCCGCGGACGCCAACTGGAAGAAACTGACCAACGAGGACCCCATCAAACCCGCGAAGTGACAGCGCCGCGGTCGCCGAGTCCGCGATCCCGGCGTGGAGAACCGTTATGACCCTCAGCCGCCGCGCCGCGATCCTGTCGTGGACCCTCCAGTCCGTTGTCGCGGCGATCCTGGTCCAGACACTCTTTTTCAAGTTCACGGGGGCCGAGGAGTCCGTGTACATATTCCGCACCCTCGGCGCGGAGCCGGTCGGCCGCATTGGCTCCGGAGTTGCCGAGTTGGTCGCGGTCGTCCTGCTGCTGGTGCCCCGGACCGTGATATACGGCGCCCTGCTCTCGCTGGGCGTGATCTGCGGCGCGATCGCGAGCCACCTGACCGTTCTCGGCATCGAAGTGATGAACGACGGGGGGCTGTTGTTCGGCTTGGCCGTCATCGTGTTCGTGTGCTCGACCTCAATCCTCGCGATCCGTCGCGCGCACATCCCACTCATCGGCCCGCGGCTGGTGCGCGGCGCGCCGATCGCGTCCTAACCGTGTCCCGATGCCGGAGGAAACATGCCCGACCGCAACCCGACATCATCCCGCGCGCGCGCCGATGCCGAGTCAGGCCGTCTCGCCGAGGCCGACCGGGGTCTCCAGCCTTGGCGCCGATGGGGCCCGTACCTGGCGGAGCGTCAGTGGGCCACCGTGCGCGAGGACTACTCCGACAACGGTGATTGCTGGAACTACTTCCCGCACGACCACGCCCGCAGCCGCGCCTACCGCTGGGGCGAAGACGGGCTGCTCGGGATCTGCGACGACCAGTGCCGGCTGTGCTTCGCGCTGGCGCTGTGGAACGGCAGGGACCCCATCCTCAAGGAACGCCTCTTCGGCCTCACCGGGCCCGAGGGCAACCATGGCGAGGACGTCAAGGAGCACTACTTCTACCTCGACTCCACGCCGACCCACTCGTACATGAAGGCACTCTACAAGTACCCGCAGGCGGAGTTCCCCTACGCTCGGTTGGTCGAGGAGAATCGCCGGCGCGGCAGGCACGAACCCGAGTTCGAGCTCTCCGACACCGGTGTCTTCGACGATAACCGCTACTTCGACGTCACCGCCGAGTACGCCAAGGCGTCCCCAGACGACATCCTCATCCGCATCACCGTCGCTAATCGCGGGCCGGAAGAGGCGCCGGTACATCTATTGCCGACGCTCTGGTTCCGCAACACGTGGTCGTGGGGCGGGCCGGGCGTCGCCGACACCCAGCGGCCGCGGATGCGGGCTATGAACGGCGCGATCGCCGCCGAAGCATCGGGGCTCGGCGCCTACACGCTCGAAATGCGCCCGGGCGAGCCCAAGCCGACGCTGCTCTTCACCGACAACGTCACCAACGCCGCCCGACTCTGGAACGCGACGAACGAATCGCCGTACGTCAAAGACGCGTTCCACGAGCGCGTGATCCGCGGCCGCGAAGACGCCGTAAGCCCCGAGCAACGCGGCACCAAGGCCGCGGCGTGGTACCAGCTCCGCGTGCCCGCGGGGGGCGAGGTTGTCGTTCGGCTGCGACTCCGGCGGCACGAGGGCGCGGTCGCACAAGCCCCGGCCGGCTCGTGGCGCGCCTTCGACGCCCTGTTCGACGAGCGCCGCCGCGAGGCCGACGCGTTCTACAACGGGCTGCCACGGAACCACACGGCACTCACCCCCGAGGAGCGCCTCGTCGCGCGCCAGGCCGCGGCCGGCCTCCTGTGGAGCAAGCAGTATTACTTCCTCGATGTGCCCGCCTGGCTCGATGGCGATCCCGGCCAGCCGCGCCCGCCCGAGCGCCGCAGGCAGGGCCGCAACGCCGAGTGGCGGCACCTGAACAACGCCGACATCATCTCGATGCCGGACAAGTGGGAGTACCCCTGGTATGCGGCGTGGGACCTGGCGTTCCAGGCGGTGGCCCTCGCCCGCCTCGACCCGGAGTTCGCCAAGGGCCAACTCGTGCTCATGCTGCGCGAGTGGTACATGCACCCCAACGGCCAGATCCCCGCCTACGAGTTCGCCTTCGGCGACGTCAACCCGCCGGTGCACGCCTGGGCCGTCTGGCGTGTCTACAAGATGACCGGCGCGCGTGGCGAGCGGGACCGCGTCTTCCTCGCCCGCTGCTTCCAGAAACTACTGCTCAACTTCACCTGGTGGGTGAACCGCAAGGACCCCACGGGCCGCAACCTGTTTTCCGGCGGGTTTCTCGGGCTGGACAACATCGGCGTCTTCGACCGCTCGCGCCCGCTGCCGACCGGCGGCCACCTCGAGCAGGCCGACGGCACGGCGTGGATGGCCTTTTACTGCGGCACCATGCTCTCGATGGCCCTGGAACTGGCGGCCGGCGACGAGGCGTACGAGGACATCGCCACCAAGTTCTTCGAGCACTTCGTCGGCATCACCGACGCGATGAACACGCTGGGAGGCACCGGGCTGTGGGACGAGAGCGACGGGTTCTACTACGACCAGATCAGGATGGGCGAACAGGCCATTCCCCTGCGCGTCCGCTCGCTCGTCGGCATGGTGCCGCTGCTGGCGGTTGAAATCCTTGAGAGCGACGTGATCGACCGGTTGCCGGACTTCCGGGCCCGCATGGAGTGGTTCCTGAAGAACCGCAGCGACATCCCTTGGCACGCGACCTGCGCGTGCGCTCACGCGGCCGACGGCCGGTCGTCCGGGCTTGGGCACCGACTCCTGGCGATCCCCTCGCGCGACCGGCTCGAGCGCGTGGTGGCCCGCCTGCTCGACGAATCCGAGTTCATCTCGCCCTACGGCATCCGCTCCGTCTCCAAGTACCACGAGCGGCAGCCCTACGCGTTCTCCGTCGGCGGCGAAGAGCATCGCGTCGAGTACTCGCCGGGCGAATCCACCACCGGGCTCTTCGGCGGGAACTCCAACTGGCGCGGGCCCATCTGGTTCCCGCTCAACTACCTCATCCTCGAGGCTCTTGAGCGCTACCACCACTTCTACGGGGACGACCTGACCGTCGAGTTCCCCAAAGCGTCCGGCCGCCGCATCACGCTCCAGCACGCCGCGGACGAGATCCGCACGCGGCTGGCGCGGCTCTTCCTGCCCGACGGCCCCGCGGGGAGGCCCTGCCACGGTGGCGAGGAGAGGTTCGCGACCGACCCGCACTGGAAGAACCTGGTGCTCTTCCACGAGCACTTCCACGCCGACACGGGACGCGGCCTCGGCGCCACCCACCAGACAGGCTGGACGGCCCTTGTGGGCCTCATGCTGAGCGCACGCGGTCTAGACCCCGAACACGAACGCGACACCGCGCGGAAGGTACAAGTCCGCGAACGAACCCCGCGGCCGGTCGGCGCGTCGCATTGAGGGCCTGTATGACCGTCGGACGATCGCTCGTGCTTTGCCCTGTCCTCGCTGCCCTCTTGACGGGCTGTGCCGCGGACCGCCACCGTGCGCCGCCGCTGGACGAGATCTACTCGCAGGCAGCCCAGCGCATCGGACCGGAGCGTAACCCGGTCGTCGTCATCCCGGGCATCCTCGGGTCGAACCTCAAGGACTCCGAGACCGGCACGATCGTCTGGGGCGCCTTCGTGTACGGGGTCGCGGACCCCGACCTTGCGGACGGCGCCCGTCTCGTGGCTCTGCCGATGGGTGAGGGCGTACCGCTGTCCCGCCTCCGCGACGGTGTCGAGCCCGACGGCGTGCTCAAGAGCCTGGAGGCGAACGTCAGCCTTCTCGTCAAGATCACCGCCCTGGAGCCCTACCGCGGCATCATCGAAGCCCTCGCCGCGGGGCGCTACGTCGATCGCGACATCGCCCAGGCGACGCAGCGACACGTACGCGGCGACGGCCCGGTGGACTACGCGGGCCTCCACTACACCTGCTTTCAGTTCGACTACGACTGGCGCCGCGACGTATCGGAGAACGCGAGCCGACTGCACGAACTCATCCAGGACGCCGCGGAACTGACCCGCGAAGCGCGCGGGGGCAGTGAGAGCGATCCGGTCAAGGTCGATGTCGTCGCCCACTCGATGGGCGGCCTGGTGCTCCGCTACTACCTCATGTACGGCACGCAGCCGCTGCCCGAGGATGGCTCGCTCCCGCCGCTGACCTGGACCGGGGCCGAGCACGTCGAGCAGGCGATCCTCGTCGGCACACCCAACGCCGGCTCGGTCCTCGCCGTCAAGCAACTGGTCGAGGGCGTGAACTACTCCCCGATCACGCCCACCTACCAGCCGGCGGTGCTCGGCACCATGCCCGCGATCTTTCAGCTCATGACGCGCAACCGGCACGCGCGCGTGATCGATGCGCAGAGCGGCAAGCCCATCGACATCTACGACGCGGCCACCTGGGAGCGGTACCGCTGGGGACTCTTGGACCCCGGCCAGGACCGCTACCTGCAATGGCTCCTGCCCGACGTGCCCGACGCGCCGACCCGCCGCCGCATCGCCCTGGACCAGCTCCGCAAGGTGTTAGCCCGCACCGACCAACTCCACCGCGCTCTCGACGCCCCCGCCGAGCCCCCGTACGGCCTGAATCTGCGTCTGGTCCTGGGCGACGCCGAACCGACCGCGTCCGTCCTCGCGGTGAACCCCGACACCGGCCGCTTGACCATCCGCGAGACCGGACCCGGCGACGGCACCGTCACCCGCGCCAGCGCTCTGATGGACGAGCGCCTCGGCGGCGACTGGCAGCCGCGCCTCCGCACGCCGATCCGCTGGAGCGAAGTCGGCTTCATCCCCGCCGACCACATCGCCCTCACCCGCCACCCCATCTTCGTGGATGGCTTGCTCTACACGCTCCTGGAGCGGCCGCGCTGAGTCTCGCGGGATCCTGCGAATCGTCCGCACGCCGGGCGCATCCAAGCTCGCGATTCGAGCGCCCTCCGATCAAGGAACCCGCCGCCATGCACACCATCTCCGTCGTCCTCTTCACCGTCTCGCTCGCCGTCGTCGCTGTCCCCTCGAGCCGCGAAGCCCGTTCGCTGCCCTCACAGCGCCTCCCGCCCGGCGCACACTCCCCCGATGTGGCCGTCCATCACACCCTCACCCTCGAGGGCGCCAACCGCGTGCTCGCCGCGGCTATCGCGAAGGCGCACGAGCGCCACGCGGGCGGAGCGATCGCCGTGGTGGACGAGGGTGGGCACCTGATCGCGTTCCAACGCCTGGACGGCACGTTCGCCGCCGGCGCGCCCGTCTCGATCGGCAAGGCCCGAACCGCCGCGATCTTCAAGAAACCCACCAAGGCCTTCGAGGACGCGATCAAGGGCGGGCGGACCGCCCTCGTCGGCGTGGGCGAGATGACGCCGCTGCAGGGCGGCGTCCCCATCGAGCACGAAGGGCACGTCATCGGCGCTATCGGTGTCAGCGGAGCCCACAGCCAAGTCGAGGACGAGGAGATCGCGCTCGCAGGCGCCGCCGCCATCGTCTCCCCCACCGCCGAGGTACACCCGTAACCAACGCGCAGGCGCCGCATCCCAGATGCGGCCGTTGCAGGAGACCGACATGATTCCCCGCCGTTCCACCGCCGCCCGACTCGCCGCAGCGTCCGCGATTGCCCTGGTCTGCGGCCTGCCCGCGTGCACCAATGGCCCCGGCCAATGCGTGGGCGCCGCCGACGCATCGGTCGAGTCGGACCAGAAGGCCCTGCTCAACCTCGACAAGAACGGCGTCGCGCTCCAGGGCTACGACCCCGTCGCGTACTTCACAGATGCCAAGCCCGTAAAGGGCGACGCCAGCCATCGCACGACATACCACGATGCCGTGTACCACTTCGCCAGCGCCGAGCACCGCGCGATGTTCGAAGCGGACCCCGCGAAGTACGAGCCCGATTTCGGCGGGTACTGCGCCTACGCCGCATCGATCAACACCATCTCGCCGATCAGCCCCGACTACTGGGAGATCGTGGACGGCCGCCTGATCCTCCAGCACAACCAGAAGGCCTGGGACCTCTGGCACAGAGACCCGGCCAACAACCTCGTCAAGGCCGACGCGAACTGGCCCGGACTGATCGAGCGGAACGGTTCGCCCGCGCGCACGCTGCTCAACGTGGACGAGGACGGGTTGGCGCTCGAGGGCTACGACCCCGTCGCGTACGTCACCGACGGCAAGCCCGTCAGGGGAGACCCGGCGCTCGCGCGCAGCTACCAGGGCGCGACGTATCACTTCACCACCACCGAGCACAAGAACCTGTTCGAGAAAGACCCCGCGAAGTACGCGCCGCAGTTCGGCGGATTCTGCGGGTACGCCGCGTCGATCAACAAGGTCTCGCCGGTCAACCCCGAGATCTGGCAGGTCGTGAACGGCCGTCTCGTCCTCCAGCACACGCCGAAGGCGTTCGAGCTGTTCAACGAGGACCTGCCGGGGAACTACGCCAGGGCCGAGCGGAACTGGTCCAGCCTTTCGCGCGCCCGATGCCGCTGACTCTGACTCTCCTCCATCCGGGCCCGCAGGCCGGCGTTCGGCCCCGAGCCCGGGCATGCACCCTCCCCGGCGGCCCGCGCGCCTCTCTCCCC
>JBJXFE010000016.1:0-71395 GCA_046153875.1 Phycisphaerales bacterium
AGGCGGCATCTTCACCGCCACTACTATTTCACCGAGTCGGTCGTGGAGACAGGAGTCCAGTGATTACGCTATTCATGCGCGTCGGAACTTACCCGACAAGGAACTTCGCTACCTTAGGACCGTCATAGTTACGGCCGCCATTGACCGGTGCTTGGGTCGGGAGCTTCTCTTGCGATGACCCCCTTCCGTGACATTCCGGCATTGGGCAAGCGTCACTCTGTATACTTCCACTTGCGTGTTGGCACAGAGCTGTGTTTTTGATAAACAGTTCCCAGACCCTTTTCTCTGCGGCCTCTCCCTTGCGGGAGGAGGCCCCCCTTCTTGCGAACGTACGGGGTTAACTTGCCTAGTTCCTTCACGACCGTTCTCTCGAGCGCCTGAGGCTATTCGCCTCGCCCACCTGTGTCAGTTTTGGTACGGGCATAGATGTCGGTTTTTCTAGGAACCCCTCCCCCCCGCATCGGCCTCAAGGGCCTGGGCGTCTGTCAGCCCCGCGGAGCTTTGGGATCCGTTCTCGGCATCGGCTCAGGAATATTAACCTGATGTCCATCGACTACGCCTTTCGGCCTCGTCTTAGGTCCCGGCTAACCCTGGGCGGATTTACCTTCCCCAGGAAACCTTGGGCATACGGCGGACGGGATTCTCACCCGTCTGATCGTTACTTAAGCCGGCATATTCGCTTCCGGGCGCTCCACGGTCGCTTCCGCTCCCGCTTCACGGCACCAGGAACGCTCTCCTACCGAGGGTTTCCCCTCCCGCGGCTTCGGCTCCCCGCTTATTCCCGATCATTATCGGCGCCAGATCCCTCGACCAGTGAGCTGTTACGCACTCTTTAAATGGTGGCTGCTTCTAAGCCAACATCCTGGCTGTCACAGCGATCTGACTTCCTTTCGAACTGAGCGGAGATTAGGGGCCTTAGCTGGCGGTCTGGATTGTTCTCCTTTTGACGACGGATATTGTCACTCGCCGTCTATCTCCCGGGCCTGATTCGTCGGTATTCGGAGTTTGGTTGAGCATGGCACCCGGGTAGGGCCCAACGCTCATCCAGTCGCTCTACCCCCGACGCGTGTACCCGAGGCTAACCCTAAAGTTATTTCGGAGAGAACGAGCTATCTCCCAGTTTGATTGGACTTTGACCCCTCCCGTCAGCTCATCGCAGAACTTTTCAACGTTCACGCGTTCGACCCTCCAGGCGGTGTTACCCGCCCTTCAGTCTGGCCAACGGTAGATCACAAGGTTTCGCGTCTGGCCCGTGCGACTCAGCGCCCATTTCGGACTCGCTTTCGCTCCGCCTCCGGCCCGGTAGGCCTTAGGCTCGCCGCACAGACCAACTCGCCGGCTCATTATGCAAAAAGCACGCGGTCACCCCGGAGGGCTCCCACCGCTTGTAAGCGCACGGTTTCAGGTGCTCTTTCATTCCGCTCGTCGCGGTGCTTGTCATCGTTCAGTCGCCTTACTGGTTCACTATCGGTCGTCGAGGAGTACTCAGCCTTGGAGGGTGGACCCCCCATGTTCAACCCGGGTTCCACGAGCCCGAGCTTACTCAAGGGCTAGCCGGCTTCCGACTACAGGGCTTTCACCTTCTCTGGCCGCGCATTCCAGCGCGTTCGTTCTTCCGCCGGTTGATCCGCGTTCGCTCGCCGCTACTGACGGAGTCGCTGTTGCTTTCCTTTCCTGTGGGTACTGAGATGTTTCAGTTCCCCACGTTCGCTCCGCACCCCTATGCATTCAGAGTGCGGTGACCCGAAGGTCGGGTTGCCCCATTCGGACATCCACGGATCTCGGCTTGTTTACCAGCTCCCCGTGGCTTATCGCAGGTTACCGCGTCCTTCATCGCCTCTCGACGCCAAGACATCCACCGTGCGCTCTTCGTGATCCGGTCGCACCAACCTGACGCCGCGTCTGGGACCCCGCCTTTGCCCGCGGGGACGCGGAAAAAACCGTCCGATCGTGCCGACGACCGACCAAGGCCGATGCCCGGGCCACCCGCCGACCGATGCGACCAACCACACCAACTTCGCCTATATGCGCTCTCGTTGCATTCAACTCGGTGAAACTGCAACAACTACGCCGCGACCTCACGGAACCACGCACGCCCCGAGGCAGAAGCCCCGAAACCGTGAATCGCCCCGCTCGTCGCGGCGGACGTTCAATCATGTATCCGGTTGTCAAGGAGCCCCGCCGGGCGTCGGTCGCCCGCAGTCCGGCGGTCCATGCCGGGCCTTGCCGGGCCTTGCCGGGCCTTGCCGGGCCTTGCCTTGCAGCAGGTTTGGCCTTCGTCTTTCGGGCGGATCGCCCAAAGTCGCGGGGGGACTATACGCGGGCACCGCCGGTGGTCAAGCCGCGGGCGGACTTTTCAACCGCCGCCGCCGCCGCCCCCACCGCCGCCCGGCCCTCCCGGCGGCTTCGGTGTGTCTGGACCCGAGGGTCCCCTGGGCCCGTCGTCTTCGATCGGCTTGGGAGGCTCGCCCTGCGTCTCACCCTTCTTCGCCGAGCCGGACACCGTGACGTACAGCGGGCTCGTTCGCTCCTCGTCCGGTACGCGCACGATCAACGCCCCGCCACCATCGCGCAGGTAGGCCCGCGGCTTCGGGGGTGTCGGACGACCGCCCGGGCCGAGATCGCCCGCCAGCGGACCCGCGCCCGCATCGACCAGGATCACGTTCAACGCGATCCGGATCGGAGTGGTCCACGGCTTGGCGCCCTCGGGCAGCGCCGCGGGTTGATCGGGGTTCGCGGGCGCGGGCGGGGGAGGAACCCCTCCGGGCCCCGGCATGATAATCGTCTCACCGCCGCCACCCGGCGGAACCCGCGGGTCCGCCTGGAGCGGTACGGGAACGCCAGCGTTCTCGGGGTCGTCCACCTTGAACTTGGAGAGGTCCCAGATCAGCAGCTTGGAGGAATCAGGCAGGCTCAACCCGGCGGCGAGCGGGTCGCCGGGCTCCACGCCCGTCGTCCCGCGCCGATAGAACCCGTAGAACATGCGGTAGAGTTCGGCGCTGGCCCGGGGCGAACCTTCGATCGCGTCCCCTTCGGAGGCGCTGGTGATGAAGTAGTACTCGTCATCAAGGACGCCGACCGGCTCGCTCCACTCCGACGGTTCGCCCGCGACCAGAGCCCGCGAGGCGAGCCCCTGCTGTTCGGCCACGAGCGAGGCCGCACGCCCGAACACAGGGTTGTTGATCACAATCCGCACACGGTAGCGGTAGGTCTTGCCGGGCTCGGCCGTCACGTCGTGCGCCCAGACGCGCACGCCCGGGTCCTCGAGCAGCGCCGGGAGGCGCCGGGCCTCCGTGCCGCGCTCCGGCGGCGGCAGCTTGGTCTTCGTCACGGGGTCGTACCCGGTCGCGACGATCGACTTTTCCATCGCCGCGACCTCGTCGGTGAGGCCCTTGACGGATTTCTCGGCCGCGGCCAGGGCGCGCTCCTGCGGGCTCGGGCCCGCGCCCGGGTTGCGCGGGGGTGCGTTCCCGATGATGTCGCCGGCGCCCGGGCCCTGCGGCGGGCGGCCACCGGCGTTCTTCCGCGCGTTGTCGAGCTTGATCTGAGCCCGCTTCAGATCGTCCCTCTTCTGATCGAGCCGGCGGAACTGGGCCGACACTTCCGGAGGCACCGATTGCCCCGCCGCCAGGGCCCGGGCTTCGCTCGGCGGCAGCCAGGGATCCCCGGCCACGAGTCGGTAGTACGCGGGGCGCTGAACGTCCTCGGCCAGGCGCCGCGCTTCGCCCGAGAAATGACTCAGGTCGAGGGCGGTATGCACCGTCTTGGCGGTATCCGCGCGAAGGTCCACCAGCCCGGGGGCGGCGGGCACGTCCGTCAGGTTCGTCCATTCCCCGTCGCCCGTCCGTTCCTCGCGCTCCATCGCTACCGCGAAAACCTGGGTCGTGTCGCGGAACCACGCCAGGGGGATCGCGCGCGTCAGTCCCGCGTCGCCGTCGGGGTCACGCTGAAGCGACTTGAACAACGCGGTCCCGTCGAAGACGGCCTCGACGCTCACCGCCACCTTGTCGAACGGCTGCGCGGCGGGGAGGAGCTTGAGCAACCCGGGGCGCGACACGGCCGTCGCGGGGTCGATCGTGCCCCAGAACGAGTGCGCAACGGGTCGGGTGGTGGGCGGCACCTGGGGCTCGGCGATCGGCGCGTCACCCCGCCGGGAACCGATGATGTCCGCGCCGCCCTTGAACTGCGCGGGTACGCCGATCGCGAGCCGGACCGCGCCCGGCGCCACCGGCGCCTGGCGGTCCACCCGGAACTTCTCGGAGAGGTCGCTCGACGCGATCGTCGGCGGGGTCCAGGCCCTGGAGGGGTCCATCTCGACCGCCGCCTCGCGCGCCTTCTGGGCGACGACGTCGTACGCCCTCCCGGGCGGCACGTCCTGCGGCCCCACCTTGATGCGGGAGTCCACGAGGAACTGGACGGCGAT
This sequence comes from Phycisphaerales bacterium, assembly GCA_046153875.1. GTDB lineage: Bacteria > Planctomycetota > Phycisphaerae > Phycisphaerales > UBA1924 > JBJXFE01. Next base: position 4,424 of record JBJXFE010000016.1, read on the forward strand.
GACGATCAGGAACCCGGCCGAGACCGCCACGAGGACGATCTTCTCGACCTGCTGCTCCAGCGTGCTGACGCCCTTCATTTTCATGGTCGCACCTTCCGCGTTCGCGCTTCCACCCTCAACTCCCACCGTCCGCGCCGCCGAGACCGATCGGGCTCAACCCCCGCCCGGGGGGACCACCGGGTCGGGCGGGATCGCCAGCCCGTCCCTGATCCCGTCCGGCATCAGCGGCTTCAGCCAGCTGCGCAGCCATACGGTCTCGACCCGCAGCGTCGCCTTCACCACGTGGGCCGAGCCGTAGTAATACCCCTGCCGCAGGTCCTTGTGGGCGTCCACTTCGGCCAGGTCGCACCCGATGACGGTCATGAAGTTGGTGCGTGAGATCGCGTTGACCAGGTCGATGAGGCGGGATGAATCCGCGACGACCTCCAGGTCCGCGCACCGCACGTCGTAGAGCGCGTTGGTCTTGCTCGACCTGCGCCAGGTGATCGATCGCTGGGGGTCGAGCGGGGCCTTGTCCGACCCCAGCCCCGCCGTCGGCGTCCATGTTTCGGCCGACACCGCCGATTCGCCGATGATCGGGAGGCGGTCCACCCGGACTTTCTCGATCCGCTTGACGACAGACTGGTCCACGGTGGTGGCGTGCCCGTCGGCGTCGGTGTTTGCGGCCGCCACGGCGCGCAGAAGGTCCTGCGTCACCCAGTAGTCCCACTGCAGCTCGAAGCACTCCCAGACCTTCGGGGGCTCCGACGGCAGGCGTCGCGGCAGGTCCGGGTCGCGGGGCAGGCAGTCCATGGTGGCGTACACCGAGACTTCGCCGGCGCGCTGCTGATACCGCGCGATGCGCTGGGCCGTCAGCTTTTCCGTGATCTCCGCGACGCGTTCGGGGGTGATCGCGCCCTCGCCGTGCTCGGCGCGGATGCGGTCGATCTCGCGCAGCTCGAGCTCGGTGATCTCCTCGAGGACGCGGACGGCGTCGGCCGGAGCGCCGGCGCGCGCCTCGTCGAGGAGCCGCTGGTAAACGCTGGGCCCGCCGCCCTTGCCGACGAGGAGCTCGATGAACTCGAGCCGCTTGAACATCGCGTCCTGCTCGGTGGGCATGGGGAAGAGCCCCTGCACCAGCACCTCGTGCCCGGCCTTGTTGAGTGCCGTCGCCTGGTCCACGGTCGCCTTCACGTGCCCGTCGCGCTCGGCGCGCTTCTCGCGGAACCACTTGGTGATGGTCTCGTTGGGGGCCGGGGCGTTGAGCTCGACGGGCGCCTCGCCCGGCTGATTCGGCGGGACGACGTAGTTCACGGACGTCCCGCTCACACTCCGAAGAGCGTCCGTGACTTCCTTCTCGCGGGCCGTCCGGATGCTCCGGTTCCACATCGAGCTGAACGCGAACGCCGTCGGCAGCGAAACCAGGATGACGGCGCTGAGCACGACGATCGGCACATGCCCCTTGATCCAGGCCAGGATGTTGTTCACGTCGAACCCCCCGCCGCGGGCGGCGTCAGAATCATCTCCCACGTCACCTCGACCGTGGTCACCGTCGCGCCCGGCGTCGGCCCCGGCCCCGGCGGGATTGGGCTGATCTTGTTCATGGCCTCACGGGCCAGGGCCCGCTCCCGGTCCGCCGCCTGCTCTTCGGCCGAGGGCGCGCCCGGACGCGGCCCCGCCCCGATGAGCTGGACGTTCGCGCCGGGGATGTGCTCGCCCGTGCCCCCCCCCTCACCCATGAGCGTCGCGGCTGCGCGTCCGCCGGGGGCGACACGACCCGGCGTGCTCGCGCCCGGGTCTTCCTTGGGGGCATCGGGAATCTTGAGCGAGCCCCGGACCTTGGCCTCGACGAAAACGATCTCGTACGGCACGCCGGTCCGCTTGGCGTGGTCGCGGAGCCATTGGTCGATCGTGCGGATCTTGAAACGCTGCGCGTCGGGCTGCTCGGTGACGAGCGTCGCCGTCACGCTGAGCTTCGCCGGCGTCGGCGTCGTCGCGAGAGCCGCTTCCACCTTCGGCGGGACGTAGGAACTCTTGAGGTTCTGGAGGACATAGGCCGGGCCGGGCGGCTTGACCGCGCCCGCGGCGAGCGCCCCTTCGGGCCACTTGGCGGCCAGCGCATCCGCGTCGGCGAACATGCGGCCCACGTCCATCAGCATCATCGCGTGGAATGCCCGGCGGTCGAGCAGCCCGAGGATGTCCGCGGCCGCCAGGTTCGGCGTAGGCTCGGTCACGTCGTTGGCGTCGCTCTTGAGCTGGCGGAAGCGCCCGGCGACCTCGGTAACCGTGGCGGGCTTCGGATTGGCCGCGATCTGCGTGCGATCGATGAACGGTCGGATGAACATCGCGCCGCTGCCCGCGACAGCCACGCCGGCCGCCACGCCGAACCACGGGATCTTCCGCCGCCACATGGCCGTGCGGACGACGGTCACGGGCATCAGGTTCACGTCCAGCGTCGCCTCGCCCAGCCCCTGGAGGGCGAGCCCGTAGGCCGTGGAGAGGTTGAGCGCCTGGGCCTGGAGCTCGCCCGCACGGGCGCCCTCGAGCGTGAGACGCTTGAAGCCCTCAAGCCGGTACACGTCGAGCTGCAACTGCTGCTTGAGGAACTTGCGCAGGCCCGGCAGGCGGAACGTGGACCCCAGCCCGATGAGGCGGGTCAGCTTCGCGTCCTTGTGGAGGGACTGGTAGTACCCGATCGACCGCTGCACATCCTGGGCCAGGTCGCCGAAGACGGGGCGCATCGCCTGGAAGACGTGGCGCGCGTGCTGCGTGCTCTCGGCTTCTTTCTTGAGCTTCTCGGCCTTGGGGTAGCCCAACTGGAACTTGTTGACCAGCGCCTCGGTGAAGTGGTGCCCGCCGATCGGGAAGGTGCGGATCCACACCCGCCCGGCCTCGCAGATCACCAGGTCCGTCGAGGTCGTTCCGATGTCGAGGAGAATCGTGCCGGGCGTCTGCTCGTTGAAGGCCAGGTCGTGGGCGATGGCGTTGTAGACGGCCACGGGCGAGAGTGTGACGAAGTCGGGCGTGATGCCGACTTCCTCGTACATCGTGAGCCGCTCCATGATCCGCTCGCGGGTGATCGCGAAGATCCCCACTTCCACCTCGGGCGAATCCGGGCTGGCGAACGTCTGGTAGTCCCACTCCACGTCGTCGATCGGGAAGGGGATCTGCTGCACGGCCTCGAACTTCACGATGTCCGGAACTTTCTTGGGCTCGACCGGGGGGAGCTTGGCGAAGCGGGCGAAGGCCGAGTGGCCCGGGACGGACATGGCCACGGTCGCGCCGGTGAGGTCCGCCTGGTTGACCAGTTCGCCCATCGCGACGCGCAGCGCATCGCTCTGGTCGAGGTCGGGCGTGGAGAGCACCTTCTTGTGCGGGATGACGAGGAACTCGGCGAGCGTCGGGCCGCCCGACCCCGTCCCGGCCTCGAGCTTCACCGCCTTGATGGCGCCGGCCCCGACCTCGATGCCCCAGCTCACGTTCGATGACGGCATATACAACCTCAACTTCCGGCGGCGTGCCCGGCTTCGCGTCTGCGTCTGCTCGTGGCACAGGCGTCCCGCCGGTGCCTACCCCGCCTTGTTCCGTCCCGATCTCCAACAACGCGGTCAACCCGTGCCACCCACACGCGGCCGCGCCACCCGCCCCCAAAAATGGCCGCGGATGGTACACGGAACCCGACGAACCGTCAGCCCCCGGTACGAAGCCTACCGGCCGGGGTTGCGGACCGCACCCCCCGGACCCGAACCCGTTACAACCGCGTTACAGGCAACGAGCCGCCGACCCGGCTGCCTCTCGGCAGCAGGTCGGCGGCGCGTGCCGGTTCCGTTGGTGAGTGCAGGAACGAGGCGATGGTCGACCGACCTAGGGGCAACCGAGGACAAACTGACCCTGGAAGCACCCGAAGTCGGCCACGGTGAGAATCCCGTCACCGTTGCAGTCCGCGTAGGCTCCGAGATCGAACGAGACCAGGAACTCCTTCTGGTTCGACGTCGATCCGCAGTTCACCGCCGCCGTATCCGACGCCCGCAGCCGGAGCGTGTACGCGCAGCGGGGCAACCCCGCGGTGTTCCAGTTGAAAAGCAGCGCATTGTTCACGTTGGCCGCGCCCTGGGCCAGGAACGTCCAGCCAGCCGCGCCCTGGGTCGTGTACTCGAGCACCCAGCCGCCCAGGTGTGCGTCGTTCACGGTCCCGGTCACCGCGATCACCCCGCAGCGCCTGGTGCAACTCGCCGGCGCCGTGATCTGTGCGACCGGCTTGGTGTTGTCCACCGCCACAGAGCGCACCACGGTCGCCGTGTTCCCGCACTGGTCGTTCCCCTTCACCTCGATCAGGTAGTTGCCGTCGACCACCGCCGCGCCGCCCGCGCCCGTGTTCCAGGTCGCGAACGGGTCGTTCGAGATCCACGCCGCGTACGAAGGGAAGAGCGGGTCCACCGGCTGGTAGGCCCCGCCGATCGCGGGCTTGTACTTCACCGTGAACGTGCCCGGGCACATATCCCAGACGGTTCCGTCGATGCACACGCTCCCGCCCACGAGCGACCCCTCCGGCGGCGTGCGCACGCTCCCCGCGCCGAGCGAGAACGATTTGTCCACGTACACCACCGTCGTGTCCGTGCTCGTCAGCCCGCACTCGTTGATGACGGTCAGACGCAAGTAGTAGAACCCGTCCGTGATGCCCGCGGGCGCGGTGTTCCACGTATACAGCGCCCCCGCCGCGCACACCGGCGTGGTGAACGTTCCGACCTGGGTCCACGCCGCGCCCGGCGCTGCGTCCACCCGCTGGTACTCGAGTTTGTCAGAGCCGTACACGCCGTCGCTGTCGCACGCGAGCCCGGTGACCGGGACGTTCCCGCAGACGCACGCGCCGTAGGCGGGCGCGTTGATCTGCGCCGTCGGCGCCGTGTCATCCTCGTTGAACGCCAGGTCGTCGATCGCCTCGAACGTGGACTGCGCGCCCGTGATCTCGATCCGCCTCAGGTTCCCCAGCGGCGCGCTCACGCGGACAAACCGGTGGACGCCCGGCCCCGGCGCCTGCGGCGGGCCCAGCACGATCACCTGCGGCGCGCCGATGATCCCGGCGCCCGCCGGTGTGCTGTAGGCGCTCACGCTGTAGTTGCCGGCATCGGTGCCGAGCATGAACGTCACCTCGCTCTGCAGATCGTCGAACACCATCCGCAGCGCGTCGATGCTCGCGCCCCCGCCGTCCGGATCGATCCGGATGCACTTGGTCCCCGACGACGTGCCCCCGGCGATGTTCGCGAGGATCCGCATCGTGCTTCCGGGAAACGTCGAGAACGTCACCCCGTCGTACTGGCTGGTCACCGCCGCGCCCGCCGCGAGGTTCTCAAAGTCAACCCTGGTGCACTGCGCGGCCGCAGCGGACGCCAGCGACGCCGAAAGCACCAACGCCCACAGACCGGTTCGTGTCATGGCTCGTGCTCCTTAGAGGTCCGCTCCGGGTGCGCACCGCAGGCGTCCCGGCTCACAGCCGGGCCCGTGTACGCCGCGTGTTCTCCCCCTTGCGTGATCCCGAGGGAAGGCGACAATGGGCGCGCGGGTCCGACACGATTCCGGCGCTTCCGCGGCGCGGGGTACGGCATGCTCCCGGAAAAGATGGTGGTAACACAGACGAGCAACGGCACGCGCGCCCGCGGCGCGGCGGGCCCGAAGACCCTCTCCCCGACGGTCTACGCCGAGCTCCGCGACCTGGCCACCGCTTACCTCCGGCGCGAACGCCCGGGGCACACCCTGCAGGCGACGGCCCTGGTCCACGAGGCCTACCTCAAGATGATGAAGCAGCCCGGCTTCTCCTCGAGGGACCGCACCAGCGTCGTCGCGATGGCCGCCGCCGCTATTCGACGCATCCTCGTTGACCACGCCCGGACTCGCGGCCGGCAGAAACGCGGCGGCGAACGCGGGCGCGTGCCCTTGGTGGAGAGCGCCGCCGTCCGCAACGCGCCGGCGCTCGACCTGCTGGACCTCGACGCGGCCCTCGATCACCTCGCCGAACAATCCCCCGAGCGGGCCCGGATCGTCGAGATGCGTTTCTTCGGTGGGATGAGCGCGGCGGAGATCGGATGCGCCCTCAACGTCTCGAGCCGCACCGTGGAGCGCGACTGGCGCTACGCGCGGGCCTGGCTGTACCGCGAACTCGGGTTGGCGGGCGTGGACGATCGGCGTGCCGGCGCGCCCGACGCCCGCGACGGAGAACCGCGTGCCCGGTAGCCGCGTCGAGCGTGCCGCCGAGGTCTTCGCCGCCGCCGCGGAGCTGCCGCGCGGTGAGCGGACGCGCTACCTGGCGCGCGCCTGCGGAGACGACGCGGACCTTCTCGTCGAGGTGCGCTCGCTGCTCACCGCCGACGCCGGCGCGAGCGGGTTCCTCGAGCCGGCGCCGCTCGATGCCGCCCCGGTGCCGACCCTGGCACCGGGAACGCGCGTCGGTTCGTACCGCCTTACCCGCGTGATCGGCGCGGGCGGCATGGGCACGGTGTACGAAGCCGAACAGGACCGCCCGCGCCGCACCGTGGCGCTCAAGGTCCTCAAGTCCGGCCTGAGTTCCCCGGGGGCGCGGCGACGCTTCGAGTACGAGTCCCAGGTCCTCGCCCGCCTCCGCCACCCGGGGATCGCCCAGGTGTTCGAGGCCGGCGAGTTCAGCCCCGGCCCCGGCCCGCCCGTCCCGTACTTCGCGATGGAGCTGATCCCCGGCGCACGCGCCATCACGGACTTCGCCCGCGAGCGCGGGTTCGACCGCGCGCCCCGCCTGCTGCTCTTCGCCCAGGTCTGCGACGCCGTCCAGCACGCCCATCGCCACGGCGTCATCCACCGCGACCTCAAGCCCGCCAACATCCTCGTCGAGTGGGGGGGCGAGTCCGCCGCGCCCAAGGTCATCGACTTCGGCGTCGCCCGCTCCGGCGGGCCGGACAGCTCACACCCGGACACCGTCGCCGGACACTTCGTCGGCACGATCCGGTACATGAGCCCCGAGCAGTGCGCCGGTGATGCCGCCCGGGTGGACGTCCGCGCCGACGTTTACGCCCTTGGCGTCGTGCTGTATGAACTCCTGACAGGCCGCGCCCCCTACGACCTCGACGATTCGGGCCTGCTCGACGCCGCGCGAACCATCCGCGAGACGCCCGCCGTCCGACCCGCTTCGCTCGACCCCGGTCTTCGCGGCGATCTCGAGACCATTCTCCTCAAAGCCCTCGAAAAGGAGCCCGAGCGCCGCTACCAGTCGGCCGCCGACCTCGCCCGCGACCTCCGGCACACCCTCGCCCGCGAGCCCATCGAGGCCCGCCGTCACCAGGGCTGGTACGTCCTGCGCCGCACGCTGCGGCGGCACTGGCTCCCCGCCGCCGCTGCCGCCGTGATCGCGACCATCACCGTGGCGTCGTCGGTGGCCCTCACCTTCATGTACGCCCGGCAGGGCCGCCTGCTCACCACCGCCGAGCGCCGCGCCGACGAGACCCGGCGGGCGCTCGACTGGCTCCGTGGCGTTCTCGCGTCCCTGGATCCCGCCCGCACCCGATGGGGCGACACGTCCCTGCTCCGCGCCATGCTCGACAACGCCGTGGCCCGAGTCGGCCCCGAACTCGCCGACCAGCCCCGCGCAGAGGCCGACATGCGCCAGACCCTCGCCCACCTCTACCAGACCATCGGCGCGTTCGCCGACGCCCAGACGCAGTACGAGCGTGCCGCGGTGCTGCGCCGCGCCGAGGGGCGCGACACGCCCGAACTGGCCGACTGCCTCGACGGGTTCGGCGGCCTCCTGCTCGATCGCAGCCGTTACGCCGACGCCGCCATGGTCTTCGACGAGGCCCTGGCGATCCGCCGCCGGATCTTCGGACCCACGCACCCGCTCGCGGCCCGTTCGCTCCTGCGCATGAGCACGATCGCGCACACGCGGCGCGACTACCCGGCCGCCGAGCGGATCGCCGTCGAGGCGGTCGATCTCCTCTGCACGTCCCTCGGCGAGAGCGACCCCGCGACCGCCCGCGCCATGGTCCAGCTCGGCGCCATGCGGTTCACCACCGGTGATCTCGACGGCGCGGAGGACGTCCTCCGGCGCGCCATCGCGGCGTTCGGCGCCGCTCCATCGCAGCACCACGCCGAGTCCGCGTCCGCGCTCACCAACCTCGCCAAGGTGCTGCACGCGCGGGGCGATGCCCCGTCGCTCGCGGCGGCCGAGGGCGCGTTCCGCGACGCCGTGCGCATCGACGAGCAGCTCTACGGCCCCGAACACCCCGACGTCGCCTGGTGCCGCCACCGCCTGGGCAACCTCCTGCACGATCTCGGTCGAGACAGCGAGGCCGAGCCGATGCTCGAAGACGCGCTGCAGCAGTACCGCCGCTTCCTTGGTAACGACGACCCTTACACCGCCTTCACGCTCGAGAGCCTCGGCACGCTCCGCATGCACGCGGGCCGCTTCGCCGAAGCCCGTGCGGCGTTCGACGACGCGCTCCGAGCCTGGGATGGCGCGCAGAGCACGGGACAGCCCCTCTCCGACTGGCGCTTCAACCGGCTCGGGTGCCTGCTCCACCTCTGCGGTGACGACGAAGCAGCCGAGCCGCTCCTGCGGCGGGCTCTCGCCGAACGCGACCACCAGACCGCCGACGCCCGCCCCCACGTGCTGGAGTCCCTGCGCTGCCTCGCGGCCCTCCTCGAACGCGCGGGGCGCGCCGCTGAAGCGGCCATCTGGCGCACCGAGATTGATCGCTGGAGCGGCGCCCGCTGAACCGCGCCGCTGCCGCCAAGCCGTAGCGGCATGCGCGACGGAACGGCTACGGGCACCCGAGCACGAACTTGCCCTGGAAGCACCCAAAGTCTGACACGGTCAGGGTGCCGCTCGTGTTGCAGTCCGCGTACGGGTCGCCCAGAGCGAACCTCGACTGGAAACACCCGAAGTCCGCGACGGTCAGCGTGCCGCCCTGGTTGCAATCCGGGTAGCACGGCGCACAGCCGATCCATCGCGCGATGGAGCCCGAAGCGACAGTCCCGCCCACGGACCCGAACGACCCGCCGACGAGGAGCGTCGGCACTGCACCGAGGTGCTCGACGGCCAGGCTCCGCACAGCTCCGTTCACTCCGCCGCCCACGGCGCTCCATCCCGCGCCGCCCCATCGGGCGAACGACGACCCGCCGCCGACAACGTTGAATGAACCGCCTGCGTAGAGCGCCGTGCCGTTGCCGTCATCGAAGCCCATCAGCGCCAGCACCGGCCCGCTGAAGTCGGGTCCCAGCGTCGTCCACGCGGAACCGTTCCAGCGTTTGACGCGGCCGTACGCGGGGCTCCCGCCGCCCATGTGCCCGATCGCGGCGTACAGGGCCGGGCCCGCGCCGTCGTCGAACGCCGCGAGGTCGTTCACGACCTCGTTGCGAGCAAGCCCTCCCCCGACCGCGGACCACGTCCGCCCGTTCCAGCGCGCGACGTTGAATGTCATCACGCCGCCCATCCGGTCAAAGCCGCCGCCCGCGTACAACGACGCGCCGGCATCGACATCCGCAGCCACCAGCGCGGTCACCTGCCCGCTCTCTCCGCCGAAGGCCCCACTGATACCCCCTGCCAGGTTGCTCCAGGCGGCGCCATTCCAGCGTGCGACTCCGCCCGCGGGTGAAGAGGGCAGCGGGCCCATCTTCGACAGCCGCGCGAAGTACCCGCCGATGAACAATGCGGGGCCTGTTCCATCGTCGAATGCCGCCAGGGCAAAGACCGTCCCCTGGCAATCGGTCGAGTCGCACCACACGCCGCCACCGACGGTTTCCCACGCGGTCCCGGTCCACGCGGCCAAACCGCTGATGGGATTGCGCGGCCCCCACGACGCGATCGACCCGCCAGCGAACAGGACCGGACCCTGACCCAGGTCCACTTCACCGAGCGCGGCTACATAGGAGTTTCCCCCCCCCGACCAGTTCTGAAACTGAAAGCCCTGACCCAGCGCCGACCAGCCCCCAGCCGTCCGCAGCGCGACCCGGTTCGTAGGAACCGAGCCGGCTTGCGTGAAGCTGCCTCCGATCGCGAAGTTCGGAGTTCCAGGCGCGCCGACCGGCTCGACCGCTCGCACAAGGCCGTTCATCCCGCCCGTCATGAACTCCGTGGACCAGTGCGGCGTGCAGGACTGGGCCCGCAGCGTTGGCGCGGCCGTGAGCAACCCAATGCCCGCGCATGACACCGCGACCGGAAACGCGGCGCGAATCTTCGACATCGCTTGGCGACAGCAATCGAGCGCGCGAGGCATCAGGAAGCTCCTCTCGCGTCCCTCGGAGTCAACTCAATCTAATCGATGCCGCCCGGTTGTCAATCGCGGACGTCGGATTCGGCCCGCCCCGCCGCCATTGGCCAAGCTGGCGCGCTGCGGGGTTAGCCGCGCGACGGGACTTCGCCGGAACCCGCGCCGGAAGTCGGCTCCACATCGAACGGTGCCTCGTCATCAGCGCCCAATGAGCGCTGGACGACGGCTGGATCGCTCGCCTCACCCAGCGAGACCGACGGAGCATCGCCGCCTTCTCCCACGGCATCCACGTGCCCGTTAGTACCCGCACCGTTCTGGCCGCCCGCGAACAGCGGCGCCCGCACCTTCTCCATCGCCTCGGCGTCCAGCGCCGCCTGCTTCTTCATCGCCTCCCACTCTTCGATGGTGATCTGCACGTCGCGGGCCAGCGAGCCCTTGTGCTCCCCGAGGATCCCCGCGATCCCCATCAGGTCGATCAGCCGGCTCGCCCGCGTATACCCGATCGCCAGCCGACGCTGCAGCAGCGACACGCTCCCGCGCTCCGTCTCCAGAACCACCTCGACCGCGCGGTTGAACAGCGGGTCCTCCTGCGCGGCCGACAGCGACGCCGACGAGTTGTTCTCGCTCTCGACGAGCCGCTCGTCGTCGGGCGTCAGGGCCCGCAGTTGCATGAGCTGCCGCTCGAAGCTGGGGCGAGCGACCTCGCGCATGAAGCGGACCACGCGCCGGATTTCCTGATCGTCCACCAGCGTGCCCTGCGCCCGCACAAGCTTGCTGGTCCGCGGCGACAGGTACAGCATGTCCCCCTGGCCCAGCAGCAGTTCCCCGCCCTTCTGGTCCAGCACGATCCGGCTGTCCATGCCCGAAGCGACCTTGAAACACACCCGCGACGGCATGTTGCTCTTGATGAGGCCCGTGACCACGTTCGCCTGCGGGCGCTGCGTGGCGAGGATGAGATGGATGCCGACGGCGCGGGCCTTCTGAGCGATGCGGATGATCGCCCCCTCGACCTCCTTGACCGTCATCATCAGGTCGGCCAGCTCGTCGATGATGAACACCATGTACGGCAGCTTCCGGGGGATCCGCGCCTCCTCCTCCGGCGACTGCGGGTTGAACCGCGACTTGAGCTCCTCCCAGTCCAGCAGGTTGTACGCCGCGATGTCGCGGCAACCCGCCTCGGCGAGCAGCTCGTACCGCTCGTCCATCTTGGTCGTGGCCCACTCGAGGATGGCCGCGGCCTTGGCGTTTTCCGTCACCACCGGGCACATCAGGTGCGGGATGTCCTTGAACTGGCTCAGCTCCACCATCTTGGGATCCACCAGCACCAGCTTCAGCTCGCTCGGCTTCCTCGTGTAGAGGAACCCCATGATGATCGTGTTGATGCACACGCTCTTGCCGCTGCCGGTGGTCCCGGCGATGAGCGTGTGCGGCATCTGGGCGAGGTCCACGATCAGCGGCTCGCCCGAGGCGTCCTTGCCCAGAAACATCGGCAGCTTCATCGAGCCGAACAGCTCGCTCTTGCCCATGAGTTCCTTGAGGCGGACCTTCTCCTTCGTGCTGTTGGGCACTTCGATGCCGACCGTGTCGCGCCCCTGCATGTTGGGCACGATGCGGATGTTCACGGCCTTGAGGGCCCGGGCGATGTCGCTGTCCACGGCCGTCACCTGGGCGACTTTGGTTCCGGGGGCAAGGCGCACCTCGTACAGCGTGATGACGGGGCCGGATTCGATCCCCACGACCTCGCCGTCGATGCGGTACTGCTTGAGCGCCGATTCCAGCGCCGTGGCCTGGTCGCGGACGTACTGCTCGAGTTTCTCGGAGAAGTTGGCCTCCGGGTCCTCCAGCAGGTCCAGCCCCGGGAACCTGTACCCGGGCAGGTCGGCCACGGCCTGGAGGTCGCGCAGGTCGTCCTCGGTGGCGATCTTGCGGGTCTGATGACCGAACGCGATGGGCAGCCTGGCGATCTTCTCGCGCAGGGCGTCCGGGTCGAAGACCTGCGGCGCGCCGGGGGCGTCGTTCTCGGGCGACGCCGCGTCGGCGATCGCCGTGGGCTGAGGTTCGGGCTCCGTGGCGAACTCTTCCGGTTCGTCCATCGCCGGCTCGGGCACCACCCGCACGCGGCTCTTCTTCAGCCGCTCGGCACCGCGCGGCTCAGCGCCCGCTGCGTTCTCCTCCTCGACGACGCGGACACGTGCCGAGTTCTTGCGCGTGCGTTCGATCTCCGGGTCATCATCCACGTCGTTGAGGCGGACGCGCACCGGCTCACGCCCACGGACCAGCGGGGCGAGCCCGGCCACAAGCGCCCCGCCCACGCGGGCGGCGCCGAACGCCGTCGACCCGACGGTCGCCCCGGCCTTCTGGGCCGCGGGCCAGCCGTAGCCCATGAGCCAGGCCGGTCCGGCGAGCACCCACTTGTCGAAGGCGACGACGGCGCCGACTCCCGCGACGAGCGCGAGCCAGACGAGAGCGCCGAGCGTGCCGAAGCGGGCCGACAGCTCCTCGGCCGCGAACCGTCCGACGAGCCCGCCGGCCAGGTCCGCCATCGCGCCCGAGGTCGGCAGCAGCAGCGCCTGCACGGCCCCCATGGCGGAGGCGAGCATGAGCACGCCGACGAGCCGCACCGCCGCCGCCCGGACCCTGACGCCGCCCAGCGCCGCGCCGACCCCGGCCGCCAGGCACAGGACGATGATCCACGCGCCCCATCCGAGAAGCTTGATGGCGTGGTAGGCGACCCAGGCCCCGACCGGACCGCACCAGTTGCTCACCGGGTCGTTGGCGGGCCAGACGACGTGGGTCGGCGGGTCGGCCCGATCAAAGCTGACCAGGCTCGCCGCCAGGAACGCCCACGCGGCGACCAGGCCCAGCGCCGCCGCGAGGCGCCACGCCGGCGCGTTCCCTTCTCCCTCTTTGTGATGCGCAGATTTCGCCATATCGCCAGAGTTATCGGCTCAACGCCGCGAATCGACACACCGAACCGCGGGTGGTCCCCCGCGCTGGGCCCTCGGGCTCACGCGGGGCGCGCGATGCGCGGCGGTTGCGCCCCTGTTCGGGGTTGTTCGGGTTCGCCAGCCTCGGCTTCCGCGTTCGTGATCTTGCCGTTGATCAGGCGGGTCAGCCGCAGGGGGTTGGATTCCCAGAGCTCCTGCGGCAGCATCCCTTCCGGAGCGTTCTGGTAGCAGACCGGTCGGCACCAGCGATGGACCGCGTGCGATCCGACCGCTGTGGCGTGCGGCTGGTTCGTGGCCGGATACGGCCCGCCGTGGACCATCGAGGGGCAGACTTCGACGCCGGTGGGCACGCCGTTGTAGATGAGCCGCCCGACTCGCTGCTCGAGCACCCGGTGGAGGCGTGTGGCCGCGACGGTGTCGACGTCGGTGGCCCAGATCGTTCCGGTGAGGCTGCCGTGGATGGCCGCGGCGGCCTGCACGAGCTGGTCCTCGCTGTCACAGACGACCGCGATCGCCGCAGGCCCGAAGACCTCGTCGTGGAGGGTCGCCGAGCGCATGAAGACCTCGAAGGTGGTCCGCCAGAGCACGGGGGTGCAGCGGATCGCCTCGCCGGGTTGGGGCGCGACCGATTTGTCGGCGGGCGGTGCGATCGGTGCCCCGCCCCGGACCTCGACGCCGGCGACGCGCCCGACTTCGCCCGCACGGCGGGCGAAGTTGTTGCGCACGCGCTGGTTGAGCATGGTCTGGGGCACGGCCACGTCGAGCGACTCGCCCATCGAGCGGACGATCGCTTCCATGCCGCCCGAGCGCAGGCCGAAGATCAGCCCCGGGCAGGTACACATCTGCCCGTTGGAGTTGGTGAGCGACGCGACAATCCGCTCGGCGATGGTGACGGCCTGGGTCGTACCCGCGTCGGCCAGGATGAACACCGGGTTGACGCTGCCCATCTCGGCGAAGACACGGATGGGGTCGGGGCGTGCCGCGGCGAGTCGCGCCAGGGCCATGCCGCCGTGGAACGAGCCCGTGAAGCCGACCGCGCGGATCGCGGGGTGCTGGACGAGTTGCTCGCCGATGGCGGCCTCGCGCGCCGATCCGATGGCGCCGCTCTGGAGATAGGAGAAGGTCCCGGGGTGGAAGGAGAGCGCCGCCAGCGCCCGCGTGACCGCGTGAGCCACGAGCTCACCGGTGCCCGGGTGCCCGGGATGGCCCTTGACGACAACCGGGCAACCGGCGGCGAGCGCCGATGCCGTATCGCCCCCGGCGGCGCTGTAGGCGAGCGGGAAGTTGCCCGCGCCGAAGACCGCGATGGGGCCGAGCGGGCGCAGCATCCGCCGCAGGTCGGGCTTCGGCGCGGGGCGGCGGCTCGGCTGTGCGGTATCGATCGACGCGTGGACCCACGTTCCGTCCCGCACGACTTCGGCGAACATCCGCAGCGTGTGGACCGTGCGGTCGCGCTCGGAAACGAGGCGCGCCGGACCCAGCCCCGTCTCGTCCGTGGCGGCCCCGATCAGGGCGTCGCCGAGCGCGACGATCTGGTCGGCGATACCGTCGAGGAGGGCGGCTCGCTCGGCGTTGGACCGATCGCCCATCGCGTGGAACGCCTGCCACGCCTGCCAGCAGGCTTTGTCCACGTCCTCGTTTGTCGCCGGCACGAAAGGTGTGGCAAGTTCACGCCCCGAAGCGGGGTCGATCCCGCGGTAGACCGAGCCGGGCTCGACCGTCCGCGGTTCCGGGGTGGGCGCACCGGCGACCAGTGATCGGCCCGTCAGGGCGATCGGGGGGACTTCCGGGCGATCCGTCGCCGCGTCATTCATGGGTCCACCTGGGCGGCCCGGCTCGTCGGGTGCGGTGCTGCGCCCCGTTCGGTATCCTGCCGGAGTGCTCGCCCGAGTCCAATCGTACCTGCTGCAGGGCATAGACGCCCTCCCCTGCGAAGTCGAGGTAGACCTCGACCATCTGGAGCAGGACAAGAAGCAGATGGTGGTCGGATTGCCCGACGCGGCGGTGAAGGAAGCCGTTGAACGCGTGCGATCCGCGCTGGTCAACAGCGGCTACCTGTTCCCCGCCGGCCGCGTGCTCATCAACCTTGCCCCCGCTGACGTCCGCAAGGAAGGGCCGGTGTACGACCTGCCGATCGCGGTGGGCATTCTGGTGAACACGGGGGTGGTGCGGGCTCTGCCCGGCGCGACGGAGAAACTCCCCGGGCTTGACTCGGGCGTGGACCTGCGCCGGTACCTGATCGCGGGGGAACTGGCCCTGGACGGACGCGTCCGATCGATCCGCGGTGCGATCGCCGTGGCCGCGCTCGCCAAGACCAAGGGGTACTCGGGCGTGATCGTGCCGGCGGCGAACGCCGAGGAGGCGGCGGTTGTGTCCGGCGTGGAGGTGCTGGGGGTGCGCACCCTCGCGGAAGTGGTCGGTCTGTTGCGCGGCGAGATCGAGGCGACGCCGACACCGCCGCCCGACATCGAAACGCTGCTGCGGACCGCGAACGCGCCGGTGGACTTCGGCGAGATCCGCGGACAGGAGTCGGTCAAGCGCGCGGTGGTCGTCGCGGCGGCGGGCTCGCACAACCTCCTCATGTTGGGGCCTGCCGGGACCGGCAAGACCATGATGGCCAAGGCGCTGCCCGGCGTATTGCCGCCGCTCCTGGCCGACGAGGCGATCGAGATCACGCGCGTCTACTCGGCGGCCGGGCAGCTCCCGCCGGGGCAGGGGCTGATCACGACGCGCCCGGTGCGCACGCCGCACCACACGGCGTCCTCGGCGGCGATCGTCGGCGGCGGGGTCATCCCGAAGCCGGGCGAAATCTCCCTGGCGCACCGGGGCGTGTTGTTCCTGGACGAGCTGGCCGAGTTCCCGCGCGATGTGCTCGAGACCCTGCGCCAGCCGATGGAAGACCACGTGGTCACGATCGCGCGCTCGCACTCGGCCGTGCGGTTCCCGGCCAACTTCATGCTGGTGGCCGCGATGAACCCGACGCCGCGTGGCGACGTGGCGCCGGGCGAGGTCGGCAAGCGCGAGATGGAGCGGTACCTGTCGCGGCTTTCCGGGCCGTTGCTCGACCGCATCGACATCCACGTCGAGGCGCCCGCGGTGCCGTTCCGCCAGCTCGCGGGGGCGGCGGACGGATCGACGACCGCCCGCATGCGCGAGCAGGTGCTGGCGGCGCGCGTGCAGCAGACCAAACGCCAGGGACCCGGTGTGCCGAACTCGCGCCTGAGCGGCAAGCAGCTCGACGCGCTCGCCCCGATCGACGACGACGCGCGGGCGCTCCTGGGCCAGGCGCTCACGCAACTGGGGCTCTCGGCCCGGGCGTATGACAAGATCCGGCGCGTGGGACGCACGATCGCCGATCTCGAGGGCGCCGACCGCGTGACCCACGCCCACATCGCCGAGGCCGTGCAGTACCGACTCCTCGACCGCAAGGGGTAGGAACTCCCGCGGCGGCGCGGGCGCATCGGCCACGACCCAGGGCCCCAAGGATGGTTGGCCGATGCGTCTCACCCGCCTGATCCCCACGATGTTCCACCGGCGGCTGCTGCTGCTGGGCGCGCTCATCGCGCTGGCTGTCACCGTGCTGGCGGTGCAACTGGGCGTGCTCACCGTCGCGCGGGGGGATGAACTGCGTGCGGCGGCCGAAACAAGGCTGCGGGGCGTCCAGTGGCTGCCGACCGTCCGCGGGCGCATCCTCGACCGCAACGGTCGCGTGCTCGCGCAGGATCGTCCGAGCTTCGATCTGGCCGCGGCCTACCCCGTGATCAGCGGGCTGTGGGCCGAGGAGCGGGCGGGCCGGGCGGCCCGACGGCTCCACCGCTCGACGTGGCGCGACCTGGACAGCGCCGAGCGGAGCCTGCTCGTGGAGCGCTACGCGGCCGTGTACCACGCGCACCTCGACTCGGCGTGGCAGACCCTGGCCGACGCGACGGGCGTGGGCCGTGAGGCCCTCGATGCAAGCCGGCTCGCGGTCCTCAACCGCGTCGAGACACTGGCCGACGTCGTGACGGACGCGCGGATCCGCGTGCGCGTGGACACGGCGCTCAAGCGCGGCGAGGAGATCACCACCGAACTCGAAGACGAGATCGTCGGCGGCGCGCGGACCGAGATCAGCGAAGCCGAGTCCGCCCACGTCATTCTGCCGCACATCGCGGACACCGTGGGCTTCGAGATCACGCGGCTCGCGGCCCGGACGATCGACCTGGTGCTCGCCGACGGGCGCGTGCTGGAGGCGGGTGTTCCGCTGCTGCCGGGGGTCGAGGTCATGAACGCCGCCGACCGTGAATACCCGCACGACACCATCACCGTCCGTATTGATCGCTCGGCGTTCCCCGGTCCCCTCGCCGACGATCGCCCGATGGACGTGACGGTGGACGGGGTGGGCATCCACGTCCTGGGCTGGACCGGGCGCAACGCTTCGGGCGACGACGTGAGGGCGCGGGGCGAACTGCTGCGGGCGGATCGGGCACTTCGGGAGTACGCGACGCTGGCCCTCGACGGGAGCGAGTTCGACCGGGGCTCGTATGAACCGGGCGATGCGGTGGGGCGCTTCGGCGTCGAAGCGGCGCAGGAGGTCAGGCTCCGCGGACTGCGCGGGCTGAACCTGCGCCGGCTCGACACGGGCGAGGAGCGCCGCGTCGATTCCGAGCCGGGTCGCGACGTGACCCTCACGCTCGACGCGATGCTCCAGGCGCGCGTTCAGGCGCTGCTCACGCCGTCGGTGGGGCTCGCGGCGGTGCAGGAATGGCACGCGCTGCCGACGCAGCACCCGAACGGCAGGCCGATCGGCGGGACCGCTCTCGGCACCCCGCTGCACGGGGCCGCCGTCGTGCTCGACATCGAGTCGGGGGACATCCTGGCCATGGTCTCCGCACCCGGGTTCACGCGCGGCGATCTGCGCGAACGGTCGGGCGCGTTGTTCACCGACCCGCTTCGCCCGTGGATCAACCGCGTGGTGTCCGCGAGCTACCCGCCGGGGTCGATCGTCAAGGCACCGCTGCTGGCCGCCGCGGTCACCCTCGGCAAGCACTCGCTCGATCGTCCCATCGAGTGCAACGGGCACCTGCTCCCGCACGACCCCAACACCCTGCGGTGCTGGATCTACAAGCGCTCGCAGACCGACGCGACGCCGAACACGCACACGCAGATGCTGGGCCACGCCCTGGATGCCCGCGAAGCGCTCATGGTCTCGTGCAACATCTACTTCTTCACGCTCGGGCGGCAGCTCGGAGTGGACGGCGTCCGCAGCGCCTACGGCATGTTTGGCGTGGGGCAGGCGTGGAACCTCGGGCTGGCCCGCCCGGGCCGACCGGACGACGAGTACGCCGGGGAGATCGGGCGCCGCGTCCAGGAGCCGGACGGAACACGGCGGATCGCGCCGCTGGTGATCGGCGACGCGATCCAGATGGGGATCGGGCAGGGGCCGATCGCATGGACGCCGCTGCACGCGGCGGACGCGCTGGCCACGCTCGCCCGCGGCGGCGTGCGGGTTGCACCGCGCCTGCTGGTGGATCGGCCCGTCACACGGCAGAATCTGGGCCTCGACCCCGCGGCGGTCGCGGCCGCGCTGGACGGGCTTTCGCTGTCGGTCAGCGACCCGCGCGGCACGGGCAACCACATCACGATCAGCGCGGGTGTGCAGGAGCGCATCTTCAACGCGCCGGGCGTGCGGGTGTGGGGAAAGACGGGCACGGCCGACGCCCCGAAGCTCGCGCACGACCCGGACGGCGTGGGCCCGGCGAGCGCCGAGGAGCTGCGGGACGGCGACCACTCGTGGTTCGTGGTGCTGGTGGGGCGCGAGGGCGGCGGGCCGAAGTACGCGATCGCCGTGATGATGGAGTACGCGGGCAGCGGCGGCAAGGTCTCCGGCCCGATCTGCAACCAGATCATCCACGCGCTGATCGCCGGGGGCTATCTGTGATCCGCAGTCTCCAGCGGGGGTCACGCCTCGGACCCGCCGGGCGCGAACGGATCCAGCCCGTGAACCCCGCGTGGATGTGCGTCGGCGCGGGAGCGGCCCTGTCGTTCCTCGGCATCCACACGATCGACCTGGGGATGAGCACGGACCCGGCCGCCGCCGAACTGGCGGACGACGCCCGGCGACAACTCGCGTTCCTCGCGGTCGCGGCGGCCGCGGGCGTGGGCGCCGCCATCCCCCACCCGCGGCTGATCATGCGTCTGGCGCTTCCGGCGATGGGGGCCGCGATCGTGCTGCTCCTGTTCCTGCTGATGCCGGGGGTTCCGTCGTCGATCGTGCGCCCGATCAACGGGGCGCGGGCGTGGATCAGCGTGGGGCCGGCGCGGCTGCAGCCGTCGGAGCTGGCGAAGATCGCGTTCGTGCTCGTCGTGGCGCGGCACCTGCGGTTCCGCGCGGAGCACCGCCGGTTCGCGGGGCTGCTCCCGCCGGCGCTCATCGCGTTCGTCCCCATCGGGCTCATCATGCTCCAACCGGACCTGGGCACGGTGCTGCTGTTCATCCCGGCGCTCTTCGCGATGCTCGTCGCCGCGGGGGCGCGGCTGCGGCACCTGACCCTGATCGTGCTGATCGCGGCACTGGCCGCGCCCGCCGCGTACCCGCTGCTGCGCCCGCACCAGCAGGCCCGCATCAACGCGCTCATCGGGCAGATCCAGGGCGAGCGGGAAGGAGAGCGGTCGATCAACTACCAGTCCGTGACCGCGCGCAAGCTCATGGGCGCGGGCGGCGTCACCGGGAACACTGACACGCACTCGCGCGCCCTGCTGCGGTACAACCCGCTGCCGGCGCGCCACAACGACATGATCTTCGCGGTCGCCGTCACGCGATTCGGGCTGCTCGGCGGGGTCGGCATCCTGCTGCTCTACGTGACCTGGATCGCCGGGGCGCTCGCGTGCGCCGCGATGTGCAAGGAGCCCTTCGGGCGGCTGGTGATCGTGGGCCTGTCCGCGTTCATCGCGGCCCAGGTGGTCGTGAACGTCGGCATGAACGTGGGGCTGCTGCCCATCATCGGTGTCACCCTGCCGTTCCTGAGCGCGGGCGGTTCGAGCCTGCTCACGGTGTGGATCATGACGGGCCTGGTCTTCGGTGTAGCGATGCGGCGGCCGATCCCGCCGTATCGTCCGTCCTTCGAGTACGCCGATGACGCCTGAACCGCTCGCACCACCGCCCGACTTCCCCGCCGCCGCCGCCGCGCTGGGCCTGGAGTTCGATCCCGGCGACCCCGAGCGCCTCGGGCGCTACCTGGCACTGCTGCTCGAGGCCAATCGCTCGTTCAACCTGACGGCGATCACCGACCCGGCCACGGCGTGGGAGCGGCACATCCTCGATTCGCTGACGCTGCTGCCGCTGCTGGCGGAGCTTTCCGAGGGGTCGCGGGTCATCGACGTGGGCTCGGGCGGGGGGCTGCCGGGCGTGCCGCTGGCAATCACGATGCCGGCGCTGCGGTTCACGCTGCTGGAAGCGACGGGCAAGAAGGCGGACTTCCTTCGGCGCGTCGCGGAGGAGCTGGGACTTTCGAACGTGGATGTGATCCAGGGACGGGCCGAGAGGCTCGGGAACGACCGCGGCGCGCTGGTGGCCGGCCCAGCGGGGTCGCGCGCGCCCGGTCATCGCGACGCCTACGACGCCGTGATCGCGCGCGCGGTCGGGCGGCTCGCGACCATCGTGGAGCTGTGCGCGCCGCTGGCGAGGGTCGGCGGGCGCATCCTGCTCATCAAGGGTCAGAAGGCTGACGAGGAACTCGTCGAGGCGGCCGGGGCGATCAAGCTGCTGCGGGTCGAGCACGAGGAGACGCGGAACACGCCGACCGGGCGCATCGTCATCCTCACCAAGCCGGCCCAGACGCCGCGCATGTACCCCCGCCCGGATGGGGAGCCGAAACGTGCACCGCTGGGCGCCCGAGGTCCCGTTTCCGGTCTTTCGGCCTGAACTTTCCACATTTTGTGGATCGCAATTCGCACGTCGCAAGTGCAGCATTCGCGGTAGTTTGTAGTCCGAGAACCGGGTGCGAACTGGTCGGAACCTGATACCCTCTTGCGGCGGGAGTCGTTTGGGGGTAAGTTCTCTACCCTGAGGCGTCGGATTCTGCCGACGCGGGGAAGGGTAGAGGTTCCATTCGATCGAGTCGGAAAGGGAGGGGTCTCATGGTGCGTCTTCGCACTGCGGCGGTTGCCGCGATTTTGGTGGTTGGTCTCGTTGCGGTGTTGCCAGCCGCCGCGGAGCCGATCCCGCTCGGGTACAACACAGGCAACAGCTTTACACAGCACTGGCACATCGCCAATCCCGAGGTGCCCTGGGGCACGTTCGACACGATCGCCTTGGAGTTCGTCTCCCAGACGAACGTGCCCGGGGGGACGACAACCCAGACCGAGTTCAAGGGCGTCACGATTAACAATGCCGGCTGGCACTACGTGACGGGCACCAATCTGCTCGCGTTCGGCGCTGGCCCGTTGAACGGGATCGTCCTGCCGCACATCACTTTCCACGGCGAGGCCAGTGAGTGGGTCACGTGGAACATCTGGTACTACCGCAACGGGGTGGCCCTCGGCGGGTACCAGTATCAGGGCCTTGGGCTGCTGACGCTCTACAGTTTCACCGACTTGACCGCGGGCGGCGCTCCGCTGGTGCTGATCCCGTTGCCGACGGGGGCGGCCATGGGATGCGTGTCCCTGCTCGGGTTGTGCGCATGGCGCGTCAGCCGTCGCCGCCGCTGACGTTTCGTGAGCGACCGAATGACTCCTCAAGGGCCCGCTTCGGCGGGCCTTTTTTCTTGTGTCGAACGGCGTCGGCGGCATCGCGCGGGTCCGGGGCGGAGATAATCCAACCGTGATCACCGCGGCCCTCGACATCCTCGGCCCCGCGGGCCCGCTCGCGTCCGCGCTCGGCGGGCGGTTCGAATCCCGCCCCGAGCAGCTTGCGATGGCGGCCGCCGTCGCGGAGACGATGGAGCGTCGGTCGCACCTCCTGGTCGAAGCGGGCACGGGCGTGGGCAAATCGTTCGCCTACCTCGTGCCCGCGATCCTGCGGTGCGTGACCCGAAACGAACGCGTTGTCGTGGCCACAAACACCATCGCGCTCCAGGAGCAGCTCGTTGGCCGCGACATCCCGATGCTCCGGGCGGCGCTTGAAGGCGCCGGGGTCATCCCCCATGCTCCCGACGACGGCGAAGGCGACCCATCCGACGAGCCCGCCGCGGGGTCCCTCCGGGCTCCGAAGGACGCGGACTCCTATCCCCTCCGGCCGGTGCTGGTCAAAGGCCGGTCGAACTACGTGAGCATCCGGCGTCTCAAACTCGCGTCGGAGCGGCAGGCGGCGCTGTTCAGCGGCGAAGCGGCGCGGGTGCAGCTCCACCAGATCGAGGACTGGGCGTACGGCACGACCGATGGCACGCGCTCGACGCTCCCCCGGCTGGACCGCCCGGAGGTCTGGACGCACGTGGAGTCCGACGCGGACAACTGCATGGGGGCCAAGTGCCCGTTCAACGGGCGGTGCTTCTACCAGAACGCGCGGCGCGCGATGGAGAAGGGCAACCTGCTGGTGTGCAACCACGCGTTGTTCTTCGCCGACCTGGCCTTGCGGTCGCGCGAGGGGCCCGAAGGGCAGCCCGGCGTCGGGTTCCTCCCGAAGTACAACCACGTGGTGCTCGACGAGGCGCACGGCGTCGAGGATGCCGCGGCCGAGCATCTGGGAATGTCGCTCACCGAGGGGCGCGTGCTCTTCCTGCTCCGGACGCTGTACGACCATCGGCGGCACAAGGGCTATCTCGCGCAGCTCGCGGCCTCGCGGATGTTCGCCGGGGGTGACGGCGTGGATCGGGCGATCCGGCTCGCGTACCAGGCGGGCGACGCGGCCGCGGAGTTCTTTGAGAACTGGGCGGGCGCGGCGCGGGTGCTGCGGAACGGCCGCGTGCGCGAGCCGGGCGTCGTCGCCGATACGCTCTCGCCCGCGTTCAGGGAGCTCTCCCTGCGGCTCGCGGCGCTGCGGGAATCCGTGAAGGGCGACGCGGACAAGTTCGAGTTGAACGCCTACGCACGGCGCGCGGCGGACATCGCCGCCTCCGCGTCGGCGTTCGTCGCGCAGTCGATCCCCGGCTGTGTCTACTGGGTCGAGGCCTCGACCGGGGGCGGGCGCGCCGGCGGGGGCGGACATCGGGTGCGCCGCGTCGCACTGGCGGCCGCGCCCATCGACGTCGCTCCGATCCTGCGGGAGGCCCTGTTCAAGCAGGGCTGGAGCGTGGTGCTGACGAGCGCGACGCTGGCGACAGGGGAGGAAGCACAGAACCCCGTCGCGCCGAGCGGACGGCGGACGCCAGCGCCGTCGCGCGGCGGGCCACCCGCAGCGCGGATCGTCGTCGCCGAGGGCGCGGAGTTCGGTTCGGACAAAAGCCTGGCGTCCATGGCCGGCGATGATGGCGGATCGGCGGTCGACGGCGCGACCGGCGGCTCCACGGGCGGGCGGGCCTCGGGGCCGTTCGCCCTCGTCGTCTCTCGCCTGGGGTGCGAGGGCGCCCGCACGCTGCTGCTGGGCAGCCCGTTCGACTTCGCGCGGCAGATGGAGGTGGTCGTCGAGCGCGACGCCCCCGACCCGCGCGCCGCCGGGGTCGCGAACGGCTCCGCCACGTCGCCGGGTCCTAACCCCCCCACCGCTTCACCAGGTCAGCGACCGCTGCTCGATCCTCACACGCTGCTGATGCTCAAGCACCTCGACGCCACCGACGGCGGAGCGTTCATCCTGTTCAACAGCTTCACGGCGCTGCGTCGCGCCGCGTCGGCCCTGGCGGGGCCTCTGCGGGAGCGGTCCATGCCGATGCTGGTCCACGAGCCCGAGGCGTCACGGGCGGAGCTTCTGAGCCGGTTCAAGGAGGACGCGCGTTCGGTGTTGCTCGGTGCGGCGTCGTTCTGGCAGGGCGTGGACGTGCCGGGGCGGGCGCTGCGGAACGTCATTATCGCGCAGCTCCCGTTCGAGCCGCCCGACCGCCCGCTGACCGAGGCCCGGCTGGAGTTGATCTCGTCGCGCGGCGGGGACCCGTTCCGCGATGATTCGCTGCCGCGCGCGGTGCTGCGGTTCAAGCAGGGCGTGGGGCGGCTGATCCGTTCGAGATCGGACACGGGTCGCGTGGTGGTGCTGGACCCGCGGATCGTGACGAAGGGGTACGGACGGGCGTTCCTGCGGGCGTTGCCGGCCGGGGTGCGGCTGCGGGATTAGCGCGCGGCCCGCACTCCCCCATCGGCCTTTGCTACCCTACGGCCCCATCCCCGGAGGGACGCATGCTCGGACGCATCTTCAAGGCCTATGACATCCGCGGCACCTACCCGGACCTGCTCAACGACCAGATGGCGTGGCAGATCGGGTTCGGGGTCAGCCGGTTCCTGCGCGAGAAAGCGGCGGCGGTGGGCGACGCGACTCCGATGATGCGCAACATTGTGGTAGGGCGTGACATGCGGAAATCGTCGCCGGCCCTCACCAAACAACTGATCCAGGGGATCACGCAGCAGGGCGGCGATGTGGTGGATGTCGGCCTCGTGGACACGTCGTTCATCTACTTCGCCGTGAACCACCTGGATTGCGCCGGGGGCGTCATGGTCACCGCCAGCCACAACCCGCCGCAGTACAACGGGTTCAAGGTCTGCGGGCGCAAAGCCAAACCGGTCGGCGAGGCCACGGGCCTGGCGGACGTCCGCAAGCACGCGGCCATGGTGGACCGGGCGACGCTGGTGCCGGCCCACGGTCGCGTTGAGCCGCGCGACCTCTGGGAGGCGTACCGCGAGCACGTGCGCGCGTCCCTGGACCTGAACGGGCGGCGCCTGAAAGTGGTCGTTGACGCGAGCAACGGGATGGCGGGGACGATGGTGCCGAGGGTTTTCGGGAAACGCGGGGCCGACACGCCGGGCCTGAACATCGTCGAGATGAACTTCGACAACACCAAGGGCGAGTTCGCGCACGAGCCCAACCCGCTGGTGGCGGCCAACCTCATGCAGCTTCAGAAGGCGGTCGTCGCCGAGAAGGCGCACCTGGGCATCTGCTTCGACGGCGACGCGGACCGGTGCGTCGTGGTCGATGAGAAGGGGCGGGCCGTCGGGTGCGATCACCTCACGGCGATCCTGGCGAAGTACTTCCTGCAGCAGCGCCCCGGGGCGGCGGTCGCGTACGACCTGCGATCCACCAAGGCGGTCGAGGAGGAGATCAAGGCCGCGGGGGGTAAGCCGGTGCGGTCGCGCGTCGGGCACGTGTTCCTGAAGGCGGCGATGGCCCAGCACGACGGGGTGTTCGGGGGCGAGCTCTCCGGGCATTTCTACTTCCGCGACAACTTCTACGCCGACTCGGGTGCGATCGCGATGGCGACGGTGCTGACGATGCTGGGGCGGGGGAGCAAGGCGATGAGCGCGCTGGTGAGGCCCGTGGCGCGGTACGCCCAATCCGGCGAGATCAACTTCCAGATCGAGGACAAGGACGGGGCGCTGGCGAAGCTCACGAACGCCGTCGGCCCCAACGCCGCGGCCCACGGCACGATCGACGAACTCGACGGCGTCACGATCGACCGCTTCAAGGCGGCCGGGTGGTGGTGCAACGTCCGCAAGAGCAACACCGAGCCGCTGCTGCGGCTGAACCTGGAAGCCAAGGACAAGAAGACGCTGGACAAGGCGCTGGCCCAGATCGCCCCGCTGCTCGGGCAGCGCGTGGCGCACTAAGCGACCCATGACACTGACCGAGTTCCTCGAGCACTGGTCGATCGTCGAGAACCCGTTCATGGGTGAGGAGGCCCGTCACGACGCGGTGTTCACGCGGCTGGCGATGGGCGGCACGCGCGCACCGGCGGACGAACCGGCTCGCGCGCCGGTCGAACCGGCATCAACGGCGACACCCGCGACGGGCGAGACCGCGGGCGGACCCCGCGCCCCCGAGCCGGCGCGGGCGCCCCGGCGCCCGGCCGCGATCACGCACCCCGACTTCGACAAGGTGTTCGGGGACCCCGGTCGGCCCGCCAGCTCGATCGTGTTCGGCGAGAAGGGGAGCGGCAAAACCGCGATGCGGCTCCAGATCGAGCGGCGCGTCGCGGACCACAACGCGGCCAACTTCACGCGGCGGGCCCTGCTCGTTGCCTACGACGACCTGAACCCCGTGCTCGACCCGTTCTGCGCTCGGCTGGTCACGGGCAAAGTCGGCCCCGAAGAAGCACTGAAAAAACTGAGGCATCTGGACCACATCGACGCGTTGCTCTCGCTGGTGGTGCCGCGGCTGACCGACGCCGTGCTGAGCGGGCCGGAGCCGCTCGACCTGCTGGGCCCGGCCGGCGCCAAGGGCCTGGCGGATTCTCGGCGCGCGGTGCGCAAGCTCGACGCGGGGCTGCGCCGCGACCTGGTGCTGCTCCAGTCGCTCTACGACCGAACAGATGGTGTCGAGCGGCGCACACGCCGCCTGCGGCGCCTGCTGCGCCTGCCGCTGCCGACCAGCCGGGCCGTGTGGACCTTGGCGGCGTGGCTGGGTTGGATCCCCGCCGCCGCCGCGGTGGCGATGGCCTGGTACGTCGATCCCACACTTCGGGACGATCCGGCGGCACCCTACGTCGTGGGCGCGTTGGGAGCCCTCTGGCTGGCCGCGCTGGCCAAGCGGTCGATCTGGGACCGGCTGACGATGATCCGCCTGGGGCGTCGGGTTCGGCGTCAACTACGGGTCGTCCCGCGCTCCGAGCGTTCGTACGGGCGGTCGCTGGGGCACGTCGACCCGTCGCTCCGCACCCCCGCGCACCTGCCGATGACCGAGGCGGACGAGCCGCGGTACGCGATGGTGCGCCGGCTTCGCCGGCTCCTCGGGGCGTTCGGCTACGCGAGCATCATCATCGTGGTCGACCGCGTGGACGAGCCGACGCTGGTCCGCGGCGACCCGGAGAGGATGCGGGCCGTCGTCTGGCCGCTGTTCAACAACAAGCTGCTCCAGCAAGAGGGGTTCGGGCTCAAGCTCCTGCTGCCGATCGAGCTGCGCCACCTGCTCTTCAAGGAGTCCGGCGCGTTCTTCCAGGAAGCGCGGCTCGACAAGCAGAACCTGGTGGAGCGGCTCGCGTGGACGGGGCCGATGCTCTACGACCTGTGCGACGCGCGGCTCAACGCCTGCCGTGCCCCGGGCGTCGAGCCGATCACGCTCCTCGACCTGTTCGCCGAGGACGTGACGCGGCAGGACGTAACCGAGGCGCTGGGATCGATGCAGCAGCCGCGCGACGCGTTCAAGCTGATGTACCAGTGCCTGAGCGACCACTGCGCGTCGGCGTCAGGCCCGCAGCCGTCCTGGCGGATTCCGCGCCCGATCCTCGAGATGGTGCGCAAGCTCCAGGTGGACCGCGTGCAGCAGCTCTACCGCGGGATCAGGCCGGCCTGACGGTCGTCGCGCCACGCCTGGAGCACGACGAGCATCACACCCAGCGCGATCGGCGGGCCCGCGAGCAGCCACCACGCGTCCGCGCTCCGGAAATACACCGCCGCCGCCGCGCCCGCGACCGCCAGGAGCGCCCCGCCCCACCGCGGGCGCAGGCACGCGACCGCCGATACGGCGACGATCGCCGCCAGCATGATCCCGCCCGGTGCAACGCCTCCCGTCTGGCCGGTGCGCGCTTCGCCGATCAGAACAGCGACGATGAACCACGCCCAGAACCCGGCCCAGACAGCGACGGCGATGCGTGCGGCGAGCGACACGACGCGGAGCCGGTCGGCGTGCGGCGAGGGGTTGGTGGCGCCTGCTTCGAGCATGACTTGACCCTCCCTGGCGAGAGCACCAGCGCTCTCGGTCATATGCTAGTATACACTAACACATCGGTCAAGCCGTTGGCGTCGAGGCCGTCGGCGTTCTCCGCCGGTTCAGACCCGCTTGAGCCTTGCGTATTCGAGTACGAGGGTCTTCACGCCTACCTCGCGGAACCGCACCTGGACCTTGGCGTTCAGCCCGCCCTGCATGGAGAGCACCTCGCCGAGCCCGAACTGCGGGTGGCGGACGCGCGTTCCCACCGGGAAGGCGGCGCCAGGGCCCGACGACCCGGCGCCTGCCGGGCTGTGTGCGGCGTCGCGCCCGCCCCGTCCGCGCGCGACGAAGTCCTCGACGACAACGCCGCCGAGCGCGTCCGACTGGTCGGAGACGATCGTGTACGCCGCGTCGAACTCGGAGAGGAAGCGGCTTGGGATAGTCCGCTCCTGGATGCCCCGCACCGTGCGGACGGCCGCCGAAGTGATGGTGAGCCGGCGCATGGCGCGTGTGACGCCGACGAAGCACAGGCGGCGCTCCTCCTCGAGTTCCGCGTCCGACTCGTTCGCCCGGCTGTGCGGGAGGACGCCCTCTTCGAGGCCGATGATCGCCACGGCCGGGAACTCGAGCCCCTTGGCCGCGTGCAGCGTCATCAGCGACACCGCACCCTGGGCGGGGTCGATGGTGTCCGCGTCGGCGACGAGCGAAACCGATTCGAGATACGCACGGAGCATGGCGAGCAGCGGCGGCGTCGGCGCCGTGCCACCCCCGACGGTCGCGCCCAGGGCCGGGTCCGCGGTCGGGTCGTACTCCAACTCGAACTCCGCGGCGGACGAGACCACTTCGGCGAGGTTGTCGATCCGCTCGGCGTCGCTGTCACTGCCCGAGGCCTTCGCCTGAGCGTCGTACATCTTCTCGAGGCCGGACTCCTGGATGACGCGCGAGGCGAGCGCCGCGAGCGACCCTTCCGCGCCAGCGCCCATGAAGGCTCCGCCGCCGGTCCAGCCGTCCACGATGCCGACGAACTTCGCCGCGGCGGCCCGTGCCCGCGGCGTCAGGTCCGCGACCTCGTCGGCGCGTCGCATCTGCGCGAGGATCGGCCGATCACCGGCCCGCGCGAACGCCGCGATGCGCTCGACCGTGGCGTCGCTCAGACCACGGGCGGGCGTGTTGACGATGCGTTCGAGGGAGACGTCGTCGGCCGGGTTCGCCACGACACGCAGGTACGCGAGCGCGTTGCGGACCTCCTCGCGCTCGTAGAACGCGGTGCCGCGGGCGATGACATACGGAACGCCGGCGCCGCGCAGAGCGTCCTCCATCACGCGCGAGAGGGCGTTCGTGCGATAAAAGACCGCCATGTCGCGCCAGGCCGGGCCGTCCGACTCGCCCGCCGCGTCGCCTCGCTTGAGCGCCTTGAACCAGTCGACGATCAAGGCGGCCTCGTGCTGCTCGTCGCGGCAGAGCACGACGCGGACCTTGTCTCCGCCCGGGCGGCGCGTGAACAAGTCCTTGTGCTTGCGGCGCTTGTTGCGCCGGATCATCGCGTCGGCGACGGCCAGGATCGGGGCGGTCGAGCGGAAGTTTTCGCCCAGCGCGATGACCCGCGCGCCGGGGTAGCGGGCCTCGAAGTCCAGGATGTTCGAGATGTCGGCCCCGCGCCAGCCGTAGATCGACTGATCCGGGTCCCCCACGACGCAGATGTTCGGGCCGCTCTCCCCCGCCAGCAGCCGCGCGATCTCGAACTGGGCCGTGTTGGTGTCCTGGTACTCGTCGATCAGCAGATACCGCCACCGCGCCTGGCACTCGGAGCGGACCCCCGCGTGGTCGCGCAGCATCCCCGCGGTCAGCACGAGCAGGTCGTCGAAGTCCACGGCGTTGGCGGCCCGGAGCGCCCGCTGGTACGCCGCGTAGATCTTCGCCAGGTTCCTGGTGTAGAAGTCGCGCGCGGCGGCGGCGTATCGCTCCGCGTCGGTCAGGGCGTTCTTGGCGTGGCTGATGGCCGCGAGCATCGAGCGCGCCGGCCAGTTCGACGTGCTCAGTTGCAGGTCGTTGAGCACCCGTTTCATCAGCGCGGCCTGGTCGGCCGAGTCGTAGATGGTGAACTCGCCGGTGAGCCCGGGGATCGCGGCGCTGCCCGCGTAGCGCCGGAGCAGCCGGGCGCACAAGGAATGGAACGTCGTGACGGTCAGCCCGCGGGTGGCGTTATTCGTTTCTCCCCCTCCACCGGCGGCCCCGCCGGGCGCCGCGTGCATCGGCCCGAGGATCGCCTCGACGCGCGAACGCATCTCCGCCGCGGCCTTGTTGGTGAACGTGACGGCCAGGATCGACCAGGGCGGCACCCCGGCGCGGACCAGATGAGCGATCCGCCGCGTGATGACGCGGGTCTTGCCCGACCCGGCGGCCGCCAGCACGAGCACCGGCCCGTCGCCGTGCGTCACGGCCTCGCGTTGCGGGTCGGTGAGGTCGGCCAGGAGCGGGTCGTTGCCGTTCGTCGCGGTGTCGGCGGTCGCCGTCGTCTCTTCCGTGAGGCTCACAGGTCTAGCGTAGCGGCGCACGCCTGCATGGGGCGGCAACACAACCCACTCCGCTCGCCAACGAACACGGGCGGGCCGGTGTGGCCCGCCCGTGCGGAAATGCTCGTGCGTTGAAGTCGGCTCGGCTCAGCGGCGGCGGCGGGCGGCCGCAAGACCACCGAGGCCCACAAGCGCCATGGAAGCGGGCGCCGGAATCTCGGTGTAGGTGAACTGCGTGCGGCTCACGGCCGTCGAGGTTAGTTCCTGCCAGATATCGTGCATGCCCAGGGGCGACGTCGCGCTGCCCAGGTGGAACTGCATCCCGGATCGCGTGAGGTTCACGATGTTTCCGAAGATCGAGGTCGTCGCCGTGGTCAGCGTCGCGGTGTACGAGTTGATGCCCGTCGTCGTTCCGGCGGTGGCGGTCGTGTTCCCATAGATCCCGATGACCTGCCCGGCGAGAATGTCGAGGCTCACGGGCGCGAACGCGCCGGACGGCTGGTTCAGCCCGAACGCCAACTGCTGGAAGGCATTGGTCACCAGCGGAAAGGTCGGCGGCGGCGTGTTGGCATCGAACCGCACCACGGACCAGTTCATGAACGCGTTCGCGGTGGCCGGGTTCTGCAGCACCTGGACCCCCGTCATGCGGAAGTCCACCGGTGCCGTGAACCAGTATCCCCGGGTGCTGCCCGTGAAAGCCGCGGCGTGCGGCGGCATGCCCGCGGTCTGCGCCAAGGCGGAACTCGCGCACAGCGCAACGACCGCAGCGGAAAGTCCTCTATTCATGGCGTCTCTCCCTCACCGGCGGAGGCATTTCGCCGCCACCGACCCACTCCCACAACCCCGCTCGAAACGGGTTATCGACAACAGAACCTAACCCCTCCCGCTACCGGGTGAAAGGTTTTTTTTTTCGACGCTCGCTTTTTTTCTCGGCCGTGCGGCCCGAATCTCTGCCCGAACAGAGAATGGGAATCGGCGTTCGTCTTGTGATCGGGAACGTCGCCAATCGTCTGGGCGCAGGGTGGATCAACCGCCGGCCTGTGGTTCGAATGGTGTGTCCGCAGACCGGGTGACGAGCGCCACGCCGTCGGGCAGGAGGCCCGCGACGCGCTGGACCACATCACCCTGCACGCGCCGCGCGAAGAGCGACCGCTTCGACTTGCCCATGATGAGCGTGTCGCACCCGAAGGTGACGGTGTAGTCGAGGATCTCATCCGCGATGCTCGGGCTCGTCACATAGATCGGAACGAATGGCACGCCGGCCTGGCGCGCCAGAATCCCGACGGTGCCGAGCGCTTCCTGGGCGTCGGGGTCGTCCTCGACGCGGGGCACCTTTCCGGGCTCGACGTCCATGATGCGAAGCGTGCGGACGAAGATCGCGAAGAGCGTGGCCCCGCGGCGTCGAGCCAGGTCCACGGCGAACTCGGCCTGGTATTGCCCGCGGGCGGCCAGCATGACCCGCGGGCCCGACTCGGCCGGCGCGATCGGGGCCGCACGCAGAACTTCCATCCACTCGCGGCGCGTGCCGACGGGCGGGACGGCGACCGGCGCGCGGAGCCGGACGACGTAGCGGAGCGCCAGCACGCCCGCGACCATCCCGCCGGCGAAGACGGCCGCGTGCAGCTTCGTCGCCAGGATCGTCAGCTCGACGCCCAGCATCAGGACGCCGACCGCGAGCATCCCCCATCGGGCGCGCGGGCCAATCGGCAGGGCTTTGTTGAAGAAGCAGCACAGGACGTTGATCGTGATCGCCCCGACGACGCCGACGGCGTAGAGCTCCGCGAGGCTCTGGAGATCGTGGACGAAGAGCAGCACGATGCTCGGCGCCGCGGTGGCGAAGAGCAGCCCGACCCACGGCACGCCCGAGTAGTTCAGACGCGAGCCGACGCGGGGCGCCTCTCCGTCGCGCGACATCGCATAGATGACGGAGACCATCCCCCCGATCACGGTATTCGTCGCCGAGAGCAGCAGCAGACCGAAGATGACCGCGGTCGCGCTCCCGAAGACTTCCGCGAACGTGCCGCCGAAGGCCTGGCGCCCCGACTCCTCGGCGAGGACCTTCATCGCCGTGTCGCGGTACGCGCGGACCTCGTCGGGCAGCGGCGGCTCGACGCCGGTCGGGGCGGCCTGCTGCGCGAGCAGCACCGCATCCGGCACGTGCGTCTCGCGCAGCCCCGGCAACCCCGCGATCGCAACCCCGAAGACCAGGTTCAGAATCACCACCTCCGCGAGTACCGGCCAGATCGTCCGCCGCGCCGTCCTCCCGACCGGATGCTCCATCACCCCAGTCATGTTCGACACGGCCTCGACGCCCGAGAGCGCGAGCATGATGCCGACCAGCGCCGTCCATCGCTCCCAGTTCGTGCTCTGCGCGACGCTCTCCAGGCTCACCGTGGCGAGCCCCTCGCGGAAGAACGGCACGCACAGGGCCGCGATCGCCAGGGACGCGACCATGGCCGCCAGCGCGATCGCCAGCGCGAATCGCCCCGCGGTCCGCGCCCCGAACCAGTTGAGCACACCCAGCGCGGCGATCGTCGTGATCGACAGCGGGACGACGAACTCCTCGGGCATCCCGAAGTAGTGGAACGCCTCGAGCGTCGAGAGCGACGCCGTCACGATGTAGTCGCACAGCAGGAGCGTCGCCCCGATCACCGACAGCAGCGGGCTGAGCCGGCGCGCCGAGCCGTAGACCCCGCCCCCGTCCGGGAAGCAGCGGCAGATGTGCGTGTAGCACCAGGCGACGGCGGCCATGATGAACGACATCGCCGCGAGGTAGATGACCGAGGAGTGTGCGGAAAAGAAGAACGCGAGGCCGAGGACGTAGAGGCGGCTCGTCCCCCAGTCGCCGAACAGCAGCGGCCCGGCATGAAACCAGCGGAGGTTCCGCGGTCTGGATTCCGTAACCAGCATGGCGGGGGGCAGCGTAGCGGGCCTGGGCGGCGGGAAAGCGACACCCGGACGGATGACGATTTGATTTTTGCCAACGACCCGCGGAGCACGCGACCCGCCATCTCACCGCCTCACGAGCCGCAGGGTCTCCTCCACCATCCGCCCCACGCCCTCGAAGACCTGCCACGCCGACGCCCCGCCATCCATATATGCAGGTGTCGTCGCCAGCTTGTTGGCCGCGTCCACGTGCGCCTCGGTGACCTTCTTCGGCACGTTGAGCGAACCCATCGCGGCGACGGCGGCGGCCGGCCCGGCCTCTTCGCCGATCGTCACGCTCACACCCGGCCCGCCGCGAGCCTTGCCGAGAACGCGGGCGCCGATCATCGGCGCGATGCAGGCCATGCCGATCGGCTTGCCCGCCTTGTGAAAGCCCTTCACGACGCGCTCCACGTCGGGGATGACCGTGCAGTTCGCGCCGTCGGCCGCGAACGAACAGAGGTTCTTGGCCGCCCCGAACCCGCCGGGGAACACCACCGCGTCGAAGGCGTCCACGTCGAGCCCCGCAAGCGTCCGGATGCTTCCGCGGCTGATCCGGGCCGCCTCGACCATCATGTTGCGGGTCTGGCCCGCGGCCGACTCACCCGTGGCGTGGTTGATGACGCCCGCCTGCGGCCCGTCCGGCGCGAAGCACTGGACGGCCGCACCGAGCCGGGCGAGGTGAACGAGGCAACTCACGGCCTCCTGGATTTCGCTCCCGTCGCGCGCGCCGCAGCCCGCGAGAACCACAGCAACCCTTGCCATGACGGACCCCTCCCTACCCCTTCGCCTTCTCGATCATCGTGTCGATGCTCGTCGCCGACGAGGGCGTGATGCGGAACCGCTTCACCTCGCCCCCCACCGGGCCCATGATGACCAGCGTGCCGTCCGGCTCCATCGCGCACGCCAGGTCGCTCCCGTCCCAGCTCCAGGATGGGCTGATGTCGTACCGCGCGGCGACCTCACCGTCGAGGTACACGTTGTAATAGGGCTTCTCGCCCTCGACCCAGTAGAGGTGCAGACTGTCGGGCGTGAACCGCGGACGGATGATCCGCGTGCTCCGCGTCGGGATGAGCGTCTCGTCCACCATGACGCCCATCGGCCCGCGCGGCTCGCGCGACATGACCACGCGCGCGACGTGCTTGCCGTCCGGGCTGAACGCGAACCAGGGCGGCGGCGACGCCGTGTCGAGCGGCGAGCCCGTGAACGGCGCGGGCTGGAACCCCGAGTACTCCATGTCGCCGATCACGACGCTCATCGTGTTCGGGTTGCCGTGCGCGAACGCCACGCGCGACCCGTCGGGCGACGCGGCCACGCCGGTGAGGTTCACCATCCGGCCGAACATCTGGTCCCCGACGATCAAGGCCATGTCGTTGCGGTTGCGCGATTGGACGAACGCGACCTCATGCTTGGGACCATAGAAAAACGGCTTGACGGGGATCGTGGGCGCCCCCTCCATCACGTTCTGGTTGTCGAAAACGACGTGGTGCTGACCGCTGTCGAAACCGACGTACACGAGCCGCGACGAATCCGGCGCGAACGCGATGTCGGTGATGTTCGCCAGCTCCGGCCCGTTGACGCCGTCGAGCACGACGTAGCGGGTGTGGTTGCGCGTCGTGCAGAGCGCGGCGCAGCGCGTGCCGTTCGGGCTCCAGTGGACCGACTCGATGTTCTCCGCGACCGTCACCGACACCCCGTCGATGAACAGCTCGACGCGCTGCGAGCCCATGTGCCCGATCGCGGCCGACCTGGCGCCGACCGGCGCGGGGAAGACCCCGCCGACCCTGTGGGCGGTGAACCACGGCTTGCCGTCGAGCTGCAGCGTCTCCTTCGATGTCTCCGGATCGACCGCGACGCTGAACAGGCGGCCCTGGGCGTCGAACTGGGGGCGCACGCCCTTGTACGATGCGGGCCTGCCGTCGATCATCAGCGCGTGCTGCTCGGTCCTGGTCGTGTCGGTCGCCACATACGCGTAGTGCTCGCCGTCCGGGCTGAAGACCGGCAGCGGCTGGAGATAGCTCAGGTCCGAGGCCTTGCCGTCCACGACAAGCCGGAACCCGTGCCCCGGACCCGAGGTGTTGGGGTTGAGCGCGAAGACCAGGTGCTTGCCGCCCGGCGAGAACCGCATCCCGCAGATGCCCGCGTAGCCCTCCGTCGGCACGCGGAAGACTTCCTTGCCGTCCGCGATGACGACGAACTCGGCGCCGATCAGACCGACGTAGGCGTAGCGTGCACCATCCTCGGAGAACAGAACGATCTGGGTGGTCTGCTTGTTGTCGCGGTCGTTCAGCTCCTTGAGGTTCCGCTCTTCGTTCTGCTCCGGGCTCAGACTCACGCCCACGAAGCTCGAATCGACCACCTGATCGAGAGCCGGTCCTTCGACGCCGTCGACGAAGATCACGGCGCCCTCGCCCTTGGCGGCGATGGTCGCCAGGCGCACGCCGCGCGGCGCGAGCACGTGCCCGGAGAAGTGGTTCATCAGCGGGCCGAGGACGACCTCCTCGACCTTGGGCTGGGCGAACGCGGCGGCCGCCACCAGGAACGCGGCCCCGAACACCGCTCCCTCACGGAACTTCGGATGAGACATGGTCCCTCCCTGCGTAACGAGCGGCCTCCGCGCCGCGTCGGCTCACGGGGAGAGGATACCAGCGCGCGGGGGCGCGTCGGAAGCGGGCCTGGGCCCCGTTCGGCGCTGAAGCTGGGGCTCGGGGTCGGTGGTGCTACGCCGCCATCTGGCGGTCGCAGTGAAGCCCGATCCGGAACGATTCGCCCTCGCGGCGGCACCGCGCGACGACGCCCGAATCATGGGCCAGCGGCACCGGCCCGGCGTAAAGCGTGAACCGGCGGCCCGCGTCCACGGCCACCGGGCTCAGCAGCCCGAGCCCGTTGTCGCACGAGTCCACCAGTTCCACCCGCGTCAGCGTGAAGGCACCGTCGTCGTCGATGAACGCGGCCATCACCGACCCCGACGTGGGCGCCCGCTCGTCGCTGCGGCGTTCGAGCCGGAGGCGGTCGGGCCGGTCGGGCTGGTCTGAGAATGGCGGCATGACGCCCTTTCATCGACCCGGGATCGGGACGACTTGACACGCCAATCGCCTGAAACACCGGACGATCCGTCAGGAGGCGCGGGGCACGCCCCCGTTCCGCCCCGAGGTTTGCGCCAGCCGCCGGGCCAGCAGGAACGCCATCTCCAGCGCCTGCTGGTAGTTGAGCCTGGGGTCGCAGACCGAGGCGTAGTTGGTCGAAAGCTGCGCTTCGGTGACGCCGGCCGCCCCGCCCATGCATTCGGTGACGTCCTCCCCGGTCAGCTCGAAGTGAACCCCGCCGAGCCGCGATCCGAGCGATTCGTGCATCTCGAACGTCTCTTCCAGCTCCTTGAGGATCGCATCGAACGATCGCGTCTTGACCCCCGACGCCGTCACCACCCCGTTCCCGTGCATCGGGTCGCACGACCAGAGCACGCGCCGGCCCGCGCCGCGCACGCCCCGGACCAGCGGCGCAAGCACCGCCCGCACACGCTCCGCGCCCAGGCGCGTGATGAGCGTGATCCGCCCCGGCTCGTCGGCGGGGTTGAGCGTGTCGATCAGCCGCAGGACGTCGGCGGGGGTCGCGCCGGGGCCGAGCTTCACGCCGATCGGGTTGCGGACGCCGCGGAAGAACTCGGCGTGGGCGCCGTCGGCGGCGCGGGTGCGGTCGCCGATCCACGGCATGTGGGTGGTCAGGTCGTAGTGCCCGTCGCGGCGCGGGACGGTCCGCGTCTGCGCGGACTCGTAGAGCAGGTTGAACCCCTCATGGCTCGTGTAGAAATCGACGCGGGTCAGCTCCTCGACGCGGGCCTCGCCCAGCGCCTCCATGAACCGCAGCCCGTCGGCCAGGTTCGCCGTCATCCGCTCGTATTCGGCCTTGAGCGACGGGGCGAGCCCGGCGTTGCGCAGGAACGAGAGGTCCCAGTATTCCGGGTGGTGCAGGTCGGCGAACCCGCCGTCCACGAGCGCCCGGATGAAGTTGAGCGTCATGGCCGCGTGCTGATACCCGCGGACCATCAGGGCCGGGTCGAGCCGGCGGGCCTCGGGCGTGAACGCCGCGGAGTTGTACAGCTCGCCGCAGTAACTCGGCAGCGTCACGTCGCGCCCGGTCGCGTCGCGGCGCGTCTCGGTTGTGCTCGACCGCGGTTTGGCGTACTGCCCCGCGAACCGCCCGACTCGGATCACCGGCAGCTTGCCCGCGTGGATCAGCACCAGGGACATCTGGAGGAGGATCTTGAGCTTGTTCGTGATGCGCGCCGGCGTGCAGTCGGCGATCGTCTCGGCGCAGTCGCCGCCCTGGAGCAGGAACCGCTTGCCCTCCTGCGCCTCGGCGATCAACCGCTTGAGCTTCTCGATCTCCCACGACGTGACGAGGGGCGGGAGGGCCCGCAGCGTCGCCGCCGCGTCATCGGCCACCCGTGCCGCGGCCGCGGGGTCGGCGGCGCCGGTCGCGTACCCGATCACCGCTCCGGCCGGGCGTGACTTCCACGACGCGGGGGACCAACCGGCCGGCGATGGAGGGGTGGGTGTGGGGTTCGGCACGCGGGTGTTCCGGGCGTGATTGAAGGCGCGGGCCGGGTCGGGAGCGGCCGAACGACGGGGCGGATTGGACACAAACCGGCAGGACGATCCGAGAAACTTCGGCGTCGGACTTATCGACCGTGCCGGGCGTGCCGATTCATCTGCGAGCCCGCGGATTTCACCGCGGCCCGCGACGCCCGCGGGCCGCGCCCACCGTCACGCCGTCCGACCGACGGGCGAGCAGGAGAAGCACGGATGCCCGCCAAGAGCAAGAAGAAGACCTCGCGGACGCGCCGCCGCAAGGTCCGCAACTGGGCGAAGGCCGCGTCGCGCAAGCACAAGCCCGCATCGCGTCGCCGCCGCTCGCGCGTCAAAGCCCGCACGACCACGCCCCGCTGGAGCAAGACGACCAAGTCCCGCGCCCGCCGCACCACGCGGTCGGCGTGGAACAACACCCGGTCGCGCACGGCCGTGCGCACCTGGTGGTCCGCGTCGCGACGCAAGGCCGCGTGACCGCGACGAAGCCGCCGAGAGAGAAGATCATGGAACCCCCGCCAGGGACGGCGGGGGTTCTTTGTTGATGCGATGAATCGTCCGACTTAGCGCCGCGTCCGCGGCAGCAGCCCGAAGAGCAGGCACATCCCTGCCGCGCCCAGCAGCCAGGGGCGCGTGCGCTCGCCCGTCGCCAGCCGCTCGAGGATCGACCCCACGCGCCGGCGCTCCGGCAGCAGCGCCGGCGGGGGCTCGAGCGCCCCGAACACCGACGCGCTGGACGTGGCGTCGATCGCGGTCTCCAGCACCGGCGTCTTGCCCTGCGGGATCTGGTTGAGCTGGCTCGCGGCCAGCGAGATCAGCAGCGCCGGCTCCTCGCGGTGCAGGGCGCCGAGGTACTCCGCGTGCCGGTCGAGCCGATCGATCCGGTGGTGCTCCACCGCCAGGGCCCGGTCGCGCTGCCACCGCACGTCGTCGA
Organism: Phycisphaerales bacterium; assembly: GCA_046153875.1. Classification (GTDB taxonomy): domain Bacteria; phylum Planctomycetota; class Phycisphaerae; order Phycisphaerales; family UBA1924; genus JBJXFE01. Next base: position 43,233 of record JBJXFE010000016.1, read on the forward strand.
GCTCGTCGAAGGCGGGGATGAGCATCGTCGCGGCCAGCAGCGCCAGGCCGGCGATCAGGAAGAGCCACCCCGGATCGATCGTGGCCAGCGGAGCCGCGGGCTCGCGTGGCGCGAGCGGCTCGGGGCTGTCGGACATGACGGGCGCGCGCGACACCGGGTGCTCCTGACCTTCGTGACCGGCCTCTCTATCGGTTGACGCGAACGACCCGGGACAATCCCCGCACCCCTCGCCGAGCGAGGGGGAACCAGCCCCGGCCCGGCGGCCCGCTCCCTACAGTTGCTCGTGGCCCGGCGCGGCGTCGTCATCACGGGAATCGGCACGATCTGCGGCCTGGGCGTGGGCCCGGCGGCGCTGTGGGAAGGCCTCGTGGCGGGACGGTCTGCTCTCCGCCCGATCAAACGCTTCGACCCGACCGGGTTCCGATCGCGGCTGGCCGCCGAGGCCGACGCCTTCGCCGGCGCCCGAGACTACGTCCCCAAGAGCTACCGCAAAGCGACAAAGGTGATGGCCCGTGACACGGAACTCACGGTCGCCGCGGCACGTCTCGCGGTCGAGGACGCGAAGGCCGCCACCCCCGGCACGCTGCCCGAAGGCTCCACGCAGAGCGCGACGTTCGCCGCCGCCCGGCTCGGGTGCCACATCGGGGCGGGGCTGATCGCGGCGGAGATCGACGAGCTGACCGCGGCGATGGCCACGGCCCGCGGCGCGGTGGACTCGCGCGGCCTGCCCACCTTCGACCTCCGCGTCTGGGGCGGCGCCGAGGGCGGGGCCGGCGGCATGAACAACCTCCCGCCGCTCTGGATGCTCAAGTACCTGCCCAACATGCTCGCGTGCCACGTCACGATCATCCACGGCGCCGAGGGGCCCTCGAACACGCTCACCGGCACGCAGGCCAGCGGGCTGCTGTGCATCGGCGAGTCGCGCCGGGCGATCGAACGCGGCGCGGCCGACGCCTGCTTCTCCGGCGGCGGCGAGTCGCCCGTCAACCACCTGCGGCTCATGCGGTTCGACCTCGCGGGCCGGCTCGCCGCGACCGGCGACGAGCAGGACGGTGCGAACGTTGTGCGCCCGTTCGATCCCGCGTCGGCGGGCGGGCTGCTCGGCGAAGGAGCGGGCATCCTGATCCTCGAAGGCGCGGACTCCGCCGCAGCGCGCGGCGCGAGACCGTACGCCGCGGTATCGGGGTTCGGCTCGGCGCAGTCCGGCATCGCGCCGGGCGGCAAGGGGCGCACATTCACGCCCGACGGTCGGCGCTTCGCGATCGAGAACGCGCTGGCCGACGCGAATCTGGCACCCGCTGACATCGACGCGATCGTGCCGGAGGCGGGCGGCGTCGCGGACGAGGACCGCGCCGAGGCCGACACCCTCCGCGCCGTCTTCGGTCCGCGCCTCGCGCGGGTACCGCTCGTCACGCTCGGGCCCGCCGTCGGCGACTGCCTAGCGGGCCAGGGCGGGATCGCGGTCGCCGCCGCCGCGCTCGCGATCAGGCACCAGACTCTCCCGGCCCGGATCCACCGGGGCCGACCGGCGGCCGGCCTCGACGCCGGCCCATCCGCGTCGCGCCCGGCCCGGCTGCGCCACGTGCTCGTCGAGACCGGGTCCGTCGGCGGGCAGAACGCGGCGGTCGTGGTCTCATCGACCGCATGAGGAGCCACATAGACTGATCCGGCCGCGCTACGACCGGGGACAGCCAATCCCGGCTTATCACAGGAGACGCTTCATGAATGGCGATCGGGGCTACGGCGACCGCGGCGGGTACGGTGATCGGGGCCAGGGCGGGGGGCGCGGCGGGAACTACCGCGACGCCGGCCCACAGGGCGGCTATCAGGGCGGCGGCGGCTACCCCGGTGATCGCGGGGGTGATCGCGGCGGCCCGCACCGCGGCACGCCACTTTCCGACCTCGACCCCGCGCTCACCGAGGTCAGCCGCAAGACCATCGGCTGCGCCATCGAGGTCCACATGGAGCTCGGGCCCGGCTTCGACGAGCCGATCTACCTTACCGCGCTGATGCTCGAGCTGACGGCCGCGGGCATCCCGCACACACCCGCCCGCGTCTTCCCCGTCTACCTCGACGACAAGGAGCTCGGGACGACCACCGCGGACCTGTGGGTCGCCGACCGCTTCATCGTCGAGCTCATGGCCCGCCCGGGCGAGATCGGCGGGTACGAGCGGGCGCGCCTGCGGGCGCAGCTCCGCGCGGCCGACGTCGAGCTCGGGCTCATCATCAACTTCGGCGAGCGCCGCCTGAAGGACGGGCTCGTCCGCGTCCTCAACCCCGACAAGCTCAACGAGCTCAAGGGCGGCGGGGAGCACGACGTGGAGGACCACGACGCTCACGACACGGGCGAGGCGCCGGCGGCGTGACACGATCACTTCCCGGCACCACGTCCTTCCGCGTTTTCAGTTCTCGCGCCTCTTCCCGTTCGCGCTCCGGCACTTGGGCTTTGAGCTTTGCGCGTTGAGCTTTTCGATGTCCCGCCGCGTCGTCATCTCCGGCATGGGCTGCGTCACCCCGCTCGGCCACGACGCCGAGTCGATGTGGGCGGCGCTGCGGCGCGCCGAGTGCGCCATCGGCCCGGTCACGCGCTACGACGCGCGATCGTTCGCCACGAACTTCGCCGCCGAGGTCCGGGGCTTCCGCCTCGCCGACCACCTGAGCAACGTCGCGCCCCACCGCGGCACGACCCACAGCACCGAGTACGCCCTCGCCGCGGCCGCGCAGGCCTGGCGGCAGGCGGGCCTGGACCGCGCCCCCGCCGACCCGCGCCGCGTCGGCGTCTTCCTCGGGTGTGGCGAGGGGCAGATCGACCTGGAGAACCTCGCGGCCGCCTCGCTCACCGCGTGGAAGGCCGACGCGCGGACCATCGACACGCCCGCGTGGACGAAAGTCGCCTACGAGCACTTCGACGTCCTGCGCGAGCTGGAGCAGGAGCCCAACCTCGCCTCCGCACACCTCGCCACCGCCTTCCCCATCCGCGGGCCCACCAGCAACTGCATGACCGCCTGCGCCGCCAGCACGCAGGCGATCGGCGAAGCGTTCGAGATCATCCGGCGCGGCGACGCCGACGTCATGGTCGCCGGCGGCTCGCACTCCATGATCCACCCGCTCGGCATGACCGGGTTCATCCGCCTCACCGCGATGAGCACGCGCCGCGACGACCCCGCCACCGCGGCACGCCCCTTCGACTCCTCGCGCGACGGCTTCGTGATGGGCGAGGGCGCGGGGATGGTCATCCTCGAATCGCTCGACCACTTCCTCGCGCGCACCGGCTCCAACCGCCCCGATTCTCCATCACCTGCTCAGGCCGGGCAGCCAGGCAGCCCCGTACCGCTCGTGGAACTTGCGGGTTACGGATCAACAGCGGACGCCTTCCGCATCACCGACATCCAGCCCGACGGCGCGGGCGCCGCCGCCGCCATGACCGCCGCCCTCCGCCAGGCCGGCATCAGCCCGCGCGAGCCCGCCGACGACGGCCGGCCCGCCGTCCACTACATCTCCGCCCACGGCACGGGCACCCAGGAGAACGACAAGATCGAGACCGCGGCCGTCAAGTCCGTCTTCGGCGCTCTCGCCCCGCGCGTCCCGTTCAGCAGCGTCAAGTCGATGCTCGGCCACCTCATCCAGGCCGCGGGCGCCGTCGAGCTCATCACCTGCATCCAGGCGATCCGCACCGGCTGGCTCCCCCCGACGATCAACCTGCGCCACCCCGACCCGCTCTGCGACCTCGACTACGTCCCCAACACCGCACGCCACGTCACAAACTCCGACGGCTCCTCGGCCGTCGACGTCTGCCTCTCCAACTCCTTCGGCTTCGGCGGGCAGAACGACACGGTGGTGGTGCGGGCGTTTCGGGCGTGACACCGCCTTGCGGGCGGCGCTGGCTCCTTCGGCGATCTTGCCCGCGCGTGCCGACGCAACGGTACCCAAGAATGCTCAAGCAATTGCCTGTCAGCGTCCCTCGCGTGGTTTGCCTTGAGTGGGGCCGAACGCGCGTGTAGGTTGCATGCACGCTGGCGCGGGCTCGCGGAACCGACCGCCGCGCAAGGGACGCGAGCCATGACCACACGAGTTCACTCATCCGCAGGGGCGCCGTGCGCTCGCACCACGCGTGCGATCGCGTCGGCGCTCGGGATCGCGGCCGCGCTCGGCCTTTCCGCCGTCGCGCCCGCCGACGACCTGATCGTCATCGACTACGGCAACTCCACCATCCGCCGCTACGACGCCGCGACCGGCGCGTACGTCGCCGACGTGCTCGGCGGGCTGCCGCTCACCAACCCCCACGGCTTCTGCCGCAACGCCGCGGGCGAGTGGTTCATCACCGACGAGACCGGCAACGTCTGGCGGTACGACGCAACCGGCACCCTCGTCGGCTCGCTCACCGGCGTCATCGGCACGCCCGCCCTCGACCGCATCGCCTTCGGCCCGGACGGCAACCTCTGGGTCAGCAACTACTCCACCGGTGCCGTTGAGCGCTACCACCCCGTCACGGGCGCGCCCATCGGCGCCTTCGCCTCGGGCAACGGGCTCTCTACGCCCAACGGCTGGGCCTTCGGACCGGACGGCAACTTCTACGTCGCCAGCGAGGACACCGACTCGATCAAGCGCTTCAACGGCACGACGGGCGCCTTCATCGATGACTTCGTTGCGGCCGGTTCCGGCGGGCTCGACGCGCCGGTCAGCGTCGTCTTCGGGCCAGACGGCAACCTCTACGTCCCGAGCATCTTCACCGACAGCGTGAAGCGGTACAACGGCTCCACCGGCGCCTTCATCAACGACTTCGTCGCTCCCGCCGCTGGCGGGCTGGACTTCCCCGTCTCCGCGTGGTTCGGGCCCGGCGGCGACCTCTTCGTGGGCGGCGTCACCGCCACCGCGCTCAAGCGCTACAGCGGGACCACCGGCGCGTTCATCGGCGACTTCACCACTGCCAACGTCAACGGCATCACCCACTTCGAGTTCGTGGACAGCCCCTGCTACCCCGACTGCAACGCCAGCGGCAGCCTCACCGTCGCCGACTTTGGATGCTTCCAGGGGAAGTACGTCCTGGGCGATCTCTACGCCGACTGCAACGCCAGCGGCACGCTCACCGTCGCGGACTTCGGCTGCTTCCAGGGCAAGTATGTGCTAGGGTGCCCGTGAACGGAACAGGGGGGAGGCCCGACGGCGCTCAACAAAGCACCCCCCCCGGACCCCCGAATAAATGGCTTGCAGAAACGACCGCCCCGGGTATAGTGACGCCCGTTCCGGATTCTTCGGGGCCTCCGGTCCGCCGCAATCCGCGGCCGGTGCACCAGAGGGGGAAGTCCGTGTAAGGCTTCGCTCCCTGAACCTCGGGAGGCCGGCGTTCCCAGGGGAGACACGACATGCTCGGCAAGTTCGCAGCGGTAGTGATGCTCGGATTCGCGTCGGCGGCCTCGGCCCAGCTCACGGGGACGACCGTCGACATCACCCAGTCGTTCACGGGCATCTTCGCCACGACGACGACGGGCCCGCACACGTACGGCGGCGCCCCAACGGTCTATCCCGACCCGGGCTTCCCGCAGTTCACGTGGACCGCGTCGAGCCCCGCGGCGGTGCCGCCGGTCGGGTTCGCCAACTCCGTCTTCTGCGACTACACCAACTTCGCGCTGCCCGACTTCGCCAACGAGATGACCACGATCACTCTCAACAACATCGCCGTGAACGTGGCCGCCAACAGCGCCCGCATCATCAACGGCCTCGGCGCGCAGATCGGCATCGGGACCAGCGGTGGGACGACCATCAACTTCACGATCGCGATCAACGACATCCTCGCCGGTCCGACGCCGACGATGACGGTCGCCTGGAACAGCAAGGGCGGTACGTGCTACGCGGACTGCAACCTGAGCGGCGGCCTCTCCGTCGCCGACTTCGGCTGCTTCCAGGGCAAGTACGTCCTGGGTGACATGTACGCCGACTGCAACGCCAGCGGCGGCCTCTCCGTCGCCGACTTCGGGTGCTACCAGGGCAAGTACGTGCTGGGCTGCCCCCCATAAGCCGAGACGGAGAGACGGAGTTGAGTAGGGTCGGCTCTCCGAGCCGACCGGTTGAAACGCACTGACGCCCGAGACCCGGGGGCTTGAGTCCCCGGGTCTTTTCGTGGATAGGCGGCGCCGCTGAACACGCGCCCGGAACCAAGAGAGTCACTTCGGCCGCCGCGCGATCGTGTACCACGCGAACAGGTCGTCCCCGCCCTCCTTGTCCTTCGTCGGGTACTCCAGCGCCTCGAACATCCGACGCGCCGGGCCGTCGTCGATCACGTCGAACGCCAGCACCTCGAACCCCGCGGCCTCCCACGCCGCGCGCCCGAACGGGCTGCGTCCGTCCGCCCAGTGCTTGAACATCGCGTCCCCCTCCTTGCTCGGCGCGGGACCCAGGTTGTAGATCACGCACAGCCCGCCGGGCTTGAGCGCGTCGAAGATCGCCTTGACGAACGCCTCCTCGCTCACGCTCAGGTCCACGAGCAGCCGCTTCTCCACCGGCTTGGCGGGGTGGATGTACCCGTTCTTGAGCGTGTTCTTGGAGATGAACATGTCGTACCCGCCGCCGATCTTCGCGGCGATGCTGCCTCCATCCGGCCCCTCACCACCCGGCCACAGCCCGTGCACGAGCGTCACGCTCCCGGGCGGACCGTGGTGCAGGTCCGACGGCACCACGCCCGTGTCGCCCGGCTCGCTGTAGAGCGCCTTCAGGAACGGATCGACCTCGATCCCCGTCACCAGCGCGCCCAGCGCACCCCACATCCGCAGGTGCCCCACCGTGCCGTGCCCGTAGTCGGCGATCTTCATGCCCGCGAAGCCACGCCCTCCACCGAAGCCGCCGACCTTCACCGCCAGATCGATCGCCCGCACATACGCCAGCGGCGAGCCGTAGCGGGTCTGGTAGTACATGTCCTCGTCGACGACGGCCTCTTCGAACCCTGACCGCTCGCCCTCGGGCAGCGCGTCGAACTGCGCCTTCGTCAGCCAAAGCCGCTTCTCGCGGTTGCGGTGGAACGTGCGTGGCTCGATGGTGGGCAGCGCGCCCACGGCCTGGAGGAACTGGCGGGCCGGATCGGTCTCCACCGTCGGGGCCAGGCTCGCCGCCTGCTTCTGGAACAGCGCCACTCCTTTGAGCGCCGGCTCCGCGGGCGCCTGCCCGAACGCCGCAGCGCCGACCGCCAGACCCGCGAACAGACCGGCACACCGGGGCACGCGCGCCAATGCCAGAATCCTCATGATCGCTCCCGAGATTCCAAACCCGCGACGATCATGCTACCGCGCGTCCGCGTCGCGGTTGGCGCGCTCCGCCCCGCGCGCTGCGGTTGCGCGAAACCTGCTCGCCCCCCGAACGCCCGCGACCGGCCCGACCCGTGAATCCAGTGGATTCTGGTAGCATCCGCCGTTTCCCCGACGGAGCCGACCCATGCACGACACCCCGATCTCACGGCGCGACATGGTCAAGTTCACGGGCGCCGCGCTCGCCGCGCTGGGGGCCGGGGGGATGACCGGCCGAGCGCACGCCGCGGCGCCGTCGCGCCCCGCCGCCGCCCGCGCCCGGGTGATGCGCCTCGCCCACCTCACCGACTTCCACATCCAGCCGGAACGCCGCGCCGCGGAGGGCGCGGCCGCGTGCCTCAGGCATGTGCAGTCCGAGCACAAGCCCGACCTCATCTTCACCGGCGGCGACCTCATCATGGACGGCTTCGCGGCCGACGAGGCCCGCACGAAGCTCCAGTGGGAGCTCCTCGTCAAGACGCTCAAGGACGAATGCTCGACGCCGATCGCCCACTGCCTGGGCAACCACGACATCTGGGGCTGGCACAAGGGCGAGAGCAAAACCTCCGGCAACGAGCCGCTCTGGGGCAAGAAGTGGGCCACGGACCAGCTCGCTCTCGACCGCCCGTACCACGCGCTCGACCGCGCCGGGTGGCGGCTCTTCGCGCTGGATTCCGTCCGCCCCGACCCGCTCGACGCCAACGGCTACATCGGCGCCCTCGACGACGAGCAGTTCGACTGGCTTACACGCGAGCTGGCCGCCACGCCGAAGACCACGCCCGTGCTGCTCGTCTCGCACATCCCGATCCTGACCGCCACCGTCGTGCTCGGCGGCCCGAACAAGGAGACCGGCCTGCGCCAGGTGACCTCCGGCCTGCTCCACGCCGACAGCCCGAAGCTCCGCGAGCTCTTCGCGAAGCACCCGAACGTCAAGCTCTGCCTGAGCGGACACATGCACCGCATCGACCGCGTGGACTTCCGCGGCGTCACCTACCTCTGCAACGGGGCGGTGAGCGGCAACTGGTGGAAGGGCCGCCACCACGAGTGCGACGAGGGCTACGCCGTCATCGACCTCTTCGACGACGGATCGTTCGAGCACCGCTACGTGACCTACGGCTGGAAGGCCGAGGCGTAAGCGCCCCGCCGCCTTCACGTTGCTGCTTTGCAGATCTGCCGATCTGCCAATCCGCCAATCTGTCGATTTGCCAATCTGCTGATCCGCTCCCCCGCCACCCGCGCCAGCAGCGCCGCCCGCCCCCGCACCCCATACCTCCGGTACAGCGCCCGCACGTGCCCGGACACGCCGGCGTGACTGATCCTCATCACCCGCGCGATCTGCGCATACGTCAGCCCCTCACGCAGCCCGCGGAGCACCCGCGCCCGCCGCCGCGGCATCGGCCGCGGATCGTCGATCTTCAGCGCCGCGAACAGCCCGGCCCGCGACCGCACCCCGTGAACGCGATAGATCCGCCGCACGTGCCCCTCCACGCTCGCCCGCGCGATCCCCACCCGCCGACCGATCCGCGCCGCCGTCAGCCCGCGCTGGAGCAGCGCGAGAACCCGATCGCGCTGCGGCGCCGCGCGCCGCTGCGTTGCATAGCGCCTGCGGCGCTCCACAGCCATGCCCGCCGGCCGCTCAACCTCGCTCCCATACAGCAGCCCCGCCGAAAGGTGCGCCACGAACCGGTTCCAACCCGAGTGCGTCACCATCGACGGATACACCACCCCATGACACACGTGACACGCCGGCCGGAACAGCCGCGCGAACGAACCACCGAGCGAGATCGAATCCCTCAACCCGGACCCCGCCGAGCCGGTCCCCCGCTCGCCATCCTCCCGCAAGACGCGGCATGCCGAACCGCCATCAGCGTCAGAACGCACGCACGACCCCGCCCGGAAGGGAAACCTGAACGTCACGTCCAGCGGGTCCTCGCCGCCGAGGGCGTCGAGCATCGTCCACGGCCGCAGCGGGAGATACAGCCGGTCCACCTTCCGCCCGCAGGCCGTGGGCGCGCGCGGATAGTCCTCATCGTCCGCGCCCGCCGCCTCCTCTCCCCATGTGCTGCTTTGCGAACTTGCTGCTTTGAGTATTTGCCCCAGCCCCGGGCACACAAACTGCCAGCCGACGTGCCGCGTGCCCGAGGCTCGGTCGCGCGGGTCGCGACGCCCGACCGGCACGCGTCTGAGCGCGAACTCCAGGCCGTCGGGCACGCTGTTCCAGTGGTACTGCCAGAGCGTCCCCCACACCGGGTCGGGCGCACGCCCCAGGTCCGCGTTGGGGTCCAGCGGGCCATGGCACCAGATCTCGGGAACGGGCTTGCCGCGCTTCCCCATGGAGAACGCATTGCGGTAGCTGACCTGGAAGACGCCGCGCTTGATCCAGGAGCGGAGCGATTCGGGGTGGCGGCCCAGCGCGTACGCAGGACGCTCCCAGTCCCACCCCGGCCACGGGATGTTCACGGGCTTGCACAGCTCGCGGATCGTGCCCGAGAACACCACGATGTCGTGCGGCAGGCGCTCCTCGGGCAGGTACTTGGGCACGCACGCCTGCATGCTCAGCCGCCGGTCGTCCGCCCGCAGGCACAGGCACCACGGCCGGATCGGCCGCGTGAGCAGCGGGCGCGTGCGCCGCAGCGCGCGCCGAACCGCTTCGACCCGGTCCCCGCGCACCCGCGCCTCAAGCCTGTTCCAAGCCTCCGTCAGCGCACCGTCGATGCTGTCCATGTTCCCCCCTCAGCCCTACCCCGTGCCACCGAGAACGACGCCCTCCCCTCCTCTACTCGACCTCCCACCCCTACCGCGTCGTTCTCGGTGCTGCTCTTCGCCTTTCGCTCTTCGCTTTTGCCGCTTTGAGTCCTCCCCCGTGCCACCGAAAACGACGCCCTCCCCTCTTCTACGCGCTCTCCCACCCCTACCGCGGCGTTCTCGGTGCGGCTCTTTGCTGCTCCCCCGCCCGTTCCCCTCATCCGGTCTCTGCGATCTCTGCGCCTCTGTGGCTAATCCGTTGATTTGCTGCTTTGAGCTTTGCTGCTTTGGCTCCCCGCCCCACCCTACCCCGCAGCCGCACCACAACCAGCACGCAAGCGCGCATCACCACGAAACAGCGCACAACCCGCGTCGATACGACCTTTTTTTTTGCTGCCTTGCTGCCTTGCTGCCTTGCTGCCTTGCTGCCTTGCTGCCTTGCTGCCTTGCAGCTTTGCAGCTTTGCGCTTTGCGCTTTGCGCTTTGCGCTTTTTCTACCGCTCCTCGACAACCGCCCCGCAGCCCCGAATGGGGCGACCGGAATGTAGCCACGGGTGGAGGTCGCCAAAGGCGACCGGAACCCGTGGAACCCGGGATCAGGTCCGTCAGAGCCCCGGACGGGGCGAAGGAACTATCTCACCCGGATCGGCCGCACCATCATCCCCACCGCGGCGACAATGGCGGTTCTGGTGCAGGCATCCTGCCTGCGATCAACAGAGCCCGAAGCGCAAGCGCCGCGGCCGCGACCGACTCGGGGCTACCCATGAGCGTCGCCACGGTGGAGCGAGGCCGACCACTCATCCCGGCCCCAGCGGGGCCCACGAATGTTGCCAGGGGTGAAGCGATGCTGCATCGCGCAACCCCTGGAAACCGCCCCCCCCGATCAACTCCGCTCCGGCAGGGGCACGCGAACGCTTCACCACTCTTCCGCGAGCAGGTCGGCACTTCGACGCTCCCCAAGCCGCGGAGCGGCGCCAGCGCATAGCCCGGGGTGCAAACCCCGGGGAACTGCAACCACAACCCCCAAGCCCCGCAAGGGGCGGCACCCCAGCATCGGCATGTCAGCAATCAACCAGCCAAAGCGGATCGCCTGACGACGCTGACCTGCGAACCAAACAAGGCGCCCGATTCACGCCAGTTCAGATCGGGCGGCGCGGGCACCTCATCTTCGGTTCTCTGGAGCCGCAAACATCGGGTGAGCGAGTGGTACTCGCTGCGCGGCGCGTTGTGCGGAAGGCTGAACACTTCCACCGACAGCGGGTCGTGTATTTGGAACGGCAGGGATTCGGGTAGGAAGGACTCCCCACCTCGCTCCAAGTGCTCTCGCATCCGTGCACGTAGCGTCGCGGTCGCGCCGACAAATACCGGCTTGCTTCGACACAGAACGCGGTACACACCGCCGCCTTTGGGCAGTCGGTCCGGATCAAGCGATCGGAGCGGAACGAACAGGCTTCGCTCCGGCGTTGCCAGATCAGCACGACGCGCGGCGGCTTCGCGACCAGACTTCCTGAAGGCGAGCAAGACCAGGTGGCAATCGATGGGATCGACGTTGTCACGGAGGGCACTCACGTACACGCTCAGCGCGCGACGTTGCTCAGGGTCGCACAGAATATCGTCGACGGAGGGCACCGCATGACCGACTTCAAACCACTCGCGTTGGACCAAACTCGCCGCAATCTCGACGGCGTGCCCGATCTGCTCGAACGTCTCGTCCGCCAGCCGCTTCACTGGCTCTCGAAGCACATCCGCGTGGCGCTTGGCCTTACGGTTGTTCAGCAGTGTGCGGTTCAGTACCACTTCCGGGACAGTCGCGCCAAGCTCTCGGCAGCGGACGATGAACTCGGCGTTCGCCAGAGGGTTCAGAACAACATGGTCTTCGGGCAGGCGGCGCAAGAGGGAGCCGTAGACCGTGGCGACAAGCTCGCGGACATCGGTGTTCACACGACGGGCAGCGCGGCGCATCGATCCATTGACGGAGCCGACATGGCCGTTGGAGCACGCCGCCGGGGCAGCATCGAGATTTCCAAAGAGACCTGTGTCAGTCTGAACGCGCCTGGGCTGGGGGCAGGTGTCGGTGGCCTCCGCGCGCTCCGCCGCAGGCTGGGTTTGCTCGCACCGACGGGCCACCTCTTCCATGACCATCTGTCGTGTTCGTGAGCGGTCTTCGGCCGTCCGCTGAACCAAGACAGGTGACACAGCGGCAGGCGCTTGCCGTTGGGTCGAGGCTGGTTCGTCCCCGAGCAGAACAAACGCCTCCCTCAACAACGAACGCAGATCGACCCCCGAGGTCTTCTGCTTCATGCTTCGCTCCTGTGTTTGCCAGTCGATGGCTCGATATTCAGTGCCTTTCGCAGCCGCTTCTGCGCTCGATACCACCACTGCGAAACCAGACCGGCATCGACACCCAACTCCTCCGCGAGAATTGTTGAATAGGCCTTCCCGCCGTATTCCGGGTCTGCCTCGCCATGCCTCATGTAGGCGAGTGCGGCGCGGCGTTGGTTTTGGGGGAGTTGTTCGATCTCCACAATCAATCGCTCGACGAGTTCGGACCTCTCTGTTGCGTCAGCCGGGTCGTCGACCACGAGGAGCAGCGCCGCACGAGCCGCGACGCGCGGCGCCGCCTTCTCCTGCACCTTCTGGTGCCGAATCCAGTCGATGGCGCGCTGCCTGGCGCGACGCTTCGCCAACGTCTCGATGCTTGCCTGATCGTGATCGTAACGAATCGTGCCATTCACGAAATCGGCAATCACGTCCACAACGATCTTCGCTCGTTCGTCGTCAGGAAGCCGCCAGGGGTACATCGACCCCAGATCGCGATGCAGCACATCGTCGAGAAGGTCTATCAGTGCATCCCGCGCGGCGGGATCTCCTCGGGCCAGTTTGACCTCAAGTTCCGTCGCGGGTTTTCGCCTCGGCGGCGGTACAAGCATCTCGCGGCCCTCCTGACCCTCCTCTACTTGTCCGTGTCCCTCTACGGCGAGACCCCCGGGGGTATGACAGCGTTCGTGGGAAAAAAGTTGCGGCCCAAGAATCTGGCGTTCGGTCTGTCATACCACCGCCCGCTCGCCGTACAGGTTAGCGAAGCCCGACGCGATCGCATCGCAGGCCAACACCGGCCCGGATCGTCAGGGGCCAAGTAGTCCGGTGGTTGAGGGTACCAGCTGCTTCGGTGCCGGGGCGGTGTCGCCTCCGGCGGTAGCTGTCACTCGGACACACCGAATCAGACCGGAGCACGAACCATGGAACAGCACCAGGAACACGATCGTGACGGGGGCTGCGGGTGCGACGAACGCGACCGCCAGCGGCCCTTCTGCGTGAACACCGAGGGCACCGAACACCAATGGGACCGCCCGCGCATCACCACGGAAGAAATCGCCCGGCTTGGCGGTTGGGACCCCGCCAAGGGCGTTATTGAAGTTCTCGCCGACAACAGCGAGCGGACGCTCGCGCCCGGAGAGATCGTTCACCTGCGCCCGGGGCACGCCTTCTGCCGGCGCGTGCGCTGGAAGCGTGGGTTCACGCGCGCAGAACGGATCGGGGCGGAAGTGGCCCTGTTGCAGCGCGCATTCCCGGGATTGGAGCACCGGCAGAGTTGGGTCCGTCTTCCCGGCGTGCAGCTCCCCCCGGGGTGGACACCGGGCACCGTGGATGTCGCCTTCCAGATCAGCGACGCTTTCCCGGGCGCGCCCCCTTACGGAATCTTCGTTCCCGCCGGGCTTCGCTTCAATGGCACGACGCCGCAGAACTACACGGAACCTGCGGGCACTCAGCCGCCCTTCGGCGGGGTCTGGGGGCTCTTCTCATGGTCTGTTGCCGACGCGTCGGACTGGCGTCCGAGCGCGAGCGTCGAGCACGGGGTCAACCTCTTGCAGTGGGCGCGCGGCTTTGCCCAGCGCTTCGCGGAGGGCGCGTGAATGCCCCTGACTGCAATCCACCTCCGAGATGGCTTGTTTGAGCAGGTTCGCGGGCACCTGCTCCCACACGGGGGCGAGTGCGAGGAAGCGGCCTTCCTCTTCGCCCGCGCCGAGACGCGGCTCGACACGATCATCCTGTCCGTGAGCGACAGCATGATGATCCCCCCCGAGGGATTCGCCAGCCGATCGCGGTACTACCTGGAACTGACCGACGAAACCCGCGCCGCCGTCATCAAGCGTGCCCATGACCTTGGGACCGGGCTAATCGAATGCCACTCTCACCCCAGCCAGCGCGGCGCGTGCTTTTCGTGGAGCGACCTGCACGGCTTCGATGATTTTGTGCCCCACGTTCGCTGGCGGCTCGGCGGGCGGCCATATGCGGCGGTGGTGTTCGCCACCGACTCCATCGACGCCTTGGCATGGGCTGGAGCAGCCGGTGAGGCCTCCCCGGTATCGATCGTCAACGCGGGCAAGGGTCTCATTCATCCAACAGGCGCGACGTACCAGAACTGGAATGCGATCTATGAGGGACAGCCGCTTTGACCGACAGCTCCCGTTATTTGGCAAAGCCGGTCAGGACAAACTCCGGGCGGCCCATGTCGCCGTGATCGGGGCGGGCGGCACCGGGAGCGCCCTGATCCCGCAACTCGCGCTGCTCGGCGTGGGGCGCATGGTCCTCGTTGACCACGATGAGGTCGAGGAGAGCAACCGCAACCGTCACTTCTGCGCCCGACACTCGGACCCGATCCCTGGCACGCCGAAAGTCGATACCGCCCGGCGCATGATCGCGGAGTACGACCCCACCATCGCGGTTGAATGCGTCGGGACAAGCGTGCTCACGAAAGAGGGCTTCGATGCGGTCAAGTCCGCCGACTTTGTGTTCGGGTGCGTTGACCTCGAGGGTGTTCGATTGGTTCTCACGGAGTTGTGCGCGGCCTACGACAAGCCATACATCGACGTGTCAAGCGGAGTGGAGCCGGGCGACCCGCCTCGTTACGGCGGGCGGGTGTGCTGCTCCGTTGCCGGACACGGATGCTTGGTCTGCATGGGCGAACTCGACATGGCGGAAGCCGCCCGCGATCTTGAAACGCCGGCGGAGCGAAAGGACCGGGAAGCCATTTATGGCGTGCGAGCGGACCTGCTAGGCGAACGCGGCCCGTCGGTGGTTTCGATCAACGCCGTTGTTGCCTCGCTCGCGGCCACCGAGTTCATGAAACTCTGCACGGGGCTGGATCAGCCGACCCGCACACTCAAGTACGACGGGCGGATGTCCCGCGTCAGCGTCAGTCGGGATGAGCCGCAGGCGGATTGCTATTACTGCAACGCGGCGAGAGGAACGGGCGCGATGGCGGACGTGGAGCGATTCCTCCGGTCCACAGCGAGGCCGACGTTGGCGGGTGGCTCCGTCACCGTGCCACCATCATCCCCGCCCCGGGGATGATGGTGGTTGAGGCCCGGCGCGAATCCCAGTCGCCCCGCGCCGCCGCGCACCGCCCCGCCCACCTACGCCGCCTCCGCCGCCGCACCCCAAGCCACCGACCCGGCCCGCGCTCCTCACGGTCGCGTCTCTGATCAGGGGCAGCCAGCCACGAACCTCGTCTGGAAGCACCCGAAGTCGGCGACAGTAAGGGCACAGTCCTCGTTGCAGTCCGCGTAGCTCTGGCCGAGGACGAACTGGGCCTGGAAGCACCCGAAATCCGCGACGGTGGGTTGACCGTCGGCGTTGCAGTCGAGATAGCACGGGGTCGCGTTCGGGCCGACCCACATGAGGGCCTCGGTGCGCGCCGTGCTGCAGTTGTAGCCGTAGCCGACGACAGTGGTGACGCCCCCGTCGCGGCGGATGGAGTGGGCGACGGAGTTGTAGAACGTGTCGGGCAGGAACTCGTGCAGGTCCACCCACGTGGCGGCGGCGCCGCTCCAGAGGCTGGCGTGCTGCGTGAGCGACGAGAGCGGGGTCGCGACGGGGAGCTCGACGTAGCCGACCTGCTGGCCGCCGTCGGCGCTGAAGGCGAACGACGCGGCCGCGCCGACCGGGTGGAGATCCGTCCACGACGCGGCCGTGCCGCTCCAGACGCTCGCACGCCAGTGATCCGTGATGGCCACGCCGACCTGCTGGTCTCCGTCGACGCCGTACGCGCACGAGTACGTCGCGCCCGGCGGATGCAGGTCCACGCGCGACGCGGCCGTGCCCGTCCAGAGGCTCGCTCGGATGGTCTCGCCGATGCTGACGTACCCGACCTGCCGGCCGCGCTCAACGCCGATGGCGCCGGAGAGCTCAGCCGCCGGGTCGTGCAGGTCCACCCACGACGCGGCGGTGCCGCGCCACAGGCCGGCGCGGTGGATCGAGCCGACGATCGCCTCACCCACCTGCTGCCCGGCGTGCACGCCCCGCGCACGCGACCATATCGCGCCGACGGGGCCGAGATTCACCAGGGACGCGGCCGACCCGGTCCAGAGGCCGGCGAACCCGCCCCCGGGCGCGTCGACGTACCCGACCTGCTGCCCGGCGTGGACACCAAGGACTTCCGACAGGGTCGCCCCGTCGGGGTGAAGGCTGACCCACGACGCTCCGTTGCCCGTCCAGAGGGCGGCGCGGCCGACGAACAGGGCGCCGGGCTCGATCGTGCCGCCCTGCCGGCCGGCATCCTCGCCGTACGCGAAGGAGCGGTTGGCGCCGGCGGGGTGAAGGCTGACCACCCTCCACTGGGCCGCGGCCGGCGCGGCCGACAGCGCGATCGCAGCGAACGACACGAGCCCACGGCGGCGAGTGTTCATGGTTCACCCTTCCGAAGAACCAGCCTACCACGTCGGCACGCGGCGCCCCTGCCGATCCTCTCATTTGCGCTTTGCGTTTTGCTGCTTTGCGCTTTGAGCTTCGCCCCTACCCCCCACACCCCGCGCACACCCCGAAGATCGTGATGTCGTGGCCCGTCATCCGGAACCCGCGCGGCAGCAGCGCCGCGATCCCCGGCGTGCACCCCTCGATGTCGAACACCCGGTCGCACCGCTCGCACCGGAAGTGGTGGTGGTGCCGCTCCGCCGCGTGCTTGAGCTCATACCGCGCCGGCTCGCCCGGCAGCGCCACCGCCGCCGCCTCGCCAGACTCCACCATCGACCGCAGCGTCCGGTACACCGTCGCCAGGCTCAGCGTCCGCACCGACCGGCGCGCGGCCGCCAGAACCTCCGCTGGGTTCATCGGCCGCGCACCCTTGCGCATCGCGTTCCGCACCGCGTCACGCTGCCGGGTGTTCCGTTCCACGCCCGATTCCTGGCTCCCCGCTGCCCCTCCGGCCCCCCGCCCCTCTGCCACTTTGCCACTTTGCCACTTTGCCACTTTGCGCTCTGCTCACCCCTCATCGCTCTCCACGATCGGGGCCACGGCCACAACCTTGTCCCCCTCGTTGAGCGACACCACCCGCACGCCCTGCGTGCCGCGCCCGTACTGGCTGATCGTCCCCGCGGCCATCCGCACCAGCAGCCCCTGCTGGCTGATCACCACGATGTCGTCCCCTTCGCGCACGCCGATCGCGGCCACCGATTTCCCGTTGCGCTCGCTGGTATTGATGTCCGCCCGGCCCTTGCCGCCGCGCGATTGCGAGCGGGCCTTGCCCGTCTCGGGCTGCACGCGGTACTCGTCCACGTCGGTCCGCTTGCCATAGCCGTTGACCGTGACGGTGAGCAGCGAGAGCCCGGCCTCGGCGGTCATCAGGTCGCCGTCGGCGTCCTTGGTCATGCGGATGCGGACGACCCCGATCACCTCGTTGCCGTCCTCCAGCTCGATCCCGCGCACCCCCGCGGCCGCGCGCCCCATGAGGCGCGCGTCCTCCTCGTTGAAGCGGATGGCCATGCCCCCGGCGGTGACGACGAGCAGGTCGTCGGTGCCGGTGGTGAGGACCACGTCGAGCAGCGCGTCGCCCTCCTTGAGGCCCACCGCGATGATCCCCGAGCGGTGGACGTTGCGGTAATCCTTGAGCGCGGTCCGCTTCACCACGCCGCCCCGGGAAACGAACGAGAGGTAGTTCGATCCGCTCTCGAAGTCGTCGATCGCCAGGTAGGCGCACGGCCGCTCCCCGGGCTTGAAGTCCAGCAGGTTCACGAGCGCGCGCCCCTTGGCGTTGCGGCGCATCTCGGGCAGCTCGTACACCTTCATCTTGAAGACGCGCCCCGTGTCCGTGAACACGAGCATGTCGTCGTGCGTGCTGGCGACCAGCAGTGTCTCGATGAAGTCGTCGTCCTTCGCGTCCGACGCCTTGATGCCCTTGCCGCCGCGCCCCTGCTGGCGGTAGGTCTTCAGCGGCACACGCTTGGCGTACCCCTGGTGGCTGATCGTGACCGCCATGTCCTCGACCTGGATCAGGGCCGCGATGTTGATCTCCTCGGCGGTCTCCTCGATGCGGGTGCGCCGGGGCGAGGCGTACCGGGCCTTCATCTCGTCGCAGTCTCCCTTGATGATGTCCAGGACGCGTTGATGCTCGGCGAGGATGAGCTCGTAGCCCTCGATCTCCGCGACGACGCCGTGGTAGTCGTTCACGAGGCGCTCGATCTCCAGCCCGACGAGCTGGATCAGCCGCATCGCGCCGATCGTCTCCGCCTGGATGCGCGAGAGCGCGACGCCGTCCCCCGCGGCCCGGACCACCTCGAGCAGGCGCTTGGGCAGCCGCGCCGCGTGCTTGTGCCCGTCGGGGATGCGGAACCGGCGCTCCATGAGCCTGCCGATCGCCTCCTCGCGCGTCGAGCTCGCGCGGATGAGCCGGATCACCTCATCGATGTCGCAGACCGCGTAGATCATGCCCTCGAGCACGTGGGCGCGTTTCTTCGCCTCGCGGAGGAGGTGCGCCGTGCGCCGGCGCACCACGTCGACCCGGTGGTCGATGTACCGCTGGATCATCTCCTTGAGCGGCATGGTCCGCGGCTGGCGGTTCACCAGCGCGATGTTCATCACGCTCACCGTGTCCTGCAGACTCGTGAACTCGAAGAGCTGGTTCTCGACCACGCGCGGGTCGGCGCCCTTCTTCAGCTCGACCACGATGCGGGTCTGGGCCTCGCGCCCCGACTCGTTGCGCACGTCGGAGACGTCCGTGATCCGCCCCTCGTTCACCGCGTCGGCGATCCGCTTCACCAGCCCGTCCTGCGCGAGCAGGTAGGGGATCTCATCGATGACGATCTGCTGCTTGTCGTTCTTGAGGTCCTCGACGTGGCACGTGCCGCGGAGGATGAGCCGCCCGCGACCCGTCGCGTAGGCCTCCAGGATGCCCCCGCGACCCATGATCGCCCCGCCCGTGGGGAAGTCAGGGCCCGTGACGCCCCGACGGACGACCTTGCCGTCCGGCCCGACCTCGTCGGTCATCAGGTCGGTCAGCCCGATCTCCGGCTTCTCGATGACGCGCACGATCGCGTCGAAGACCTCGCCCGGGTTGTGCGGCGGCAGGCTGCACGCCATGCCGACGGCGATCCCCACGCTCCCGTTGATGAGCAGGTTGGGGAACTTCCCCGGGAAGACCGTCGGCTCGCGGAGCCGATCGTCGTAGTTCGGCTGCGTGTCGACGGTGTCGAGGTCCAGGTCCGCCAGCAGGTCCATCGCGGCGTGCGTGAGCCGCGCCTCGGTGTACCGCATCGCCGCCGGCGGGTCACCCTCGATCGACCCGAAGTTCCCCTGCGGATCGATCAGCGTCGTCCGCATCTTCCACTTCTGCGCCATCCCCACCAGCGTGGGATAAATCACGCCTTCGCCATGCGGATGGTAGTTTCCGCTCGTATCACCGCAAATTTTCGCGCATTTGAGGTGCTTCCGCCCCGGCCTCAAGTGCAAGTCATTCATCGCCACCAGGATGCGCCGCTGACTGGGCTTCAACCCATCCCGCACATCAGGCAACGCCCTGTCCATGATCGTGGACATGGCGTACGTGAGATACGAGTCGTGGAGCTCGCGCTCGATCTCGGTCTCGACGACCGTCCCACCACCACCCTCCCCCGCCCCGCCAGCGCCGCTCCCGACCGGAATCTCGGGGGGAATCGGGGGCTTGCCACCGGCGTTCTCGGCGGGGTTGTTCGGGTCGGGCATGAGCGGGATTCTCCGGCAAAAACCGAGAAAAACGGGAGCGCGGCATTATAGTCCGCCGAGGCGCGCGAGGCCGGGCGGACTCCCGGAAACGGGTCGCCAGACGAATGCGAATCGGGCGCGAATCAGCCCGGCGGACCGGCCGGGGGCGTAGCGGGCGGGTTGGTCGGTGTGGTCGTCGGCTCGCTCGACGCCGGGGGATTCCCGCCCGACGCGGGAGGCGTTTCGCCCGAAGCGGGCGCTGGCTGCGGCTGACCGGCGGGAGCTTCGCCCGTGGGGGCCGGAGCGGGCGCTTCGCCGCCGGTCGGACCGGGCGGCGTGGTGGTCGTGGGAGTGGTCGTCGCGGGAATCGTCTCGGCGGGCGCGGCCGCGGGCGTCTGCGACCCCGGTTCGGGGGGGCGCGCGACATAGTTCAGCACGATCGCAAAGACCAGGAAGAGCACGAACATGGTGATCGTGGCGATGGTGAGGGCGTCGCCGGTCTTGGTGCCGAAGGCGGTCTGGCCTGAGCCGGCGCCCGAGCCGAACGCACCCGAGAGCCCGCCGCCCGCGGGGCGCTGGATCAGCACGGTGAGAACCATGAGGATCGAGATCGCGACGAACGCCAGCACGAGCACACCGGTCATCATGCCCGCCCAACTGAAGGCGAGCGAGCCGAACAGGGCCGAACTGATCGCGGACGTGAGCATGAGCGGCGGCTCCAGAGCCGGACGGGCTGGTGTCCGGGTGAGCGTCGATTCTAGGACGCCCGCGCCGCGGCCCGCACGATCTGGGTGAACTCCGTCGCGTGGAGCGACGCCCCGCCGATGAGCCCCCCGTCCACGTCCGGCTGGGCCAGCGTGGCGGCGGCGTTGGACGCCTTGAGCGACCCGCCGTACATGATCCGGACCCGCGAAGCGACCTCGGGGCCGTACATGTCCGCGAGCACGGCGCGGATCTTCGCCTGGGCATCCTGCGCGTCGGCCGGTGTGGCCGTGCGCCCCGTGCCGATGGCCCAGACGGGCTCGTAGGCGAGGGTCAGGCGCGCGATCTGCTCGGGGGGCACGTCGCGCAGACCAAGCCGCACCTGCTCCTCGTTGACCATGTCGGTGCGGTCGGCCTCGCGCTCCTCCAGCCGCTCGCCGACGCACAGGACGCAGTCGAGCCCCGCCGCCAGCACCGCCCGGGTCTTCTCGTGAACGATCGTCTCGTTCTCGCCGATCACGTGGCGGCGCTCGGAGTGGCCCGTCAGCACGACCGACACGCCGCAATCCTTGAGCATGGCGATGGACACCTCGCCGGTGTACGCGCCGTCGGCCTCGCCATTCGCGTCCTGGGCGCCGAGCCGGATCGTGGACCCGCGCTCTCGCAGGATCGCGCCGACCGCGAGCAGGTACGGGCAGGGGGGGAAGACGGCGACGTCCACGCCCTGCAGGCCCACCAGCCCGTCGACGATCGCGCGGGCGAGCGTCGCCGACGAGAGCTTGTTGGTGTTCATCTTCCAGTTGCCGCCGATGAAGGGTCTTCGCGTCCTCATGCGGCGATAGGTTATCCCGCCACCCCCGCACCGGCCCGGATACACTCCGCCCCATGGCCGTGGACTGGTCCGAAGACATCGCGATCGCCGAGCTGGCCGACGAGCCAGCGCTCTCCGAGGAGCTGACCGGGCTCATCGACCGCCTCAAGTCCGCGACGCACGGCAGCGCCCCGCACGCCGTACTGAACTTCGGGCAAGTCACGTACCTCAACAGCTCCAACATCGCCCAGTTGCTCCGCCTTCGGCAGATCCTCTCCAAGCACGGCAAGCGGCTGCGGCTCTGCTCCGTCACCGACCAGGTCTGGTCCGTGATGATGGTCACGGGGCTGGACAAGGTGTTCAGCTTCGCCCCGGACCCGATGACCGCGCTGGCGGGCCTCCAGCTCGAAGACGCCGAGGGCGGCGCGGCGTAGGACCGAACAGCGCGGCCGACCGCTGCGGGGTCGGGTCATGTGGTCCCGCATGCCGCCGGGTGTTTCGCTCCGCTCAACCCCCGGCTATGGACGATCAGGCCGTCGGCCTGCATGCCCGTCATCCGGGCCCAGGAGAAGACCGGCACGCCGGGGCGTCGGGGCGATCCCCATGCGCCGGCGGGCGCCGGCGATCACGCGGTCCCACTGGAATGCCGGCCCGGGGTCGGTCTTGTTCTCCTGCACATGCCAGTGCCCGAGCAGACCGGAATATGACGCCAGCTCGTCGTCGGAGAGCTTCGACGGAATCACCGAACCCGCGGCGTCCCGCGGGTAGTCGCAGCGGATGCCCGGGAGGGCCGTGCACAGCGCGGCCGTCAGCCTGATGAGCGAGTCGTACTGCTCGGGCGTCAGGTCATACTGCCGCAGGTCCGAGCCGTTGATGACGCCGCGGATCGGCTCGTCGCGGATCGGGCGGGCCACGAAACCCGGCGTGCGGACGCCCCCGTCGTCCATCCAGTCCGGGAGCGTCACGCGGACGCGACCCGCGTCATCGCGGGCGTACCAGCGGTCGAGCACCGCCGCGTCCTTCGCCGGGTACGCCCCGATGTTTGCGATCTCGATCCCGATGGAGCGGTGGTTGCTGGTGGTCGCGTGCCACGCTCGCTCCTTGACGTCGAGAGTCTGATAGATCGTGCCGTCGAGGTCGAGCATGAAGTGGACGGAGAGCCCGCGCAGGTCGTGCAGCACCTTGAAGCACTGGCGGCTCGTGCCCGCGACGTCGTAGTGGATGACGAACTGATCAACGACGCGGCGCAGCGTGGGCAGGTCCCACCCGCCCCCGCGGACGCGCTCGAGTTCCTCGGGCGTCAGCACCTCGGGCCCGGTGACGGAGCCGCGCGGGTTGCGGACGTCGTAGCGGTTCGGTGAGACGGGCCCGGGGCGCTTGCCGTCCGCGTCGGTCCACCCCCACGCGGCCTGATCCGCCGGCACGAACCGCCGCTCGACGCGGTAGGCGTCGTAGCCGCCGGGATCGGTCCAGAGGACGACCGGCGCGCCGGTGTGGAAGTACCGCCCGCAGATGACGATCTCATCGCCGCGGCGGGCGAGTTCTACTCCTGTGCGCGGCGCGGCGCACCCTGTGAGCACGAGGATCGCGCCCGTCACGAGCATCGGCCACAGGAACCCCGCGGGCATGCGCCCGAGTCTACCGGGCGACGCCCCGCGGGTGCGCCCGCTACGCTGCTGGCCGATGTCGAACCTCGCGCGCATGTCGTTCGGCGACCTCCTCGACGCGATCGGGTCGAAGACCCCGGCGCCCGGCGGCGGGGCCGTTGCCGGTGCGACGGGCGCGCTGGCCGCCGCGCTGGCCCGTATGGTGGTCGCGTACTCGCTGGGCAAGAAGAGCCTCGCGGCGCACCAGGCGGCGCTGCAGCACGCGGACGACGCGCTGGTCCGCGTGCGGGCGGTGCTCCTGGAACTGGCGGACGAGGACGCCGCGGCGTACGCCGAGGTGAACGCCCTGACAAAGCTGCCCGAGACCGACCCGCGTCGCGCCCGCGAGCTTCCCGCCGCGGCCGAACGGTCCGTGCAGGTTCCGATGGCGGCGCTGGCGGCGTGCTCGAACCTGCTGCGCCTGCTTGAGGACGCGGGGCCGAAGACCAACCCGCACCTGAAGAGCGACTGGGCGATCGCGGCGATCCTGGCCGACGCGGGCGCACGGGCGGCGGAGTGGAACGTGCGGGTGAACCTGCCCCTGCTGGCCGACGCGGCCCGGCGAGCGGCGGTGTCGGAGGAGTGCCGGCGCGCTCTGGCGGAGTCGGCGGCTCGGGCGGCGCGGGTCGAGAACGCGTGCGCGACGGGGGCTTGAGGCGCGCGTACCCGAGACTTCGTCGCGGACTCCTCAGCCTCGGCGTCCGGAGCGTATGACGCGGGCGCGGAGGGCTTCGCACCTACACTCCCTCCGTGCAGGTTGCAGATCTGTCCCAGAACGAGCGGGTCCGCAAGCTCATCGCGATGGCCCGCGAGCTGAGCACGGCCCGCACACCGCTGGATTCGCTCACGGCGTTCGCCACGTACTACTGGCCGCTCAACCCCATCGACCTGATGATCTCGCTCTCGACCCGCGACCTCGACGCGGGGCGCTACCGCGTGACGCGGAACATCAACGTCGAGGAAGTGCTCGCCGGCCGGCTCGTAGCGTCGCGCAGCGAGCCGTGGCGCCACCGCGACGTCATCCCCGTGCACACGGGCGGCGTGCTCGGGGCGTGGATCGCCGACGGCCGGCCCAAGCTCATCCGCGAGATGGACGTGCCGGACGACCCCGTGCTGGGCGACGCGCTCCGCCACCAGCGCAGCGCCCTGGTCGTGCCCGTCTATCACGAGGGCGAGCCGGTCTACTGGACGCTCCAGCTGCGTCGCCGGGCCGACGCCTTCACGCCCGAGGAGGTCGAGCGGGCGATGATCGTCAGCAACCTCGTCGGCGGGAACAACACGCGCCTGCTGCTGGTCAGCGAGGTCAAGTCGCTCAACGACAAGCTGCGGGGGCAGCTCGAGGAGGTCGCGCGGGTCCAGCGGTCCCTGCTGCCCAGGGCCAACCCGGACATCCCCGGCGTCGAGATCGCGACGAGCTACCTGACCAGCGACGAGGCCGGCGGGGACTACTACGACTTCTTCCCGTTCCCGGAAGGGACGTGGGGCATGCTGATCGCCGACGTCTCCGGGCACGGGCCCGCGGCCGCGACGATCATGGCGATGCTCCGCGGCATCCTGCACGCCTACGGCGGGCCGGACCTGGGGCCGGACGCGGTTCTGCGGTACGCCAACGCGCGGCTCACCGAAGCGGGGATCGAGGGCTCGTTCGTGACGGCGTTCTTCGGCGTGTACGACCCGCGCGACGCGAGCTTCACGTACGCCCGCGCGGGGCACAACCCGCCGCTGCTCAAGGACGGCACGGACGGCGCTGTCACCACCCTCAACGGCGCGGGGTCCCTGCCGCTGGGCATCCTGGACGACCTGCCGATGGAGCGCGAACGCATTGTCCTCAAGCCGATGGACACGGTCGTGCTCTACACGGACGGCATTACCGAGGCTATGAACGCCTCGCGTGAGATGTTCGGCCCGGAGCGGCTCGAGGCCGCCCTGACCCGATGCACCGGGCAGCCCGACTGCGTCGTAGACACCGTCCACTCAGCGCTCTTCGAGCACACCCACGCCCGCACGCGGGTCGACGACCAGACCCTCGTCGCGCTGCGCTTCCGCGGGACCGACGCCGCGCCGCGCACATAGTCCCCCGCACCATCACCGGCCCAGCCGCCACGCCGATCGCACGAACCATGCCGCCCACGCCCGAACGCGAGTGGTTCGACGACCCGTCCGCGGCACCCGGCGCGCCCGGGGGCGGCGGGGGCGGGGGGCTGCGGTTCTCGTGCACGCAGTGCGGGCGCTGCTGCTCCGGGCCCGAGGGGTACGTGCTCTTCACCGAGGAGGAGGCCGCGGCGATCGCGAGGCGCCTGGGCGTCACCGTCGAGCGGTTCATCACGGACTACACCAAGGACTCGCCCGCGGGTCGCTCGCTGCGCGAGAACCGCACGCCGCACGGGTACGACTGCGTCTTCCTCGACCGCGCGACGATCCCCGGCAAGGCGATCTGCTCGATCTACGAGGATCGGCCGGCGCAGTGCCGGACGTGGCCGTTTTGGGAGAGCAACCTGCGCAGCCGCGAGCGCTGGGATCGCGCGGGGCGCACGTGCCCCGGGATCAACAAGGGAACGCTGGTGCCGCCGGAACGGATCCGGATTCTGCGGGCGGTGGTGGACCGGTGATGCCGGGTTTCCACGATTGTCCCCGAACGGGGATGATTGTGGCACTTCCGAATCGTCCGCAATGATCGAGCCACCGGCCGTCGGTCATGCGTCGGACGTGGTGTCGCGGGACCACGGTTCGTCGGGACCGTCGCGCGTGGCGGTGCAGCCGCGGGGCAGGTCGGCGAGTTCGGCGATCGTCGGATCGTGGCGGAGCATCTCCTCAAGCGCGACGACAGCCGCGTCATCCATGGACGCCTCGTCAGAGTCGAGGAACTGCCAGCTGCCGTCGTCATCGTGCGAAACGAGCAGAATCGGCTTGCCCGCGCGGAGAATCCGCCACAGCGTGATCGCGGCGTGGTTGCGCGGTTCGCTGAAGGGCCAAGTCACGAGGGCACCGTCGCGGGCGACTTCATCTCGCCCTCGGGCAGTGGCCACCGCGCCGCGCCCGACGTGGCGTGGGCGGGCGGCTTCAATCGTGCCACTCCGCCCCGGCTCACAGCTCCAGCCGAGCGACCGCCGAATGGGATCCAATCGCCGCCAGGGGGAGAGAAGCGCGCCAAAGCACGCCGCCACTCCCCAGAAAAAGAGCACCACCCAGTGCGGCCCTACCTCGTGCTCAAAGAGGAACACTTCACGCGCCGGGTCTCCTGCGTATCGGAACCGGACGGTCGTGGGTGCCTGGCTCATCAGATACCGATGGACGTGCGCGTGGACGTCGGTCGCCGTGCCCCGGATGCGGATGGTGAAGTCCACGCGGGAAAAACCGAACTGCTTAATGGGTGTGCGCGCGATGATGTCACCGGTGACCACGGGCGCGCCGATGACGCCGAGATTGTGAACAAGCGAGATCGCGAATACGGCACCGACGAGTGCTGCCAGAACAGTCACAAACCAGGCTTTGGCGCGTGAGACCATGAAAGCACCCGCGCGAACTCTACCCCGAGGCGGGTGGCACTGGTCCGCAGCCTTGGGCGGACAAGTGCGATGGCCGCGAGCCGACACGGGTCTGCTCAGGGCGGCAGGCCCGTGCCACCCGTAGGTGATCGGGCCACATGTCAATCTTCCGTGAAACGGCGGAGTTTTTGCCACGCGGCGCGAAAGCTCGTACGATCCTTTCATGCCCACGATCAGCACATTCCTGACGTTCAACAACCAGGCCGAGGAAGCGGCGCGCTTCTACACCTCGATCTTCCCCAACTCGACGATCACGCGCGTCACGCGCTACCCCGACCTCGGGCCGCAGTCGCCGTTCAAGACCGGCGGTGTGATGACCGTCGAGTTCACGCTCGACGGCCGCGCATTCACCGCCCTCAACGGCGGACCGCAGTTCACGTTCACCCAGGGCGTCTCCATCGCCGTGCTCTGCGACACGCAGCAGCAGGTGGATGAATACTGGGGCAAGTTCGTCGCGGCGGGCGGTACGCCGGTCGCCTGCGGCTGGATCACCGACCACTTCGGCGTGTCCTGGCAGATCGATCCCAAACTGCTGATCGACATGATCAGCGATCCGGACCGGGCCAAGGCCGGCAAGGCCATGCAGGCGATGATGAGCATGGTCAAGATCGATAGCGAGCAACTCAAGCGGGCCGTGGCGAAGTGAAATGCGACAATCCCGCCCCCGGGGTCGCTTGAGCGCAGGTCAACCCTCAAAAACAAGCGCCGCCTCCCCAGGAGACCGGGCAACGGTTCGCGCAGACCTATCGACAAAGCGCGATGACGGAGCGGCGAACCGTCGATCGTCCGCTGATGCCGGTCGCCGCAGCGACCGGCACCTCCATTCCCAGAACCGTACATCTCTTCGAGCACATTTACCCGTTATGCGCGGGGCGCATGCGCTCGGCGCCACGCTCCCATAGAGTGGGATGATCCGCACGGGATCGCACTCGATGCTCGAATGGCTGAAGCAGCATCCCGGATTGGTCGTGAGCGGCGGACTTTCCGTCGTGCTGCTCGTCGCCGGGGTTCTGGCGGTGCCGGTCGCGGTAGCGCGACTGCCGAAAGACTTCTTCACGCGCCAGAACCGCAAGCCCTCCCTCTGGCTCAACATCCTGGGTTGGGTGCTCATCGTGGCGGGCGTGGCGATGCTGATCCTGCCGGGGCCGGGCGTCATCTCGCTCCTCGCGGGCATCGTGCTCGCGGATTTTCCGGGCAAGCGCCGGTTCCTCCGTTGGTTCCTCGCTCGGAGCAGGCTTTTCGAGGGGCTCAACCGCATGCGAGCGAATCGCGGCAAGCCGCCGCTGCAAAGGCCGTGAGCGGTGCCGGTTTCGTGGCCTAAAAAAGGCGCGCAAGAATCGTCAAGGATCACTGCCGCCAGACACTAGAGCCTATCCCAGAACCTGTTTGAGCAGGAGGAGGGTGCAGCCGAGGTGCAGGAAGCCCTGGAACATCGCGGTGGACTTCTCGTAGCGGATGCACAGGCGGCGGAAGTTCTGGATCCACG
>JBJXFE010000017.1:0-31656 GCA_046153875.1 Phycisphaerales bacterium
GTCGGCGTCCTCGCGTTCATCTCGATCCACTTCATCGATTCGTCCCTCGGCTGGAGCGAGTTCTCTCGCTTCGGCTACCTGGCGAATGAGCCCCACCTGGGCAAGCTGATGCAGGTCGCCGGCTACCTCGCGCTGCCGATCGCGTTCGGCGGGCTTCTCGTCCTCAGCGTCACCGCCGCCCCGGATTCCGCGCTCTCACGCGTCTTCTGCTCGGGCGTGATGCGCACGCTCGGCAAGTACAGCTACGCGCTGTACCTCTTCCACCTGCCGCTGCGCGCGGTGATCCGCGATACGCTCTTCGGACCGAAGGTTGACGGGCCGGACGGTCCGCTGGTGGAGTTCCCGATCATCGCCGGCTCGCAGTTGCCGGCCCAGTGCGTATTCTGGATCGTGTCGTCCGCCGCCACGCTCGCCGTCGCGTGGCTGAGCTGGCACCTGTACGAGAAGCATTTTCTCAAGCTGAAAAAGTACTTCGAGTACCGCACGCCGAGGGACCCGGACGCCGAGCCGGCGCACGGCGCGGTGACGGGAGTGGTGTTGTCCGGGCGGACGCCGGCACTCAGCGCCGAGCGATGAACCGGAAGGTCGATCACAGAGGCACCGAGACGCGCGGGCGGCACGGAGAAGAAACAACTTCCTTCACGACATGATCTTCTTCTCTTTGCCGTCACTGGGTCTCTCTGACTCTGCGGTGAACCGGCTCAGACCTCGAGCTTCTCGCTCAAGAACGCGCCGACCTGATCGATCGCGAGACGCTGCTGCGCACCGCTGTCACGATCTCGGCACGTCCCCGTGTTGTCCTGCGCCGAGTCGCCGTCGATCGTGAAGCAGTACGGACACCCCGCTTCATCCATGCGGGCGTAGCGCTTGCCGATCGACTGCTTCGCGTCCGTCTCGATGAACCCGCCCCGCCCGAACTTCGCGTGCAGCTCGTCGTGGAGCTTCTCCGCGACCTCCGGCATCCCCTCCTTGTTCACGAGCGGGAAGACCGCGGCCTTGATCGGCGCCAGCCGCGGGTGGAACCGCATGATCTCAGGGCTCGCGCGGGTGGCATCCTTCGTGTACGCCTCGCACAGCACCGCGAGCACGCCGCGGTCGAGGCCCGCCGCGGGCTCGATGACGTGCGGCAGGTACCGCTCGCCCTTCTTCGACCCGTTGGGCAGCAGCTCGCCGCGATCCTGGTCGAAGTACTCGAGCTTGGCCCCCGAGTGCTTCTGGTGCTGTTCCAGATCGAAGCACCCGCGATGGGCGATCCCCTCGAGTTCGCCGAAGTCCGGGTAGGTGAACGGGAAGCGGTACTCCACGTCGCTCGTGCCCGTGGAGTAGTGCGACAACTCGTCCTTGGCGTGCTCACGCAGGCGCAGGTTTTCCCCCGCCAGCCCCAGCGACGTCCACCACTCCATACGGAAGTCGCGCCAGAACTTGTACCACGCCTGGCTCTCGCCGGGGTGGCAGAAGAACTCCAGCTCCATCTGCTCGAACTCGCGCGAACGGTACGTGTAGTTCCGCGGCGTCACTTCGTTGCGGAAGGACTTGCCCGTGTTGCCGATCCCGAAGGGGAGCTTGACGCGGGTGGTGTCCACGACGTTCTTGAACTGGACGAAGATGCCTTGGGCGGTTTCGGGACGCAGGTAGACCTTGTCGTCCTCCGTCGCGGTGGCACCGGTGTAGGTCTTGAACATCAGGTTGAACTGGCGGGGTTCGGTGAGCGTGCCTTTCTTTCCCGTGAATGGTGACGGCACCTCAGCAAAACGCTGCTGCATATAGGGCAATGGCACCTGACAAATAGCGCCACGAAGCGTCCTCTTTGTCCTTAGGTCAACAAAATCAGCTGGCATCACTCCGAGCGCCATGAGCGCCATGCAATCGCCCGATCCCATGCCCTTGAATTCAAAGCCCAGCTTCTTCAGAAGCGACTTGTCAAGAATCGGCACCTCACCAATTGTGCCTGCGACAAAAGTTACTCGTGGATGCACTGTGCCATTGCGAAGATTGTGTACCAGTGCCGTTCTTGCAAGCTGGTCGTCGAAATTGCCCTCAACGTCATCTACTTCGATCCCGACGAAGCCGAAGAAGTGGTCCGCCCGAAACCGCTGCTTCGTTTCCTTGTCATCCACCATCGGATCATTGAACCCCGCGACGTGCCCGCTCGCCTCCCACACCTTCGGGTGCTGGATGATGCAGGTCTCGACGGGCACGCAGCGGACGCGATCGCCGCCCCCGCCGAAGTCGGGCCCTTTGCGCCCCCAGCAGGGGTTCATGATCATGTCCTGCCACCACGCATCGCGCAGGTTCTTCTTCAGCTGCGCCCCCAGCGGGCCGTAATCCCAGAACCCGTTGAGCCCGCCGTAGATCTCGCTGGCCTGGTAGATGAACCCGCGACGCTTGCACAGCGCCGTCACGTCGTCCATCGACTTCGCACCGGTCGGAGCGGTGCTTCCGGCGGCGGGATCGGGCTGTTTCTGCGGCTCGGACATGCGGCTCTCCGTGCTGGGGCGGAGTATAGGGAATAGGGGTAAGGGAACAGGGAACAGGGGTGCCACAGCTTGCCCGCCGTGGCGGGGCTCGCGGCGCTCCGCCGCGCAGCCGTGCGATGGACGACCAACCACCGCTGCGCCGCAGAGCCGGCGAGCGGTGGCACCCGCGTTGCGCGACGGTCGCAGCCCTCACCCGTGCAGCGGGTTCACCCGCGGCCGCGGGTCGCCGTGGTCGCGGACGGCCCGCTCCACCCTGCGCCACAGCGTGCGGCGCATCTCGCGCACCGCCCGGCGGACGCGCGGCTCGCCGCGGATTGACCCGCCGCGCCCGTCCGCCCCGAGCTTGCCGAGCTTTCCCAGCCACCGCTCGACCGTCGCGCCGATGCACGCCGTCAGCGCCCGCATCATCAGCGTCCGCCGCGGGCGCACGCCCACGCCGATCGGCTCGATCACCAGCGACGCGAGCATCCGCACCAGCGACGATGCGTGCGACAGCGGCGAGCGCAGCCGCAGCGCCCCGCAGTCGATGATCGCGATCTCGACGGGCCTGTCTCCGCCATCCTCATCGCAGCGCGTCACGATCAGGTTCGACGGCTTCCCGTCCGCGTTGTACCGCCCCGCGGCGATCATCCGCGCGGTCAACCGCCCGAGCTCCCGCGCCACCGCATGCTCCTGGCGGATGGTCAGGTCCTCGTCGGCCAGGTGCATCAGCACGGACTTGCCGGGCAGCCCCTCCATCACGAGCGCCTCGGCCGGAACGCCCATCCGCGTGCCGCTCAGCAGCGCGTACGGGCGCGCCGTGCGGAAGCCGTGCGTGCTCAGCCACGCGGCCCCGCGCCACTGGCGCATGGCCCGCGTCGCGCCGAAGAGCCCCTTGAGCCGGTCGGACCCGTGCAGGTCGCGGAACTTCAGCACCGCGTCGCGCCGCACCATCGCCACGCGGTACACGCCTGCCCCCGCCTCGCGCTTGAGCACCCGCGCCGAACGCTCCCAGCCGACGGCCGAGAGGGCCGCAACCCACGCGCCCCCATCCTCCCCCGGTGCGACGCGGACAACCCGCCACTGATCCATGGGGCGGAGGATAGCGGAGATCGAGGGTGCCACGGCTCGCGGTCGCCGCGACACTCAGCGGGTGCCACGGCTTGCCCGCCGAGGCGGGGCTCGCGGCATCTCGCCGCGCAGCCGTGGGATGGACGACCAACCACCGCTGCGCCGGAGGACCGGCGAGCGGTGGCACCCGACTTCATGCGAGCGGTGGCACCCGGCCCGGCGTCCGGCGGTGACCGTCTACCCTTTGCCCGCATGAGCGATGCGCCGTTGATGGTGGGGGTGAGCGGGCTGCGCGGGATCACGGGCAGGAGCCTGACGCCCGAGGTGGCCGCGCGGTTCGCGGGGGCGTTTGGCGGGTGGGTCAAAGCAGCAAAGCGGCCCGCCGCGGCGGGTGAACTCCGCAGCAAAGCAGCAGATACGGCTGGGAGCGGGACGGCCGTGGTGGTCATCGGCACCGACGGCCGCGCGGGGTTCGAGCCGATCCACGCCGCGGCAATCGCAGGGCTGAGCGCAGCCGGGTGCGAGGTCGTCGACCTCGGCGTCGCGATGACGCCGACGATCGGCGTCATGGTCGATCACCTCGATGCCGCGGGCGGCATGGTCGTGACCGCCAGCCACAACCCGCAGGAGTGGAACGGGCTGAAGTGCCTGGTGCGAGCGGCGAGCGACCCGGGGCGTGCGGCCGCGTGTGCCCCGGACGCGAGTTCCGCGGACGCGATCGTCGCCCGGTTTCGCGCGGCGGCCGCGCCGCCGACCCGCAGCCCCGCCCCCGTCGATCAACGCGGCGACGGAGCACGGGCCCACGTTCAATCCGTCCTGGCGGCCATCGGGCCCGACGCGGCGCGGGCCGTCCGGGGTCGGCGCATCCGCGTCCTGCTCGACTCCGTGAACGGCGCGGGCCGCTTCGGCGGGCGCGACATGCTCCTGCTGCTCGGCTGCGAGCTCATCCACCACGGCGCCGAAGACGGCGGCGTCTTCCCGCACAAGCCCGAGCCGACGAAGGAGAACCTCGTCACGCTCGGCGCGGGCGTGATGAAGTTCAACGCCCAGGTCGGTTTCGCCCAGGACCCGGACGCGGACCGCTTGGCGATCGTGGATGAGGAAGGGAACTACATCGGCGAGGAGTACACGCTGGCGCTGGCGGCGGAGGCGGTGCTCGGGGCGGGAAGAGACGGAGAGACGGAGAGACGGAGAGACGAAGAGAAAACGCGACGCGTTCTCGTCGCGAACCTCTCCACCTCCCGCATGATCGACGACGTCGCGGCCCGCCACAGCGCCCGGGTCATCCGCACGCCCGTCGGCGAGGCCAACGTCGTCGCCGCGATGAAGCGGGAACGCGATGCCGGGCACGACGTGGTCCTCGGCGGCGAGGGCAACGGCGGCGTGATCTGGCCCCGCGTCACGTACGTGCGCGACTCGCTCTCGGCGATGGCCCTCGTGCTCGCCCTCATGGCCCGTACGGGCAAGTCCATCCGCGAGCTGGTCGCGGCCATCCCCGCGTACGCGATCGAGAAGCGCAAGGTGGACCTCGCCCGCAAGGAGGACGCCCAGCCGACGATCCGCAAGATCGCCGCCGCATACGCACCCCCCTCTTCCTCACCTCCTCACCTGCTCACCTCTTCACCTGCTCAGGGTTCCTCCCCCCGCATCGACCTTCAGGACGGCGTGCGGGTGGACTGGGACGGCCCGCTCCCGGGAGGCGGAAGCGGCAAGGCCTGGCTCCACGTCCGCGCGTCGAACACCGAGCCCATCATGCGGCTGATCGCCGAAGCCCCGACCCCTCAGGCCGCGGCCGCCATCCTCGACGACGCGGCCCGCGTGATCGGGCACACCTGACGAAACAACTTTCCCTGCCTCTGTGCCATCTGGCTCTCTGGCCCTCTGCAGTCTGCCCTCTGGTCTCTATACTCCGCCCCATGGATCGCCCCAGCTATTCCCCCGGCCAGCGGGTCCGCGTGACGCAGCAGATGCCGCGCCTCTCCGGCTCGCTCGTGTCGACGGTCGAGGGCACGCTCATCCGCGCCGGCCAGCAGAAGACCGGCTCGTGGTTCGCCCACAGCAAGGGCGACAAGCTCTGGCTCGATCGGCTGGAACTCCGCAAGGACGACGGGGAGCTCGTGACGCTCAACCTCGACCAGTATTCGAACGTCGAGGTCCTCGGCGACGCCCAGCGCGCGGCCGGGTGATTCCGCGCGGGTCCGGTCAAGGCCGGAGTACGCAGAGGTCGCCCGCCGCGGCGGGTGAACTCCGATCACGCAGAGTTCGCGGAGGGGGATGCCTGGCACCCGCCGGGACATGGTGGTATCGACGTATCGTCTCTCGTGAAGTCGATCGTCCGGCGACTCCTGATCTGCGTTGCGCTCGGGGTCGTGTTGACCATCACCGTCGCGTGGACGCCATCGGTAGCGGACTACCGCCACCGGAGCGTTCTCCGCGCCGGCATGCGCGTGAGCGAGCCTTCAGATGGGATACCGGCAGGAACGCTGCTCACCGCGCAAAGCGTTCGAGGCTCGTTGACAACCTGCCTGATGTTCGGCGCGTCCGACCACTCTGCCCGGGTTCGGCACAGTTTGGGTGTGATAGAACCGGTACGAGCCAGCGGACCGAAGCCCGAGGATGTCCTGCGCGGATGGGAGCGATGGGGAGCGTGGTCGCGCTTCCTCGCAAAGGCGCGGCAATCGTTCGGGCCGGCGGGAGTCAGCGCGAACAGCAGCATCGAAGCGTGCGGATGGCCCTGTCGGGCGCTCTGGTGCGAGTACACACCCAGTCGCGCGGACGAGTACCGGTGGGACGTTCGCGGCGGAGCGTTCGTGATCCCGGGCCGGCACCGGTTCTCCGACCCGGCCATGATGCTCGTGCCCAACACCCTCCCGTATTACCCGATCTGGTCCGGCCTCGCGACGAATCTCGCGTTCTGGTCCCTCGCGGCCGCGCCGTTCGTCTTCGCCCCCGCGCTGGTGCGACGCCTGCGCCGTCGCCCCGGCACCTGCCCCGCGTGCCGCTACGACCTCCGCGGTCTGTCCGCGGGCGCGCCATGCCCAGAGTGCGGCGGGAAGTCGGAGTAACGTCTGCCGTGAAATTCCTCGCTCGGAGACTGTTGACGTGCCTCGCGCTGGGAGCGGTTCTCACGCTCGCGAGCGCGTGGCTGCCGGGCGCATTCATTTCGGGCGGGACGTTCCAATCTGTTCGCGCGTCGCGTATTTCAGGCCCGTCGGAGTTTCCCTCCGACCTCGCTTGGTTCTTCCTCGCCCTCGACGACAGCCTCGCGGTAACGTGGCTGGATGCTGCCGCATACTCCAGCCTCGGTGAGTACTTGAAGCACGTCGGTTTGCAGGGGCCGGGCCCGGAGGACATCACCCACAGTTGGGCACGTCGCGACGCCTGGCCGCGCATGCTCGCAGAGTTTCAGGCTGTGGCTCCGATGAGACACCACCGGATCGTGCACGAAGCCCGGGGCTGGCCGTGCCGGGCACTGTGGTGTGAGCATGGGTACTCAGAGCCTCGGTCCCGCTGGACGGTCGTGCGAGGGGCTTTCGAACTCAGCGGTGCCCACTGCGCGTTGCCATCGCCCGGGGCGCCGTTTTCGAGGACTCTTCCATACCTCCCCATCTGGTCCGGCCTCGCGACGAATCTCGCGTTCTGGTCCGCCGTGGCCGCGCCGTTCGTGTTCGCGCCGGCGCTGGTGCGACGCGTGCGCCGTCGACGCCCGGGCGCTTGCTCCACCTGCGGCTACGACCTGCGCGGCCTGCCCGCGGGCGCGCCGTGCCCGGAGTGCGGGAAGGGTGCACAAGCGAAGGCTGACCCCTGAATCCTGTCCTCGCGGGGTATCAGCGGACTCGGTCAGCCAATACAATCACTCCGCCACCGTGGCGTGCCGCCCCCCCACGCGGGCGAGCCTGAGACGTTCGGTCCGGCCCGCGACCCGATCGAGCCCGCGCAAGTGCGGCACGGCGGACGGGAGTGCGCTTTGGCGGCTCAAAGCGGCCGGCCGTAGCACGAAGCCAAGCGACCCGCGCTGCGAACCAGTGCCACCCGCCGCTGATCCCTCTCATCCGCCGCGCGGCCGTTCGCGGCTCGCAATCTTCCGGCTGGCAGCACCGCAAGCCTGAGCAACGTCGGCGGAGCGGAGGGGGACCAACGCGACGATAGACCCAGCGATCGTCACTGCGGCGAGTGGCCAAAGCAGAGAATCAGCGATGTGCCCCCCGAATGCCGCGACTCCGACCATCACCGGCCATGACGCTGAAACTGGGAGGAGGAATGCAAGCCGATACCAGCGAGGGCAACGCCGTCCGTAATCGTGGGAGCGCATGATTCACGCGCCTCCCTTCCGGAGCGGTTCTAACGCGGCACGCACCGCGGCGACGGCGTTCTCTGCCCGCAGGGCTTCGGCGCAAAGCTCGTCAGCGAGCTTCTGGATCAACGGAGCCAGAAGCGGTGCGGCCTTTAGTTTCATTTCCACCGGCAAATCGCGAAGTGGGGCTGTACCGTTTCCGCGACGCGTGGACGCGATCAGGACAAGCTGTGCCAGCGGTGGTGGTACGTAGTTGATCTGCCAGGTTCCGCCTCCAGCCCGCGTGAACGACAACCCATCTTCGGTGGCCTCGCCAGATCGTGTGATCGAGACCTCGCGTTTGCCGGGCAGTGTGTTGAGAAACGCCTCAACTTCGACGATCGTCTGCGAAAGCGTCGTCGTCGCATGGGCGTAGCGGGTGGAACTCTGAGAAACTTTCCCCAGAAGGGGATTCGGCGACGCAGACATGCGTCCTCCTTGGCCTTACGGCCGCCACTAAAGGTGCGTGTCCGACCGCCTCACAGCGGTCACGTTTCGCCGCAGTTACCCACGGCACCCCGACTATCGGCTTGGCGGCGGTTCAAGTCAAGTTGGTTGACCGGTTCGCCGGCCCTGTGGAAACCGCCGCGACGCCCGCCATGGCGGGTAAGCGGGCGGGGCTGGGGCTGAGGGCTGGCGGCCGATCGCACGGGTTCGGGCAAGGCCCGGTCCCGTGCCACCCGATGGAGAAAGCGACTTCCGTCGCCCTTCCGCCGCGGCGCGGGCGGTTGAGGGCATGGGGCGAGGCCGGGCGCTCTCGCGCCGCCCGCTTGGGCGGAAGCGGCCAGAAGTAATTCTATTGGCTGACCGTCTGTCGGCGGTCCCCTGCGGGGTGGCTGAGGTGGCTGTTCCGCCCGGGACGGTCGTTATCCCGTCGAGGATGGTCGTTGTGGAGGCCGGGACGGTCGTTGTCCCGTTGAGGACGCTCGTTGTGGAGGCCAGGATGGTCGCCGTCCAGGCCCGGATGGTCGTCGTGGAGGCCCGGACGGTTGTTGTCCCGCTGGGGACGGTCGTTGTGGAGGTCAGGATGGTCGTTGTGGACAGCGTCCGGGAACCATGCCACCCTGCGTAGCACGCTCTGAACACGGTTCACGCGCAAGAACATGTCGCGGACCACAGGCAACGCTCAACCTTGACGCACGGACAACGCCGGGGATCGCCTGCCGCGGTCAACCGGTACAATTCAGCCGCCGCCGGGACCGCCGGAGCGGGCGAGTCGGTGATCCCGATGCCCTCTGACCCGATCGAGCCCGCGCAGGTGCGGCACGGCGGACGGAAGTCATGAGTGGCAATCCGGCCACGAGGATTACCTGTGAACCCTGACCTGGTCTACGCCCGCTACCGAGACGATGCACTGGCCCACCAGTTCACTCTGGGAGAGTACGCCACATTCGTGGCGATGCCCTTCGGAGAGGTCTATTCCTATCGCTCAACAAGGGTGTTTGAAGAGGTTGTCTGCAAGGCCGCGGAGCGGGCGAATGTGATTGGGCCGGAGCACATGATCAAGCGCCGGTTCGCCCGACCGATGCGGATCGACCAATCGCCGGGATTCGCGGTCCAGATCACGGACGAGATTCTGAAGGCAATCCTGTACAGCCACTTCGTGCTCGGGGACGTGACTACCCCGAACGCGGGGGTGCACCTTGAGGTTGGCGCCGCGCTCGCCCTGAAGCCCAACGAGCGAATTGTGCTCATCACACAAGGGCGCCCCGAGGAACTGCACTTTGACATCAGAGGCAAGAACGTCGTGAACTACAACTCGGAAGCTGGCGTCGAGAAGATTGCTGAGGCTATTTGTGCTGCCGCGCTGTCCTTCGAGTCCGATCGCCAGAAGTACCTGAATCAACTGTCGGCTGGGCTCACAGCGGATGCAATCCTGTTGTTGAACTGGTATGGCCAGGGACAAAGCGGTATGGGCAAAGCGCGACCGCCACTGTTCGAGGACAACCCACCGCCGTATTTCAAGGGACCACCTCCGGCGCTGAGCGTGGAGGGATGGGATATTCGGGGCACGAGGCCCAGAATGTGCTTCGCGCTGCGGGAGTTGCTGGACAAGCACCTGATCATGAATGACTACAAGCCGCAGCAACGGTCCCCAGAGGGTGTCGAGGACCGCTGGGGTTACCACGCAACGGAGCTGGGCTGGGCGTTCATCGAGTACATGTGGCCCGCTTGTGACGGCCATCCCGGCCTGCGCAGACCGACATAGCCGACGGGAACCCTACAAGTTGACCGTGGCCCGAGGTCCTTGGCGGCCGGGCTCGGCCCCTCCGCCCTCCGCGGCCTCTGCGTTACCTCTGCGCACTCTGCGTACTCGCCGTGAACCTGTACTGCCTGTGCGGGTGCGTGCAGGACGTTCCGTCCCAAAACGCCGCGCCATGCCTTGAGGCCTACGCCAGCCTTGCCGACGACGCAGGCTGTACCGACAGCACCGGGGGCCGGTGGGGGGCACTCGTCGTGACGCCCGCGACGCCCGGAAGCGAAAGGAGCCCGTCATGGGCGTCGTTCCGGACACACGTCTCCAGCAGCTCGAGTTCTACGAGGCCCACCTCCCCGTCTGGCAGGACAACGCCGGAGCCATCGGCCTCACCGTCGCACAGCTCACCGCGCTGAGCACCCTCATCACCGCCGCACGCACCTCCTACGACGCCCAGCAGCCCACACGCAACGCCGCCAAGGCCGCCACACTCGCGTTCTACGACGACATCACCGCCGCCCACGAGAACGGGTCCAACCTCATCGCCACCATCAAGACCTACGCCAGCAGCACCAACAACCCCGGCGTCTACTCGACGGCGCAGATCCCGCCCCCCGCCGCGCCCACCCCCGCACCCCCGCCCGTCGCGCCCACGGACCTGGTGTCCGTGCTCAACACCGACGGCAGCATCACCCTCAAGTGGAAGGGTTCACTGGCCCAGGGCGCGTTCTTCAGCGTCTGGCGGGCCGTCGCGCCCGGCACCGGCGGGCAGTTCAGCACGGCCGTCCAGATCGCGTCGCTCGCCGAGAAGTCGTACCTCGACACCGGCGTCCCCGCCGCCGTCCAGGCTCAGTACACCCTGCGGACCCACCGCGGCGGGCAGGTCTCCACACCCTCCGAGCCCACCATTGTCAAGATCGGACAGCCGACCGACGGCGCGGAAGCGATGGCGCTGAAGATCGCGGCGTAACGCCTCCCCCCTGCGCATCAACCCGCGAACCGAGGCCCGGGCCCGAGCCGGGCCTTTTTCGTTGCCCGCACCCACGGCGTCAAGAAGGGCGAGGAGGACTACCAGAAGCAGGAGCGGATGCGCGAGCTCATCCGCGACCTGGAGAACACCGTCATCAACGGCACGGCCCCCGCGAGCACGCCGCAGGGCTCGGCCAGCGTCCGCCGCTCGATGAACGGCATCATCAAACAGATCGCGACCAACCAGTTCGTGCCCGGCGCGGGCGGGTTCCCCTCCGGCGGCGGCGCCGGCACGGACCTGAACGAGACGGTGCTCAACGCGGCGCTGCGCCTCGTCTGGGAGCAGTCGCAGGGGCGGGTTGACACGATCGTGGTGAACGGCATCCAGAAGCGCCGCATCAACCAGTTCGCCAGCTCCATCCGGCGCTTCGAGCCGCAGGAGACGCGCTTCAGCGACCTCGTCAGCGTCTACGAGAGCGACTTCGGCGTCGCCCGGGTGATCCTGTCGCGCTGGATGCCGGCGGACACGGTGCTCTTCCTCGATTCCTCGCGGATCGGCGTCCCGCCGCTCCAGGGCCGCTCGTTCCACTACCGCCCGCTCGGCGTGCAGGGCGACCGCGTGAGCGGCATGGTGGTCGGCGAGTACACGCTGGAGTTCAAGAACGAGAACGCCCACGGACTCGTCCGCGGGCTGTCCACAACGTAAGCCGTGGCATCGGCCTTCAGGCCGATGCGATCGCCCGCAAGGGCGATTCCACGCCGAACCAAGTCGTGATGCGGCCACGGGGGAAGCGCCGCGTCACGCACCCGCCCCGCGGCGAAAGCCGCGGGCGCAGGATTGAGAAAAATGAAAAGCGAACAGCGAACAGCGAACAGCGAACAGCGAAAAAAAGCCTGATGGCAGCACGAGCTTGATCCGAATGTTCGCTTTTCGCTTTTCGTTGTTCGCTTTCAAACCACTGGAGATCCGACCATGTCACTGGCCTCCGACCGCGACCTTCTCGCCTTCGAGCCCGACCTCTTCCGCGACGCGGGGTGGTCCGGCCAGCGCCTCGTCAGCGGCACGTGCACGATCAGCGGCACGACGCTGACGCTGACCGCCCACGACGTGAACTTCGACGACGCGGGCGTGACCACCGGGCACGTCGCGCTCGTGGACGGCGTGCCGTACGAGATCATCGCCGTGCCCACGCCGACGACGGCGACGGTGTCGCGCCCGCGGGCCTCGACCGCCGACCCCGTCATCGCGCCCTCGCCCGTCACGGGTAAACCCGTGACCGTCGTCACCCTCCGCCCGCAGATCGCGATCACAGAACACCAGGTGCTGAGGATGCTCGGCATCGAGCCCTCGGCGGCGCCCGGACCCAGCGTGCTGAGCGAGGCGAGCATCACCAACCCCGGCGCGCTCAACCGCGTCGTCTGCCTGGGCGCGCTCCATCTGGTCTTCGCGGCCGCGGCCGCCCTGACGCCCCCGGAGTCGCCCCACTGGGTGCGCGCGGAGCTATACCGCGGGCGATTCATCCGCGAGCGTCAATCCGCGGCCGCGCTGATCGACACCGACGGCGACGGCATCCCCGACGCCACGCGCCGCCTGAACGTGATGCAGCTGATCAGATCCTGAGTCACCGTTTCTCGTCTCTCCGTCTCTTCGTCTCTTCGTCTCTTCGTCTCTTCGTCTCTTCGTCTCTTCGTCTCTTCGTCTCTTCGTCTCTTCGTCTCTTCGTCTCTTCGTCTCTTTCCAGGAACCCCCCATGCTCCTGCTCAACCCCCGCACCGTGAAGTTCGGCGACTCCGTCTGGGACGACGTGACCGCCGTTGCCATCGACCGCGAGCCCGAGCGGCTCGTGCTGGAGTGGAGCGAGTTCGGGCCGCATGTCGTACTCGCGGACGTGCCACAGCAGAAGGCGACGCTCCGCGTGGTGCAGACGGTGGCCCGCGATGATGTCAACGCGCCGCGCCCCGGCGACGAAGGAACCGTCGAGTTCTTCACGTCGCCCGCGAGCGGCTCCGCGGGGCGCAAGCGGGTCAGCGCACCCGCCGTCATCACCGAAGTGACGCACGAGCTCTCGCTCCGGGGCGGCGCCGTGCGTCGCGTGGCGATGATCGCGGTGTCCCCCACTGGCGCCGCGGACCCGATCAGCGTGACCGAGGCCTGAGCAGGTGAAGAGGTGGGGAGGTGAGCAGGTGACAGCGCTCAGCGTGACCACCCGGGTGCCACCGCTCGTCGGTTCTCCGGCGCAACGGTGGCGCGTCGCCCATCGCACGGCTGCGCTGCGAAGCGCCGCGAGCCGTGGCACCCTCCCTTAACCTCTTCACCTCCCCACCTGCTCACCTTTTCACGAGTCCACCGCCGCCCCACGTTGAGGAAGGGACCCCGTCATGCCCAGCAGCTTCAAATCGCTCAACCTGTTCGGCTCCGGCCCGCACCGCTTCCGCGAGCGGCCGCGCGGCCAGACCCTCCTGGCCGAACGCGAGGTCACGCCCGACGGGCCGACCAACGGCACGCTCTATCTCGGCCCGCTCGAGCCGACGGTCGAGGTCGTCGGCCGTCTCGTCGCCGACGACGAGGAGGGGCTCTGGACCCTGCGCGACGCGATCACCGACGAGCTCCTCGATCCGCCCGCGCCCGGCACGCTCGTCGATCAGCACGGGCGCGAGTGGCCTGATATGTCGTTCGTCCTGTTCGAGCCCGCCGACCACACCGACCGCGGCCGCAAGGTCACGCTCGCGTACCGCGCCGTGTTCATGAACTTCAAGACGTATCCCCAGTGAAGGAGAAGTGGCGAAGTGACAGAGTGGCAAAGTGAAGACAACCGTTCCGCAAACCGGCCACTTCGACGCCCGCGCACTTTGCCACTCTGCCACATTGCCACTCAGCCACTTCCGGAGCCCCCCATGCTCACCCCCGACGCCACATCCGCCATCGCCCAGCTCGGCGCCGCCGGCCTCATCGGCCTGATGTGGCTGACCGAGCGCCGCGCCGCGGCCGCGCGAGAGAAGCAGCTCTCCGACGCCCACGAGCGGATCATGCACGAGCGCACGCACCTGGCCGCGCTCCTCTCGGTCGTCACCGACAACACGCGGGCGCTGACGGCCCTGGAAGCGGGCCAGCGCGCCGTCGCGGGCGCGATCGAGCGCATCGGCGGGACCCCGCCGCCGGCGCGGTAGACTCGGTGCGTTCTGAAAGGGCAGGAGCGCCCATGCCCGACGACACTCTCAATCCCGGCTCCCGGACGCCGAGCCTGAGCGAGTCCGCGAGCGAAGGCTCGGATGCCCTGATCCGACGGGCCCGGACGCAGAAGCGAAGACGCGCGATGGCGTGGCTTGCGCTGGTCATCATCGTCGCGGCGCACACCGGGTGCGCGACGAGCACCGTCGGTAACGGCATCGGGTGGTGGACGAGGACTGGTCAGTACGTCGGCATCGGAGCATGCCAAGTGTTGGTCGGTTGGACACAAGTCGGACTCCCGGGCTGGAACAAGTACACGACGAGTGAGCCGGTGCGGTGGTGGTTCGACGGGCGGTTCTCGGGCTCGGGATGGTTCATCGGCGCACCGCTGTGGTTCACCTGCATCGTGTGCTCCATCGTGCCCGCGGTGGTTCTCATGCGGTCCCGTGCCGGTGCACTACTGGCAATGTGCGCAGGCTGCGGCTACGACCTCGCCGGCAACACCACCGGCATCTGCCCCGAGTGCGGCACCGCCCGCCCGCGCACGGAGCCGGTCGCATGACCACCCGCCGCCGCATCCTGATGCACACGAGCCTCGGCGCGGGGATCATCGTGACGCTCGCGACGTGGATCAGCATCCGCTGGCACGCCGTCTACGTTCACCACCGCATCATGTGCGGGATCACATACGGGCAACTATCAATCTCATGGGTTCCGCCAAACAATGCCGTGCAGCCTCATTGGATCGTCGGACCGCATCCCGACCTGTTCCGATGGTGGCCGTTCTGGATCGTGAATCAGTACTCCGGTGATATCGGCCTGCCGCTCTGGCCGATCGCCGTGGGGTTGTTGTACCTGCCGATCGCGATCTGGCTTATCGATCGCCGTGCGCGGCGTGCAGGCACCCGATGCTCCTGTGGCTACGACCTCACCGGCAACACGACCGGTGTCTGCCCGGAATGCGGCGAGGCCGTGATCGCAGAAAAGCGCACGCCCGACTGAACCGATGCACCTCCGGCGCGCTTCACGATAGAGCGTGCCATGCGGCCGCTTCCGGGAGACCGCCATGCGTGTGTGCTTTCTCGCCCCGTTGATCCCGCTCCTCGTTCTCGCCGGCTGCTCCATCGGGCCGCGTGAGTACCGCTACGACATCGACCTCATCAACCGCACCGATCGCCCGGTCACGGTGGAGCTCCTGCGGGCTCAGGGGCACACCCTCGGCAAGGTCCGTGTCGATCTGGCAGCGGGCGGCGCCTATGTCAGCAGCTACACCACCCACGGCACCGAGTACCTCGAGGCCCGCGTGCAATTCCTGTACGATGCCGAACCGGATCGATACTACTTGCGCGAACTGGGAGACGGCCTCACCCAACGCGACATCGTCATCGAGAAGGGCGCTCCGGCGCTGGTGCGGCGATACGACCCCGGCGAGGGGTGACCGCATGAGACCGCATGTGTGCGGCGGCCCGCATGATTCCCGGTCATCGAAAGAAAGCCAGCCGCCCTACGCTCTCCCATGGCCGCGGGTCCGCGCAAGTCCATTATGCGATCACTCGGCGAGTTCTTCGGGCACGTCGCGCACGGGTTCAAGTCCGACGTCCGCCGCGATCGCCAGGTCGTGCGGCACGAGACCGAAGAGCGGTCCGCCGACACGCCCGATGGGAGCAAGCTCGTGCTGCGGCGCACGACCATCGAAGAAGTCGAGGTCCGGCACCCCCCCGCACACGACGCCCGGCGCGACGCCGGCGCGTGAGCCACGCAGACCCTGCGCGGCGGCACGGGGCCGGGTCGGGTTGAGCGCCGCGTCACCATCCACGTTTCGCCGTTCCTTAGCGCCATCCGCGCGCACGAACCGCTCCGCTCGGGCAGGCTTACGCCATCAACCCTTCG
Source organism: Phycisphaerales bacterium (assembly GCA_046153875.1). Lineage (GTDB taxonomy): Bacteria > Planctomycetota > Phycisphaerae > Phycisphaerales > UBA1924 > JBJXFE01. The sequence continues at coordinate 16,086 of JBJXFE010000017.1, forward strand.
GAGGGACACAGATGAGCCGAGCGAGCACGGGCGGCAAGGCGGGACGCATGGAGATCGGCGCGGCCCTCGCGCGATCATCGTCGAGCCGCGAGCGCGGCACGGCGCCGCGCGAGGTGACGACCCGGGGCGGGAGTTCATCCCGCGGCGGCGATGCATCACGCAGCAGCCGGAGTTCGGCGCCCAAGAGCGGCGGTTCAACCGGTCTGCGCGACTTGCCGCCGCGGACGAAGGGGCTGCTCGGCGCACTGGCCGCGGCCGCGATCCTTGGGGGCGTGTACTACGGCTGGGGCATGGTGTTCGACGGCGCGGGCGGACCGGCGCTCGTGGATACGACCGAGGCATCGCTGAACGATGAGATGACGCGGCTGCGCTCGATGGACGTGGCCGAGCTGAAGAAGGAGCGCAAGCGCCGGGCCGACGCGCTCGAGGCGGTGATGCGGCAGCCCACGCCGCCCCCGGAACAGCTCGCCGAGGCCCGCGAGGCCGCGCGGCGGGCGACGGTGGCGCTGCACGAGAAGGAACCCGGCTCGGATCGCTGAGCGTCGGTCTACCCACCCTTGTGGCACGGGCGTCCCGCCTGTGCCTACGGGTTCTTCGTTCGGCTCCATTCCACGTGTTCAGGCGTGGCCATCCGCGCTCAGGATGTGCGCCGCCGCGGCGCCCACATCCGCGAATGGCAACCCCTCGCCGATCCGCAGGCAGCGCTCGGCACTGATGCCGGCCGCGATGCCCGCTTCCACGTCACGCGGCGCATCGCCGACCATCCATGAGCGGGCCAGGTCCACGCCGAACTCGCGGGCGGCGGTGGTGATCATCCCCGCCCGCGGCTTGCGCCAGTCGTGATCGGCGATGAACCGCGGCACCACACCGGTCTTTATGAACGGCGAGTAGTAGGCGGCGTCAAAGCGGACGGGCGGCCCGGTGTTGCCGCCCCCCGCTCCGTCGCCGACCCGAGCATGTCCGAAATCGTCGCCGAAGACCTCGCGGAAGCGGTCGTTGACGGCCTCGATCGTCTCGGGCGGGCAGAGGTTCTCCGCGACGCCGGCCTGGTTCGTGACCACGATGAGCAGATACCCGGCCGTGCGCAGCCGGGCGCACGCCGCCCTCGCCCCCGGCAGCGCCCGCACAAGAGCCGGGTCGAGCAGGTCGCCCGGATGGGCCGTGTGCGCGGTGACCCGGTTGTTCTCGATGAGCGTGTCGTCACGGTCCAGAAACACGGCGCGGTGCACCCCGGAGGGTACGCGCGGCCCGCCGGATTGGATCGCAATTCCCGCTGTTTCGCGCGCTCGGTCCGGTGCCTTTTCGCGTAGATTGACGTGATGGCCGCGGGCGGAACCTACGACTGGGTGTTCACGCTGCTCGGCGGGTTGCTGGCCGCGGCGGGGCTGGCTCTCGGCACATGGGCGCTCTTCGGGGATCGCGCCAGGCGCCGCGGCGTCGTCCGCCGGCGCTGCTCCAAGTGCTGGTACGACATGGCGGGAGCGCCGCGTCTGATCTGCCCCGAGTGCGGGCAGGCGATCAAGGGCGAAAAGGCGCTGCTCCGAACCCGCCGACGATGGGGGCGAGCCGCCGCCGCCTTCGTCGCGCTCGTCGCGGGCGCCGTGACCGCGGCTGTGCCGGGGTATCGCGACGGGGGCTGGATCGGCCTGATCCCCACGACGGTGCTCGTGATGATCGCGCCGGCGGATGATCCGATCGCAAGCCCGTGGGGAGGGCTCGTGGGCGTGCCGCGCCTGGTCAATGGTGTGCTCACGGGCGTTGGGCCCGTCGGCGGGGCCCCGGTCCAGGCTTCGTGGGATACCCGTTGCTGCGCAGCAGTCTGGGAGCGGCTGCTCGCGGGCCGCATGTTCAACTGGCAGGCACGGGTCTACCTCAACCGCATCGCGCGACGACACCGCGTGGCGGGCCCGTGGAAGGTCGAGTACGTGGACCGATGGCCCGCCGACGAGCCGCTGCGCATCGCGATCGGGCCGTCACCCGGTTTCTGGGCCCTCGCCGCGGCGTGCAACTCCGAATGGTGGATCGGCGGCGATCGAAACGCGGTTGCAGACCTCTTTCCCGGGCCCACCCAGCGGACCGTGCTGGCGTGGCCCTCGGTTCCTTCGCGCACCCGCACGCGGTTAAACTTCCGAATGACAAACGCCGGCGTTACCGTGTACTCCGGGAGCTTCCCGCTATCCGTTGAGCGGGTGCCCGACCGCGTGTCCATGCTGAAGCCCGTGGACTCCCCCGATTCGAATGCTGCCGTTCGCGAGGCGCTCGACCCGGAACTGGCTCGGGACACGGACGGCGCCGTGGTCGTGGTCGTCAACGATCGCTCGCGGCTTCCCGCGTGGAGCCGTGCGGACATGCTCCTGATGTTCGGCATCGAGATTGTGGTCCGCGGCGAGGTCGTGGGCCGCGCCGCGGGATGGGCCGACCCGCGCCAGCCCGTCTGGAAGAACTGGCAGGCGCTCCCGATCATGTGGGAGCCCGGCGGCCTTGAGCGGCTCCTTTCCGCCCATCCACCGGTGGCGGCACACGCGGGCGGAACCGCTGCGGTTCCCCCCGCACCCGGCGTTGAGATCCGCGTCCGCGGAGACGCCGTGGCGGCCGCGGACTGGCTCTTCGAGAACGCCGTGCACACCTGCTCGAACAACCGGTGCTGGACGGGCATGTTCACGACGCCGGCACGCTGGGGCCCTCCCGCCCGTCCGCCGCCGCCGAAGTACGAGCCCGAGGGGTCTGCCGCCGGAGATCGGGCGGGCACCGTCGTCACGCCACCGTGATGCTCTTGTCCAGGTACACATCCTGCACCGCGTTCAGCAGCGCCACGCCCTCTTTGAGCGGTTTCTGGAACGCCTTGCGCCCGCTGATCAGGCCCATACCCCCGGCGCGCTTGTTGATGACCGCGGTCGTGACGGCCTCGGCCACGTCGCCCGCGCCCTTGCTCTCGCCGCCGCTGTTGATCAGCGGGATGCGCCCCATGTAGTTGTTGATCACCTGGTAGCGGCACAGGTCGATGGGGTGCCCGCCCTTGCCCGCCTCGTCGCTCCCCGCCAGGGCGGTGTACACCCGTTTGTCCCACTTGCCGTAGCTCGACCCGCCGGTGTTCAGGGCCGCGTACCCGCCGTTGTTCGTGGGCAGCTTCTGCTTGATGATGTCGGCCTTGATCGTCGCGCCCAGGTGGTTGGCCTGCCCCGAGAGGTCCGCCGACGCGTGGAAGTCCGTCGACTTGCCGTCCGGGTTCTTCACCTTGAAGGCCGCGTTGCGCGTGTAGCACCAGAGCACGGTGACGAGCCCGAGGCTATGGGCCTCCTCGAACATGTCGGAGACGTACGCGATCTCGTCGCGGGCCGAGTCGTTGCCGAAGTAGATCGTCGCGCCGACCGCCACCGCGCCCATTTCCCAGCACTGGCGGACCGAACCGAAGTAGCTCTGTCGATGGACATTGGGGTACGTGAGCATCTCGCTGTGGTTGAACTTCGCCAGGAACGGGATCTTGTGGGCGTACTTGCGCGCGACGATGCCCAGCACGCCGATCGTGCTCGCGACCGCGTTGCACCCGCCCTCGATCGCGAGCTTCACGATGTTCTCGGGGTCGAAGTACGCCGGCTCGGGGGCGAAGCTCGCGCCCGCCGAGTGCTCGACGCCCTGGTCCACGGGCAGGATGGAGACGAACCCGGTCCCCGCGAGCCGCCCGGTGTTGATGATCGTCTGGAAGTTCCGCAGCACCGCGACCGGCCGGTCGGAGAACATCATCACCCGGTCCACGAAGTCCGGCCCGGGCAGGGCGATCGCCGCCTTGCTGACCGTCTTGGACTCGTGCTTGAGGAGTTTGTCGGCCTCGGGGCCGAGGAGAGAACGGATATCCGTGGTCGGCGCGGCGGCGGTGAACATGCGGCAATCCCCGTGCGGAGGGTGAAACGAGGGCAATAGTACGCGCGCGGGCCCCGGGGCCGGGGTAGACGGTTCGCCGTGAGTCCGTGCGCGTCGGGGCCGGCGCATCGGATCAAGTCCTAGTGATTTCAAGCATTTGTGAGGGATCGTCTGTTACAATCGACGGCCGTGCTGGATCGCCTCGTCTTCATGGAGGCTGACGTTCTTCGGGCCGCCGCGGTGATCTTCGCCGTCAGCGGCGCGCTGTTCATCTGGTGGGGGATGTGGGACGACCGGTCGCGCGGGCGGCGGCGATGCCCGAAGTGCTGGTACGACATGAAGGGCGTGCCCGGGCTGGTCTGTCCGGAGTGCGGGAAGAGCGCGGAGCGCGAGAAGCGGCTCTTCAGGGCGCGACGGCGGCGTTCGGCGGTCGCGGTCGGCGTCGTGCTGTTGCTCCTGGCGTGTGCCGCGCCCCACTCAATGACGTGGTACCGCCACGGCTGGCGGCGCACGTTGCCGACGTGGGTCGTCCTGCAGATGACGAACCTCAACGGCTGGCCGACCCCGGCGAATGCGGGAAGTGACAAGTGGTCCGGGGAGCTTCTGCGGCGTTACCGATCCGATGACCTCGGGTGGAGTCGGAGCGCGGCGATGCGCGCGATGGCGCAGCACTGGACGTTCGAGCATCGCCGGAAGTGGCCGGCGGGCGCCCCGCTTCACCTGAACTTTCCTGCGGATCGGTGGTGGGAAAATCCTCGCATCCGCAAGAACCTCAAGGCGCGGCTTGCGGACGGACAGGCAGGAGAATTTTCCTGGGTATCGCCGCCGGATGAGTTCTTTCGGGCGTTCATGGGCTCGGGCACTCTCGGCGCCGGTGTGACGGTGGGCTCGCCCGCAGCCGGCGCCCCACCACTCGCGTTGGAGATCACCGTCGAGCGACCGTCAGGCGCGATCACAGTAGGTGCACCCGAGTTCGAGGCGGAATGGTCCGGGCGCTTCTCACTACCGATCGAGATCGTCACGTCGGTGGATGACGTGCTCACGCCGGTTGGGGTAGGTGCGATCGCGTCGGGCATGAGCGGCAAGACCTTCGTCGACCTGCGACGATGGGAGAATCCCACGCGGGAAGTCGGGAGCATCGAGACTTTCATTCCGGCGATCGACGTCCCGACCGGGATGGCGGTGGCGCTGCGTGTCGAGTTACTGTGCGACGGAATCGTTGTCGGCGAAGGAAGGGCGCTGGTACGCGGGCCTTCCGTCGCGTACAACGGGCCGGAGGCGTACGTCGGTCTCGAATATGAATCGCTCTGGGCCACCGCGGCGGGGTATCTTGAAAACGCCGCGATGCTCTCGTGGGCGGTCCGCATCCGCGGGGACGGTGAGCTGGCGCTGCGCGACCTCAACGCAACCAGCTACTGGTCGGGCGACGTTCTTGTGCCCCTGAAGGTAGTCGATCGCCCTTCGACCGCGAGCGTCAGCGCGACGCGAGAACGGCTCTCTACGGTGACGCTCGCTCCGGCGCAAGAACCGAAGATGGGGCCATAAGACGGCAGACGCCTCAACCCGCTGCTCGCCCGGCGCAGCCGTGCCATTAACGACCAACCACCGCTGCGCCGGAGGGCCGGCGAGCGGTGGCACCCGGGCCTTCGCTCGAAGACTCGCTCAGACCCGGCGTCCGTCCCGCTCTCACGGCGTCCGCTTCACCTCGCCCGACTGGCGGTACTTCTCGCGGTACTTCTCCGCCAGCTTCGCGTGCTTGCTGGAAAGGTCGATCGCCCGCCCGTCGATGAACGCACGCTCGATCTTGGTCGTCACCTCCAGCGGGCTGCCGTCGGCGATGAAGAGCGTCGCGGACTTGCCCGTGTCCAGCGAGCCGAGCTCCTGCTCGACACCCAGCACCTTCGCGGTCGAGAGGGTCACGCCGCGGATCGCGGCGTCGTGGTCCAGGCCGTGGGCCACGGCGATGGCCGCGTTGTACGGCAGGTTCCGCTCGTGGGCCGTGTCGTCCGACGAGGCCAGGCACCAGAGGATGCCCGCCTCCTCCAGGCGCGCCGGGAGCGTGTACGCCCCGTCGTACTCCGAGTCCGCGCGTTTCGGGAACGTGTGCGTGCCGACGACCACCACCGGGACGTTGTGCTTCTTGAGCAGGTCGCTGCACAGCGCCGCATCCTGCCCGCCGACGATCACGGGTTTGAGCTTGCGGTCCGCCGCCCACGTCACCGCGGCCGTGATCTGGTCCACGTCCTGCGCGAAGATGAACGTGGGGCGTTGACGCTCGCCGGGCATGACGCCGCGGACCGCTTCCCAGCGCAGATCCGCCGGGTGGTTGGGGTCCGCGTCCCGCGCGGCCGCGTACGCCGCGGCGGTGTCGAACGCCGTGTCCAGCCCCTGCATGCTTTCACGCGTGCGCCGCTGCTGGTCCTCTTCGCTCTGGTCCATCCACCACGCCTGGACCGTGCGCATCACGGGCCAGTTGACGACGAGCCCCGCGTCGGCCTCGACCGTCATCTCCTCCCACGTCCAGCCCTCGAGCCGCACCACGCTCGCCCGCCCGGGGATCAGCCCGCCGTTGGGGAAGACGCCCGCGGCCAGCACACCGTTGGCCCGCGTGACGGGGATGATCGTGGAGTCCGGGTTCACCGCCACGGCCGCGTAGACCTCGGGCGACACGCGTGAAATCTCGCGGAAGTCCGCGGTGGCCCGCACGGCCTGGATCTCCGTCAGCCCGATCTGCGTCACCGCGCCGATCATGCCCGGCCAGACGTGCTTGCCGGTGGCGTCGATGACGGTGCCCGGGCCGCTGAGCGTGTACGGCCCGCCTCCGACCGCGATGATCCGCCCCTGGTCGAAAACCACGTGCCCGCCCTCGATCGCCGGGCCGGAGACCGGGTGCACCGTCGCGTTGACGATGGCGATCGGCGCGCTCTGGGCGGGGGCCTTGATGGTGAGGTCCTGGGCGTGGGCCGCGGTGGCGAAGAGCAGAGTGGCAAAGTGGCAGAGTGGCAGAGTGGCAGAGTGGCGCGGGCGTTGACGAGAGCCACGGAATGTTCCGAGTTCGGGTGCGGTATTGAACTTCATGGTGATCCCACCTGTTCTCAAACCTTGTTCACGGCGTTACGCCGCTGTTCTTCTATTTCACCACTTCACCACTTCACCACTTCGCCACTTCGTCACTTTGTCACTCTGTCACTCTGCCACTTCTCGACCCACTTCACTCATCGAACGCCCATGACCTCCAGCACACTCATCCCGCAGTCGCCGCACTTGTGCGTCTCTGGGTCCAGGCCGCGCCGCATCATGTCGAGGTAGTGCTCGCGGAGCTGCGCGCGGTAGTAGTCGGCCCGCGGGTCGAGGTCGTCGGTGGGTCGGCGGCGGCCGCCGGGGGGCCCGGCCTCGCCGTCACGCCCGCCCTCGGGTCGGCCCTCGGGCCGCCCGCCCGCGGAGTCGGCCAGCAGCTTCTGGATCAGCCGGCGACGCTCGCCCGCGATCGTCGCGCGGTGCTTCTTGTCCTGCTCCAGCGAGAAGAGCTCGCGCCCGTCCACGAACGTCGCTTCGCACCGCGACAGCGACGAGAGCGGCGGCCCGGACCAGATCGCCACATCCGCGTCCTTGCCCGCCTCCAGCGATCCGACGCGCCCGTCAACGGCCAGCTGGATCGCCGGGTTGATCGTGACGAACTTGAGCGCTTCCTCGGGCTTGAGCCCGCCGTACTTCACGGCCTTGCCCGCCTCGACGTTCATGCGGCGGGCGAGCTCGTCGGAGTCGGAGTTGTACGAGACGACGTTGCCGACCTCCCACATGATCGGCCCGGCCTGCGGGATCGCGTCCTGCACCTCGACCTTGTAGTTCCACCAGTCGCTGAACAGCGAGGCCCCCAGCGCCGAGTCGCGCACCGCGTCGGCGACCTTGTACCCCTCGAGGTTGTGCTGGAACGTCCCGATTGTGAACCCGAACTCCTGGGCCAGGCGAGCGAGCATCAGGATCTCGTCCTGCCGGTAGCTGTGGCAGTGGACGAGGCGATCGCCCGCGAGGATCTCGGCGAGGGCGTCGAGCTCCAGGTCCCGGCGGACGGCGGCGGCTTCGAGGGAACCACCGCTCCGCGCGGCCGCGTACTCCTTCGCCGCCACAAACCGGTCGCGGATGATCGACTCCACGCCCATGCGAGTCTGCGGGTAGCGCGTTCTCTCCGCCGCGTCCCAGTTGCTCTGTTTAACGTTTTCGCCGAGGGCGAACTTGATGCCGGGCTTGGCGCCCTCGAAGTGCATGTCGTCCGGGTGGAGCACGCCCCACCGGGCCTTGTTCACGCAGTTCTGCCCGCCGATCGGGTTGGCCGACCCGTGCAGGTTGTTCACGGTGGTGATGCCGCCCGCGAGCTGCCGGTACCAGTTGATCGCGTCGGGGTTGGTCACGTCCTCGATGCGCACCTCGGACGTGCACGCCTGCGTCCCCTCGTTCACGCCGCCGCTGATCCCCGTGTGGCTGTGGCAGTCGATGAGCCCCGGCGTGACGTGCTTGCCGGCCGCGTCGATGGTGCGGTGCGAGCCGTCCAGCCGCGGCAGGTTCGCCATCGGCCCCACATAGGCGATCGCGCCGTCCGCGAAGACCACGGCCCCGTTCTCGATGACGCCCGCGGGCCCGCTGGTCCACACCGTCGCGTTGATGATCGCGATGCGCTCCTTGGCCGGAAGAGCCGGCAGCGCGTACGGGCCGAAGGGATAGCCGTACTTCTCGGGGATCGCGGCGATCGCCGCCCGTTCCTTCTCTTCGGGCAACTTGGGCTTCTCCGCGGCGGGCTTGTCGCCCGCGGGCTGACCCGCCCGGTCGCCACGCGGCCCGCGCCCACCACGCTCATTGCCCGCGGCATCGGCCTCGGGCTTCGCGGCGGCATCGCCCTCCGCCTTGGCGGGATCGGGCTTGGCCGCGTCGGCCTTGGGCTTCTCGTCCGGGATCTTCGCATCGGCCGATACCCGCTTCGCCTTCCACCGGTGGAACGCCCCATCGGCCATCTGCGAGACGCCGATCATCTCGTCGCCGTCCAGCGTCGCCTGATCGATCACCACGCCCTCGGTGCCGAACGCCGAATCGTCGTAGGTGTACGACACCCGCGACTTCTCGACCTTCACGTTCGCCGCCTTGGCCTTCTTGTCCCCGACCTTCACGGTGATCGCGTTCTTGTCGTCGATGTACAAGCGCGGCGTGCCGGGGGCTTCGGGGTCGAAGGGTTTGCCGTCCCCCTCGATGATCGCCCAGGTGCCCACGGCCTCCTTCACCGGCGCGGGAGCGATCTCGTACCGTGCGCCGTCGATCCACACATCGCGAACCTTGGCCGACTTCTTCTCGTCCTTCGCGTCGTCCTTCTTGGGGTCGTCGCCGTTCTGCGCGTCATGCCCGTTCTGCGCGCCGTCGGGCGCGTCCGCCGGTGCCGCGGCCGGAGCGGGCTCGGCCGACGCCAGAGCCATGAACCCCGGCACGCTGAACAGGTCCCCGTCCGCAACAACCAGGTTCGCGACCTTCCCCGGCTCGACCGTGCCGAGCTGACCGCCCACGCCCAGGATCGACGCCGGGCGTGTCGTCACCATCGCCAGCGCCGCGTCCGGGGCGAGCCCGTGCTTGATCGCCTTGCGCAGGTTGTCCGCGAACTGCCCGCGGTCGCGGAGGCGGTGCGTGGTCAACGCGACGGTGAGCCCGGCCGCCTCCAGCCGGCGCGGGTTGGTCGGCGCCTGCTCCCACGTCATCAGCTCGCGCAGCTCGACGCCCTCGGCCTTGCCGATGCTCGCCACGTCCGGGTTCCGCGGGAAGTTCAGGGGCACGATCAGCGGCAGCTTGTCCGCGGCGATCGTGTCCAGCCGCCGGAACTCCGTCCCCGAGCCGAGGATCACGCCGCGATAGGCCTTTCCGCCTTCGCCGAACTCGCGGACGATCTTCGCGGCCCGTAGCGACTCGAGCTCCTCACCCGTATCGAAAAGCAGCGTTTCGGCGGTCGCATCATTGGTCCTGCCCAGCGCGTCGAGCGCGCTCGGCTCGGGGTGCATCGTGACCTCGTGCACGAGCGTCTGCCACTGCACGTCGTTGAGCGTCTGGCGGATCACCGCGATCACACCCATTTGCGAACCCGGGTACCCCCCGCCGCCCCCGCCCCCTCCAAACCCGCCGCGCCCCAGCCCGATCGCGTGGTACGCACGGTCCAGGTACACCGGCGGGCGATCCAGCCCCGACTCGCTCGGCGGCTTGCCCAGGCTCACCACAGCGCCCGTCCCGCGGAACACCCCGCCCCGCGGCGCGATCGCCGCGGCCGCGAACCCCAGCTTCCGCATCGACTCGGCCGTGCGGTCGTCCACGCCCGTGCCGTCCAGCGCCGAGCGCTGCGGCGTGACCTGCGTGTTCCAGTGCACGCCGGGGGCCTTGGGGTCCGGCGCGGGGGCCTCCACCTCGACGTACGCGTCGATGAAGCCGGCGTAGACGTGCAGTCCCGAGCAATCCCATACGCGCGCCCCCGCCGGCGGCGCCCAGTCCTTGTTGTGCGTGTCGATCACCGTCACGATCCGCCCGTCGCGGATCACGACGGCGCCCTCGGTGAACGTCTGGCCCGGCTTGACGTGGACCGTCGCGCCGACCAGCGCGTGCCACGTCGCGTCGGCGCTCTTGGGCCCGTTGGGCGGCGCGGTCAGCGGAGACGTCCCCGTCGGCTGCGCGATCGCCACCCCACACGCACCCAGCACGAGAGCGGACGCGGCGCGGACGAATCGACGATTCAACAAGGTTTTCATGGCGGTATCCCCGGACAGGGTGGGACGCAACGCCGCCAGTCTACACCGTTTCGCACCCGGGGCACCCGCCGAAAACCCGCCTATCCCGGCCCGCCGGCCCCGTCGGTTTCGTGCCCGTTCGGCCGTCCGCCTCCCCGATCGAGGATCACGCGGCCGAGCGCTCCTTTACCGGCACCCCGCCACGAACTTCGTCTGGAAGCAGCCGAAGTCGGCGACGGTCAACTTCTCGTCCGCGTTGCAGTCGGCGTACGGGTCGGCCTTGGAGAAGCGATTCTGAAAGCACGGGAAGTCGGCCAGCGTGAGCTCGCCGTCGCGGTTGCAGTCGGGGTGGCAGACGCGGCAGCCGCGCCACTCGGCGACGCCGACGGACTCCACGCCGCCGGCGCGATCGAACCATCCGGTCATGAGCAGGATGTCTCGGTCGCCCTCGCGGCGGATCGCCGTGCCGTAGACACCCATGAATGGCGATGAGGATGAATCGGTGATCCCCCCGCCGGGTATGTCCCAGACTCCGGCACGGCGGCGGAGTATCCCTGTAGGCACGGCGGTGCCGGGAATGTTGAGAGTTCCGCCGACGTAGAGCGCCGGTCCGTCGCCGTCGTCGAAGGACCAAACGTGATGAATACGCCCCGACAACGGGACGGTTCCCGAGCCGCCCGTCAGCGGCGTCCATGAGTGACCATCCCACCGGGCCAGGATAAGGGGCGTAGTGAGCGGCGAAGCGCTGTTGCCGTATCGCCCGGCTGCCAAGAGCGCGCTTCCCGTGCCGCTGGAGATCACGGCCAGGTCGGAGACCTCGGGAAGGCCGGCGGCGACCGGCGGGAATCCACCCCCGACGGGGGACCACGAGACGCCATCCCACCGAGCGATGCCGTAGGACTGGACACCGGCGATGGTCTTGAAGTTGCCACCCGCGAACAGGCGGGGGCCGGTGCCCTCGTCAAACGAGGCAAGGGTCGAGATGACTTCGAAGCCGCTAATCCCCGCTCCGTCGCCCAAGCCGGACCAGGCCGTGCCGTTCCATCGAGCGATGCCAGAGGCGGGCGCCGCGTCGGCTCTCGTGAAACGTCCGCCGACATAGAGAGCTGAGCCCGAACCGTCGTCATGAACGACAAGCGCGGAGCCGCTGCCGACAGTCCACGTTCCTGAAGTAGGGTGGAGCCACCAGAGACCGGTCGCACCCGGCAGGGTCCACGCTGCGCCATCCCATCGGGCGATGCTCTTGCACGGAATGCCGTCAACGAGTTCGAAGCGCCCCGTGGCGTAGAGGGCAGGCCCGGAGCCATCATCAAAGGATGCCAGCGCATCGACTTCGCCCGGTGCGATCTGGGAAGGCGGAATCGTCAGGCCGCCGCCGATCGGATGCCATTCTCGACCATCCCACGCCGCGATGCTTTCGCAGACTCTGTCGCCGGCAGTCCTGAAGTGTCCTCCAACGAAGACTCTCTCGCCGCTGCCGTCGTCGAAAACGCACGCCGCCTGTCCATCGTGCCCCGTCGAACCCCCCAAGCCCATGCTGCCCGGTTCCAGCCCGGCCCATTGCTGTCCGTCCCAACGCGCGACGCAGTTGGCCGTGGAAGTGCCGGCAATACTGAACCACCCGCTCGAATAGAGAACGGGACTTCCGCCCTCTTCGGTCGTGATCATCGATCGAACCGTGGAGTTCAAGCCTCCACCCAGCTTGACCCACACGCCGTTATCGAGTCGGGCAGCGTGCGAACTGAACGTGTAATAGAACTGGCCCCCGATGTGGAGTGTTGGACCTGACGGCCCGGGAAACACCACCATGGAGTTCACGTATTCAGAGTCGTCGCCGGGCAGGGGCGTTCCGACTTGGACCCACCCAGATCCTGTCCAGCGTGCGACGCGTGGCGCCTCGTAGAGCCCTGACAGACTGAACGAGCCGGCGACCGTCAACTGCGGGCCGAATCCATGGTCGAAGAGCAGCATCTTCATGACCCCATTCTGGGAAGCTGCGACTCCATTGCCCAGCCCTGTCAGCGAAGTGCCGTCCCAGGCGACGATGCTGCGCCAGTACTCCCCCGGGGTCGTGCTCGGGAGATTGAACTTGCCTCCGACATACAGCCGCGGGCCCTGCCCCAGGTTGTACACGCCAAGCGAAAGCCCGAAGCCAGTCGTTCCGAGCCCACCGCCGACTTCGACCCATTCGCTTCCGGTCCAGCGCGCCAGCCCGTGGCAGGTTGTTGTGCCCGACTTCGTGAACCGGCCCGCCGCGTAGAGGGCTGGGCCGGAGCCGTCGTCGTACATCGCCAGCGCCCGGGCCTGGAGATCGAATCCCGCGCCCATGGCCGACCAGGTGCGCCCATTCCAGCGGGCAAGGCCGGTAACGGGCACGCCGTCGATGCTGGAGAACTGGCCGCCCGCGAACAATTCCGGCCCGCCGCCGATGTCGAGAACGGTGAGGAAGTAGATGCCAGGTGGCGTGCCGCTCCCGGCCCACACCCCCTCAATGACTGCTACCTCCTCCCAACGATCGGCTTCCCATCGCATAAAGCCACACGCCGGCGGACCAGCTCCTGTGATGAGCCCGCCCGCGTAAAGCCGGGTGCCCGATCCATCATCGAAGACCGCAAGGGCGCGCACCTCGCTGGTGAATCGGGGCACGTTCGCGAACGGCTCCCCCCACCCCGGCTCGCACGGCTGGCCGAGCGTCGTCCACGCCCACAGTGCCGCCGCCGCGCCCGCGCACGCCGTGGACCGTTTCATGGGTTGCCTCCCGAGAGTCGCCCCCGCCCCGGACCGCCCGCTCGGAACCGCGGGCGAACGCGAGCCTACCTCGCCACGCCAACACCGTCAATGCTGATTTGAGCAGCCAGCGCGCTAGCAAACTGTTCCGATCTGTCGCTCCGTGGAACGCGCCGACGCCGAACTGCCCGCGTCATTCCTCACCTGTATCATGCTCCCCTCATGCCAGACCTCATCAAGGGCAACGCGATCATCGGGCAGTCCGGCGGGCCCACCGCCGTCATCAACCAGTCGCTCGCGGGCGTCATCGAGGGGCTCCGGGCGGGGCTCGTCCGGCGCGGGTTCGTCAAGACCATCCTCGGCATGCGTCACGGCGTGAACGGGCTGGTCAAGGACCAGGTTGTGGACCTGACGAAGCTCGCCAAAGGCACCCTCGAGGCCGTCGCCCGGACGCCGTCCGCCGCGCTGGGGTCCTCGCGCGACAAGCCCGACCGCGACTACTGCAACGCCATCCTCAACGCGTGCTCGAAGCACGGCGTGAAGTACTTCTTCTACATCGGGGGGAACGACTCGTCGGACACGTGCCGGATCGTGAGCGAGCTGGCCGCGGAGGCCGGGGACGACCTGCGGTGCTTCCACGTCCCGAAGACCGTGGACAACGACCTGATGGGCAACGACCACACGCCCGGGTTCCCCTCCGCCGCGCGGTTCGTGGCGACGGCGTTCATGGCGGACGGCATGGACAACGCCAGCCTGCCGGGGATCAAGATCAACGTCGTGATGGGGCGGCACGCGGGGTTCCTGACGGCCGCGTCGGCCCTGGCCCGCGAGGTGGTCGGCGGCAAAACCGGCAGTGGGGGCAAGGGCGGAAGGGGCGCGGCCTACGTCCCCGGCCCGCACCTGATCTACCTGCCCGAAGTCCCCTTCGACCCCGACCGCTTCGTCGCCGACGTGGACGCGGTGTATAAGAGGATCGGGCGCTGCCAGGTCGCCGTGAGCGAGGGCATCCAGGACAAGCACGGCAAGTCGATCGGCTCGACGCTCCTTCCCTCCGGGGACGTGGACGCGCACGGCAACGTGCAGCTCTCTGGCACGGGAGCGCTGGGCGACGCCTTGGCGGAGCTGTGCAAGAAGCGGATCAGGACCAGCAGCGGCAAAACCCCGCGCGTCCGCGCGGACACGTTCGGGTACCTCCAGCGCTGCTGGCCGGACGCCTCGCCGGCGGACGCGCAGGAGGCCCGGGCCGTGGGCGCGTTCGCCGCGACGCTCGCGGCGGCCGGCGAGCGATCCGGCTCGGTCGCGATCCTGCGGGCGAAGGGCAAGTCGTACAAGGTCACCTTCGCCCGCCAGGAACTCTCGGCTGTCGCGGCCAAGACCCGCCACATGCCCCCGGCCTACATCAAGAGCACGAACGACGTGACCCCCGCGTTCATGGACTACATCCGCCCGCTGGTCGGCCCGCTCCCCGCGATGGCGCGCCTGTGACGGGCGCGGCGGGTCTCTACGCTGTGCTTCCCCGGTGGGTCTGCGCATGACTCCCCTCTCCGTCGCCATCGTCTGCAAGAACGCCGCGGCGACCATCGGCCGCACGCTCGATTCGGTCGCCGGACTGGCGGATGAAGTCGTCGCGCTCGATTCGGGCTCCACCGACGGCACGATCGCGCTGCTGGAGCGGCACGGGGCGCGGGTGATCCATACGGAATGGAAGGGGTACGTGGCGACGAAGCAGGCGGCGCTGGAGGCGTGCTCGCGCCCGTGGGTCCTGTCGCTCGACAGCGATGAGTCCGTCGAGCCCGACCTGCGCCGGTCGATCGAGGCGGTGCTGACGCGCGACGATGCGTCCCTTGCGGGAGGAATCGTCAACCGCAAGGTCTGGTACCGCGATCGGCCGCTGAACTTCGCGTTCCAGCCCGAGCCGCGCTTGCGCCTGGTGCGCCGCGATCGCGCGCGGTGGACGGGCCTCGATCCGCACGACCAGATGGAAGTGGTGGGGGGCGGGCGCGTCGATAAGCTCCCCGGCACGCTCCGTCACGATTCCATCGCCACGTTTGCGGAGTTCCTCGTGAAGCATCTCGGCCACGCGCGCACGATGGCGAAGAGCCTGCACGACGCGGGCCGTCGCGGGCGTGTGCTCAGCCTGCTCGCTTCGCCGACCGGGGCGTTCCTCAAGCAGCTCGTGCTCAAGCAGGCGTGGCGCGACGGGTGGCCCGGCTGGCTGGCCGCGGGATCGATGGCCGCGT
>JBJXFE010000029.1:0-17671 GCA_046153875.1 Phycisphaerales bacterium
CGCCCAGCGGGCTCACCGGCGCATCAGGCACACGCTCCACCAGCCAATCCAACTGCTCGTCCGTGAGTCTCAGCATCGTGCAGAGTCATACGCGCCAGCTCGACAACGGTTTCGGGATAGGCTCTAGGATGGAGCGTCGCCGGATCCCGCCGGCGACCGGTCCGTTCGGGTGGGGCTCGCACCTACCAGAGCCCTTGACACGCCCGCGAAAGTGTGCGAAGCTATGTCTCGCGTCGATCTGACGCCCGCATGGACGCGGCCAGAACACGGGCCGATCCATGCCGAATGAGCCGGGAACCGCCAAGACGTGCGTCGTGTGCGGGCAGGATTGTTCCGGCAAGCCGCGCGTGAAAGACCCGCAGGGCCGCTACTCATGCAAATCGTGCCACGAAGCTGTCCTCGCGAAGACCACGCCGTCCCGGGCTCCAGTCGTCAGGACCGCGACGCTGGGACAGCGCTCGCCGCCCGCGCCGAGCCCCGAACCGGATCCCGTGTTCGATGGGCTCGACAACGCCGCCGTTCTCGAAGGGCTTGAGTCGGCGGGTTCGGCCGGGCCTGGAGCGCTAGAGCCCTGCCCCCGCTGCGGCGCGATGACGGGCTCCGGCTCGCTCGTCTGCATGTCGTGCGGCTTCAACCGGCAGACCGGCCGGGCGGCCCGCACCAGCGTGTCCAAGGCGCCCCGGGAACGCCGCGCCCCGCGCATCCCCATGTCCCTAGGCCCGGGGATGGTGTTCGTGATCTGCCTCGCTGGATTCGGCGGCATGGCGGCCGCGACCATGGCGAACCCGGCGCTCTTTCTCCTCTTCCTCGTCGTCTACCTGCTGTTCTCACTTGTGGCGACGATCATGATGGTCGCCTGCCCCTTCATGGACGGCGACAACGGATGGGGCATCATCGCGATCGTGTCCCTGCTCGTGCCGATCGTCGGGCTGCTGATGCTGTACTACGTGTTCTTCGTGAGCGACCGCGGCCACCTGGAAGCCGTCTTGGGCTCCGCGCTGATCGCGAGCTTCCTGATCCTGTTCCTCGCGCTCAACCTCGACCCCGAGTTCCTCCGGGACGCCGGGCCCTGAGACGGTGGACCGCATCGCGTCAAGCCCGGGCTCCGCTCCACGGACCAACGAAAAAACCCCGCGCCTCTCGACGCGGGGTGCTCGTGTCTGAACTCGGAACGGTGACTCACCACCCGCCGCGGCCACCACCCCCACCCCCACCGCCGCCGCTGCTGCCGCCGCGGCTGTACCCGCCGCGACCGCCTCCTCCTCCGCCGCCGCCGCCGCCGAATCCGCCGCGGCCCCCGCCGCTCTGCTCGCGC
Source organism: Phycisphaerales bacterium (assembly GCA_046153875.1). Lineage (GTDB taxonomy): Bacteria > Planctomycetota > Phycisphaerae > Phycisphaerales > UBA1924 > JBJXFE01. Next base: position 1,316 of record JBJXFE010000029.1, read on the forward strand.
GGGCGGGCCTCGTTGACGGTCAGGTCGCGCCCGTCGAGGTTGGTCCCGTGCATGGCGGTGATGGCCGCCTTGGCCTCGGCGTCATTGGACATTTCGATGAACCCGAAGCCGCGCGACCGGCCGGTTTCGCGGTCCATCACGATGGAGGAGGACGCCACCGCCCCGTGGGCTTCGAAGGCCGCCCGCAGAGAGTCCTCGGTCGTCGAAAACGAAAGATTGCCGACATACAGCCGCATACTGCACCCTCAAACCGTGCCCGAGACTCCATCGATCCAGACCCGCTGCAACCCCTCGGGCAAGATTCGAGCGTCGGCCTTCGTGTCGGCCCGCGGACACCCCGCGGCAGCCCGACACAGCGATGAGTATAGCCGCCGACCCGGAAATCGTCGCCCGTTTCAGCGTCGGCGACGGGCCGCCGCGAACGCCGCGAGGCCCAGGACCGACGCCCAGGGCGGGGAAGGGATGGGCGCAGACTGTCCGGAATAAAGCAAGCCGTTCCACTGGCCGAAGCGGTAGACCTCCAACTGGTACGCGAACGCTCCGGTGGTGGTCCCGAGGACCGAGTACGGGACAGTGAATGCGAGCGCGGGCCCCGCGAGGTCATACGGGACGGCCCCGGCGACCCGGCCCCATCCGCCGCTGGTCGGGGTCGTGCTGGGCGAGCCGGTGTGATCGCGCACGCGGATGTCGTCCTCCTTGTAGATCTCCGTCCCGCGAACGATGGTCTCCCACGGGTACGGCGATGTCCCGCCCCAGCCGTTGTTGCCGGGCTGGGTATCGAGGTAGAGCTGGAACGACTCCGCCTGGTTGCCCATCGGGTCGATCGTGTGGAAGTCGGGCTCACGGTTGAACTCGATCTCGAACAGCACGCATCGCGTCCCCTCGTCGTACGTCGCCGCGTGCGACGCGGCGCGGAACGGTTGAGCGCGCGCGCCGGCCCCCGCACACACGACGAGAACAACTCCCCACCCGATCTTGTGCATCGCCGTCATCCCGCCGCGGAGAACGCCGCGCGTGGCCGTCGTACCCGGACAATGTAGCGTTTCGTCGCGCGACTCACAACTGTTCCCGCGGTGATTCTCGCATCGACCGATCGGGCCACGCGGGATGAATCGGGCGAACGCGCTCTCGGACCTGCGGAGCGCCGAGACGAGCCGTGCCACCCCCCGGATCGAGCACGAGCCCGAAAACCCTGCTTCCGGCGCGACAACCGGCATCCGATGTACCCCGCCGGCGGTAGACTGCCCGTGAACCCGCAGGCCCGCGCCATGCCCGATCCGATCCCCATGGAACCGCAGCCCCCGGGCCGCCCGGCCGATCGGCGGGCTCAGGCGCCGACGATCCCCTGCCCGGGGTGCGGCTGGCCGGTCGCCGCGGACGCCGTTCTCTGCGTTCGGTGCGGTCAGCGGGTCCGTGGCGATGCCCAACTGGCCACCCGGATGGACAAGGCCGAGGAGCTTGCCGCGCTCCCCCCGGCCGTGGGATCCATTCGGTGGCGGAACGAAGGGGTCAACGACTATTCGCTCGCGCGCGAGATGCTCAAGCCGACGATCTGGCTGGCGATCGGGCTGACGGCCACGCTCCTGCTGCGGGCGCATATGCCGGGGCCGGAGGACGTCCTGCCTCACCTGGGACGATTCGGGATCCTGGTGGGCGGTTCGCTGGTCCTCTGGGTTGCCGCCCGGTTCATCTACCTGGACCAGGAGGTCACGGTCGTCACGGTGATCCTGGGCATCGCGGCGGCGCTGGCATGCTCGGATGCGATCCAGCACGTGGTCCGGTACGCCACGCCCGTGGCCCTGACCGCCTGGCCGATCGGCCTGGTCCTGTGCGTCGGGCTCCTGAGCGACCTGCTCGACATGGAGGTCACGGAGGCTGCGTTCCTGGGCGTGGTGTTCTACGGCTTGAAGATCATGCTGAAGATTTCGTTGTTCACCACGTTCCTGCCGCCGCCCTGAGCGTGAAAGGTCCGAATCGGGCCCGGCGGAACGGGTCAGGCCGTCGGCCACATCGCGGCGAATACCGCGCCGGTGATGAGCCCATAGACGACGCCGTCGAGGATGCACATCACGATCGCGCGGGAGCGCTGCCCGAACCAGACACCGTTGGGGATGAAAGCGAACGAGTACGCCAGCACGCCGACGGTCCCGAGCACCTGGAAGACGTGCGCGAACGTCGAGCCCGCTACCCCGCCGCCGGGGCCGAGTGTCGGCGGGCCGTGCGGGAGCGCGGCCCAACCGACGTAGCCGATCAGGGCGCTCACGACGAGGTGCACCAGGAACGTGATCAGCATGTTCCGCCCCATGCTGATCTTGCCCCAGACGATGATCGTCCCGACCGGGCCCTCCGCGAACTTCTTCTTGCCCTCGGGCGAGTTGGCGTCGGCGTGGGACCCGAAGTCCGGGAAGCCGTAGCTGCCCGCGGGGATGGCGCTGGTGCGCACGAAGGCCCGGAAGCCGTCCTCATCCGGCAGCCGGGCGAAATCGCCCTTGTGGTGAGGGAGCGCCATCCAGACGATCGCGCCGGCGACCCAGACGGCGGCCGCGGAAAGCAGAATCGGCAGCCACAGGTGAGCGAGAAAGTCCACGGACCCCCTTTCATCGAGTGCGGCACAATGGCTTGGCCGGGTCGGTCGCGTCAAGCCCGGGCGGCGCTGGGGACCAGACTCAGTACGGCAGCGTGTCTTCGCGCGTCACGTCGTCTTCGGTCCCGGCCTGTCCGTCGGGCCCGATGCTCCTGAACGTGACGACCGTTCCCGTCGGGCTTTCCTTGCAGGAGAAGGTCATCTCCTGCCCCCACGGGTCGTTGAACGCGCCGGGCGATTCCAGGTCGGCGGGGCTCGTGGGCAGCTTCCCACGCTCCTGGCGGTAGGCGGCGATCAGGATCACGAGCTGGTTCGTGGTGATGTTCTGCCGGACTTCCATGCCGGTCTTGCGGCTCTCGATGAGCTGATCGGTGTAGCTGCCGCCGCCGCCGCCGGACACGGCGTAGATCAGCAGCCCGATGAGCAGGACCACGAGCAGGCCGATGAGCCCGGCGCCCGCCCCGCCGCGACGGGCGTGCGCCGCCGGTGCCACCGAAGCGTCCGCGCGTGGTGATGCGTTCATCGTCGGCTCCCGGGAAGCTCGCGGCCGCGAGGCCCCGCCGAAAGGCGGTGCACCGATGCCGCGGCGCGTATTGTACGTTGTCGCGGCAGGGTCGCGACCGGTCATGGTCTTGGCGAGTATTCGGGCCCACCGGCGCCGAGATTCGCGTCGATCCACTCCAGGGTCTCGCGGGCGATGCGCGTGCGCTGGTGCGCCTCGCCGAGGAGTTCCGCGTAGGCCTGGGCGGCGGCTTCGATGTGGGGGCGCGCGTCGCGCAACCGAGACTGTTGAATGAGGAAGATGGCGTAGTTCTCCCTCAGGTACACCCAGTCGTGGCGCGACTCGGGCAACGCGCGATCCAGGACGGCGATCTCATCCTGGAAGGTCCGTTCGGCTTCGTCGAACTCCCCGCGGTGTTGCTGGAGCCGCGCCAACCCGATGAGGTGTGGCGACGCGGCGGCCCGGGTTTCGCCCTGGAGCTGACGCGTCATCGTCAGAGACTCGCGGAGCAGCGATTCGGCCCGGGCGGTGTCCCCCGCGCGTGCGCACGACTCTCCGAGCCGCCCGATCGCGTCCGCGGCACGAAGGCTGGGGGACCCTCCCGAGCGCCGTTCGAGTTCCAGCGCGCGTTCGCGGTGGGCGACCGACTCCGCGGGTCGGCCGGCGAAGAGATCGAGCTGCCCGAGCGCGTCGAGGACGACCGCGGATCGGTCATCGCGTCCCGCGGCCTCGCACACGGCCAGGGCTTGGTCCAGCCAGCGCCGCGAGCCGTCGAAGTCCCGACGGATCATGTGCGACCAGCCGAGGCCTTCGAGCGGGCGCGCGAGGTCAGGGTGGCCGGCGCCCTGCACTCGGCGCCGAGCCTCCAGCGCCCGCGCATACTCGGCCTCCGCACGCGGAAACTCGCCCTGCAGCATGAGGTGCCGCGCCCATTGCTCGCGGGTCTCGACCGTGCGAAGGTCGTCCGGCCCGTGGGCGGACCCCATCGCGTGCAGCGCGGCTTCGACCTGAGCCCCGCCGTCGGCCGCACGCCCGAGGTTGAGGTACGCCCGCCCGATCGCCAGGCGCACGGGTCCGGAAGCCGCGGCGGCGTCCAAGCCCTCGTCGGGGTCCGCGTCCAGCCGCGCCACGGCGTCGTCCAGGAACGCGTCGAACGTAAGTCGCCCGCCCATCGCCCGATCTCCCGCGGACTCGATCATCCCCAGCAGGAACCGGCTGACGCGCTCGGCGTCGCGCTGAGCAGCGACGGTCTGCGCCCGTTCGGCCGCGAGTCGCGCGGCCATCACGGCGGCGGCCACCGCGGCGCTGGTGATGACGAGCAGCACCGCGCAGGCCGCGGCGATCGGCAGGCGGTGGCGCCCCGCCCACTTCCGCGCGGCGTACCAGCGCGACGCGGCATAGGCCCGGACCGGCTCGCCGGCGAGGTACCGCTCGAGGTCGGCGCCCATCGCCTCGGCCGAGGGGTAGCGGCGCGCGGGGTCGGGCTCCAGCGCCTGGAGGACAATCGCATCGACTTCCCGGTCGATCCCCGGCGCGACACGGGACGGGGGCTCGACCTCGCCTGAGAACTGCGGCGTGCGGCTGTGGCCGCCGGTGTCCCCCCCCCACGCCCGCCCGGTGAGGGTCTCGTGGAGGATCACGCCGAGCGAGTAGACGTCGCTGGCGGTGGTGACGGGCTCGCCCCGGAGCTGCTCCGGGCTGGCGTACCGGGGCGTGAACATGCGCGCGGCGGTGACGGTCGGGTCGCCCGCGTCGTCGCCGAGCAGCTTGGAGATCCCGAAGTCCAACAGCTTGGGCACGCCGTCGGCCGTGACGATGACGTTGCTGGGCTTGAGGTCGCGGTGGACGATGAGGTTCTGGTGGGCGTGGGCGAGCGCGGAGCAGATCGTCCGCATGAGCGCGGCCCGACCCCGGGCGTCCACGGCGTTGCGGTCGCAGTAGTCGCGGAGCGCGAGCCCCTCGACGAACTCCAGGACAAGATACGGGCGGCCGTCGGTCTCTCCACCGTCCAGCAGGGCCGCGATGTTCGGGTGCGAGAGGCGGGCCAGCAGCCGGCGCTCCGCGGCAAAACGGCGAGCGGCCGCGGGTGACATGACGCTCCGGCGGATGAGCTTGACGGCGACGACCCGCTGGAACGCGCCGTCGTCGCGCGAGGCGCGGTACACCTCACCCATGCCGCCCGTGGCGATGAGCTCGTCGAGGCGGTAGGCCCCGGCCATGCGGCCAACCATGCGGGCGCCCTCGAGCGCACTCACGAGGTCCTCGGCGCTGGCTCGTCGGGGCGCGTCCAGCTTTCCGTTCGCGGCGGGTTCCGCGGCGAGCAGGTCCTCGACGGCCCGGCGTTCCTCGATGGTCGCGCAGAGCCGATCGAGCGTTCCGACGCGCTCGGTGTCGGGCGCGTCGAGCGCCGCTTCGAGAATCTCGCGCAGGCGGGGCCACGGCGGGGCGCTCATGGCCGCGCCCACCCGAGCTCGCGGGCCAGGCACATCTTGGCGATCCGCCAGCGGCGTGAGACCGTGCGGAGCGAGACGCCCAGGTGCTCGGCCGCGTCCGCCTCGCCCAGGCCGCCGAAGTATCGCAGTTCGATGAGCTCGGCCAGGGCCGGGTCGATCGCGGCCAACCGGGCGAGCGCGTCGTCCACGGCGAGGAGGTCTTCGGGGGCGCGCCGGTCGATCGCTGTATCGGGCTCGAGCGCGACGCGGGAGCCGCCGGAGCCACGTTTCTGGGCGACGCGGCGGCGCGCGTGGTCGACGAGCACCTGGCGCATGGCGCGCGACGCCAGGCCGATCAACTCGCCGCGCTCCATCTCCCGGGCCCGCGGGCCGAGGCGGAGGTAGGCCTCGTTGGCGAGGCTGGTCGGCTGGTGGGTGTGGTCGCGGCGCTCGCGGCGCAGGCACGACGCCGCCAGCGTGCGCAGCTCGGCGTACACCTCCGCGCCCAGGTCCATCGCGATGCCTCCGGCCCGCCGCGAACGGGCCCGTCCCGATTCTGCCGCCCGGTGGCGTGCCGGACACCCCTTATACGCATGAACATACGGGGGAGTGCCGGTCGGCGGGCCTCGCGCGCCACGCGCCGCGTGGGTGGCGGGCGCGAACGCGGGCGAAGGCCCGTGAGCGCGGGGTGTACGCGACGACGCCGCGGACCCGCGGTTTTCGGACGCTCCCCTCGGCCTCCGGAGCCGGAGCCGGACTCCACCCCGCATGAGCCTCGCGGAACCACGATTGAAGGAGCCCCTGATGCGTTCACACGCCGTCCGTATGGCCGCCGCCGGCACCGTCGCCGCGGCCACTCTGGCCCCCGCCGCCCCCGCGTCGGCGATCGACATCGCCCGGTGGATCGTTTCGCAGTACCAGGGCCCGAACAACAGCGGGCCGATGACGCCGCTCAGCCCGTCAGCCAGCGCGACCAACGTTTCGGTGACGGCGATCAGCGCCGGGCCGGGGCTGGTGTCGCTGGGGGCGTGCGGGGGCGGGCTGAGCCTGATCCACTGCGCCGGCGCGGGCGAGATGCTCGCGGTGTTCTACTCGTCCGCGTTCAATCCCGACGATTACTTTGAGTTCACCATCGACCCCGACCCCGGGTACTCGATCACGTACCAGTCGGTGCGTATGCCGATGGGCCAGCAGTACACGATCGCCCCGGTGGGCCAGCGGTCGAGTGGCCCGAAGACCTGGCAGCTGCGGTACAGCCTCGACGGATTCGCCACGCCCGGCACGATCCTGCAGACCCTGAACCCCTTCGCGATGAGCTTCACGACGCCGGTCGGCGCGGCGGCGAGCGAGGAAGCCTGGCCGGTGTTCAACCTCGCGGCCCTGGGGACGCGGTCGGCCCCGGTGACATTCCGCCTCTACGGGTACAACATCGAGACGAACCACCCCTCGTACCCTGTCGGGTTCGCCGGCGGGCCGATGAACCGGACGGTGTTCATGCCGCAGGTGGATGCGCTGCTCTCCGGGACGGTGCAGTCCGCGGTGTGCTACGCCGACTGCAACGCCAGCGGCACGCTGACGATCGCGGACTTCGGGTGCTTCCAGGGCAAGTACGTGCTCGGCGATCTGTACGCGGACTGCACGGCGGACGGCCAGCTCACCGTCGCGGACTTCGGGTGCTACCAGGGCAAGTACGTGCTCGGGTGCCCGTAACGGTCGCCCCCGATCGCGCGTCACTCAACCCGCGGCCACGAAAAAAGCCCCGCGACGCGGGGCTTTTTCATCGGAAAGCGGGCGAAGGGGATCGAACCCTCGACCTTCGCGTTGGGAACGCGACGTTCTACCGCTGAACTACGCCCGCGGCCGCGCCAGTATACCCCGGACGGCTCGGGCGAGCCACGCGCCTCGGCGGGCCGGCGGCGTCACGGTGTGCCTACGGGCGTTTCTTGAGGGCGCCGAACCAGACGAGGCAGAACAGGGGCCAGGCGGTGCCCAGGAACGCGGCAAACGCGAGGATGATCCACCCGAGGGTTCCGCCGGCTTGGTCGGCCCACTTGTTGCCCTGATTCTGTGCCGCCCACTCCATGGCGCGGAGTTGCCCCATCGCGCCCAGCACCGTGCCCGCGGCGGCGAGCAGCAGCTCCATCGGCGCGTAGACGAGGTGGGCCAGGCGGGTCAGGGGGTTTCGTGTGACGCACAGGATGCCGGCGGTGATGAGGATCGCCGCCATGAGCACGCCGACCACAGAGAGGGGGAGGGTGAGCGGGTGAGGCTTGTAGGCGTCGGGCATCGGCGACCCGAACTCCTTCTCGGCGTAACTCATCATGCGCGGCATCGCGGCGATCCACGCGGCTCCGCACCCGGAGCACGTGAGCCCGACCGAGCCCCAGATGATGCTGGTGATGCCGATGGACTTGGGCCACCCCGGCGGCTCGGCGAGCGGGTCGGGCCCGGTTGATTCATCGAACGTCGAGTACCCGCCGGCCTCGGTCTCGGATGGACTCATGGACGCCTCCCGCGAAGAGGGCTCATGCTACCCGTTCGGAACGCCGGCGTGAGCGTTTCACACCCGCGCCAGGAACCGCAGGTCGTTCTCGAAGAGCATGCGGATGTCGGGGATGCCGTACTTGCCCAGGGCGAGGCGGTCGATGCCGAAGCCGAACGCGAACCCGGTCCAGGTTTCGGGGTCGATGCCGCACATCGTGAGGACGGCGGGGTCGACCATGCCGCACCCTCCGAGCTCGATCCAGCGGGGCTCGTCGCCGGCGCGGAGGGCGATCTTCATGTCCAGTTCGGCGCTCGGCTCGGTGAAGGGGAAGTAGCTGGGGCGCAGGCGCACGTCCGCCCCGGGGCCGAAGTACGCCCGGGCGAACTGCATGAGCGTGGTTTTGAGGTCGGCCATGGAGACGCCGCGGTCGATGCAGAGCCCCTCGATCTGGTGGAACATGAAGGAGTGGGTGGCGTCCACGGTGTCCGGGCGGTAGACGCGCCCCGGGGCGATGATGCGGATCGGCGGGCCACCTCCCCGGGCGACCGCGTCCTCCATCACGCGCACCTGCACGGTGCTGGTCTGGCTGCGGAGCATGAGCGGCCTGGTCTTTTCTGTCCCCTGTCCCCTGTCCGTCGTGCCCTTCACGTAGAAGTTCTCGCTCGGCTCGCGGGCCGGGTGGTCCGGCGGGATGTTGAGCTTCGCGAAGTTGTGCTCGTCGTCCTCGAGCTCCGGACCCGTGGCCACCTCGAAGCCCATGCGGGCGAAGACCTCGACCAGTTCCTCGCGGACGCGGGTGAGGATGTGGCGGCGTCCGACCCCCGAGGACGCGACCAGCCCCGGCTCGGTCAGGTCCAGGGCGGGGCCTGTCGGGGCGGCGGTCGAGGCGCCCGCCTGCGCCTTGCGGGCGGCGAAGGCCTCGTCGAGCTTCGCCTTGATCGCGTTGAGCCTGGCCCCCACCGCGGGCTTCTGATCCTTCGGCACGTCCTTGAGCCCGGCGAGAGCGGCCTTGAGGCGGCCGCTGCCTCCGAGCCAAGCGAGCCGCCAGGCCTCAACGGTCGCGGCATCACCGGCCGCCGCGAGGGACGACAGAGCGTCTGATTCCAGAGTGTCCAGGCTCGGGAGCATCGGCCGGGAGTGTATGCGGCCGCGGCTACTTCTTGGCGGACTTGTCCGCGCTGAGGACGACCACGTAGCGCGAGTCGCCCACGAGGCGCGTGACCACGAGCCGCTCGCCGACGCCGAGCCTGGTGCGGGTGGCGGCCCGGGCCCGCTCGCCCGACGGGAGGCCGGCGTCGTGCAGCACCGTGGCGACGCGCCCCACCACGCGCTCGGCCTTGAACTTCGCGTCGAGCTCGATCACGCCGTCGGCGGTCCAGGCCGCTTCGAGGGCCAGGGAGAGCTCCTCGCGCGCCGGCTCGCCCGCGGGCGCCGCGGCGGGGCGGCTCGTGATCACGACCTGCGCGGGCTGACGCGGCAGGACTGCGATGCGCGGCGCCGAGAGCGCCGTGATCCGCCCGGAATCCCGTAACGCACGGATTTTTCCCTCGAACTCCGCCCGCTCGCCGGCGGCGACGACTCTCGGCTTCCCTGTTTCGGCGGACCCGAGGGCCGCGGAGACTTCGTCGTCGGGCGACATGGCGAAAGGGATGTCGTAGACATCAGCGGTGATGGCGATGGGCTCGCCCAAGTCGGAGGCGCCGATAGCGCGGCGTGGCGACGCGCCCGCGGAAGAGGGGCCGGTGCCGAGCCGCCACGCGAGGATCGCGCCCGCGACGATGACGGCGCCGGCCAGGATGATCAACAGCGGTTTGGCGGCGCGTCCCAGCCTCATGCGTGGAGTGTATCGACACAACGCACGCGCACCAAAAACCCCCGGGACGGCCCGGGGGTTTGTGAGGGTTGAGCGATGAGCACGCGGGCGCCGGGCGGAGGACTCTCGGACCTGCGCGTCAGGCGGGCGTCTTGTCGGGCGGCTTGGCGTCGCCCTTGTCCTTGCGGAGCTTCGCGGCGTACGCGGTGCGGCTGTCGGCGCGGCGGCGGCGGGTGCTGGGCTTTCCGCCGATCTCCGGGCCTTCCTCCGCTCCCACGAACTGGAGCACGCACAGCTCTCCGCCGTCGCCCAGCCGGCGGCGGCCGAGCTTGATGATGCGGGTGTACCCACCGGGCCGATCGCGGAAGCGCGGGGCGACGTGGTCGAAGATGTGCTTGACGAGCTTGGGGGCCTTGCGCAGCTCGCCGTAGCGGTTGCGCTCGACCGCGGAGCTCTCGGGCACGTCGAAGTACGCCGCGGCCTGCTCGCGCAGCTTCGCCACGTGCTCCTTCTCGGGGTCGCCCGCGTTCTTGGGCAGAAAGAGCCACGAGAACCCGAGGCGGTCCCCGCCCATCTTGGAAATCACCAAGCGGCGCGCGTGGAGATCGCCGCGCTTCGCCAGCGTGACGATCTTCTCGACGAGGGGCTGCACGGCCTTCGCCCGGGGGATGGTGGTGACGATCTGCCCGTGCTCGAAGAGTCCCGAGGCCAGGTGGCGCAGTGTCGAGGCGCGGTGCGAGGCGGTGCGTCCCAGTCGGTATCCGGCCCGTCGGTGTCTCATGGTCAGAACTCCGTCATCGAACGAGGCCCGCGAGGGGCCGAATCAGGCCGGGGTCGCCGGCGGCTGAACCGTGTACCCCTCCGGCAGGTCCATCCCCAGGTCCAGGCCCATGTCGAGCAGCTTGCGCTTGACCTCGCGGAGCGAGGTGCGCCCGAAGGAGCGGAGCTTGAGCAGGTCCGCCTCGGCCTGCGTCACGAGCTGGCCGACGGTGTCGATGCGGGCCGACTCGAGGCAGTTGCTGGCGCGGACGGAGAGATCCAGCTCCGAAATCCCCATATTCAGCTTGCGGATGAGCTCCTCGTCCACGCTGGCGGCGGCGGCGGCGACGTCGCTCACACGGTCCGCGCCCATGTCGAAGTACTGGACGAAGGGGTTGAGGTGCTTGCGGAGGATCTTGGCGGCCTCGACCAGCGCCATCTCGGGCGTGACCGTTCCGTTGGTCCAGACCTCGATGGTGAGCTTGTCGTAGTTGGTGCGCTGGCCGACGCGCGTGTCCTCGACCTTGTAGCGCACGCGCTGCACGGGCGAGTAGATCGAGTCGACCGGGATCAGCCCGATCTCCTGCTCGTCCTTGTCCTGGAACTGGTCGATGCCGGGGACGTACCCGCGTCCCTTGGCGACGCGCAGCTCCATCTCGAACTCGACCTTGTCCGTGAGCGTGGCGATGACCAGGTCCTTGTTGAGGATGGTCACGGCCGGGTCGGCCTCGATGAGGTCGGCCGTCACCTCGCCCGGGCCCATCGCCGCGAGCCGCATGGTTTTCGGTTCGTCGCCCTCGAGCTTCACCACGAGGTTTTTGACGTTGAGGATGACGTCCGTCGCGTCCTCCATCACGCCGGGAATGGACGTGAACTCGTGCTGCGCGCCCTTGAGCTTGATGGCCGTCACCGACGCCCCCTCCAGGGAGGAGAGCAGCACGCGGCGCAGTCCGTTGCCGATGGTGGTGCCGAAGCCTCGCTCAAACGGCTCGACCGTGAACTTTCCGTAGACGTCGCTGCGGAATCGCGGGTCGGCGGCGACGCGCGACGGCAGCTCCAGCCCTCGCCAGCGGATCCTCATGTCCTGGCCCCGTGCTCAGCAGTGCCTTCCGAACTCTTTCCGCCGCCGGTTCTCGGGATGCCGGGCCCTGCTGATCGGCCCGGCCCCCTTCTGTCCGACGCGGTTGTCGTCGATTCGTGTACGTTCAGACGCGGCGCCGCTTGGGCGGTCTGCACCCGTTGTGCGGGACGGGCGTGCGGTCCTCGACGGCGGTCACACGCATCCCGGTGCTCACCACGCCGTTGACGGCGGACTCGCGCCCCGCGCCGGAGCCTTTGATCCGCACCTCGACCTCGGACATGCCGAGCTTGCGCGCCTTCTGGGCGGCGCTCTCGCCGGCGCGGGTGGCGGCGAAGGGCGTGCTCTTGCGCGCGCCCTTGAAGCCGATGGTGCCGGCCGAGTCCCACGCCAGCGTCTCGCCGTTCATGTCCGTGATCGTGACGATGGTGTTGTTCTGGGTCGCCTTGACGTTGGCGATGCCCTTGACCACGTTCTTGCGGATCTTGCCCTTCTTCGACATGCCTCGCCTCGCTCGCCGTCCGGCGTGTTACGCCTTGGCCTTCACGCCCTTCTTGCCCGCGACCGTCTTCTTCTTGCCCTTGCGCGTCCGCGCGTTGGACTTGGTCCGCTGCCCGCGCACGGGGAGGCCCCGGCGGTGGCGGTCGCCCCGGTACGACCGGATGTCCTTGAGCCGCTGGATGTTCTGCTGGGTCTGGCGGCGCAGCGCGCCCTCGACGAGGTAGGTCCCGTCGATGATCGAGTTGATCTGAGCCAGCTGCGCCTCTTCGACCGCGTTCGCCCGCACGTTCGGGTCGATCTTCGCCTCGGCCAGGATGTCCGCGGCGGCCTTGGGGCCGATCCCGTGGATGTACTGGAGCGCGAAGAGGATCTTCTTCTTGTCCGGCACGTCGATGCCCGCGATACGTGGCACGTGGATGCTCCCGCTCGAACGCGCCCGCCACCGAACCGGCCGCGGCGGCGCCGGATCACGCCCGCGGCGACGCGGGCCCGCGATCAGCCCTGGACCTGCTTGTGCTTCGGGTTGGCCTTGCAGATGACGCGCAAGCGCCCCTTGCGCTTGACGATCTGGCACGCCCCGCACACCCGCTTGACGCTCGCCTTGACCTTCACGACCGAACCCTCGCGCAACGCTCCAACCGTGCAGACCACCGCCGCCCGCGGCGACGGGGAAGGTGATACTAGGCGTCTCCCGGCGTTCCGTCGCGGCCCCGCCCGTTCGGCCCGCCGGTCCGGGCACCCCGGAGCCCGTCAATGCCGGTAGGTAATCCGCGCCCGGGTCAGATCGTACGGGCTCATTTCCACGGTCACGCGGTCGCCCGGCAGGATGCGGATGTAGTTCATCCGCATTTTCCCCGAGACATACGCCAGCACCTCGGTCTTCTGCTCGTTGGGCAGCTTGACCTTGAACATGGCGTTGGGCAACGACTCCGTCACCACCGCCTCGAACGTGAACTTCTCGTCCTGCTGCTTGGGCATGTGAGGCCGCGCCGCGCTCCGTCCCGGTACCGCCGCCGTCGCGTCACGGCGCGGTGAGCACTACGGGACCGCCCCGCGTGACCGCGACCGTTCGCTCTTCGTGGCACGCGCGGGACCGGTCCCGCGCGAGCACCGTCCATCCGTCGTCCGTCCCGATCAGCTCGGGGTCGCTCGAACCGCCCCCGAGGCCCTCCGTGACGATGGGCTCGACCGCCAACACCATCCCGGGACGCAGGATGAAGTCTTGCCCGCTCGCCCACCCCCGTCCACTCCCCGGACCAAGAAAGCACGCTTCGGGCGGCTCGTGCAGCCGGCGACCGATCCCGTGCCCGGCGTACGCGCTGACGAGGCGCACGCCCGCGGCACGGGCGGCCCGAGCGGCGGCCCGAGCCGCGACCGACCACGCGACGCCGGGGGTCATCGCGCCGATGGCCGCGTCCAGCGCCTCCCGCGCGGCCCGCACCAGCCCCGCCGTCGAAGCGTCGGGCGCAACACCGATGACCGTCGCGCGGGCCGCGTCGGCGCACCACCCGTCGAGCCGCAGGGCCGCGTCGATCGTGACCACGTCGCCCGCGCGCAGGATGCGCGCGCCCGGCACGCCGTGGACGACCTCTTCGTTCACGGTGATCGAGCAGCACGCGGGGAAGGGCGGCCCGTCGCCCCGCCGCCCGCCGAGCAGCACCGGCTCCGCGCCCGCATTCCGGATCGCCGCGCAGATCCGCGCATCGATCGCGCCCGTGGTCATCCCCGCGCGCGCTTCACGCACGGCGTCGTCCAGGATCGACCAGAGCTGCCGCCCGGATCGGCGGATGGCGTCGATGTCGCGCGGTGATTTGATCGGGATCGCCACGGGACGCCCCGCGCGCTCGTCACATGGAGCGCGGCCCGCGCATCCGCGGGCCCTTGCCGTCGTCCGTCCCGCCGAGGAACCCGGCGTAGTTGCGCATGAGCAGGTTGGCCTCGACGCGCTGGACGAAGTCGAGGGCGACCGAGACCACGATGAGCAGCCCCGTGCCGCCCAGGAACTGCGTGACGCTGAAGTCGATCCCCATCGCCTTGTGGACGACCATGGGCAGCACGGCGATGACGGCCAGGAACGCCGCGCCGACGTAGGTGATGCGCTCCATCACGGTCTCGAGGTACTCGGCCGTGCGCGGGCCGGGGCGGAGCCCGGGGATGAACGACCCGTGGTCGCGGAGTTGCTTGCTCATGTCCTCGGGGTTGAACTGTACCGTGATCCAGAAGTACGCGAAGAAATAGATGAGGACCAGCTCGAAGACGACGTACGGCAGCTCCCCCATCGAGAAGTTGTCGCCGAGCCACTGGGTGAGCGCGATCCACCAGCCCGCCGCGTTGTTGGTGCTGGCCTGCGATGCGAGCCCGCTGAAGATGACCGACGGGAAGATCATCAGCGACGAGGCGAAGATGATCGGCATCACGCCGCTGTGGTTGACGCGCAGGGGGAGGAAGCTCTTCTGCCCGCCGTAGACCCGGCGCCCGCGCGTGTGCTTGGCCTGCTGGATCGGGATGCGCCGCTGCGCGACCGTCAGCAGGACCGACCCGGCGACCACCACGACGAACCCACCGACCAGCAGGACGATCCCCAGCCAGCCCATCGACGGGCTGAACTGCGAATCGGGCGGACCGAGGATCAGTTGGGTGAGCCAGAGCGTGCGGATCGGCGAGTTCTCGAGCACCCAGAGCAGGGCCTGGGGCATGCCGGTGAGGATGCCGGCCATGATGATCATGGAGACGCCGTTGCCGATGCCGTAGCGGTCGATCTGCTCGCCGAGCCACATCATGAACACGGTGCCGGCGGTGAGCGCGGTGACGCACATGATCCACCACGCGACGTTGCCCGACCACTCCTGGTAGACGAGCCCGCTGCGGGTGATGTACGTCAGCCACATGAAGGCCTGGAAGATGCACAGGCCGACGGTGGCGTAGCGGGTCCACTCGTTGATCTTCTGCCGCCCGGTCGGGCCCTCTTCCTGGAGCTTCTTCAGGGCGGGCACGGCCGAGGCCATGAGCTGGAAGATGATGGACGCGGTGATGTACGGCATGATCCCCAGGCCGAAGATCGTGGACTGCGAAAGGTTGCCGCCCGAGAAGATGGCGACGAAACTGGTGAGCTTGCCGACGGCGCTCTGGTCGCCCTGGGCTTGGCGGAAGAACTGGGCGAGCTCCTCCTGGTTCACGCCCGGGAGCGGGATCCAGAAGCCGACGCGGTAGACGATGAGCATCCCGAGCGTGAAGAGGACCTTCGTCCTCAGCTCGGGGATCTTGAAGACGTTCACCAGGGCTTGGATCATCGCGGGTCCACTGTAGCGCGGGGCGCGCCGGGGGTATCTTCAACGCGCCCCGATCGCGCGGGAATCAGCCCTCGGCCTTCTCGCCGCCCTTGGGCTTGCCGGACGGCTTCGCGTCGGGCTTGGCCTCGCCCTTTGCTTCGGGCGCGGCGGCCTTGTCGGCGGGCGCGGCGTCGGCCTTGGCCGCCGGCTTGGCGCGCCGCTTCCCACGCTCGAGCTTCTTCGTGAGGTTCTTGGGCTTCGGGTCGTCGCTGTTGCGGTCGATCCCGCGGACACGGTCGCGCCGCGAGCCGGTCTCGTGGACCTTCCCGCCCGCGCCCTCGATGAGCCGGCGCGCACCGGCCGAGACCCGCGCGGCCTTGACGTTCAGCTTGACCTTCACGCCGTCCTCGCCGACGGAGCCGAGCAGCTTCAACTCGCGGCTGTCGTCGCGGACGAGCCCGGCCTTGACGAGCGTGGCGGTGTTCACCTCGCCGCCGCGTGTGAAGTCCGGGTGCGCGAGCACCTCGCGGAGGTTGACGATCCAGAAAAGCGTGCGGAACTTGGCGTTGGTGAACCCGAACTTGGGCAGCCGGCGGAAATACGGCATCTGCCCGCCCTCGAAGGTGAAGCGGGTGGAGGTGCCGCTGCGGCTGCCCGCGCCCTTCTGGCCGCGGCCGGACCGCTTGCCGTGCCCGCTGCCGGGGCCCCGACCGAGCCGCTTGATCTTCTTGTAGCGCCCGGCGAGGGCGGTGACGTCGTGGATCATCATGGCTTGTTACTCGTCCGAACTCGTCTGAACCGTCTGAACTGGTCGGTTCGACCCGCGATGGATCGCCGCCCTGTACCCGAGTGGCGCATCAGGCCGGCGCCGCTTCGCCGGCGCCCGGCGCGCCCGTCGCGGGTCCACCCGGACCGCCGCGGGGCCTGCGCCCC
>JBJXFE010000030.1:0-62432 GCA_046153875.1 Phycisphaerales bacterium
CGCCCAGCGGGCTCACCGGCGCATCAGGCACACGCTCCACCAGCCAATCCAACTGCTCGTCCGTGAGTCTCAGCATCGTGCAGAGTCATACGCGCCAGCTCGACAACGGTTTCGGGATAGGCTCTAACGCGCGTGCCACCCCTCGCAACCAAAACTGTAGAGAAAGAAACTGATACCCGGCGACCACTCGACGCTCGGGGCGCGATCCGTTCAAGTCGGGCGCGAACTGAACCGCCCACTCCGCCTGAACTGCCCCGGTTGCCACGGGTCGCCCGTTCAGCGCGCTTCCAGGAACGCGGCGCGGTGCAGCAGCTGGAACGTCCCCTGCGACCACCCCCGGTACTGGGGCTGGAACCCGAAGAGGTGGACCCGTCCCTTGCCATGACCCGCTCGAACCCAGGCCAGCCGGTTCTCGATCGCCTCGGGCTGCCGGATCCACCCGGAGAGCAGCAGCCGCGTGGGCGCGTACCGCAGCAGCGGTTCGATCGTCGCGGTCTCCGAAGCGCCCGACTTCTTGCGCTCGTCGCCCGTCATCTCACGAAACGCCCCGGCCCGTGAAAAGAAGAGCGCCACCGAGTCGGGCAGGCCCGCCGTGAGGGCGTGCTCCGCGGGGATCGCACGCAGCACGCTCCCCGGGCATGAGAACTCCCGGTTCGCTTCGTCGCGCGTCACGTCCATGAGCGGCAGCTTGAACAGATCGATGGCCCATGGGCTCGCGGAGCCGAAGGCGACGAGCGTACCGCCGCCGCGCACGAACTCCTCGACCGCCACCGCGCCCTCGGGCGCGAGCCCGCCCGCGTAGACGTCCGGGATAGAGCCCGGCGCCCGCCCGCCGTCGAGCTGCCCGGGCCCGATGCCCGGGATCATGAGCACGTCGAGGATGTCCGAGAGCTTGCCCGCGCGCAGCGTCTCGTTGCGCACCGTGATGTACGGGATCTTCTCCGTGTCCAGCACGTAGCGCGTCCACCCCTCGTCCATGCTGCCGGACCACGGCGCATAGAGGCCGATGCGGGGAAGGGCGCCGATCGCGAGCTCCGTCCCCGTCGCGCCCGCGCCGAGCTCGAACACGCCGGCGTTCGGCCCGTCGGCCCGGAACACGCCGGACTCTCCCCGCTTCAGCGCCGCGGCCAAGCGGGTCCACGCGTCGCTGTGCCAGGTCGAGAGCGACTGCCCGGTCTGTCGCGGATCGCCCCCGAACGCCGCGGACGCCTCATCCGGCGTGCCCGCCCTTTTCAGGTCGCCCGCGAACGAATGAACCACCTCGACGCGCCGCACGCCCATCAGCGCCGGAAGTGTCCACCCGGCCACGTCGTACGGCGGCGCCCCGTCCGGGTACCGCTGCACTTCGAAAAGGTCCTTGACGTGCGTGCCATACGGCTGGTCGCGCCGGATCACGATGCTCCCCGGCGGGTACTCGCGGTCGTCGGCCTTCACCGCGCCGGCGCTCACGTGGACCTCGACGCCCGCGATCATGAGCGCGTCCATCAGCCGGCGCACGGCGTAGGGATCACGGTTATCCGACGGGATCACCCACGCCTTCGGCGCGTCCTGCTCCCCAACCGCGATCGCACGCTCCGACGCCTCCAGGGCGTTGGCCAGCCAGACGCGCGGCTCGCGGCTCACGGTGGACAGCAGCGACCGCCCGAACGCGATCTCGTAGTCGATGATGTCGCGGATCCGCCACCACCCGCCGGGCCAGGGGTTGACGAACTGGTTGCTCGGCGCGTACGGCCCCAGTCCGCGCGGGGCCTGCAGGCGGTCGATCGGCAGGAAGATCGGCGTCGCCAGGTTCGCCGACGCGCCCTCGGTCAGCAGCCCGATGATGTTGTGCCGCACCGGCACGTTGCGGTTCCCGCCGTTCCACCACATGTCGTACGAGACGCCCGTCGAGATGCCGGTGAGCCCCTCACGCGTCATGTCAAGCACCGCGCGCGTTCCGATCGTGTTGATCCCCGCGATCACCGCCGGGTCGAGGTTGGGGTTCAGGGGGTCGCGGAACGGCGGCACGAACAGCCGCTCGCCCGTCGAACCCTGCTGGTGGACGTCCCAGTACACCGTCGGGAACCACTCGCCGTAGAGCATGGCCGTCACGATGCGGGTCTCGGCCTGGGTCATCATGAACCAGTCGCGGTTATTGTCGTGCCCGGTGTAGAACTGGTAGAGCTTGAGCAGGTCCGACGCCTCGTGCGGCGTGCCGACGGTCTTGCGGTACCACTCGGTGACGTGGTCCAGGCCGTCGGGGTTCGTCGAGGGAAGGACCACGACGACGAGGCTTTCGCGCGCGCTCCGCCACGGCTCCTCGTCCGATGTGGCGAGCCGGTGCGCGAACTCCATGCCGAACTGGGCCCCCGCGCACTCCGTCGCGTGCATCGCGCAAGAAACCACCACGATCGGGCGTCCGTTGGACACCGCGTCGGCCAGTTCCGCGTCCGTCCGCCCGCGCGGATCGGCGATCGCGCGGGCCCGCGCCTTGATGCGCTCCAGGTCGGCCAGGTTCGCTTCGCTCGAGATGATCGAGACGAGGAACTCGCGCCCCTCGGTGGTCGTGCCCACGGCGCGTGTCACGACGCGCGGGCTCTCGGCGTCCAGCCGCTTGAAGTAGCCCGAGGTCTCGTTCCAGTCCGTCAGGGTGAAATCGCCGCCCACCGCGCGCCCCAGGTGCTGCTGCGGGGACGCGACCTGTCGCGCCCCGGCGGAGACGCACGCCTGGGCGACGAGCACGCCGCCAACAACCAAAGTGCGAACGGCGAACATGACGGGTTCCCTCCTGCGGAGCATCATGGTGAGGGCGCGGATGCTACCGCAAGCGGTTGGGGAGCGCGCACGGATCGCCAGCGCCACGCCGTGCGACGAACCGCCCCGGCGGCGGCGTTGATCCGTACGGCACGCGCCCGGGCGGACCCCCGAGCGATCATGCGAAAAAAAAAACTCGCGATTCCCACCAAGGGGCTTGACGGGCTACGACACCTGTAGTAGATTGCCTCCGACGCTTGTAGTAGACCGACGTCCGGCAGCGACACGACGGGGGCGGAGAACGCTCCAGCCCGGGGCCGAAGCATGGCGCAGCGCATCACCTTTGAGCTTGGATCCGCCGAGCTCGACATCCTGAAAGTCCTCTGGGACCGCGGGCCATCGACGGTCCGCGACGTGCTCGTGCGCGTGCATGAGCGCGGGCGCAAGCTCGCCTACACCACCGTCCTTACCGTCCTCACGCGCCTGGAGCAGAAGGGTGTCGTCGCGAGCGATCGGTCCGATCAGGCCTATGTCTACCGCCCCAAGGTGACGCGCGAGCGCGTCACGATCGCGCGGCTGCGCCAGATGGTGCACGATTTCTACGACGGGGCGGCCGCCCCCATGGTTCTGCAGCTGATGAAATCCGAGAAGTTCACGACGGAAGAGATCGCGAATCTCCAGCGGCTCATCGACGCGCTCGACCACGACCGGGACCAGGAACTCACCCGCTAGGGAGACGGGGCGATGGACGGGTTCAGCCTCACCACGGATTGGCTCTGGCCGGCGGCGCTGGGCGTGATCCCGCTGGCGCTGCTCGCGGCGGGCCTGTGCCGCTGGGTGCAGATGCGGGCGTCCACGCGGCACGCACTGTGGCTGTCGGTGCTGCTGTGCCTGTTCGTGCCGCCGGTGATCCCCGCGTCGGACTTTCTGCCCAGGGCGGGGACCGGCACGCCGTCGGCATCGTCGCCTCGGTCGATCGACGGGGGCCGGTCCGCCCCCGGGGATCCTGCCGCGAGCCGCGCCCCTAGGACGAACGCGGGCAACAGCAAGACCCCGATACTGCCGCCGTCGATCTTTACCGCCGCCGCGCGGTCGCGATTGGGGCTGCCCGCGCCGACACCCATGCTCGCCGATCACCCGGTGCCGCGCGTGACTAGTGCCGCCCGCGACGATGGCCGCGCCAAGCCGGACGTCGCTCATCCGATTGTCGATCCGCGACCCGCGGGTTCCGCGCCGCCTCTGGCCGCCGCGGCGCCCTCATCCGAATCAACTGCTTCGCCCTCGAGCGTTGTGTTCGGCCCGCCGAAGCCGGTCGAGCACCGGCCGGCCGCGACCCGCCCTCCAGCGCGGATGTGGGCGATCGGTGCGCCAACGACAACACCGGCCGCGGTTTCTGCGGCCGCACCGCACGCCGTGGCGCCGGAACCCCGCTCGCGCGAGACGGCGCCCGTGGCCGCCCGCACCGC
Organism: Phycisphaerales bacterium; assembly: GCA_046153875.1. Classification (GTDB taxonomy): domain Bacteria; phylum Planctomycetota; class Phycisphaerae; order Phycisphaerales; family UBA1924; genus JBJXFE01. The sequence continues at coordinate 4,200 of JBJXFE010000030.1, forward strand.
GTCACCGTCGTGGTGGTCGATCCCCGCGGCGTGGACCCGCGAGGTCCAGGCGTGGCGTGCCTGGATGCCCCAAGTGGGCCACGTGCGCGAGGCCGTCGCCACCCTTCCGCCCGTCCCGACGGCGATCTGGGTCGGCGGGGCCGCATTGCTCGTCGTGCTGGCGCTGATCCAGGTCATCACCCTCCGGCGGCTGATCGCATCCGCGCGGCCCGCGCCCGAGTCCGTCCGCCGCTCGGTGGAGTCGGCGGCCCGGGCGATCGGGCTGCGCCGGACGCCCGAGACGCTGATGGTCCCGTCGGCGATCTCGCCGATGGTGTCGGTGTGGGGGCGCTCGCGGTTGCTCTTGCCGCGCGAGCTATGGAACGAGCTGGACGACGTGGGCCGCGACGCGGTGGTGCTCCACGAGTTGGCACACCTGAAGCGTCGGGACCACTGGGTCTGTTACGCGGAGATGGCGGCGTCGGCGTTGTTCTGGTGGCACCCGGTCGTGTGGTGGGTCCGCCAGAAGCTCCGGGAGGAAGCGGATGCGTGCTGCGACGCGTGGGTGACCACGCTCCGCCCGCGCGACCGCCGGAGCTACGCGCAGGCGCTGCTGAACACACGGGCGTATCTGAGCCGGTCGTCCCCCGCGGTGCCGGGCGTGAGCCTGGGCGTGTCGGGGTCCGGGGCCAAGAGGTTTGCAAGGAGACTGACGATGGTGATGAAAGAACGTGGAAAGCCGAGCCTGTCGGTGTTCGGTGTGGCGGCGGCCCTGACCTTGGGATTGATCGGCGCGGCGAGCACGCCCATCTGGGCCTGCCCACCCGATGAGAAGGAAAAGACCGAGAAGGCGAATGTGACCCTCCGCGTCCAGGCTCAGGCGACCGCAGAGAAGGACGCCAAGGCCCACGCCAAGGCCGCGCACGAACACGCCGCCGCGGTTCATGAACACGCGATGAAGGAGGCCGGCCAGGCCCGCGCCGAGGCCGAGAAGCAGCGGGCCCGGGCGATGAAGGAAGCCGAGAAACAGCGTGCTTCGGCCATGAAACAGGCCGAGAAGCAGCGTGCCGAGGCCATGAAGGAGCTCGAGGTCGGTCGGGCCCGTGCCGGAGCCGCCCCGCGTGCCGCGGCTGCGCCCCGGGCCGCGGTGCGCCCCGCCCAGCCCGCCCGCCCCGCGACGCCGCGCGCCGGCGGTTCCCGCAGCACCACCGCTGCCGGCTCCACCGGAGGCTCGGACGACCGCATCGAGAAGTTCGAGGATCGTCTCGACCGGCTCGAGAAGCAGCTCGACCGGATCGAGCAACTGCTCAACCGTCGCGGCCCGCGCACCCTGGCGCCCTCGACGAGCCTGCCCCTCGCCGGGCTGACGACCCTCGCCTCCCCGGGCGTGCTGACGCCCACACCCGCCGCACCGGCAGCGCCCCCGGCTCCGCCCGCGCCGCCCGCCGAGTGCACGACGCCATGCCCTGACGCGGCGCCGGCACCGGCGACCTCCGTAACCCCCGCCGCGCCGGCGATCGCGCCCGTCGGCGGCATCTCGGCCTTGTCGCCCTCGATGGTGACGACGCTCGTGGAGGGGGTTCCTGTTGCGCTCTCGTTGACACAACCAACCTTCAACTCCGCGCTGGTGCAGTATCAGCTCACCACCCAGCCCGAGATCCGCGCCGAGGCCCGACTCGCCCAGACCCTCGAACTCGCGCAGGCGGTCGAGAGCGACGAGCAGATCATCCGCGCCTACGAAATCCCCGAGGGCAAGCGCGATGCCCTGTGGGACCTGATGTCCCGCGACGACGTCCCGGTGTTTGTCTCGCACAGCGATGACGGCATCGCCGTCCACGGCACCGCCCGCCAGCAGGCGATCTTCGCGGCGTTCCTGAACATGATCCACCCGGGCGCGGCTACGCCGACGCCCGACGACGAGCTGCACTCGCTGCTGCGGATGGAACTGGACACGGCCCGCGGCGAGCACGCCGCGGCGGTCGCGGCCCTCGCCGACGGGAATCTCGAGCTGCACAACCACCTGCACGCGCTCGCGGCCAAGCTCCCCGAGCTGCACTCGCACGCCGACAAGCTCAGCGCCAAGGCCGACGAACTCTGGACGAAGGCCGCGGCGCTCGAGGCCGACGCCGACGAGCTGGCCGACCAGGCCGACGAGCTGGAAGCCAGCGCCGAGGAGCTCAAAGGCGCGGAGCGCGAGACCGCGATCGCCCGCCTGAAGGAGATGCTCGCCCGGTCCAAGGCGCTGCGGCGCGACGCCCGGGCCCTGGAGCAGGAGGGCGATCGTCTGAGCGATGAGAGCGACAAGCTCCGCGAGGAGGCTGATGAAGGCGCCGATGAGGCGGCCGCCGAGGAATGCGACGACTGCACAGATTGTGAGGAGTCGTGCGACGACTGCGATGACGACGGCGGCGAGGACGAGCAGACCGAAGAAAAGCCCGCCGAAGCCCCCAAGACCCGTCAGTAACCCCGCGACCGCCCGCCGCGGTGGGGCGTGACGCGGGCGGTCGGGTTTGTGTGGCGAAGGAAACTCCGCGACCCACGTGTGGCGGCCCGACCGCATCGGAGCGGCGGGCCGACCACCGTGGGATGGGCGGATGGGGCGCGCCGATCGGCCCCTGACCGGGTGGGGCGAGTGCCCGGGCTCTGATAGACTGTCCCCTGCCGGGTCGTGGAGGGCTCGGCGACACCCCCTGTGAGGCACCCGTGAGGCACCGAGGAGGACCCAACGTGCATCGCTCGATCATCGCGCGCTCTATGGCCGCGGCACTCGCCGCCTGCATCATCGCCCCCGCGTTCGCCCAGATCGCGGGCGACGACCCGGCGCTTCGCCCGTACTACACGGGCAACGGCCTGCTTCAGCGCGGCATGAACGAGCTGGCCGCGACCGAGTACCGGCAGTTCCTCCAGGACAACGCCCGGCACGAGAAGGCACCGCTGGCCCGCTACGGCCTGGCCGTAGCGCTGTTCCGCATCAAGGACCACGCGGGCGCGGAGAAGGAGCTTCGGCCGCTCGTCGAGCTCGACGACTTCGAGTTCGCGCCCGAGGCCCGCGTGATGCTCGGGCAGTGCCTGCTGGCGGCGGGGCGACCCGGGGACGCGATCGAGCCGCTGGAGGAAGTGGCGAACGACCACGCCGACCACGACCTGGCGGATGACGCCGCCGCGCTCCGGGTCGAGGCGCTCTCTCGCGCCGGGCGGCATAAGGACGCGGTGCGCGCGGCCGACGAACTCGCCGAGCGCTGGCCCGCAAGCCCGCTGCTCGCGCGGGCCGAGCTCTTCGCGGCGTCGTCGATGATGGCCGACGGCGCGTTCGCCGCCGCGTCGGAGCGCCTCGCGGCGGTGCTGAAGCGCTCGCCCGAATCGGAGCTCGCGCCGCGGGCCACGCTGCTGCTCGGACAGGCGATGCACCGCGCGGGCAAACCCGACCAGGCCCGCCCGCACTACGAGGCCGTTCTCAAGGGCGGCGACGACGCGCTCGTGCCCGACGCGCTGCTCGGGCTCGGCGCGCTCCACCTGGAGCAGGGTCGCCCTCGCGACGCCGGCCAGACCCTCGACCGGCTTATCGAGACCTACCCGAAGAGCGCGCTGCTGACCGATGCGCGGCTGCGCCGGGCCCGGGCGTGGTTCGACACGGGCGACTTCGACCAGGCGTCGAAGCTGCTCCTGATCGTCGAGAAGGACACGAAGGGCGAGAGCGACGAGGCCGCGTACTGGCTCGCCAAGTGCGAGCTGCGCACGGAGAAGGCGGAAGCCTCGGCCCAGCGTCTGGCCGCGGCGATCAACCGCTTCCCCGAGAGCCGCCTCCAACCAGAAATGCACTACGACCGGGCGGTCGCGCTCCTGCGGGCGGGGCAGGCGGGCGAAGCCCATGCCGCGCTCGCTGAGTTCCGTGAGCGCTTCGCCGATCACTCGCTGACGCCCGACGCCGTTCACCTCTCCGCTTCGATCGCGCACCAAGAGGGTGACCACGCGGCGTGCCTCACCGACGCCGAGGAGTTTCTGACGAAGTTCCCGGCACACGCGGCCGCCCCCGCCGTCGAGTTCCTCGCGGCCGAGAGCACGCTGCTCTCGGGCGATGATGAGGGTGCGGCGAAGGCGTACACGCGGTTCCTGGCGAAGCGCGAGGGCGACCCGCGCGTCGAGAGGGCGGCGTTCAGGCTCGGCGCGGTGCTGCACCGGCTCGGGCGCGGCGACGAGGCCCGCCTTCACCTGGAGCGCGTGGCCCGCGGGAAGCAGACCCGCGAGGAGTTCCGCCCCGCGCTTCTTCTCCTGGGTGACCTGTCCTTCGCGGCGGGCGACTGGGCCGACGCCGAGCGGCGTCTGGCGGACTACACGTCGCTGGACCCTTCGGCGGCGGGCGCGGACGACGCGCTGCTGAAACTGGGTCTGTCGCGGGCGCGCCAGGATCGGCCCGCCGACGCGCTGGCGTGCTTCGACGATCTCCTGGCCCGTTTCAAGGACAGCCCGCACCGGCTCCAGGCGACGTTCGAGCGCGGGCAGGCTCTTGTGGCGCTCAAGCGGACCGACGACGCGGCCGCCTCCTTCGAGCGCGTGCTGGCGGACGGCGACGATTCGCGCTTCGCGGCCTACGCCCACAATCACCTCGGCGCGATCGTCTCCGCGAAGGGGGACAAGCAGGCCGCCGCGGAACACTTCGCCATGGCCGCCGCGCTCGGCGAGGGGACCGACCTGGAGGCCGACGCGCTCTTCGAGCAGGCGCGTTCGCTCGCCGCGGCGGGGCAGCACGACGGGGCCGCCGCGACCTACGCCGTCCTCCTCCGCGAGTTTCCATCGCACCGCCTCGCGCCGGAGTCGGCGGCGCGGTTCGCGATCTCGACGTCTCGCCAGGACAAGCACGCCGAGGCCCTCGCCGCGATCGTCGATGCCGAGAAGAAGCACGCGGCGGCGCTGCCCGCGCCCCTGCGCGACAGCCTGGCCTACGAGAAGGCCTGGTGCCTGCGAAAGCTCGGCCGCGGCGAAGAGGCCGCACCGATCTGCCGTGAACTGATGGCCCGCGCCGAGCCCACGCTCAAGGCCTACGCCGCCGTGGACCTGGCGGAACTCGAAGCCGAGGCCGGGCGACACGCGCCCGCCGCGGAAATCCTCCGCACCGTGCTCGCCGGCAAGCCGCCCCCGGACGTCGCCCGTCGCGGCACCTACCAGCTCGGCGTGTGCGCCTTCCGCACCGAGAAGTTCGAAGAGGCCGCGACGATGATGCAGCGGTTCCTCGAAGCCCCGGCCCCAGCGAACAACGCCGCGGATGCCGCGCTGACCGCCTCAGCGTCGCTCGTCGCGGGCGAATCGTGCCTGAAGCTCGGCCGGCACAAGCAGGCCGCGGAGCACCTCAAGCGCGTCGTGGACGGGCACCCGAAAGACCCGACACGACCCACGGCGCTCCTGCGGCTCGGCGAGGCGCAGGCGGTCCTGCAGCTCTGGGCCGAAAGCGAGAAAACGTTCGGCACCTACCTGACGGAGTTCGGCTCAGCGGACCTGTGGTTCCAGGCGAAGTTCGGGGCCGGATGGGCGATGGAGAACCAGGGACGGATCGACGACGCGGTGAAGGCGTACCGCGAGGTCGTCGATCGCCACCAGGGTCCCACCGCGGCCCGCGCCCAGTTCCAGGTCGGCGAGTGCCTCTTCGCCAAGAAGGAGTACGAGACCGCCGCGCGCGAACTGCTGAAGGTGGACATCCTGTACGACTACCCCGAGTGGTCCGCGGCCGCCCTGTACGAGGCCGGGCGGTGCTTCGAGTCCATGAACGACCTGGACAACGCCCGAAAGCAGTATGAACTGGTCCGCGCGCAGCACGGGCAGACGCGCTGGGCATCGCTAGCGGGCGAGCGGCTGACCGCCACGAAGACCAAGCCCGTCCCCGGCCGCTGAACCTTCCGCGCACGCGGACGATCAGGAGTTCTGCCGATGTCATGGTTTGACGTTGCATCCAGCCTTGCGTTCGGAACGCTGGCCCAGGTGACCACGGGTCAACCGCTCGCGGGACAACCCACGGGCGGGCCGCCCGTGGTGCAGGGCGCGCAGCTCGAATCCGTCTGGGACTTCGTCGTCAAGGGCGGGCCGACGATGGTCGCCATCGGCGCGTGCTCGCTGGTGGCGGTCACGGTGATCGTCGAGCGACTGGTGGTTCTCCGCCGGCGCGCGATCATCCCCGCGGGGTTCGTCGAGGGTCTGCTCGCCCTCGCCGCCGACCGCGACAAGGCACTGGCGTACTGCGATGCGAGCGGCTCACCCGCGGCCCGTGTGCTGCGCGCGGCGATCGCCCGGCGCGGCGAGCCGATCGAGCGCGTCGAGAAGGCCGTCGGGGAGGTCGGGCGCCGCGAGTTGATCCGGATGCGCCACCGCATGCGGGTCATGGGCGCCCTGCCGCAGGTCTCGACGATGCTGGGCCTGCTCGGCACGATCTTCGGGATGATCAAGACTTTCCAGGCCGTCGCCGCCTCGGGCCAGGCCCTGGGCAAGACCGAGCTGCTGGCCAAGGGCATCTTCGAGGCGTGGACGTGCACGGCCGCGGGGTTGCTGGTCGCCATCCCGGTGCTCGTCGCGTACCACGCGCTGATGGGCCGGATCGACGCGCGGCTCGTGGACCTGGACCGGCTCGCGGAGGACTGGGTGTCGCGGGAAGAAGGGCGCGAACGAGTGGCCGACGCGATCGCGCAGGCCTCGGCGCCGGCCCCGCTGCCCGCGGCACGGCGCGCTGCGACCGCGCCGAGCCCCCATACCGCCGCATCGACCCCGATCCCGCCCGTCGCCACAACCGAGCCCGCGTGAGAGCCGAGGACCGACCCGCAAGGACCACGGGATGATCATCAACGACTCCGACGCGGAATCCGGCATCCACATCGACTTCGTGCCGATGGTGGACGTCCTGTTCAACCTCCTGATCTTCTTTCTCCTCGCGACCACGATCGCGCAGGTGGAGCGGGAGATGCAGGTCGCCCTGCCGTTCGCTCGCTCCGGCGCGCCGATCAGCGCGGCCCTCCGCGAGCTCGTCATCAACGTGGACGCGCAGGGCGTGCTCTACGTCTCGGGCCGCCGCATGGACCCCGAGGACCTCCGCTCGATCATCACCGAGGCCGTCGCCGCCAACCCGGACCAGAAGGTCACCGTCCGCGGTGACCGCACGACGGCGTACGAGCACATCGTGCGCGTCCTCGACATCTGCAAGGAATGCAAGGTCCAGCAACCGTACCTCGACACGGTGCTGGAGTAAGCCCGCCCCGGCCGCAACCGAGCCCACGCATGGCACGCTTCATCCGCAACACACTGCTCACGCTCGGGCTGATCGGCGCGATCATCGCCGGCGCCGCGCTGTGGCACACGCGCGAGCGCCTGAGCTGGTTCTACACCGACGCGGACACGATCCGCAGGGCGACCGCGGACGCGCCGGCACGCGACGTCCTCTGGCAACCCGCCGCCCGCCTGCCCGACCTGAGCGGCGAAGGCGAGGAGTACGAACCGCGCCTCAGCGAGGACGGGCTGACCCTCTTCTTCGTCCGCGGCAAGGCCGGTGGCGGCGCGGACATCTGGACCGCGGCCCGCACCCGCCGCGCCGACGAGCAGGGCTGGACCGATCCGCAGCCTTTGTCGGCCGTCAACTCCAGCACCGACGACCTGGGCCCCGAACCCTCCGCCGACGGTTCCTCGCTCTATTTTTACAGCGACCGTCCGGGCGGGCTCGGTGGGTACGACCTGTGGGTCTCGCGGCGCGGGCCCGACGGCTGGGAGCAGCCGACCAACCTCGGGGCGGCCGTCAACTCCCCGTCGAACGACTACGGCCCGGCCCTGACGCCGGACGGCGGCACGCTGTACTTCGCGTCCAACCGGCTCCGCCCGGGCGAGCCCGCGCCAAACCAGGATCGCTGGCCCGCGACGGTCCGCGAGCTGCACCAGGCACGCGACTACGACCTCTACGCCTCCGCGATCACCGGGCGCGAGCCGGACGACGCGGCACGGCTCGACGCACTCTCCACGGCGAACAACGAGGGCTCGCCCGCCGTCAGCCCGTTCGGCGACTTCCTGTACTTCTCCTCCGACCGCGCGGGCGGGCTCGGCGGGTTTGACCTGTGGCGCTCGCGGCGGCTCCGGGGCGCGCACGAGCCCGCGGAGAACCTGGGCGACGCGGTGAACTCCGCGGCGAACGACCTCGACCCTGCGCCCGGTCTGGGCGGGTTTTCGCTGACGTTCAGTTCCAACAGGCCGCGCGAGGCCGCGGGCCGACCGCGCGAGGCCGTGAGCGAAGTCGAGCCGGACGCGCCGACCCCCGAGCCTCTCGCGGAATCCGGTGAGCCGGCCGCCCCGCACGACTACGACCTGTACCGCAGCTACTCGCGCGAGGTCTTCCGCGAGCACGAGACGACGCGGGCCACGATCGACTGGGCGTGGCTTCTGCCTCGCCTCTGGTGGCTGCTGCTCGCGGCGACGCTCGCGCTGATCGCGTGGCTGCTGTGGAAGGCCCGCCGCTCGGATCGGCTCGGCAAGCTCAGCCTGATCGCCAAGTGCCTGCTCGCGTCGGCTCTCATCCACGCCCTGATCCTGCTCTGCAGCGCGTTCTGGTATGTCGGCAACTCGCTCGACGGGTGGTTCCGCCCCGCGGGCGGGACGCGCATCGCCATCGAGCGGGCCGCCGGCGGCGGCGACATCGCGTCGCAGATCCGCGGTGCCTTGACTGAGCTGGCCGTCGAGCCGATGGCGCAGACCGAGACCGTCCGGCTGGCGTCGTTCTCCGAGGAGACCCCGCCGCAGGCCGCCGGCGTCGAGTTCGACGTGGCCCAGGCCCGGCCGACGATCGAAGTCGATCGCCAGACCGCCGCGGGTTCCGACGCGCCCACGCCCGACGCGCCCGAGGTCGGCGTGCGCGAAGCGGACCTGCCGCGGGACGACCCCGCAGAGGTCCAGACGCCCGCCCCGGCGCCGCGCGCCGTCGCACGCGAATCCGCGGTCGCGCTCTCGGCCGAATCGCTCACGTCGCCCGAGTCGCAGCGGGCCGCGAGCCCTGAGACCACGACGAGCCGGGCGCGCACGGCCGCCCTCACGCCCGAAGACTCTCCTGCGCCATCGCACACGGACTCGATCGCCGAGGCCGCCGCCGTGTCGGACGCCCAGAACACGCCCGCGCCCGCGGCCGCGATCGCCGCCGGGCCCGAGAGCGAGTTGAACGACGACCTCGCGCTGGCGGCGCCGGCCGCGGGTGCGCGGCTGGCGCGGAGCGAAGCCGCGCCAAGCGTCTCCACCGCGAGCGCGGAGTCGGCACCGACCAGGCCCGAGGGTCTTTCTGATCGCCCGCCCTCTGCCGCGAGCGCGGCGATCGCACCCGCCGCCAGCGCCGCCCGTCCCGGACCGTCGCTCGCCGCCGCGGATCCGACCTCGGTCCGCGAGGCCGCCCCCGTGGGGATGAGCGCCGCGCCCGCGAGCAACGCAGCGGCACTCGCTTCACCCGCGCCTTCGAACTTCGCGACCCCGGCCGCGCCGCGCGGCAGCGCGACCGGCGAAGCGGCTCCATCCGCGGGGCTCGCCCGTTCGGCTGCTCTTCAAGCACCGACGGCGGCCGAACCCGCATCCGGACCCGGCGCACCAGCCCGTGTCGACACCCCCCGCGCGCATGCCGCCGCGTCGTCCACGCTCGCGTCGGCCCCGTCCGCCGCTGACACCGCGCCCGCGCTGGGCGAACTGGATTCGGAGCCGACACGCCAGGCAACGGCGTTGGGCGCGCAGACAGCGACGACTCCACTCGCCACGCCGGCTGCACCGCACGGCTCATCAACCGCGGAGCCCGCGCCGTCGGCTGGACTCGCAAGGTCCACAGCAGCTCAAGCGCCCACGACCGCCGAAGGCGCCCCGGCGCCGGGCGCTGCCGCCCGGGTGGACGCTCCACGTTCACAGGCAGCGTCGTCATCCACGCTCGCGGCCGCCCCGGCACCCGATGACGCAGCCCCGGCGCGGGGCGGACTGTCGCCCGCCCCGCCGACCAGCACCTCCGCACTAACCGCGCCGGCATCGACCTCGCCGATGGCCACGCCCGCGGCACCGCGGGGCACAGCTTCGAACGAGCCCGCGCCGTCGGCAGGACTCGCGCGTTCCGCGGCGCTCCAGGCCCCGACCGCCGCCGAGATCGCCCCCGCCTCTGGCGCGTCCGCCCGCGTTGACGCGCCACGATCGCAATCCGCCCCGTCATCCACGCTCGCCGCCGAGCCGACCGCGACGGACTCCACCCCGGCGGCAGGCGGACGTCATATCGCTCCCGCGACAAACGCTACGGCTCTGGCCGCGCCCGCCACAACGGTCGTCGCGATGCCCGACACGGACCGCCCCGCCGCCGGGCGCACCCCCGAGCCCGAAGCCGACCGCCTCGTCGGGCTGGCCCGGGCCCCCGGGCCCCGGGCTCCTTCGCCCACCCAGAGCACCCCGGTGTCGGGCTCGCCCGCACGGGTCGCCGCCCCGCGCACGGAGGCCGCTGCGTCGTCCACGCTCGCCGCCGAACCGATCGCCGCCGACGCCGCGCCTGGGCTCGCCTCCTTGTCTTCGACGACGGGCGTCCGGCCCGAACTCGATGCGCTCGGCCCACCTGATGTCGCGCTCGGCCTGCCCCGCTCGGCCTCGTCAACGCCGCGCGAGATTTCACGCGACAGCGCGACCCCGGGCCTGTCGCTCGCGTCCTCCGAGTCCCGTGCCTTGTCGCGTGACGACGCCGCCCCGGCGCGCCCGGCCGCGGCCCTCCTCACGCCCGACGCGATGAACGCAACCGCCCGGTCCGCGCTGCGCCCGATAGACGCCGGCGCCCTCCCCGCCCGCGACGCCGACCCGCGACGCCCGGACGCCCCGGGCGTCGCCCTGGGCGGCTCGCCGATCCAGCCGCTCGCGGACGCGATCGCTCTGCGCACGCCCGGCGAGACGGAGCCCCCGGCCGCGGCCGTGCGCAGCCCCTCGGGCACGCTCAGCGGGCTGGTCCTCGACGCCGTGACCAACGAACCCCTGGGCGACGCGACGGTGCGACTCGACCTGCCCGAAGGCGGGTCGCAGGTGGTCCAGACCGGGCCGGACGGGGTCTACACCATCACCGCGGCGGCGCTGCCCGATCACGTCGCGGTCTCCGCCTCGCGCGACGGGTACACGCCCGACTCGGCCGACTTCGCCGCGACCGACCTCGGGCTTGGTCTGCGCCACGATTTCCGCCTCACGCCCACGGACCGCGGCGTGATCGCGCTCGAGGACGACCCGCAGGTGCACCACCTCGGCGACGACGACTTCGAGGGGCGGATCAACAGCCAGTTCCAGAAGCCCAGCGAGGGGTTGCTCTACGAGAACACGATCAGGCTCGGCGCGGACCAGATACCGCCGCGCGTCGTCCGTGCGGAGATCGTCATGCTCGCGAAGGGCACGCAGGGCGCCAACGAGATTCGGATCAACGGCCGGCTGGTCGACGAGCGCCTCACCGGCTCGCCGCGCGACGGGTCGTTCGGCGTGTTCCGCGTCCGCTTCCCGGCGGAGTGGCTCGTCACGGGTGAGAACACGGTGACCATCCGCAGCGTCCGCGGCGCCGTGGACTACGACGACTTCGAGTTCGTCAACGTGCGCGTGCGAACGGCACGGCGTTCCGCACGCCCGGCGCTCTGATGATTCGGCGCTGCCCCGCCGGGCATCGGCACGGAGCAAAAAAAAAACGGGGGCCGATTGCTCGGCCCAGGCGAAGTTCACTCGTGATGGTTGGTGATCACGCGCGCTGGTAGCTGCGCCGGCGCATGTAACTGAAGCCGATCACGGCCGCGAGCGTGCCGATACCCGCCCACGCCGCCGGGGGCAGCGGGATGAGGACCAGGAGGTCCTGACCGGCTCCGTCAAACTGCCACAGCCCGGTGGCGCCGTTGAAACTGCGCGAGCTCCAGAGGCGCGCGACCATCACGCCGAAGAGCGAGCCGGTACCGTTGGCGTTGGCCTGCCCGATCAGCGCGTCCCGCCACGCCGCCACCTGGTTGGCCACGCTATAGGCGGATCCGGTGCCGGGGCCGCCCGGCTCCCAGTTCTCCTCCTCAAGCATCCAGATCGCTTCCTGCATGGCGCGCTGGTGGCCCGAGTCCGCGATGTTGAAGCCCGACCCGCCGAAGACCGAAGCGAGCCCGCCGGGGCTGCCGATCGCCTGGCTGTAGAGCCATGCGGTCGCGGAGCTCAGTGCGTCCTGCCCACCGATGGATCCACCCGATCCCCCGCCAGCGGCCGACGCGGCGTACTCGACGAAGTACGATGGGCCGAACGAGACGAACTCGTTGGTCTCAAGGCAGAACGTCTGGATCGAAACCGACCCGGAGGAGAACGGTGTGAACGGCGCCGGGTTGCCCCCGATCAGTCCGGTCTCCACGGAGATCGTGGCGTTGAACGGGCCTCCCCCGTACGACACCGCCGGGCCGCTTGAAACCACGATCGTGTCTGCGAGGGCGGCACCCGCGAAGGACGCGGCGGCGAGGCCGCCAACGAAACGCTGGACCCCTCTCATCCCCGACCCCTTTCGACATCCACGATCCGTCGTCCCGGCGCGCAGACAGAACTACACCTTCCCCCGCACGCGCCGAACGATCGTGATCCCCTCTACCCTTTTCCCGACCCCCTCAACACACGCGCCCGCGGCCCCGAACCGAACGCACGCGGGACTATCTCTCAGACGGTACCAATAACCGATTCGGGGGGAATCCGCAAGGGCAATTGCACATTCACACGGCAAAAACAAATCGATCCCTCGGTGGACCTCCATGGGTGGCCGGTCGACCGGGGATCGCGGAACTTCCATCACATTGAGTGTAAATCGTGTTTTTACAGGGCACTAGGTACTCATCGACCGCCGTCCCTCGTGGCAAGATCGGTTTCGATTCGGGTCGCTTCCAACCGCTGTTGGGATGAAATCACCGCCCGCCCAGCCTGAACGTCGGCGTCCACCGCTGACAGCAGGGCGCGGGCCTCGCCGGCCTCCGCCGCCGACCCATCCGCGAGCACTCGCGCCAAGCCGATTCGACCCGCGACGTAGACGGGGTCGATCGCGAGGGCGTCGCGGAACGCACGGACGGCGTCGGTGCGCGACCCGAGTGCGGCCTCGATTCGCCCCAGCGTGTCGAAGAAGGCTGGGTTCCGCACCGAGGTGGCGGCGCTTCGCGCCAGAGACCTCGCCCGTCTCAGGTCCGGCGCCCCCCCCCCCAGGGTGAGCATGGCGTACGCGGCGTTGTTCTGGAGTGGCGCGCGCAACTCGGCCGGGAGCGCCGGAAGCGCCAGCCCCCGCTCATAGAAGGCCAACGCGGACTTCACATCCCCCAAGGCCTCCGCCACCGTTGCCGCACGCAGCAGCAGGTCGATCCGGTCAGGTTGGGCGGCCAGCGATCGGTGCAGCAGGTCCAGGGCCACGGTCCGGTGTCGGCGGGCGTCGTCGCCCGCGACGGCCTCACCAGCGACGGCGTGGGCCCGCGCGAGAACGGCCCACGCGTCCGCCCCGGGGTTGGAATCCGCGAAGCGCTGCGCAGCGTCGAGTGCGGCGGCAGCGCCCCCCGGGGCGCTGAGGAGCACCTCGACGAGCCGCTCGATCACGCTTACACGGGCCGGATCGGCCGCGAGTGCGCGCCGGAGCGCCTCCGCCGCACCCGCCGGATCCTCCGACGCCTGGCGCAGCCGCCCGAGCACCTCCAGCACGTCCGCACCGGCGGCGTCCGTCTCGAGCGGGAGCAGGGCGCTCCGGGCACGGTCCAGCAGCTCGACCCGGAGCGCTTCGTGGCGCTGCGCCAGTTCGATGTACGCGCCCGCACGTGCCGCACGCTCCGCGTCGCCCGCGCCTTCAAAGGCCGCGGAGGCACGATCCAGCCATTGCCGCGCGGCGTTCCCCGACGGGAGGTCGACCACGAGCGGAAGGAACACGCGGGTGCGCACCCCCGACGATCCATCCAACACCGACGCGAGTACGGCGTAGGCGTCCTCGACCTGGCCCGCCATGACCTGGGCGCGCGTGTACAACCCGAGAACGAGAAGCCCTTGTGGTGAATCCGCGACCAACTTCGCACGCTCGACCCGCGACGAGAGCGCGGCCAGGGCCTGCGATGGCGCTCCCAGACGCAGGTTCGCCTCGGCGACCGCCGCGTCCGCCTCGACGGGGCGGGACGGGTCCCGGCGACGCCAGGCCTCGGCGGCGGCGAGCGCGCGATCCCATCGGCCCATCAGTCCGTGAGCGGCCGCCGCCAGTCGGGCGGGCTCGGGAAGCATCGGGAACGCCGACATGGCGCGCTCCGCGATCTGGGCCGCGGCCTCTGGTTTCGGCGGCGTCAGGCTCAGCAGGCGCCGCACCACCAGGTTCTGGACGGACGCTTGGTCTGCAAACCGTTCCGCGAACGCCGCCAGACCGGTTTCTGAGTCGAGCGTTCCCGACGCCCGCGCCTCCGCGACGGCTCGGATGACGACGGCCGTACGCGCACTCGTCATGGGTGACTCGGCGGCCAGGGCGTTGGCGAACGCGGCCAGGTCCGGCTCGGCGCCGGCGCCCAGCGCCGTAACCTGAGCCTCGAGCGCCCGCAACCGCGCGTCGTCGGGCAGGGCGCGGCGTGCCTCGGCCACGGTCTTCACAGCCTCATCCAGGCGGCCCGCGGCGGTCTGCACGCTCACCAGACGATCCCACGCCTCGGCGTGCTTGGGATCGGCCGCCACGGCTCGGCGCAGGTGCTCGATCGCGCGATCGGGCTGCCCGCGCGCGGCCTCGAACCGCGCGAGCATCACGTCGCGCGACGAAGTCGCTCCGGCCCGTTCCGCCAGGGCGGACGCGAGCTGCTCGGCATGATCGCGTTCGCCCAGGCGGTCGAGCCAGACGGCCACGGCCACGGCCTGATCGGGCGCCTCCGGCGGGTCGAGGGCGAGGTCCCGGAAGACGGTCAGGGCCTCGCCGTCACGACGCGCCCGGGCCAGCGCCTCGCCCTTCGCGAGCAGCAGCCGGGGTGTCGGGCGGACCGCGGCGAGTGATTCGAAGATCGGGATCGCCTCATCGGCATCCCCCTGCGCCAGCAGAAGCCCGGCGGCCTGTTCCTGGAGGTCGGGATCATCGGGGTGCTCACGGATCAGACGGAGGGCTTCGTCCCGCGCCGCCGGGAACTCCCTGCGTCGTTGCATCAATGCCGCCGCCCGGAGCCACACGGGTCCGGGCTCCGGTGAAGCCTGGGCCGCGGCCCGGAGCTCGGTCAGCGCGCCCGACAGGTCCGGGATCAGCCCGCGCTCGGGATCGTCCACGAGCAACGCGTCGGCCAGGAGCAGGTGCCCCTCGACGAGCTGGGGTTGTTCGGTGGTGACGCCGCGGAGCAGGCGAACCGCTTCGTCGCGCTGCTTCGCATCGGGTCGGGCGGAGAGGTGGGCGCGGGCCCGGGCCAGACGGACAACGGGCGCATCGCGGTCCCCGGCGCCCGTCAACCGTGCGATGCGTGTCGCGGCCCGCGACACGAACTCGGCGTCGCGCGTGGCCGAGGGCGAGCGGAGCGAGGCCATCTGCGTTGTCAGGTCGTCCACGTCCGAATCGGCGAGGGCGATCCACGCCGCGGCAGCGCCGGGATCGGCGACCTGATCCATGAACACCGCAACGGCGCGTCCCCAGGCGCGGCGCTCCGCCCCGCCCGAGGCCTCCGCCCCTGCGCGCAGCATGGCCAGTCCCTCGGCGGCGCGCCCGCGCGCGCGCAGCACGGAGGCACGCGCGGCCGCCGTGGACGGCGCATTCCCGTGCGCCGCGACGGCCGCGAGGAGCACGTCGTCTTCGACGCCGAGCCCTTCACGCAGGCTCACCAGGGCGACGCGTTCGAGCGTCTCGCGCGAGAAGGGGTCCGCCCCGGACAACGATCCGCGGACCAACGTGGCCGCCCGGGGTCGCTGACCCGTCCGCGCCAGCACCAGCACGTGTCCGGGCAACAGGCGTTCGATGAACCGTGCGGCGGCCGCGGCGTCCGGCTGTTGGCTCGCCTTTTCGGTGGCCTCTTCGGCAAACCGCAGCAACTCGGCCTCGTCGCCCGTTGCCGAATCGGCGCGTTCGAGCCGCGCGATCCGCGCATCGAACTTCGCCAGCGCCGCCGACACGTCTCGTGGGGCCAGACGCGACGCGCGATCCGCGGCGTCGACCGCGTCGTCGATCCGCCCGAGCTCCAGGTGCGCCTGGGAAAGACGAACCCACGGGCGAGCCCACCCGACCGACAGCGGGGACGACGCGACGCGGCGCCATTCACCGATGGCCTCATCCAGCCTCCCGAAGGCCGCGAGAGTCTCCGCGTGCAGGAAGCGGAAGACGGGCTCGGCGGGGTGCCGCTCGACCGCCAACGCCGCGGCACCAAGGGCGGCCATGGGGTCGGCGGGGGCGGCGACGACCGCGTCGAGCGCGGCATCCCAGGCCCCGGCGCGGAAGTCGTCGGCTCTCGCCTTGAGCGCCCGTCGCACCGCGCCGGCATCCCCCGCAGGGCCCGCCGACAGGAGCGCCAGCGCCTTGAACCCGAGAAGGTCGGACGCCGTCCCGGGCGACGACTCGTCGATTAGGGCGGCCGCGGCGTGCAGGCCGTCGGTCGCGCCGCGCTGCCACGCGCGGCGCACGTACAGCAGGAACAAACCGGGGCGGGCCGACGCGTCCGCCGCGTCGCGGAGAACGCCCAGCGCGTGGTCGTGCCTCCCGAGCTGGTCGAAGAGTGCCGCGACGCGCAGCGCGTACGTCTCGTCCGGGTACATCGCCGGGCCGAGCCGCTCCCCGGTGTCGGGGTCCAGGGCGGTGAGCCCGCACAGCCCGTCAAAGAGCCGCTCGAACTCCGCGGGGTCCGGTGGTCCCAGGCCGATCAGCAGCGTGGCGAGGCCGGCCCGCGGGTCCTCGGGGTGGGCGCGCGCGAGCGCCTCGGCTTCCTGTCGGGCCTCGGCGTCGCGCCCGCGGCGGACGAGCCACTCGGCGCGCAGCAGCCGCGCGTCGAGGTCGAGGGGCTCCAGTTCGGTCAGACGGGCGACCACGGCACCGAGTTCATCGCCGAAATCGGCGAGCGCCGCCCGTGCAGCCGCTTCGGCACGCAGCGCGACGAGATCGTCACGCGTGGCGTCGGAGAGCCGCGCCGGCCGGGACCGGGCCGCCAGGTCGCGCGCTTCCGGGTGCCGGCCTACGGCGCCGTAGAGCGCGAGCAACTCGCGCTGGGCCTCACGATCGTCCGGGCGCGATCCCAGGTAGCGTCGGTACGCGCGGATCGACTCTTCCAGGTGGCTCCCGTCGAATCGCTCAGCCTTGCTCCAGGCCCGCGCGAACGCGAGCTGGGCTTCCGCGTCATCGGGGCGTCGGCGCAGGTAGCGATCCAGTTTTTCGAGGGCTTCGGCCGACGCGCCGCGCCCGGCCGCCGCGAGCCCCTCGGCCCGGTAGCGCGCCGCGATCCGATCGCGTTGCCAGTGGCGCAGCACGAACGCGCCCGCGGCGCCCGCGCCGATCATCACGACCACCGCGGACAGGAGCAGCAGCCGACGCACCGTCTTGGGCTTGAGTCTCATGAGTGGGTGAAGCGCCGCAGGATCATGCCGACCGTCCGGGCGATGATAACAAGGTCAAACCAGAACGAGCGGCGTTCCACGTACTCGATGTCGTAGCGGATCCACTCCTGGAAATCGGTCCCGGCGGTCCGCGTGCGGCTCACCTGCCAGAGCCCGGTGATGCCGGGGCGCACACTCAATCGCGCTTCGCGCCATCCGGGGCAATACTGGTTCTCCTTGAACGGGCTGGGGCGGGGGCCGACCACGGACATGTCGCCCCTGAGCACGTTCACGAACTGGGGGAGCTCATCGAGCTGGTACTTGCGGATGAAGCGCCCCACCGCGGTGAGCCGCGGATCGTTCTCCATGAAGAACTGGGGCCCGTCCGCCTGGTTCAGCGCCGCCAGCTCGGCCTTCACCTGCTCCGCGTTGTTGCGCATGGACCGGAACTTCAGGCAGTCGAAGACGCGACCGCCGATCGTCTCCCGCTTGTGCGCGAACAGCACCGGGCGACCGTCCTCCAGCCAGATCAGCACAGCCGCGAGAATCCAGATCGGCCACGTCGTCGCCAGCACCAGCAGCGCGAACGCGACGTCGAACGCGCGCTTGGCGATCTGCGACACCGGCGGCGGGGGCGTGAACCTCAGGATCTGCGCCGGGGAGAGCGGCTCCAGGTCCAGCCACGGAACATCATCGCGCGCCGGCCGGGACTCGGGCAGGTCCCACACCGCGCCCGGGCCCACCGCCGTCGAGCCCGGCGGGAGTGTCCGTCCGGCGCCGATCCACAACGGCCCGACCACGCCCGCGTCGGGCGCAACGGTCGCGCCGACATCGGCCCACACGCGACCGCCGAGCGGGCGCACTCGACCCACCGTCGCGTCGGGCCTCTTCCATGCGCCGACCAGGTCGCGCACGAACCGCGTGACCTCCGCCGGGTCCGACGCGTCGTACACGTGCCCGCGCACGACTTCGGCGTGCCGCCGGCGCTTGGGCGCCGACCGGAAGAGCTCGCGCCAGGCCGATCGTGCGTCGGGATGGTGCTGCCACGTCCGCGCGATCTCGGGGTCCGTCGTGAGCGCGACGCGCATCACCCGCGTGTCCGCCCCGCCGTACACACGCCGGAATGCGCGGAACCGCCCGTCCGGAGAGGCCGAGACTTCCTCGCGGTACCCGCGCTCGCGACCGTCACGCAGGCGGAGCACGAAGACCGCGGGGTTCAACCAGGCCATCGTGTCAAGCACGCCCGCCACGCGGAAGATCATCAGGGCGCGCGGGTCGGTGAGCAGAAACAGTTCGGCGTGGGGCACGAGCGGAGCGGGCTCCCCCGCGGGCACGACCTGCACCCCGCGCGACGCCCAGAACCGCGCGTGCAACTCCACCGGGGTGAGGCCCCAGACCGTCAGGTCGGCGATAGGGGCGGCCTGGATCATGGCGCATCAGGCCCCGCTCGTGCCGGTCGCGTCGGGGCCGGCCCCGCTCGCGTGGCGCTTCGGCGCGGAGTCCAGCTCCAGCACGACGGTCCGGACGATGGGCCCGGCGTCCCCAAGCCGGCGCGCGCTCGGCGCGGACGACGCGTCGCCGAGGGCCGCCGGCTTCGGGATCGAACGCATCGAGGTGCTGGTCACGGATCGCTTGAAGTCGCCGGGCGTCGCCCGGTTGAACACCATCCCGGCGATCCTCCCGCCGACGGCCGCCACGCGCTCGAACGCCTGCTCGACGTGCTCGCGCCGCTGGCCGCGCCCGACGACCATGACGACGGCGTCCGACGCGGCGCACACCAACGCGGCCTCCAGGCTCCCCAGGATCGGCCCCGTATCGATGAGGATCACGTCGTACTGGTCGCGCACCTGGTCCAGCAGTCGGCGCACGACCGACGTCGAGAGCCGGTTGACGTAGTGGTCGTCCTCGTGCCGCGACGGGATGAGCCACAGGTTCTCGGGGGGCACGGGGACCACGCTCCCGTTGACGGAGCCGGACTTCAGGGCGGCCGCGAGACCGTGCCCGTTGTTCAGCTTCAGGTTCGAAGTCAACCCGGTGCCGATCATGTCGAAGTCGATCAGCAGCGTGCGGCTCCCCGAGGCGCTGAACGACAGGCCCAGCGACAGCGCCAAGCTGGTCTTGCCGTCACCCGCGGTCGGGCTCGTGACCGCGTAGACCCTGCGTCCTGTGGGCGCGCCGGCGATCTGCAACAGCAGGCGGACCTGGTGGACGCAGTGAGCGGCGATGGCGCGCTGCTCCGCGTCCTCCAGCTCCTTGGGGAGCACCGGCAGGAGTCCGAGCACGGGCGGCGCGCACGCGAGATCCTTCGCCTCGTCGGAATAGCGGAAACGCCGGTCCATGAACCCGATCAGGAGCATGAGCCCGACGGGGAGCCCGCCCCCGCCGATGAACCCCGCGGCGGCGAACTGCTTGCGCTTGTCCACGGACGGAAAAGGCGGCGTGTCGCCCCGCGACTCCACCTTCACGCGTCCGGCGATCTTGTCGGAGACCTGGGACTCCCGTTCGAGGCTGTTCAGCCGGGCGTTGACCGTGTCCAGTTCGGTGCGCTGGCGCGTCAGCTTGGCGCGCAGTTTGTCGAGCGTGTCCCGTGCCACGTTGATCTCGGCCAGACGAGTGTTCCTCGCCTCGAACCACTTCTTCAGCTCCACGTACCGGTTCTGGAGTTCCTCAATCGACTCGATCACCCTCATCCCCGGCCGCACCCCCGCCCCCGCGCCGGCCTTCTGGGCCTCAACCCATGTCTTCACGCGGCTCGCGATCCCTGCCTCGACGCCGACCTGCTCCGCGACGACGTCCTTCACGCTGGGGTGGTTGGTCCCGAGGCCGCGAGCCGTCAGCGTCGCCAGCCGCTGCTCGAGTTCCGCTCGCCTCCCGAGCAGCTGATCCATCACCATGTCGCCCGCGGCTGCGATCTCGATCGGTGTGGGATCGGCGGGCGGGACGGGCGGGGCGGGGATGGGTTCCGGGGGCCCGACCGCGCCCTCGCCCGGAGGCTTGGGCATCGCCCCTCGTTCGCGGAGCAGCTGTTCCAAGTCCATCACCTGCTGTTCCAGTTCCATCATCCGCCGAAACTCGGCGTGGTGCAGCTCCGTGAGGTCGTCGGTCGGCCAGTTGCCCGCGGTCACGGTGTCGCGGATGTCCTTCTCCAAGTTCCGGATTTCCAGTTCGCTGTCGGACTGCTCGGTCCTGAGTGAGCTGATCACGCCCGCGTTGATCGATCCCTCGTCCTTGTAGAGCTCGGAGTAAGCGTTGATCACCGTCAGGACCGCCGTGGACGAGACGCGCTGATCCTCGTGGACGCAGGTCACGAACAGCAGCTCCTGGCTCGCGGGGGCCGGTTCGACCTTGATGTTGCGGCGGAGGAACTCCTCGGCCGCCGGACCAGAGCCGATGCCCAGGTTCAGCCAATCGGTGCTTTCCACCGCCTTGGCCAGCACCCGGGGGCTACGCAGGAGCGCCATCTGCCGATTGACGAAGCTGTTGAAGAACGGGAGGGGCTCGGCGTTGACCGAACGATCCATGATGAACGGGAGCACGGGCTGGATGCTGATCATCCCGCGCGTCTCGAACTTGGGCTCCGTCGAGAGGAACCCGCCGACCGCGCCGCCGATCGCC
The DNA here is from genome assembly GCA_046153875.1 of Phycisphaerales bacterium. Taxonomy (GTDB): domain Bacteria; phylum Planctomycetota; class Phycisphaerae; order Phycisphaerales; family UBA1924; genus JBJXFE01. The sequence continues at coordinate 25,284 of JBJXFE010000030.1, forward strand.
CCGATCACCCCCAGCGCGATGGTCAGCACGAGCCGCCCGCGGAGCAGACGGTGCAGGACCTTCAGCGCGTTGCCCTGATGCTCGGGCGCGGGCGCCGGATTGAGCATGGGCGCCTCGTCGCCGCCGCCCGGACCGTACCCCGTACCCAGGACCCGATCGCTCATCGCACACCACTCCCGCCGACAGCCTCCAGCGCCCGGATCGCGTCCGCGGCCGCCGAGAGCAGAACGCCCACCCGATCCACTTCCTCAGCCTCCGACAACGCTTCACCCAGGACAACCTGGATCTGCGCGGCTCCGAAGTGCCGCCGCGAATAGTCGGACGCCGCCGCACCGACCGCGTCCATGCCCCGCACCCTTCCCCGCCCCGGGATCACGAAGAAACTGTAGACCACCAGCGACGAATCGCGCCCCAGCGACGACCGTCTGAACTGGTAGCGCCGAAGGGGCGTCGGCTCCCCCGCGACCTCGACCTCCACGTCGGATTCGCCCTCGGGCGTCCACCCGTTGGCCGGATAACACACCGGGGGGTAGTGCCCGATCAGGTCGCGGGTGTCGCCGCACTGGATGAGGATGAGCGTCGCCGCGGCGGGGGGGTCCGCGCGCCGGTACTGCCGCGAGATGATCCTGTTCGGGCGCAGCAGTTGCTGGGCCGCCTCCGGCACCTTGATATCCGTTCCCTCCCAGGGCCCGAACCGGTTCGGAACGGCATCCATCGCGGTGCCCACGGTGGCGTGGTACAGGCCCGCGTCCTCGGGCGTCAGGAATGTCAGGCGCTCCAAGGCGATCCCCAGGAGGAGCAGCGGCGTCAGGATGAGCGCGACCTTGTTGAACATCACTGGTACGCCAGGGTGAACCGTGCGACCGGGATCAGCGCCCACCGCAGCGCCTTGATGACCAGCATCAGCATCAGGAATGCCACAGGGAGCATCAGCCACCCGCTCGCGTCGTGGAACCAGTCGGCGAACGGCTTGTCCGCATACCCGTAGAGCAGCACCGTGACGGACAGCCGCACGATGTTGCACCCGATCGCCGCCAGCGGGCTGCCGAGCAGGACGAGCAGCCGGACCGAGTTGCGCAGCGGCATCCCATACGCGAAGGTGTACGCGACGAGCACGAGAGCGAAGACCATCCGCATCCCGTTGCACGCCTCGGCGATCGCGACCTCCAGCCCGTTAATCGAGAGCAGGTTGCCCTCACGCTCCACCTCGAAGCCGAGCGTCTCGAGCACGACCTGCGCCGCGGCGGCCCCCCACCGCTGCATCGGGAGCGACACTTCCTGCCGGACCGTCCCGGGGACCGGCACGAGGAACGCGAGAACCACGAACGCCGGCAGGAACCGGAACAGCACGTGCTTACCGAGCACGGTGAGGACACACCCGACGACGATCAGCACAGCCCCGCCGTGCCAGAACGACTGGATCGCGTGACGGTACCCCAGCGACCAGAGCACCCAGCCGAGCGCGACCAGGGCTGGACCGACGATAAACCCGCCGGGCGGGCAGTGAAGAAGCCGGACGCGACGCACCGAGACCATCCATGCCGCGACGATCGGTACGAGAAAGATGTGGCTCGATTCCTCGTCGACGACCGCGATGCCGTAGATATCGGCCCACGCGGGGAACGTGGCCAGGACGCCGAGCCCGCACGCGAGAACGGCGCCCGCGCCGTGCCACCACGACCACCCTTGCCGCGACAAGGCCCGTGGGAGCGTCACCCGACACCCCCCTCGTCGCCGCGGGTGCGCGCGGAGCCCTCCGCCGACACGACTTCGTCGGACACGGTCTCGTCCGCGCCGACGATGGCGCCCGGCCCGACCAGTGAGCGGACCACGACCGCCCCGGGGCGCACCGTCGCCCCGGTGAGGATCACCGCGTCGTGGATCCGGGCCGTGGGGTCGACCGTCGCGCCGGGCTCCACGATCGCGAATGTGCGGATCCAGTCCTCGGCGGCCGGGCCTTCAGAGACCGGGCGGCCCGCGAGCAGACGGTGGTGGGCCCGCACCGCGTCGATGTACCCGTCGAGCGTCCGGACTGTCGCGGCCGTCCCCCGGGGGCGGGCCGAGACCCGCACGTCGAACCGCGCGGCGATCTGAGGCAGCGCCTGCTCCTTGAAGTCGACGAACCCGCGGTCGCGGATCACCCGCATCGCACCCGCGCGCACCAGCATGACGCCGACCGGCGCGCCATCATCGTGGGCCACCAGGGCGGCGTCCGCGCCCGTCGCCGCGAGCGCGGCCGCCTGGGCCGCGAGGGGCTCGAGCATGACTTGGTTCGCGTTGGCGACCAACACCAAGTCGTCGTCGGCGTACACGGCGCACGCGTCGCGCAGCAGTCCGCCCGTGCCGCGCAGCTCGTCGCGGTCGCGCTCGACCGAGACGCGGACCCGCCCGGTTGGCGCGGGGGTCTTCGGCTCGACCGCGTCGGCATCGATGAGCACGCGGACGCGCATGTCCTCGGCCCCGATCGCCTCGGCCAGAGCGGAGACTTCGGCGCGCCACAGGTCCAGCAGCGACACCCCGAGTTCGACGGGCAGGTCGAGCGGCGATCGGCCGACCCCGCGCGACAGCTCCGACGCCCGCACCGCCCCCCCGAGCAGGATCAGCCCCCGGAGCCGATCGCGCAGCCTGCGCGCGGCCTCGCCGACGGGACCCGCCGGGACCGCAACAGTCGTGCGAGGTTCGCCCGCGAACGGCTCCAACACACTTCTCCTCATGTTCTCGACGCCGCAGCGGGCGCGAACGAAGAGCCCGAGCTTGTCCGCAGCACACCGAACCACCTCGGCTGCGCCTCGTCCACTATATGAGTCGATCCACCGCAACCGCACGTTCTGCCGAGCGATGCACCGCCGAGCCGCCCGCCGCTGCCCGCATTGGATGCGGAGTCTTCCCACCTTCGCTGACCCGAGTACGGTCTCCGATCGGGCGGCGTTCCGGATACGGCCCTCGCCCACCGCAATCGCGGACGTGCCCGATGCGTCCCTACTTCACTGGGGGGGGGCCACGCCCATCGACTGATTCGGCCGCCCGGTTCGCCAGCCCCACAGCCGCGGCACGCCTTCCACGAACGACACGCCGAGGAGCCGCAGCGCGAACGGCACGCCGTGCACGAGGTATCTCTTCCCAAGCCGGCGGGGCTCCGTGATGAGCCGGTGAAACCACTCCAGCCCCGTGCGGCGCATCCACGCCGGTGCGCGGGCCATCTCGCCCGCGACAAAGCTGAACGTCACGCCGATCCCGAGGAACCACGCACGCGGCAGATCGGGACGCAGCTCGACGATCAGGCGCTCCTGCTTGGGGGAGCCGAGCCCGACGAACACGATGTCCGGACGTGCTTCGGATAACCGCCGCCGAATCTCCGCCCTCTCGTGCTCATCGCCTTCGAACCCCATGGGTGGGCAGTGAACCCCCGCAATGCGCAGCCCCGGATAGCCGGCCGCCAGGCGACCGGCCGCCGCGTCCGCCGCGCCCGGGTTTCCGCCGAGCAGGAACACCGACCAGCCCCCCCCCCCATCGCCCCGGGCGGCGTGCTCGCACAGCGACCAGATCAGGTCCGATCCGGCCACGCGCTCGGGCAGGGGCGTCCCGCGGAGCCGACTCGCCCAGACCAGCGGCATCCCGTCGGCCAGTCGAAGTTCCGCCGGCGCGCACAGGAGCGCCACCTCGGGATCGGTCCGCAGTCGACGCAGAATCTCCAGGTTCGGAGTGACGACCCAGCCCCCGCGCCCGGCCCGTAGCTCGCCGTCGATGTGATCGACAGCCCCGCGCATGGTCACGCGGTCAATCTCGACGCCCATCAGGGCGATGCGGGGCGGGAGCGGCATGGCGGTTCCGGCGGGGAACGATGGTCGGGATTCGCGCGTCAAGCCTTGACGATCCGCGCCCCGCGGCCGCCCAGGCCTTTCATCGCGTTGCGCGTGTCCACGACAAGCCGCGCGAGCCCGGCAATCCGGGACCAGTCGATCACCGAATGGTCGGTGACCACGACGACGCAGTCCGCCCCGGAAACCGTCGCGTCGGCCAGGTCCACCGACCGCAGCTCGATGTTGTGCCGGCGCATCCGCGGGAAAACGGGCACATGCGGGTCGTGGTAGCTCACCTGGGCGCCGCGTTCGGTGAGCAGAGCGATGACCTCGGCCGCGGGTGTCTCCCGCATGTCGCCGACATCACGCTTGTACGCGACACCGATCACCAGCACCCGCGACCCCTTGAGAGGCTTGCCATCGTCGTTCAGCGCGCCCACAACGCGCTCCACGACATAATGCGGCATGGCGGTGTTGATCTCGCCGGCCAGCTCGATGAACCGCGTCGGCGTGCCCACCTCGCGGGCCTTCCACGTCAGGTAATATGGGTCGATCGGGATGCAGTGTCCGCCCCAACCCGGCCCCGGGTGGAACGGCATGAACCCGAACGGTTTGGTCGCGGCCGCCTCGATCACCTCCCACACGTCGATCCCCATTGGCGTGAGGATCTGCTTCATCTCGTTCACGAGGGCGATATTCACGGCGCGGAAGACATTCTCGAGGATCTTCGCCGCCTCGGCGACCTCGGCTGACGACACCGTCACGACGCGCTCGACCGCGCGCCGGTAGAGCAGCGTCGCCAACTCGGCCGACGCAGGGTCCAGCCCGCCGACCAGCTTGGGGGTCGTCCGCGTGGTATGTGTCGCCCGCCCGGGGTCTTCGCGCTCCGGGCTGAACGCGACGAAGAAATCGCGCCCGCACACGAGCGGCGGTGATCCCGGCGGCCGGGACGCCAGCATGGCGGGCAACAGCTCGTCCCGCGTCGTCCCCGGGTATGTCGTGGACTCCAACACGATGAGCTGGCCGGCGCGGAGCGCCCGCCCGATGTCGCGCGCGGAGTTGAGAACGAACGACAGGTCGGGCTCCTGGTGCGGACCCAGCGGTGTCGGCACACAGATCAGCACCGCGTCGGCCTCGCCCAGCCGCGAGGCGTCGCCCGTCGCGGCGAACCGTCCGCTCGAAGCCATCGACCGCGTCATGGTGTCGCCCAAGTGCGGCAGGTAGTTCCGTCCCTCGGTCAGGGCCTCGATCTTCGCGTGGTCCGTGTCGAACCCGAGCACACGGCACCCTGACGCGTGGAACGCCGCGGCCAGGGGCAGCCCCACGTACCCCAGGCCGACGACCCCCACGAGCGCGTCGGGGGATGCGAGCCGAGCCCGGGCCAACTCGAGGATGCTCATGTGGCGTTCACCATCGTGATGCTCCGCACGCTACGCCGGGCCCCAGCGCGAGGCGCCGCGCTCGTCCGCCCGACGCACGGCTGCCGCCTTGCCCCGCAACAGCGCGTCCCACTGCCAGCGACGGAGAAACGCCCGGAACTCCGGATCGTTGTAGCGCGGACTCCGACGCAGCGCACTGCGGACGTACCCCCACCAGTTGCCCATCGCCCCGATCAGCACAGGATGGCGCGGCACGCGGAACAGCGCGCTCGCCGTCATGTACGCCGGGCCCGTGCCCATAAAGTACTGACCCTCGCCGTGGCGCTGGCGCCCGACCCAGATCCCCTTGTGGCTCGACCCCATCGGGCGCAGGTGGATAAACCGCAGGTCCGGGTCGTCGCGGCTCTCGGCCTTCCACCCCAGCATCCGGCAGCGGTGGCAGTCGATCCCGTCCCACATCACCGCCCGCACGAACCCCCCCACCTCGCGGAAGCACCGCACCCGGTAGAACTTCGTCATCCCCACCGACATCTCGTCGCCGCATGTCTCCGGTACGAGCGAACCGGTCCGCGGGTGCGTGAAATACGGCTTGCCGCTGGACGTGCCCAGGCGCGGGTCGGACTCCATCCTCGTCAGCAGCAGCTCGAAGTACCGTTGCGGCAGGTCCAGGTCCAGGTCGAGCTTGCACAGGTAGTCGAAATCGTCGAGGCGCACCGTGTCGAGCCCGGCGTAGAAGGCTTCGATCACTCCCGGGCCGACGCTCCGCTTGCCGCGATCCTCGCGACGCACCACCCGCAGGTACGGCATCCGGGCCGCGTACTCCGAGAGAATCTTCGGCGTGTCGTCGGTCGAGCCGTCGTCCACCACGACGAACAGCGTGGGCGGAACGCTCTGCGCCGCGATGCTGTCGAGCGTGCGGCGCATGAACTTCGCCTCGTCCCGGCACGGAGCGATCAGGACGTAGCGGCGCGACGGAGCGCTCATGCCCGCGCCTCCGCGGACGCCGTCGAACGCGGCTCACCGGCCGCGACAACGCCCGGCAGGAACTGGCCGAACAGCCCGGTCATCGCCGCACCCACATCGCGGATGTTGTGCATCCGCCGGACGGCCTCGCGTCCCGCACGGCCCATCTCCGCGAGCCGGTCGCGCCGCGAGGCGAGCCCCGCGAGCCCCTCCGCCAGAGCGGCCGCCGAACCCGGCGCCACCAGGACGCCGTGGACGCCGTCTGCCACGAGGTCCGGGACCCCACCCACGCGCGTGGACGCAACGGCGAGACCGCAGGCCATCCCTTCCATCAGAACTACGGGGGTGCTCTCCATGAAACTCGACACGACGATGACTTCCGCGGACCGGTAGTAGTCGGCGATCGCCTCCGCGGCGACGGCGCCGTGGAACGTGACGCGGCCGGCGATCCCGAGGTCGCGGGCGCGGTGCTCCAGCTCGCCCCGCAGCGGCCCGTCGCCGACGAGGCCCAACGTCCAGTCCACCCCGCGCCGCGAGAGTTCGGCGCACGCGTCGAGCAGCACCGCGTACCCTTTAATTGGCGCAAACCGCCCGACGCCCAGCAGGCGGATCGGACCGACCGGGGCTCCCTCGCGCGGCGCGAACGCGTCCGGATCAATCCCGCACGGCACGACGTGGAACCGGGGCCACGCCTCGGGCCGCGTCCACGCCATGACCTGGGCGCGGCAGAAGTTCGAGATGCAGCGGACGAACACGGCCCGCTCGGCCTTCGGGGCCAGCGACCAGGTGTCCACGTGGAAGAACTCGGCCGAGCCGTGGATCGTCAGGCTGTACGACAGCCGCGGGTCGTACGCGCACGCAAGGAGCGCCGCTGCGGCCCCGTTGTTCGCCATGTGGACGTGGACATGGGTCAGGCTCGCACGCCGCAGCTCCGCGGCCAGGCGGAGCCCCTCGGCGGCGTACGCCAGGTGGCGCACTCGGCTGCGCAGGCCCGGCGGCGCCAGGCGCTGCGACTCGCGGATCACGCGCAACACACCGATCGGCGAACGCACCAGCGCCGCGAGAACGTCCCTCGCGATCGGGCCGACGCCGGAGAGGATGACCGTGGTCTCGCCGGCGGCCTCGGCGTGCGCCCCGCCCAGCCGCCCCGCGTGATCCGCCGCGCGGATCGTGAACGTCCTGACCCGGACGCCCGCCGCGCGCAGCGCCCGGACCTCCCGCTCGATGAACGTGTGCGAGAGGCTCGGATACTGGCTGTTCAGGTAGGCCACGGCGGGCACACCCGCCGCTGCGGCCGGATTCATCGGAGCGCTCCGTGGAACAGCGTGATCTCCGCGCGCAGCGCCCGCGCGCTGTGCCGACCCCGCTGGTCGGTCACGCGCGCCGGGTTCATGTCGATCCGGCGCAACCGCAGAACGTCCGCATCGGCCCCGTTCCGTCCCGCCGCCGTCACACACGCGTAGGTATACCCCGCGCGCCGCACCGCCTCGACCACACGGTCGTCGCAGTCCCCGTTGGGGAAGCAGAAGCCCGCGACGTCCGTCCCCGTCCACGAAGCCAGCTCCGCCCGTGAACGGGACAGCTCATCGTTGATCACCGCATCGCTCTCCATCGTCAGGATCGGGTGCGTGACCGTGTGCGACCCGATCTCGTGCCCGGCCGACGTGAGCAAACGCACTTCGGCCGGTGTCATCATGCGATCGGTGTCGGGCGGCGCGCCGTCGATCCGCAGCACGCCGAGCGTCGCGTTCCGCTGCTCCGCCGGGACCGACTTCAGGAGGCGCATCCAGGCGTCCAACGTCGGCGACGAGCCGAGATCACGCCGCCCCAGCACGCGCTCGGCGGCACCGGTGAGCTCTCCCGGCCCCGACTCCCACGCGCGAGCCGCGGCGTCGAACCACAGCCTCCCACCGTCGCGCACCGGCGCGGTCGCGATGAAGAACGTCGCGCGCACACCGAGTTCGTCCAGCACCGGAGCGGCGAAACGCTGGTTGTCCGCGAACCCGTCGTCGAACGTGATGCAGACACGCGGGCGAGCTTCGGAGCCCCACGACCCGCGTGCCGCCAGCGCCCCCCTCAGTGTCGACAACACCGTCCGCCCCGCCAGCCATTGCACCTGCTCCCGGAACACCGATTCCGGTGTCACGAGCGATGCGAGCGGGTAGCTGCGTGCCGACCCGTCGGGGAGCACACGGTGGTAGGTCAGAATCGTCAGACCGCCACGCATCCGCCGCTCGAGGCGCGACAGAATCCCCACCGCGTCGGCCACGGCGTCCACGAGGGGGCGGACTCGGCGTGCGAACGTCATCGGGTTGCGGGCGGGCCGGGCGGCGTGACGCGGGACCGTCATTGCGCCCGGCGCACACGGTAAACTTTCAGTTCCGACTCGAGGAACCGCGGCTTGCCCGCCGGCACCACGCCGACGAGGTCGCAGCGCTCGCGGATGCTGGCGAAGAACTCGCGATAGACCCCCACCGGTGATCGCAGCATGCTGTCCTCGTGCGCCACCACGAACACGTTGAAACCTGCGGCGATCCAGCGGTCCAGGTCGAACTCCTCCGGTTGCAGGGGCCACGCGAACGGGACGATGGTGTCCACCTGCGATTCGTCGTACTCCTCGAGCCCGCCGATCGCGTAGGGGATCGGCAGCGCGTAGTACGCGCCGGCGGGCTCGGGCCCGGGCCGTTCGGCCTGCGCGGGCAGCGTGACGCTGTAGCGCTCGGCGAGCCGCACGTGCCGGGCCATCTGGTCCCGCATCGCCTCCTCGGAGACGGGCACGCCCAGCAACGCTGTCTCGTGGGCGAGGATCCGCACTTCGCCGGGAGCGCCGATCGAGCGGATCAGCGTGGCGACCTGCCCGGTCTGCGTGGGCGCGACGGCTTCGAGCGCGAGACGTGCCGTGCCAAGCGCCCCGAGCAGGAACGCCGTCGCGAGCGCCAGCCGCCCGCCCCAGCGGGCCTCGGCGCGCGGCCGCGACGCGAGACTGACCAGCGCCGCCCCGCCCAACGTGACGACCAGCAGCGTTGAGGGCAGGAACAGATACTCGGGGGCGCGTCGGCCGACCAGAGCCCCCACCGCGACAAGCCCTGCGAGGCTCGCGCCCCACAGCAGCCGCGCCGCGAACCCCTTCAGCACGAACGGCATCGCCGCCCACGCCACGACCATGAGAACTCCGGGCCCGGTCCAGAACCCGACGAGCACGCCGCCTGTACCCAGCACGCTGTCGGTCGGGCTCCATTCCTTGACGGACATCAGGGCCTGGACGCGTTGGTAGCGGATGAACTCCGACAGATCCAGCACCGCCCCGACGTTCAGAACGCACCACAGCCCCAGCGACGCCACCCCGATCCCCGCCAGCCGGATCGCGGCCGTGCGGTAGCCCGCGCCCTCCCGCACCGCCCAGTGGAACCCGACGCCCAGCATCAGCGGACCCACGAACAGGATCGCCGAATGCTTGAAGCTGCCCGCCAGGCCGATCGTCACCGCCAGCAGCGCGAGCGCCCCGAGCGTGGGCGCTCGATCGGTGCAGCGCAGCGCGGCCCACGCCACGGCGAGCACCGCCGTCGCCAGATCGGCGTCGGCTTTGCTGAAGTGCGAGTACTGCACGTGGACCGGCACGACCGCGACAAGCAGCCCGATGACCACGCAACCCCAGCGGCGCACTCCCAGCTGCGCCACGACGAGCGCCGCGATCGGCGCTGCCAGCGCCCCCACAAGGACCGTCACGGCCCGCGCCGCGAAGAGGAACGGCCGCTGATCGACGAAATACAGCTCGCGGAACTCCGCGGCGCTCCACCAGAATCCCAGCAGGCGACCGGCGGCGTACAGCCCCGCGAACGCCGCGGCGCAGAGGTAGTTCAGGAAAGGCGGGTAGTAGTGGAAGTCCGGTATCAGCTGGCCCGTGAGCACCTTCGCCGACATCCCGATGTTCTCATCGGGGTGGACTCCCCCCCACAGAATCCCCGTGACCCGCGGCGCCAGCGCCGCCAGCAGGAGCAGCGCGAGCAGCCGGACGCCGAGCCGCACCGGGTCTGCCGACCGATCGCCCGCGCCGATGGAAGGCGGCATGCTCACGCGGGTTTCCTGAAGACCAGCAGGTTGGTGCACGCCGGGCGCGCGGGCAGACCCACCCTCGCGTACAGCGTGTTGACGGCGCGCAGGAGCCGGCGCAGCGGCCCCTTCACGCGGCGCTGCAGCTCCGTGAAATCCGTCGCGGAGCGGTGCACCCGTGCAGCGCCGAGCGATTCCACCGTGCGGACCACTTCCGGCACGTCCAGCCGCCAGTTCCAGAGCCGCCCCCCCGACATCGGGTCCCACCCCCCGAGCCCGAACCGCTGCCGCTCATGCCCCGTTTTCGGCTTGCGAAGCAGAAACCGGCCCAGGCCCTCGATCTTGTGATCCAGCGCATGCCGATTCGTGACTTCCAGTGCCAGCCGCCCGCCCGGCTTGAGCACGCGCAGCAGCTCGCGCAACGCCGGCTCCAGGTCCGGGATGTGCGTCACCACGCCCCACGAAAACACCGCGTCGAATGATGCATCGGCGAACGGCAGCGTCGTCACGTCCGAGCGCTGGAACCGGATGCGGTCCCCGACGCCCGCCTGCCGCGCGAAACCCGCGGCGCGTTCGAGCGCCACGCCCGACACGTCCACCGCCTCCACGCGGTACCCCGCCCGCGCGGCCCGGATGCTGTGGACCCCCGTCCCGCACCCCGCATCGAGCACCAGCCCGACGGGCGGCGGTTCCAGCAGCGCCAGCATCCGGCCGAGCACGCGGTCGTAGTGGCCCAGAGCCTGCGGCTCGTAGTAGTCCTGCGCCCAGGCGTCGAAGGTCTGGATGTTGTCGAGCGCGTTCGCCGTCATCGGGGTGATGATCCTTGCTGCGCCCCACCCGGGACGCTCAACACCGGCGCGGGCGACTTGTATTCGATGATACCGGTCCCACGTCCGAACAGGGCGGCCACGGCGTACTTCAGCACACCGATGAGCCCCGCGAGTTTGCACAGCAGATTGAGGGCCGCGTACGTCAGCGCCAGCGCCGGGCTCCGCCCGCGCCGCCGGCACCACCACGCCGTGACCAGGAAGTACCGCGCGTAGAGCAGGGCCGGGATCAGGACCAGGGGCCACCACAGGAGGCCCGCGGCCACCGCCGCGATCGGCAGCACGCCCGCGTAGAACACACACCCCGCAGCCAGTCGCAGGAACCCGCGTCCCGCACCGCGTCGGTGCCGCCACCCCACTTCCGCGAACGCGTATCCCGAGCGGACCGCCCGCCGCCAGTACGCCCGGAACCCGCGCATCGCCACGTCGTGCGACGCCATCTCGTCCGGCAGGCGATGCACGCCCCAGCCGGCGGCGACAAGGCGGAAGCCGAGGTCCGGATCTTCTCCTGCGATCAGTGCAGTGCCCCAGCCGCCGACCTCCCGGAGCGCGTCCGTCCTGCACAGGAAGTCCCCGCCCGGGATCGTCGACGGCCCGATCGGCTCGTCCCAGTCGATATCCACGAGACGGCTCCAGAACGACTCGGCGCTCCGCTCCTCGCGCCGGCGACCCGTCACCGCGGCGACGCGCGGATTCTCCTCAAGGAACCGGCGTGCCGCCGCAAGCCACTCGCGATGCACGAGGCAGTCGCCGTCGATGAACTGGACGAGCGTCGCGCCCGGATGAAGGCGGAGCAACTCGTCCACGCCCGCCTGCCGACCCCGAGCGGCCGTGTGCGGGCCGGACGTGAGCTCGACCACGTGAGCGCCGATCGCGCGGGCACGGGCCGGGCTTCCGTCGCGCGAGCCCGAGTCGGCGTACACCACGGTACGCCCAGGCGCAACGACCGCCGCCAGCGCCCGCGCCAGACGATCCCCCTCGTTGCGCCCGATGACGACGACGCCCAGACCGCCCGCGGGGCCGCGCGGCTCCGACGAAGCGGATCGGTGAATGGCGGTGTCGTCGGGCACGCGTGCGATCCGAACCTAAGCCGGGAAGACCGGCATCCTCAGGATCGGGCAACGGAACCGCAACCCGAAGTTCTCCGTCGGCTGCCCGAACAGTTTTTTCTTCACCACGCGCGCCCCGAAGAACGCCAGCTCGCCCAGCTCCGCGCACGTCGCGGCCAGCCGCCCGTGGTGCTTGGTCAGGTAGTAATGACGGCTCCGGAAGAAATGCTCGGCGATCGCGCCGTTGTAGAGCGCCCGGCCGGTGCCGCGGGCACTCGCGTGGACGACATGCCGTGTGACGGCCTCGCCACACGCCCAGAGTTCATGCCCCAGGTCCCCCACGCGCTTGCACAGGTCCGTCTCGTCGAAGTACAGAAAGATCCGGGGATCGAACCCTCCGATCGGCTTGAGAAGCTCGGTCCGCCCCATCAGCACGGCGCCACCGAGCCAGTCGGTGCGGAAGGGTGCCTCCCCCGGCTCGATGTGATGGCTGGGCTTGTCCCGCGTCGGAATCCCCGCAGAGTCCGCGATGACGTTCCACGGCGTCGGCAGCCTCCCGCAGTGCTGGAGGATCCCGTTGTCCCCGATGATCGCGGGGCCCACCAGCGCTGCCTTCGGGTTCTCGTCGAGCAGCCGGACCATCCGCTGCATCGCGGTGAGGTCCACGACCGCGTCCGGGTTCTGGAAGAGCACGTAACGGGTAGCGGCGCGCTCCAGCCCGAGGTTGCACCCGCGCCCGTACCCGATGTTGCCCGGGCTCTCCACCAGGGTCACCCACGGATACTCCGCCCGAACGAACTCCCGCGTGCCGTCGCGGCTGATGTTGTCCACGACGATGCACTCGGCGAGCCCGGCGTCGCGGATCGGCCGGGCCGCATCCAGCGTGGGGCCGATCGTGTCGCGCGAGTTGTACGTGACGATCACCGTGGTGACGGCCGGCGCGGATGTGGTTGGAGCGTTCATGGCTGGTCGAGGGAGGGAACGCGAACACCCGCCGCCGCGGGCCGAGGGACCGGCGCCCGAAGGGGCCCGGACGTCAGGCGGGGCAGCGCGGCAAGCGCCCCCGTCACGAAAACGTACATCGGGCTCACCGGTGCGTTGAGCAGGCTGTCGATCGCGTACAACGACACGATCACACCCAACCCCACCGCCGCGGCGACCGTCGGGTCGCCCCACCGCGCAGCCGGGGCCGCCCGCAGCGCCCGGGCGGCCGGAACCAACGTCGCCCCGTAGAGCGAGACCAGCCCCACGAACCCGTAGAGACCGAGCTCGAGGATCCAAAGGCCGTCGGTGATGGCCAGGTCGTTCCCCTCAGCGTCGGTCACGCGATTGCGCCGGAAGCCGTCCCACCCCAGAAGCGGCCGCTCCATCGCGCGCCCGATCAGCAGAGCCTCCGCGTCGAAGCGCGTCTTGAGCGAGTTGGCCCGGTCCTCCGAGAGCTCGCGCGCCAGCGAGATGGCCGATTCCCCGCTCCACGAACCGGTGAGCCGGACAGCCATGTAGGCGGGCACCAGCAGGATCAGGCCCCAGACCATCGCGCGGGCCCCCAGCCACCGCCCGCCGAAGAGGGCCGCGCCACCAACCACGGCCAGCCCGATCGCCCCGACGGACTTGCACAGCAGCGCCATCACGACCAGGCCCGGAGCGCCGAGGGACATCGGCAGATGCCCGACGCGCCGCAGCGCTCCTGTTCGCCACAGCCAGACAGCCGAGAGCGCCGCCATGGACATCAGGAAGCCGACTTCCAGGCCGTGGCGCATGAAGACCGTGGGACGCCACCCGCCGAACCGCATCGTCTGGTCGAAGGAGTGAAGGTGCTGCCCGTACAACCAACGGTGCAACTGCGGGCTCAGCATCAGTTCAATGAAACAGAGCGGCGTGTAGACCAGCCCCGCGACGACAAACGCCCCGGCCAGCTCGCGCAGCTCCCGCGCGCCCGTCACATACACCCGCCCGGCGAGGTACGGGATGCCCCACGCGATCGCGTGATCCAGGCTCAGTCCCACCCCGTTCTTCAGGCCGAGATCGTTCGACAGCGACGTGGCCACCGGCACGGTGCACCAGACCACCATCAGGCCGTCCGAGAGGCACCCGCGAAGCCGAAGCACCCGCCCGAAGTCGAAGAACAGCATGGTCAGGGTCAGCCCGGCCGCCACCGCTGTGTGCTTCACGTAGTCCGGGAACCCCGGCACGTCGATCGCGGCGCCCGGCAGGAAGAGCCACCCCGCCAACACCACCGCGAGCGCCGCTCGCGTCGGGGGCATGACGATCCGCAGCACCAGGGCCAGCAGCGGAAACCCGATCAGCGTGATGGGGATCAGCGGGGACATCGTCGCGGGCTTTACCCTTCCCGTCCGGCGGGCGCCCCGTCATGTTCCGCGCGAAGACGCCGCAGCTCGGGCACAGCCGCGGGCAGCCAGATCGCGGTCGCCACCACGAACACGCCCGCCGCCTGGCCCGCCGGCCCAAGCCCGTACGCCGCCGCGGCCCATGCCAACCCGTAGCCCGCCCCCGACGCCGCCACGACCACCAGCGAATGGCCAAGGTCCTGAGCCCACGCCCGCAGCCCCAGACGCCGTGCCAGCAGCGTGGACGCTGCGTACCGCACCCCTTCCGTCGCCGCGAACGCACCCACGGCGCCGGGGAATCCTCCGAGCCGGTACCCGACGGGGATCAGCACGATCATCCCCGCAAGCTTCGCGGCGTTAGCCGCCGCCGCGAACTTGCCCTTGCCCAGCGCGAAGAACGCCATCCCGTACCCGGATTCGAGCACGGTGAGCCATGCCCCCATCGCGAGCACCGAGAGCATCCACCCCGCCGGAGCAAACCCCGCCGGGTACAGGATCGCGATGATCGTCGGTCCCCCGGCGATCATGCCCGAGAGGACCCACCCGCACGCGATCAGCAGCGGGCGACGGGAGCGCGCGAACTGGCGCGCCAGGCCCCCGTCCGGCGTGTTCATCCGGCTGAACACCGGATACAGGATGCGGATCGCCAGCGCGCCGACCGCGAACGTCGGCATGGTCGCCAGCATCACCGCCACGCTGTACGCGGCGAGAAGGTCCAGGGGAATCAGCGCCCCGAAGATCAGCCGATCCGACTGGGCCGCGAGGAACGTCAGCATCGAACTGGCGAAGATCCACGCGCCGAAATGCAGCACCGCGGACGCGGCCTCACGATCCCACCCGAACCGGTCGCGCGGCCCGGGCAGGGCGACGTGGGACAGCACCACGCGGAGCAGCGTCCCCGCCAATCCGCCAACCACCAGCGCCCACACGCTCGGGGAGATCAGCGCCCACCCGATCATCACCAGTTGACCCGCGACGAGCGAACCCACGTCGATCGCCGCCATCGGGCCCAGCGTCATCCGCCGGTGGAGAACGTACACACGCGCCGAGAGAAGGCCCGTTGCCAACGCGGAGCACGCGCTGATCGGCACAATCCACGACAACACTGCGTGCCCGTACGCCCACGCGAAGGGCAAAGCCGCGACGCACGCGATCAGCCACAGCAGCATCCCGCGCACGGCCGCGATCGACCACGCGGTACGCAGATACGGCTCGGATTCTCCCTTCGGATGCTGGACGACGCTGCCGCCGCCGCCGAGGTCCGACAGCATCTCGAGCCCGATGAGGAACGCCGACACCAGCCCCATCAACCCGAAGGCGCTCTGGGGCAGGAGGTGCACCAGGATGAGGTTTCCGGCCAGGCGGATGACCTGAGTCCCCACGAATCCGACGATCGTCCACGCCGACCCCCGGACCACCTGCTGGCGCAGCGTCCTCTCGGGCGCGCCCGCCGGCGACACCGGAATGGCGACGCCCGCCTCGCCGATCGCACCGCTCTGAGCTGTGTCGGTCACGTCGCGGGCCTTTCGTGCGCCCCCGACACCCGGGCCGAATCCGGTTCCTTGGGCCTGCGCCCCACCCCGATCAGGCTCAACCCCGACCCGACATGCATCGCGTCCATCAACTTCGCGGCGGGCAGCAACAGCTCGTACATGCGGACCTGCCCGGGCGTGAGCCGCCCGCGCCGCAGCACCTTGTTCGCCCACCACCCCAGCACGCCGAGCCGATTGAACGGGAACACCGCGACCGGCTCCAGCCCCGCGCCCCGCAGCTTGCGTATCAGTTCGTCGTGCGAATACCGGCGCACGTGCCCGAGGTTCTTGTCGCACGCGCTGTAGAGCCACGCGTGCGCGGGCACGAGGATGATCGCGTGGCCGCCGGGCTCGAGCGCGTCATGGAAGCACCGCAGCACGGCCTCGTCCGGCTCCAGGTGCTCGAGCACGTTGCAGCACACCACCGTGTCCAGCCGCTCGCCGCGCACCGCGTCGTAGGCCGCGGGGTCGGTCAGGTCCATCGTGCGGACCGAGATGTTCTCCATGTGCCCGTAGCGCCGGTCGAGCATCTCGACGTAGAACCGCTCGGCGTCCGCACACACCACCCGCTCGCGGTCGAGCAGGTGTTCGGTCAACGACCCGATCCCGCACCCGGCCTCCAGCACGCGCCTCCCGATCCACGGGCGCATGGTCCGGACCATCCACCGGTTGAACCCCTTGGCCCGGCGGATCGCCTCGAGGATGTAGTGCCCGTCGTGGGTCGTGAACCGCGTGTCGAGGAACCGGAACTTGAACAAGCACCAGAACGCCTCGATCGCGTCGCGCAGGCCGATCTTTTTCCCCTCGGCCCGCGTCCGCCCGTGGTAGCTGATCGGCACCTCGTACATCCGCAGCCCCCACTGCGCGAAGCGCATGACCAGCTCGGGCTCGACGCCGAAGCGACGGCTCTTGATCGGGATCCTCTTGAGCACGTCGGCCCGGACCGCCTTGTACCCCGTCTCCATGTCCGTCAGATTCACGTCGGCGAAGACGTTGGCGATCCAGGTCAGCACTCGATTGGCGACGCTGTGCCAGTAGAGCAGCACGCGCCGCTGCGACGCGGCCGCGAAGCGTGAGCCGAGCACGGCGTCCGCCCGACCTTCCAGGATCGGCGCGAGGAGCTTGGGGTATTCGGCCGGGTCGTACTCCAGGTCCGCGTCTTGGATCACGGCCACGTCGCCGGTCATCCGCGCGATCGCCGCCGCGACGGCCGCGCCCTTCCCAATGTTCCGCGGCTGATGCACCGCGACGATCCGCGGGTCCGCCGCGGCCAGCTCGTCGAGGATCGCCGCGGAGCCGTCCGTGCTGCCGTCGTTCACGATCACCAGTTCGAGGTCGAGCGCCACCGGGCTTGCGAGCACTCGACGCACGATCGTGCGCAGTGTGCGGGCCTCGTTGTAGAGCGGCATGAGAACGCTGAGCGTGCGGAACGTGGTCACCCGCGCTCCGGCGATGAGGCGCCGCTGACCGATGATCGCGCATTCCCGTCGTCTGGAAAAGGCATGCCCCAGTCCGGTTGAGCAGCGCGCCGTCCGAGCACCCACGAGTAAACCTCGGCGACCTGGCTCGCCTTGGCCCGCCACGTGAACCAGCGGAGGACGCGCTCACGAGCTCGCTCGCTCATCGCACGCACGAGGGAGGGATCCACCACCAGCTCGCTCAGCACGGCGCGCATCCGAGCGACGATGTCCGACCGCGAGCCCATCGGAATGGCGAATCCTGTGGACGGGGTGACCAGCTCACCCGGGCCACCGTAGTCAAGCACCACCGGCACCAGGCCCATGGACATCGCCTCGACCACCGCCCCGCCGCCGAACTCGCGAACGCTGGGGAAGCCGAACACGTGCGACCGGCCGGCGCGATCGCGCAGCTTCGAATGATCCACCCATCCGGCGAACTCGACGCCGCCGGCGATGCCCTCGCGCTCCACCATGGCGCGCAGAGGCCCCATCTCCGGCCCGTCACCGATGATGTCAATGGTCACGCGCCCCTCGCGGATCAGCGGGGCGGCCGCGTCGAGCAGGATGTCCACCGCCTTGCCGGACACCAGACGACCGATGAACGCGATGCGCAGCGGGGGCGAGGGCTGACGGTCCGGGTCCGCGCCGAAAACCTCGGGCTCCACGGCATTCTCGGGCACGTACACGCACCGGCCCCGGAACCGCCGCGGCATGTCGGCCAGCGCCGCCCGCGACGCGATCATGATCGCCGAGGCGTGCAGCCGCGTACCGCTGTACCCGGGCATGCAGCGCTGCACCCACCTCAGGGAGGCGAGCCGTTCCTTCTCACCTCGCCGAGCCGCTTCGAACCCTTCGGGCCAGGGAACGCCTCCGTTGATCGGGCCGAGCACGAACGGCACTCGCGCCCGGGCGCACGCGTACGCGATAAAACTGGGAACCGCCGGGCTCAAAGGC
Source organism: Phycisphaerales bacterium (assembly GCA_046153875.1). GTDB lineage: Bacteria > Planctomycetota > Phycisphaerae > Phycisphaerales > UBA1924 > JBJXFE01. Next base: position 43,646 of record JBJXFE010000030.1, read on the forward strand.
GTCAGGCGGTGGACCAGATCGAACTCACCCGCCCTGAGCCGCGCACCGAATCGCTTCCACACCAGGTACTCGAAGTACGGGTAGCTCATCGCGCCCAGCGCCGTCACCGTGGTCCAGCCGCGGTCCCGCCCGCCCCGCAGCCGCTCCGCCAGGCGGAAGACCCGCGCTTCCACCGCTTCGGAGTCGATGAACGTCACCCGCTCCGCGGGGAATCCCGCCCGCTCGAACGCGCCGCGGTTGCGGACCTGCGTCACCACGTGCCCGTCGCACGCGTCGCACAACGCCCGCGAGTGGTGCCAGCCCACCAGCGGCACGCTGGTCCACTCCGGGTTCGCCGCCTCGGCGATGATCAGCGGGCGCACCCGCCGATGCCGCCCGCGCGCGTCGGTCGATTCAAGGGTTGGACGAATAGCCGGCACGCAGATAGTCAAGGATGGACACCGCCGTGTACTCACTCCGCCAGTTGTGCCGGCTCTGCAGACGCGCCTCCGCGATGAACGCGGCGAACGTCGCCGGCCGCCCCAGGGAACCGTGATACGTCGCCAGGCTCCGCGTCGGGTCCACCAGCGTCGTGGGCGCCGCGATCGAGCCCACCTCGCCCGCCGCCGTCGCCCATTGGGCGAAGTTCATCTGGGTCCCGCCCACAATGAACCAGTTGCTCGTCGATCCGCCGCTGAAGTACCGGTTACCCTGGAAGCTGTACGAAGCGGGCAGCGGCGAGACCAGGTGGTTGACGAGCGCCGAGCCGCCGCTCTGGGGCTCGTGCATGATGTTCGAGTGCCAGGACACGTTGCTCAGAGACGCTCCGGCCTGCGGGGAGGGGATGTAGAGGCCGCTCCGCCAGTTGTAGATAACGTTGTCCCGGAGCGTCGCGGACAGGATGCCGATTACCCGCGGCGTCAGGGTGATGGCGATTCCGTTCCCGACTGACAGGTTGTGCGCGATGATGTTCTTCTCGACCAGGATCCCTTGGGAGTTGATGTTCTGGATTTCCATGGCGATGCCGCGGGGCTGACCTGCGATGTCGGTGCCCTCCAGGATCGCGTTGCCGCGCACCACTCCAGAAACACCGGTCGCGGGCCCACCGTCCGATCCCACGAGAACCGAGATGGCGTTTCGGGCAAAGACGTTGTCTTCCACAATCCCGCCCGATCGCGCCTGCACGCCGTGCGAGCCGCCGCTCGTCACGATGTTCCGCCGGAAGACCACGCCCGAGTTGCCCGTCTGGAGATACACATTGTGACGGAAGATGTTGGCGAAGGCCCCGGGGATATCCTCGCGCCAACCGTTGTGATCGATCACGTTCTCCTCGATCGTCAGGCCGTTGGCGCCGAACACGTACATGCCGTACGTGTGGGGGTTGTCGCCGACAACGAACGAGTCCACGATGATGTTCCGGCGGACTCGCAGGTTCGTCAGCACAGTGCCCTCGAGAATGATCGCCGCCCGGTACCCCGAGAAGTGGCAATCCTCGATCAGGATGTTCGTCCCCGCGGTGCCCTGATAGGTAAACCCGTCGGGGTGGTTCGCCGTGCCGGTGTACGTGTGCGGCGTGAACCGCAAGCCCACGACCCACACGTGGTTGATCTGCGGGATGTTGCTCCAGCAGGCGAACGCGCTGCCCGAGCCCGTGCGGATGAACGGCCGCTCGCTGGAGGTGCCGTACGACGCCACCACCGTCGGCTCGGTCTCCGAACGTCCGCCCTTGTTCCAGTATCCCAGGGACTCGCTCGTCCACGTATCCCCGCGGCGCAGCAGCAGCCAGTCGGGGAACCCGGCCCGCAGCTGCGCCACGCCCGCCGCGATCGTCCGCTTCGGGAACGCCTCGGAGAGGCCCGTGTTCGCGTCGTTACCCAGCGAGCTGCTGACGTACACGACCCGCGTGTCCGGGCTGGCGGTCATCACGGTCCACCCCGACGTCACACTCACCGTCGCCCACGCCGTCCACGCCGAGGGGCCGATCGCGTTCACCGCGCGGATGCGGTAGCGGTGCGTGCCCTCGCCGGGCGTGTCATCGCGCGTCACGGCGTTGGCCGCGGCCGTCAAGCCCACGACCGCGCCCCAGTTGCCGCCGCCCGTGCTGGTCTGGCGCTCGAGCTCGAAGCCCGTCTCGTTGTCGGCGTTGTCCGTCCACGACAGCCGCGTGCTCTGCTGATTGCCCAGGTCCACCGCCGAGAACGCCGACGGGGCCACGGGCAGGATGTCAGCCACCACAACCTGAACCCACCCCGTCCACGCGGAGGCACCCGAGGCGTTGGCCGCCCGGAGCCGGTAGCTGAACGTGCCCGCGCCGCACTGGTCGAGGTAGCCCGTCACGTTGGCGCTGACGGCCAGGACCCCGCCCGGGAACGACGGCGACCGCTCCACGTCGAACCGGGTCTCGTTCGAGGAGTTGTCCTGCCAGGTGACCATGGCGCGCCGATTGCCGGCGTCATACGCCGCCAGCCCGCTCGGCGCCGCGGGGATCGTCGGGTTCAGCACGATGCTGACGTACCCGGTCCAGCTCGACGACCCCGCCACGTTCGCCGCGCGAACGCGGTAGCGGTGCGTGCCGACGCCCGGCGCGTCGTCGTGCTGCGTGACGTTCGCCGAGACATTGATCGTGGACGCCGGCCCCCAGACCGCGCCCGACAGCGTCTGGCGTTCGAGCTGGAAGCCGGTTTCGTTGTTCGAGTTGTCCTGCCACGTGACGCGCGCCTGGGCCCCGTTGTTGATGGCCGCCGCGGCGATGTTCGTCGGCGCGGAGGGCAAGGGCGAGGCGATGGTCGCCGAGACCCACCCCGTGAACGCCGACGCCCCGGCCGCGTTCACCGCGCGGGCCCGGTAGCGGTGGGTGCCGACGCCCGCGGGGTCGTCGTGCTGCGTCGTGTTCGCCGAAACGCTGAGGGTCGCGACCGGCCCCCAGACCGCCCCCGCGAGCGTCTGCCGCTCCAGCTCGAACCCCGTCTCGGTGGTGGAGTTGTCCTGCCACGTCACGCGGATGTGGGTGTTGTTGCTGAGGCTCACGGCGGCGATGCCTGTCGGCGCGGCCGGCGGGACGGCATCAACCGTCGCCGTCTCCCACGCCGAGAAGGCCGAGGCCCCGATCGCGTTCACCGCCCGGATGCGGTAACGGTGCGTGCCGGCTCCCGGCCCGTCCGTGAGCGTCTCGGCGTTCGCGGCGGCCTGGAGCGTGGCGGTCGGACCCCACGACGCGCCCGACTGCGTCTGCCGTTCGATCTCAAACTCGCTCTCGTTGCCGGAGTTGTCGGTCCAGTTCAGGCGCGTCTGCACCCCGTTCCCGAGGCTGACGGCGGCGAATCCGCTCGGCGCCGCGGGCGGGGTCTCTTCGATGACCCCCACGACCCACGCCGAATACGCGGACGACCCGGCGGAGTTCACCGCGCGGATGCGGTACCGGAAGGTCCCTGGGCCGGGCATGTTCCAGATGAGCTGGACGTTCGCGCCGGCGGTCAGCGTCGTCGTGCCGAACCACTGCCCGGACGCGTTCTGCTTCTCGCGCAGCAGCTCGAACCCGCTCTCGTTGTTGGAGCGGTCCGTCCACGTGAGTTCCGAGCGCAGCCCGTCGCCCAGGTCGCGGAACGCCAGGTCCGTCGGCACCGTCGGCGCCGTCAGGACCGCGCTCACCTCGACCCACGGCGTGAAGTCGGACTCGCCGATGTCGTTGTACGCCCGCACGCGGTAGCGCCACAAGGCGTTGGGCGCGGGCAGCGTATCGATGCGGCTCTCGGCGTCGGGGGGCGCGTCGAAGGTCGCCATCGCACCCCAGATCGAGCCGTTCCACCACTGCCGCTGGATCGTGAATCCGTCCTCGTTGTCCGAGTTGTCGGTCCAGTTGACCTGCACGCCGACGCCCGTGCCGAGGTTGATCGCCCCGACATCCGACGGCGCGAGCGGGCTTGTCCCGCCGCCGCCCGGATTGACCGGCGCGACGACGCCGATGACCCACGCCGACCACACAGACCCGCCGAGCTGGTTCACGGAACGGATCCGGTACCGGAACGTCCCCGGGCCGGGGACGTTGTTGAGCACCTGCGTGTTGGCCGGTGCGATGAGGGTCTTGTCGTTGCCCCAGACGTTCGATGCGGACTCCTTCTGCCGCAGAATCTCGAACCCGCTCTCGTTGTTCGACGTGTCGGTCCAACGCACCTGCGCCCGCAGCCCGTCGCCCAGGTCGATCGCTTCGAGCCCGGTCGGCAGATTCGGCAGCGTCAGCACCACCGAGACCTGCGTCCAGATCGAGTACACCGAACCGCCCGCGCTGTTGACGGCGCGCACCCGGTACCGGAAGAACCCGGTCCCGGGCGTGTCCATCAGCTCGGGGACGTTCGCGCCCGTCGTCAGCGTCACCTGCTCGATCCACTGGACGCCGACGTTGCGTTCCCGGACCAGCTCGAAGCCCGTCTCGTTCGTGGAGTTATCGCTCCACGTGACGTGCGCCCGCTGGCCGTCCCCCATGTTGGCGGCGACCAGGCCGTTCGGAGGCGTGGGATACGCCGACTGGGCCTGCACGCCCGAACTCGTGACCCCGAGCAGGGCGGCGGCAAGAACGCACAGGCGAAGCGTCAACGTCATGGGAGTCTCCAGCGGCGTCGATCCATCGGCCCCGCCCGACGCAGACTTGCCCACCCCGGCTGCCCCGAGTCCCCAAGCTTCGCGGCTTCCCCGCGCCCCCCCAATATGCCGCACGAGTCCTGCATCCGCGACCGCACTCGCAAATGTTGCCGAGTTCCCTAGTTCAACACCCGGAAACCACGATTCGTGGCCGTCCGCCTTGACAGCCGAGCTTGCCTAGTGAAAACCAAACATTACGACTCGGCGCGGGCTTCGCCCCCGTCGCGCGCAATCGGAATCGATCCTAGGCTCAGGCGGATCGCACCAAGCTCTGCCGTGCTTGGCATCGGACCGTCAGTCCACGGGCTCCAGAAGGCTGGCGTCGATCTCGGTCGACACCGCCTGGCCCAGCGTCTGCACGCACAGCACGAGCCGGATCTCCGTCGGGCGCGCCTGGACGACCCCCTCGACGCCGCGCAGCGGCCCCGCCGTGACGCGCACCCGCCTGCCCACCGCGAGGAACGGAAACGGGTCGAGTTCGGCCTCACCGTCGAGCGCCCGGCGGATGTGCGTCAGTTCCAGGGTCAGGCGGGGCTGATCGGGGACGGGCAGCACACGCGCGACCCGTTTCGTGGCGACGGCGAAGTATGTGCAGTCGATCGTCCCCCACAGGAACAGGTACGCCGGGAACAGCGGTCGCTCCGTGACGCGCCGCCGATGCCCGTAGTACCGCACCGCGCGCACAAGGGGGAGAAAACACCGGACGCCGCGCGCGTCGAGAGTCTCCGCGAGGGCCTTTTCCTGGCGGCTGTGGGTGTGCAGCACGAACCAGCGTTGCGCCGGCCCCGCCTCATGCGTGAAGAACGCGGGGGTCGCGTCGACCGGCGCGTGCATCGCGAACGCGTCGGCCGCCGTCGCCTCCAATAGCCCCGTCGCACCACTCATCCCGAACTACTCCCGATCGAACCGCGCCACGCTTCACTTGGGTGGCGTATCGTCGCTCGCGGCCGCAACTTCCGCACTCCACATTATCGGTCATCGCTCGATCAAGCCTGATCCTCCATTGACGAACCTCACCCCCCGAGGGTTCGGCGTCGTCCGGGGGACGCCGATGTCTGTAGTCCTACCCTGCTCACCCATGCCGACCCGCACTCCCCAGTTCGACGCGGCCGTGATCGGCGGCGGGATCGTCGGCATGGCGACGGCGATGGCGCTGGCCCTGCGGGGGATGACCCGGCTCGTCGTCCTTGAGGCCGAGCCGGAACTCGCCGGGCACCAGACCGGTCACAACAGCGGCGTCATCCACTCGGGCCTCTACTACAAGCCCGGCTCCCTCAAGGCCCGCCTGTGCGCGGCCGGACGCGATGAGATGTACCGGTTCTGCGAGGAGCGCTCGGTCCGCCACGAGCGATGCGGTAAGATCGTCGTCGCCCTCGACGACAGCGAGCTCCCGCGGCTCGACGAGCTGGAGCGGCGCGGGCGTGCCAACGGGCTGGCGGACATCCGCCGCCTGACGCCCGATCAGATCAGAGACTTGGAACCCCACGTCGCCGGGATCGCGGCCCTCCACGTACCGATCACGGGCATTGTCGACTTTCCGGGCGCCACGCGCGCGATGGCCGAGGTTGTCCGCGAGCACGGGGGAGAGGTGCGCACCAGCGCCCGCGTGGTCACGGTTCGCCGACTGACGGACGCCGAGGGCTTCGCGCTGAACACCGCGTCCGGCGAGGTGCTCGCGGGACGGATCGTGAACTGCGGCGGGCTCCAGTGCGACCGCGTCGCCCGCCTCTGCGGCGTTGATCCCGGCGTGCGCATCGTGCCGTTCCGCGGGGAGTACTACGACCTCATCGAGTCCAGACGCGGGCTCGTGCGGAACCTCATCTATCCCGTTCCGGACCCGCGGTTCCCGTTCCTGGGCGTTCACTACACGCGTATGGTGGGAGGAGGCGTTGAGGCAGGGCCCAACGCCGTGCTCGCCCTCGCACGCCACGGGTACCGTTGGCGCAACGTCTCGCTGGGCGACACCGCCGGGCTGCTGGGTTTCCGGGGCTTCTGGAAGATGGCCCGCGCCCAGTGGCGCACCGGGGTCATGGAGCTGCGCCGGTCGCTGAGCAAGCGGCGCTTCGTCGCGGACCTGCGCCGGCTCATCCCCGAGCTGACCGCCGCGGACGTCGTCCCCGCGCGGTCCGGCGTCCGCGCCCAGGCGGTCGATCGGGACGGGAAGCTGCTCGACGACTTTCACATCGTGACCGCGGACCGGATGGTCCACGTGCTCAACGCGCCCTCCCCGGCGGCCACGGCCTCCATCGCCATCGGGCGGCACATCGCGGGCGTGCTTTTCGAGCAGATGGGCGAGCCGGCGCAAGCCGCGTGAGAACCCCGTGAACGGCCGGCGACCCGCCGGACCACCCGCAACTTTGACCTCCCCTCCGCCAACCCCTAGACTCGCCGCGTTTTCCGCACGTCGGACCCGTCCACCCACCCGCGAGCAGCGCCGGCATGGAAGTCATCGCCACCGCCATCCCCGACGTCAAGCTCATCACGCCGAAGAAGTTCGGCGACCACCGCGGTTTCTTCTCCGAGACTTACAACGCGAAGAAGCTGGTCGAGGCGGGAATCCGGCTCGAGTTCATCCAGGACAACCACTCCCTGTCGGCGCAGCGCGGCGTGGTCCGCGGGTTGCACTTCCAGCTCCCGCCGTTCGCCCAGGACAAGCTCCTGCGGGTCGTCCGCGGGAGGGTTTTCGATGTGGCGGTGGACCTGCGCAAGTCGTCGAAGACCTACGGGAAGCACGTCGCCGTCGAGCTCAGCGCGGAGAACTGGCAGCAGATTCTCGTCCCGATCGGGTTCGCGCACGGGTTCGTCACGCTCGAGCCCAACACCGAGGTCATCTACAAGGTGACGAACTACTACTCGCCGCAGCACGACCGCGGGGTGCTCTGGAACGACCCGGCCCTGGGGATCGCCTGGCCGGTCGCCGCTCACGAGACAGTCCTCTCCGACAAGGACAAGGTGCAGCCGCGTCTGGCCGATGTTCCACAGGCCTTCGCGTGACGCCCGGCGAGAACCAGGATCGACGGGCCGGCCGGTCCGGCCGGGGAAACAGCCGCCACCGGATAACCGCGGGGGATGGGGAGCGAAGTTCATGAAACGCGTTCTGGTCACCGGCGCCGGAGGGTACATCGGCACCACACTGGTCCCGATGCTCCTGGAACGCGGATACGCCGTGCGGGCCGTGGATCGCTTCTTCTTCGGGCGCGACCTGCTGCCCGAGCACGCGAACCTCCAGCGGGTGCAGGAAGACGCGCGGCGCCTCAATGTCGATCACTTCAGGGGCGTGGACTTCGTCATCGATCTCGCGGCCGTCAGCAACGACCCCAGCGGCGAGCTCTATGAGCAGGCCACCTGGCAGATCAACCACGAAGCCCGGGCTCGTGCGGCCAGGCTCGCCAAGCAGGCCGGCGTCCAGCGCTACGTCCTCCCCTCGTCGTGCAGCATCTACGGGTTCCAGGACGAGGGCGTCATCTGCACCGAGGCGCACGCGATCAATCCGCTGACTACCTACGCCAAAGCGAACGGCCGCGCCGAGCAGGACATCCTCCCGCTCGCCGACAAGAACTTCACCGCGGTCGTCCTCCGCCAGTCCACCGTCTACGGCTACTCGCCGCGCATGCGGTTCGACCTGGCCATCAACGGAATGACCTGGGGCGCGTGGACCACCGGCAAGCTCCCGCTCCTGCGTGACGGCACGCAGTGGCGGCCCATGGTCCACGTGAAGGACACCGCGGCCGCGCAGATTTTCATGCTCGAGTACAAGAACCCGTCGCAGATCAACGGGCAGATCTTCAACGTCGGGTCGGACGCGAACAACTATCAGCTCAAGCCGCTCGCCGAACTGGTCAAGACGACCATTCCCAAGCCGGTGGAGATCGAGTGGTACGGCGACCCGGACCATCGGTCGTACCGCGTCAACTTCGACAAGGTCGAGGCGCTCGGATACAAGGCGACCCGCACCGCGGCCGACGGCGTCAAAGAGATCTACCAGCAGATCGAGAAGGGCCTGAAGAAGGACGCGAAGTCGATCACCCTCCAGTGGTACAAGGACCTCGATCAGTGGGACAAGATCGTCCGCCAGACCGAGATGTACGGGGGCATGCTCGACATCCAGGGCCCGCCGGCGCGCCCGTAATGCCGGCTCGCCCTTAGAGAAGGATCATCCGTGAAAGTCCTGCTCCTCGGCGCGAACGGACAGCTGGGCACGGACCTGCGGCGCCTCGCGCCGGCCGCCGCGCCGGGCGTCGAACTCATCCCCCTCACCCGCGCCGACCTGGACGTGACCAACACGGCGGGCATCGCCGATGCTCTCGCCGGGCGGGCGTTCGACGCCCTGGTCAACTGCACCAGCTACCACAAGACCGACGAGGTGGAGGCGAACGCGCCGCAGGCGGTCGCGGTCAACGCGTTCGCGGTTCGCGCTCTCGCCCGCGCGTGCGCTGCGAAGCGGGCGCGGCTCGCCCACGTTTCCACCGACTACGTCTTCAGCGGCGTCTTCACGGGCGGCACGCCACACCCGTACACCGAGAGCGACCCGATCGGCCCGCTCAACGTCTACGGCATGAGCAAGGCCATGGGCGAGGCCCTGGCCCGGGCCGCCCACGACGACGTGCTGACCTTCCGCGTCGCCTCGCTCTTCGGCATCGCGGGCGCCAGCGGCAAAGGCGGCAACTTCGTCGAGACCATGATCCGTGTCGGCCGCGACAAGGGGCAGCTGCGCGTCATCGCCGATCAGCACATGTCACCGACCGGCACCGCCGACGCCGCCCGGATGATCCTGGCCGCCCTCTCGCGGCGCATCCCCGCGGGCACGTACCACGCGGTCAACAGCGGGCACGCCTCGTGGTTCGAGTTCGCGTCGAAGATCGTCGAACGCGCGGGAATCAAGGCCGCGGTCGAGCCCATCCCCGCCACCGCCTACCCGCTCCCGGCGCAGCGCCCGGCGTACAGCGTGCTGAACAACTCGAAGCTCGCGGCTCTGATCGGCCCGATCCCGCATTGGACCGAAGCGCTGGACCGGTACCTCACGGACAAGGGCCACCGGTCGGCCTGACCACGAAGCGCTCCGCTCAACGGCGCGCGAGCACCTGCTGGTAGTAGTCCACCGCCTGCCGCGCAATCAGTGCCGGGTCGTAGCGCTCGGCGCAGTCCGCCAAGGCCCGGACCCCGAGCCGTTCGCACAAAGGAGGGTCGTTGAGAATCGCAAGGATCGCGCGGGCGAGGTCTTCGGGGTCCTCCGGACGGGCGAGAAGACCGTTGCGGCCGTCCTGCACGATCTCCGTGTTGCCGCCGATCGCCGTGGTGACGATGGGGCACCCCTGCGAAGCGGCCTCCAGCAGCGAGTAGGCGAAGTTCTCGTACCGCGAGGGGACGACCACGACCGACGCCGCCCGGCGCAAAGCGCGGATCTCGTCGGGAGTCCGCACCCCGAGCGTCCGGACGCGCTCGCGTGCGGTGGAATCGGGGAAGCAGCGGGCGAGGTACTCGGCGTACTCCCATCGCTTCCCGGCGGCGTCCACCACGCCGGGATGCGGGCCGGCGAACAGGAGGATCGCATCTGGGCGTGCCGCGGCCACCCGCGCGAACGCGTCCAACATCACGTCCCCGCCCTTGTGGTTGTCGAACCGCCCGACGAACAGGATCGTGGCCTGCTCGCCGCTCTCCGCGGTCCAGCGCAGGTGCGGCGGCGCGACGGCGATCGGGTTCGGGATCACGACCGCGTGGGGCAGCGGGATGCCGTAGTGCGCCCGCGTCCGCGCCAGCACGTCGCGCGACGGTGCACTGACTCCCGCGACCTTGCGGATCGCCGCGCCCTCCCTCCTGATCCTGTGGGCCTTCTGCGTGGCAGGCTCCGCCTGCCACACGCCATTCAGGAACCACGGTCCGTGGAGGCGCGCGACGACCTTTACCGGCGCCCGATCCTGCACGAGCCCGCAGAGACCGAACGACTCTTCCATCTCGATCAGCGTGACGCCGTGCTCGCGCGACAGATGGCGCAGGTGCCCCGCGATAGCCCCCGCGACCTCGCGGGCGTGATAGTCGCCGGGGCGGAACCGCTCAACGACGCGTCCGACTACCCGACGGACAACGCTCCGTCGTGGCACACGCACCTCGATGACCGACGCGTCCCCGTTCGCCTCTCCCGGCGTGACCGACCGCGCAAGTACATATGACTCGACACCGACCGCCGCAAGCGCGGGCCGGAGCATCGCGTTGTAGGTGACAATGCCGTTCGGCACCCCCGCGCCGGGCCACGCGGGCGTGTAGAGCGCGATCCGGAGTGCATCAGCGTTAGGGGTCATCGTTGGCCGCGGCGTGTGAGCCCGCCCATCCCCACTCCGTCGCGGACGTCGCGAATAGGCGCGTCCCGCGCGGGCCATCAACGCCCGGGTTTCGCCGGCTCCGACCCCAGGCTGTTCGCCCCATCTTTCGCGATGAACGTCGCCGCACGGTACAGGCTCTCGATCGTCCCCGCGTCGGTCCACCACCCATCCAACACGTCGTGCGTCAGGTCGCCGCGCTTCAGGTACATGTTGTTGACGTCGGTGATCTCCAGCTCGCCCCGCGCCGACGCGTCCAGGCTGTTGCACATCGTGAACACGTCCGCGTCGTAGAAATAGAGCCCCGTCACCGCGTACTTGCTCGGCGCGTTCTTGGGCTTCTCGAGGATCTCGGCGATCCGACGCGACGCCCCCTCGCCCTCGAACCGCACCACCCCGAACCGCTCCGGGTCCGGCACTTCCTTGAGGATGATCTTCGCGCCGGTCCGCTGCGTGAAGAAGTCCCCGGCCGCCCGGCGGATGTTCCCCTGGATGATGTTGTCCCCCAGCACCACGCAGACCTTGTCGCCGTCGGCGAAGTCCTCGGCCAGCTTCAGCGCGTCCGCGATCCCGCCCTCGCCCTCCTGGTAGGCGTATTCCAGGTGGCGGATGCCCAGGTGCTTGCCGTTGCGCAGCAGCTTGAGGAAGTCCCCGGCGTGCTCCCCGCCCGTGACGATCAGGATGTCGTGGATCGCCGCGTTCAGCAGCGTCTGGATCGGGTAATAGATCATCGGCCGGTCGAAGACCGGCAGCAGGTGCTTGTTGGTCACCAGCGTCATAGGCCGAAGCCGGCTGCCGAGCCCGCCCGCCAGGATGACCCCTTTCATCGCAACACTCCTGATGCTCCGACGCCGACCGCTCGTCCTCCGGTTCGCCGACCTCAAGCCTAGCGACCTGCGCAGGTCCGGCCACCGGCGGCAGAGCGCCCGAGGAATCTGTTATCGGCGGTTCGTCAGACGTGGTTCACCGCTTCGACCTTCACCCACAGTTCGTCCAGCCGTTTCGCTGACACCGGCCCGTTCGTGCCCAGCTCCTGCGCGAAGAGGCTCACGCGGAACTCCTCGATCATCCACCGGTACTCCTCCAGAGCCGCACGCACCGACGCGCCCCGTCCGTCGCCGTTGGCCACGGCCGCTTGCGCGCCGTCGAACCACCGCCGCAGGTGCGGGGCCAGGTCGGCCATGCACCTCTGGTCGCGCACGGGGCCGGTCTGGCGGAGCTTGTCCAGCCGCAAGCGTGCCGCGGCGAGGTACCGCGGCACGTGGGCCAGCCGGTCGGCCGGAACCACCCCGAGGAAGGCTCGCGGCAGAAGCTGGTCAAGCTGCCAGCGCAGGTCGGCGATCGATGCCGCCCACGCCTCCGGCGCGCGCTCGGCGAGCCGCGCCGCGAGCGCCTGACGCGCCGCCAGCACTTCCGCCACCAGCTTCGCCGTCTCGCGCACCGCCGGCCCGACGCCGTCCCACCCGGCGTGGAGCCGCGCGTCGAACATCGCCCGCGTCCGCACTTCGGGCCGCCCTTCAACGAACACGCGATCCACCACCGCGTCGCACAGCGCCCGGCGCAGTTCGTCGCCCGTACCCAGCGGTGCGTAGTTCACCGCCATCGACGCGAGGTCCGGGATCAGGCGGAGCTGGTGCGTCAGTTCCTCGCGGCATTCAAGGGCGAAGACCCGGCGCACGCCCCCGCGGTGCGCGCCCTTGGCCAGGTCCGTCGACTCGAACACGCGGATCGAGACCGAGTCCCCCCGATCCTCCAGCGCCGGGTACCCGATGAGTTTGAGCCCCCCGCGGGTGAGCTCCATGCGGTCGGGGATCTCGTGTTTGAAATCCCAGCGGATGATCCTGTCGCGCTCGATCCCCGCGCCCGCGAGCCGCGCGAAGCTCGCTTTCATCCGCGGCGCGAGCTTCTTCCTGATCTCCTCAACGTCCCGCCCTTCGGCGAGCTTCTTCCCCTGCTCGTCGATGACGGCGACGTTCATGCGGAACGGCTCGGGGATGCCCCGCGGTTGCCACGCGCCCACCGGCACGTCGATCCCGCGCAGCGCCTTCACCTGAGCCGAGAGCGCGGCGTACAGGTCCCCTTCGCCGAAGCGCAACGCCGCCGCGCACTCTTCGGCCAGGGTGGGGATCGGGTCGAGCGACTTACGGTGCTGCTTGGGGAGTTGCCGCAGCAGCGCGACGATCTTGTCCCTGAGCAGCCCGGGCACAAGCCACTCGGGGCGGCCCTCGTCCATCTGCGCCAGCGCCTCGATCGGCACGGTCATCGTCACGCCGTCCGCCGCGTTGCCGGGCTCCAGCCGGTACTCCAGGTTCAGCTTCGTCCCGGCCACGGGCACCGCGTCGGGGAACCGCTCAGGCGTTACGTCGTCGGCGCTGACCCGCATCACGTCCGCGCGGGTCATCCGCAGCCGCCGCTCCGCCTCCCGGCCTTGCGGCCCCGTGAGCCACTTCTCCAGCGCTGAGACACTGAACACGTCGGCGGGGAGGCGCAAGTCGTAGAACGCGAACAGGCCGGACTCGTCCGCGAGCAGGTCCGGGCGGCGCGCCTTCGCCTCCAGACGCTTCACCTCCTCCATCACCGCGAGGTTGGCTTTGAGAAACGCCGGAGGCTCCGCGCGCAGCTCGCCGTGGACGAGCGCGTGGTGGATGAACAGCTCGCGGCTCTTTGCCGGATCGATCGGCCCGTAGTGGATCCGCCGGCTCGCGTAGACATCCAGCCCGAAGAGCGACCCGCGCTCGAACGCCGCGACGTGCCCCGCGTCCTTCGACCAGTGCGGGTCGGTGTGCGTCCGCTTGAGCACATGGTCGCCCACCCGCTCGATCCACAGCGGGTCGATCTTCGCGACCGTCCGCGCGTACATCCGCGTCGTCTCGACGACCTCCGCGGCCATCACCCACTTCGGGCCCTTCTTGAACAGCCCCGACGCGGGAAAGATGTGGAACCGCGTTCCGCGCGAGGCCTTGTACTCGAAGGTCTCGGTGCGCGTCCCGACGTTCGAGAGCAGCCCGGCGAGCAGGGCGCGGTGGAGCGCGTCGTACGCCGCGGGCGTCGATGCCTCGCGCAAGCCCAGTTCCGCGGCGATCGAGTGCAGCTGCTGGTGAACGTCGCGCCACTCGCGCATCCGCGGGTAGGACAAGAAGCTCGTCTGGCAGAGCTTCCGCAGCTTGCTCTGCGACAGGTGCCCGGCCTGCTCCTCGAAGAAGTTCCAGAGGTTCAAGAGCGCCAGAAAGTCCGATTCCTCGTGCCGGAACCGCTCGTGCGCCCGGTCGGCCGCGTCCTGGGCCGACATCGGCCGCTCGCGCGGGTCCTGGATCGAGAGCGCCGCCGCGATGACCAGCACCTCGCGCAAACAGTTCTCGTCGCGCCCGGCCAGGACCATCCGTGCCAGGCGCGGGTCGATCGGCACGCGGGCCAGCACCGCGCCGAGCTTCGTGAGCTCGCCCGCGTCGTCGATCGCGCCGAGTTCGTGGAGCGTCTCGTACCCGTCGCGGATCATCCGCGCATCGGGCGGATCGAGGAACGGGAAGTCCTCGACCGCGCCGAGGCGCAGCGCCTTCATCTGCAGGATCACGCTGGCGAGATTGGTCCGCAGGATCTCGGGGTCGGTGAACTGCGGGCGGGCGAGGAAGTCCGCCTCGGCGAACAGCCGCACGCACACACCGGGACCGACGCGTCCGCAGCGGCCCTTGCGCTGGTCCGCGCTCGCCCGGCTGACCGGCTCGATCGGCAGGCGCTGCACCTTGGTGCGGTGTCCGTAGCGGCTGATCCGCGCGAAGCCCGGATCGACGACGTATCGGATCCCCGGCACCGTCAGCGACGTCTCGGCCACGTTCGTCGCCAGCACGATCCTGCGGCCCGCGTGCGGCTTGAACACCCGCATCTGCTCCTCGGCCGAGAGCCGTGCATAGAGCGGCAGGATCTCGGTCTGGGGCGGGTGGTGCTTGCGCAGGGCCTCGGCGGTCTCGCGGATCTCGCGCTCGCCGCTGAGGAACACCAGGATGTCGCCGGGTCCGCACGCGGCCAGCTCGTCGACCGCGCCGAGGATCGCGTCCTCCATGTCGCGCTCGTCGGCGACGTCCTCGGGGTCGCCGTCGGGCGGGCGGTAGTGGACGTCCACCGGGTAGGTCCGCCCCGAGACCTCGATGATCGGCGCGGGGCCGCGCGAGCTCGCGAAGTGCTTCGCGAAGCGCTGCGGGTCGATCGTCGCGGACGTGACGATCACCTTCAGCTCCGGGCGGCGCGGCAGGAGCTGGCGCAGGTAGCCGAGTAGGAAGTCGATGTTGAGGCTGCGCTCGTGGGCCTCGTCGATGATGATCGTGTCGTACTGCTCGAGGAAGCGGTCGGTCTGGGTTTCGGCGAGCAGGATGCCGTCGGTCATCACCTTGACGAAGGTGTGCGGGCCGGTCTTGTCGCCGAAGCGGACCTTGTACCCCACGTCGGCGCCGAGCGGCGAGCCGAGCTCCTCGGCGATGCGCCCCGCGACGGTGCGGGCGGCGATGCGCCGCGGCTGGGTGTGCCCGATCATGCCGGCGATGCCGCGCCCCGCGTCCAGGCAGATCTTCGGGAGTTGGGTCGTCTTGCCCGAACCGGTCTCGCCGCAGAGGACGATGACCTGGTGCTGCGCGATCGCGCGGGTGATCTCGTCGCGCCGCGCGGAGACGGGCAGGTCCTCGGGGTATGTCGGCTTCGGGGCCCGCCCGGCGCGGGAGCGGCGGCGGTCGATCGATCGCCGAACCTCCGCCGTCAGCCGTTCGAGCTGCGCGGCCGCGTCGGACGCGTGCCGGCCGGAAGCGTCCCGCAAGGCCGCCTCGATGGTCCGCGCGCGCCGGCGCACGCGGTGCCGGTCGCACAGCATCACGTCGTCGAGGCGGGCGGTGAGTTCGCGGAGACGGTCGAGCACACGAGATTATTGGGGAGCAGACACGTGACTCGGACGAGCCGCGCTACGGCATCATCGGGAACGCCGTGGACCACGGGGGCACCGTCAGCACGGGGCGGGCGAACGGGGGGAGAGCCGGCTGATTCAGCGCGTCACAGGCCCTCTTCAGCCCGGCCGAACACGCACGGGCGAGGTAGTCCCGCGTTTTCCCTGGATCCGCCGACACGCCGTTGCCCGCGGCGTGCATGTACGCGAGGTACCAGCAGGCCTCGGCGTCCCCTGACGCGGCAGCGCGGGCGAGCTGCGGACCGACGTTGGCCAGGTCGTACGCCGGCGCGCCGGGCGTTATGGCAATCCGCGCCAGACCGCGGATGGCGAACGGATTCGTCAACCCGGCACGCTCGTAGAACGCGATCGCGCGAGTGAGGTCTTTCGGCCGGCCTTTGCCGGTCTCGAAGGCGTACCCGACTCGGAAGCAGATGTTGGAGTCCGGGTGGCGGCCGCAGTTCTGCTCGAGGTGGTCCAGGGCTCGCGCGGCGTCCTGCGGTGTGCGCGCCACGTTGTGGAACAGGAAACGGTCCGCGGCGTTGATGCACCCGTGGATGCTGCCCAGGGCGCACGATTCGGCGAAGTGGACCGTCGCGCGATCGGGGTCCGGCTTGATCCCGGGCACCGAGCCTTCGAGGAATATGAGCCCGATCTCGTTCTCGGCGTCGCCGGAGCCCAGCTCGGCCTGCACGCCCGCGGTGATGAGCATGCCGCGTGCCGCACGGGGCTTGCCCTCGGCCGCGGCCTTCTTCCAGAAGGGGATTGAGTTGCCCGGGTGCGGGGCCTCGATATACGCGGTCGCCCACATCGTGCCGAAGAGCGCGGCCCAGCAGGCCATGTGGATGAGGTTCATGCGCGCCGGGCGCAGCGCGTCTTGCCAGACCCGGTTGAAGCGCCCGACGAGGCCC
The DNA here is from genome assembly GCA_046153875.1 of Phycisphaerales bacterium. Taxonomy (GTDB): domain Bacteria; phylum Planctomycetota; class Phycisphaerae; order Phycisphaerales; family UBA1924; genus JBJXFE01. The sequence goes on from JBJXFE010000030.1 coordinate 60,409, forward strand.
GCGTGTGAGAAGCGGTCGATCAGCGGCACACACAGGTTCAGGATCGGCACGGGCAGGAGCTTGTCCCAGAACAGCGGGACGTTGAGCTCTTCCAGCACGCGGAAGAGCCCGAAGTACGCCAGCCCGTAGAGCCCGCCGAAGATCACCCGCCCCAGGTTGGTCCGCGGCGAGGTCGCCGGGTCGGTCACGAGCAGGTGGAGCCCGAGGAAGATGGTGGCCGCGATGTTGGTGTTGATGAAGTAGTAGACGCCGGTGACCTCGGTGTAGATCAGGTTGAGCCCGACCAGCACGGCGGCGGCGGCGAGGGTCATGAGGGTGACGTGGAAGAGGTACTGAACGAAGAGCCCGCCGATAAAGATGACGACGAGCATGTGCGGCACGTCGAACGACGCCGCGATGCGGTCCCCCCACGTGTAGTCGCGCGTCGTCCCCGTGACAATGAGCACCATCGCGACGAGGAACTGCCCGAACGCCGACGGGTTGAAGACGTGCGTGCGCTTCCCGTCGCGCTCCCACGTGATGAACTGCTTGCCGAGCAGGCCGGCCGCGAGCATGAGGAACTGGAAGGCGTAGTAGTCGTGCTTGAACCAGAGGAGGAGGTTGGTGCTCAGGACGATGGGGAGCGGCCCGAACCCCAGCCGCCACGTCTTGCCCCGAGACCAGGTCACCAGCGCTTCGAGGGCGTAGACAAAGGCGAACTGGGCGACGATGAGCGGGGCCTCGTCGTAGACGCCGCGGGCGTACCAGCCCCAGTACACAAGAATCGCGGCCTGCACGCACGCCTGGACGTAGTGCGACCGGACGGGATTGAGCACGACGGCGAAGGCGCGCCCCCGCCCCAGCCACCAGAGCAGGAGCGACGACGCGGCGATCACCCCGGCGACGCCGACGAACGTCCAGATCAATCGGGGGTTGTCGCGGACCGGGGGCGCGAGGATGAACGCGAGAAGCGCAGCGGCGAGCGCCAACGGAATCGCGGGGAATCGCTGCCAGAACGGGACGGCCCCCGCCATCGGCGGTGCAACGGACGGCGGAATCCGCGCGGCAGTGCTCGACATCTCGTGCAGTTTCCGAAATCTCTCGCGGACTCGCGGCGCGAGCCGGAGTGTAGGGGGAGTCAGGACTTGTCCAATGGGGTGGGCGGGAACCGCGCGGACAGACTGCCGGTACAGTCCACTGATGGCCAAGCCACGGCGCGTCAAGCGTTGGCTCGCGGGAGGGGGCGCCGTACTGCTCATCGCTGTTGCCGCCTCGAGCTGCGTCGGCCCGCCGTGGTACTACATGGACAAGTACCAGCCCGCGGGGGATGCGTGGCCGCGGGCGATGCCCGAAGCGATCCGGCCGGAGCGGCAGATCGAGCCGCACACGTGCGGGCTGTGCTGCCTGACGTCGGTCTATCGGGCCTACGGGCTGGATCCCGCGGCGCGGCGCGTGCGGTACCGGTCGGGCGTGGACAAGCCGGTGATCAACTTCATGCCGAGCACGCGGGGCACGATCCACCCGGACATGCTGCGGGTGCTCCGCCAGGACGGGTTTGCGGCGGAGGCGATGAACCTCAAGCACGACGCGGGGCGCGTCGCGGACCACCTGGACCGGGGGCACTTCGCGATCGCGCTCGTTCGCGTCAACGAGCTGCACTGGGTCGTGCTCTGCGGGCGGCGCGGGGAGAACGTGGTGATCTGCGACTCGCTGCGCGAGGAGCTCTACGAGGAGCCGATGGCGGAGTATCTCCGCGATCGGGTGTATAGCCTCGTGCTCGTGGAGCCGGAACCCTCCGGCGGGTGAACGACCCTGTCAGGTGGGATCGCATGCCCCTCCGGGGCGAAGAAGGCGAAGTGGGTCGGTTTCCAAGGGCTGAGTCGCTTTCGGCGACGCTGCGCCCCTGGCAACCATCGCACGCCCCTTCGAGCCTGTGAACGAATTGAACGGCGAACTGCAACCGTTTCGTTGAGGGCGCGCATGGTGTGGGCATGAAGAACTTCGCCGGCCGCCCGCGTCTTCTCCGTCCCGAGCGTCATCAGCAC
>JBJXFE010000002.1:0-60004 GCA_046153875.1 Phycisphaerales bacterium
GCCCGCTCGCCTCTCTCCGCGGGCGGGCCGACGCCCCAAGCCCCGAAAGGCGGCCCCCATGTTCGCTCCCCGCGCCCTTGTGACGCTGTCCGTCGCCGTGCTCGCCACGACCGCTCCGGGCGCGCTCGCCCGGCCGGATCAGTCCCCGCCCGTCCCCGACGCCGTCATCGACCTCCGCACACCGGACGGCTTAGCGCATGTCGCCGGCTCGTGGCGGTACACCGACGCCCACGTGGTCAACGTGGACCATCGCGCGCCGGGCGCTGACCTGAAGCCCTCGGGCGCTCCGGTCAAGACTCACGACATTCACCCGCGCGTCAAGACGGCCGATTTTGACGCGGCCCCTTGGGTCGTGATACCCCCCGACTTGCTGGAAGCCCGGCGCACGAACGGCAGGCTCTCCTTTGGCTGGTACCGCCTTGACCTGGTGCTGCCGGAATCGACCAGCGGTTTCCCCGTCGCGGGATCGACCATCGTTCTCGAACTGGTCGTGGATGACTATGCCGAGGTCTGGGTCAACCGCGCCCTGCATCAGGTTCTCGGCGAGACTGGCGGACCCGTGATCGGCGGCTGGAACGCACCGAGCCGCGTCACGCTTACATCAGGCGCGAAGCCGGGCGACCGGATCGAAGTGGCGATCTTCGCCGCCAACGGGCCCTTGTCGGACCCGCCCCCGAACTACGTGTGGATCCGGTCCGCCACACTTGACCTGTACAAACCCGGGCGTTCGGTCGCTGTCACCGAAGTCCCCCTCCAGGTCACGCGCAACGGCGCCGCGCTGGACGCCATCCTGGCGCCCGGCACGAAGGCCGAGAAACTAGCGGACGGCTTTGTCTTCACGGAGGGACCATTGTGGGTCCCCGCCGCGCCCGACAACCGGTACGGCGGCGGCGGCACGGGCGGGTACCTGCTCTTCAGCGACCCCAACAAGAACGTGATCCACCGCTGGGACCCATCGAGCGGCGGGGTCTCGATCTACCGCACCAAGAGCGGCTATTCAGGCGTCGGGGGTAGAAACATCGGTGAGTACCACCAGCCGGGATCGAATGGGCTCGCGCTCGACCCGCAAGGGCGACTCACAATCTGCGAGCACGGCAACCGGCGTGTCACGCGCCTCGAACCCAACGGCACGCTGACCGTGCTGGCGGACCGATACCAGGGCAAGCGGCTCAACAGCCCCAACGACCTCGTCTATCGCTCCGACGGTGCCCTCTACTTCACGGACCCGCCGTTCGGCCTGCCAAAGGTCTTTGACGACCCAGCCAAGGAACTGCCACACAGCGGCGTCTATTGCCTGGTTGACGGCACCCTCAAGCTCGCCAGTACGGCCCTGTCCGCTCCCAACGGACTGGCGTTCTCGCCCGACGAAGAGCACCTTTACGTGTGCAACTGGGACGAGGCCCGGAAGGTTGTGATGCGGTACGACGTGGGATCGGACGGTGCACTCGTCAACGGCGTCACGTTCTTCAACATGACGCACGTGGGCGGCGAGATCTGTCTCGACGGGCTCAAGACCGATCTCCGCGGCAACGTCTACGTCTCCGGCCCCGGGGGTGTCTGGGTGATCTCCGCCGAGGGGAAGCACCGGGGAACCTTCACCCCGCCGGAACTCCCGGCCAACTTTTCGTTCGGTGATGACGACTTTCGGACCCTCTACATGACGGCACGCGCTGGCCTCTACCGGGTTCGCCTGCTCGTCCCAGGGAGCGTCGGAGCGCCCCGATAGCCGCTTGGGGATCTTGCCGAGTTTGCCGCCGCGCGCGTGCGGCAGATACGTCCCGGCCAGGAATGCGGGTCTATTCGGTATGATGGCTGCTTCGGCCTCGCGGCGGAGGATGTGTGCTTCCAGCCAGTTGTGCAGATGCAGTCCCAACTCTGCTTCGGCGCGGGAAGATATTGCGCGCCCTGCATGAACAACGAGCACAGGTCATTTACTCTGCGAGGAACAGCCATGGCGCTATCGCCAGGGCCAATTCCTCGAATCCAAGTGACCCCGAATCTGTCCGAACCCGTGTGGCCCGCGCGGAAACGTCCTGGGGGGGACATGAACCCGTGCGCGGAACGGTCCTGGCGCTATCGCCAGGGCCGGTTCCTCCAATCCAAATGACCCCGAACCCGTCCGAACCCGTGTGGCCGATCGTTCTCGCTGCCGTGAACAACGGGCACAGGTCATGTACCCTGCGCGGAACAGTCCTGGCGCTAGCGCCAGGGTCGGTTCCTCCAATCCAAATGACCCCGACGGGATTCGAACCCGTGTTCCGTCCTTGAAAGGGACGTGTCCTGGACCAGGCTAGACGACGGGGCCGACACCGTGTCGGCAAGGTCGGCGGATTGTAGCGTCCGGTCCGCGTCGGCCCGTGCATAACGGGTGATTCCGGCTCAGCGCGGAGGGGCGGGGTTATTGCGCATCGCTCACCGTCCGATGAACAGACGACGGACAACGGGAGCGGTGCATGGGCCGAACGAAGTCGAAAACGCCGCGGGGCGGTGGATCGAAGGGCCCGGGCGCGCCGAAGGCGAAGCCCAGGGCGAAGACCCGCGCGGCCGGCGCGCCCACGCCGCCCGCGAACGAATCGCTCAGGCCCCGCAAGCGCGCCGTGCGGAGTGTGAAGTCGCCCGCCCCGTCGCCGTCGGTTGAGTCGCACGCGAGCGCGCCGATCGCGTCCGCGCCGATGAGCACCACGCCGACCGTGAGCGATCGTGCGGCCCTGCCCGCCCGGTCGCCAGTCCTGTCCGCACCGACGCCGACGGCGACGACGGTCGAACCTCGCACCGAAGCCGCAGAGTCCGCGGCGATCTCGGCGTTGTGGACCGTGGAGCCCGCGCGCGAGACGGCGCTGGTCCGCGTGACTCCCGCTCCGAAGCCGATGCCGGTCGCGCCGATCGCGTCCGTGGCGCCGGCGCCGGCGACCGCACGCGTCCTGGTCACGCCGCCGCCGACGGCGACGCCTCGGTCGATCGCGCCGACGAGCACCACTCCAACGCCGGCGGCGCGCCCGAGCACCGGCGCGCCCGTTGCCGCGGCGCGGAGCACGGGCGGCGCGCGGAGCACCGTGAGCCTCCGCGACGAGGTCGAGCGTGTTCTGAACGGGCCGGGCGTGCCCGCGCCGACGCGCAAGCCAACGCCGGTGGAAGCGCGCCCGACCCCCGAAGTCCGCGCTGCGTCGGCGCGCGCCGTGTCGAACCCCGGGCTCGCGCCCCTTCCCAAGCTGTCGCTGCCCGGTTCGTGGCTGCGTGCCGAGACTCGTCCGCCGATCATCCACGTGGTCGCGCCGCCGTCGGCGCGGCCCGGCATGACGCGCACGTGGGCGCGTCGCGCGGGTGTGGCGACGCGTCGCGCCGGCGTGTCCGCCGGGCGGATCGTTCACGGCGCCACGGACCGTCTGGAGCGCTGGACCCCGGCGTCCTGGTCGCGGACGCGGGCGCGGCGGATCGCCTCACGCGCGGCGTCACTGGCACTGCTGCTGACGCTGCTGGTGGTGATCCCGATCCAGTTCGGGCCGCGCGGCACGTCCGCGAGCCAGGCCACCGGGCCGGTGCGCGGCGCGTACCTCGGCGAGCTGGTGGGTGCGCGCCACGTCGTCCGCGTCCACGCGTCGTCGCACGGGCCGCTGTACTCGGTGCTCGACGCGGCAACGCGCCGCGTGCTGGCCGAGGACATGCTCGCCGGCGAGGTCTACCGGCAGTTCCCCGACCTGGACGTGCGCACCATGCGGACCGGCCCGGACGCGGAGCCGCCCGATCCCGAATCGCTCCGGCGTCCGTTGATGACCGCCGAGCCGCACCGCCCTGAGTTGCCGTGAGACCCCGGCGTCGGGCTCCGTGCATCTTCAGCAGCCGCGGGAGCATGGACGGGTGAGAACGCTCGACCGGCTTCGGGGACATCGCGCCGGCCCGCACCTCACGGACCGCCTCGGGCGCCCCGCACACCGGCGAGAGGTTCGACCAACCGTACCGGCGGCACGCGCCCTGGCCGCGGGAATGACCTACGCCCCGTCGGGGATCTCCGGCTCGACCAGGCTCGCCAGCATCGACAGTGATTCCTGCCAGCCGAGGTAGCAGAACTCGACGGGGATCATCGGGGGCAGACCGGCCTGGACGATCGTGAGCTCCGTGCCGCACGCGACCTTCCGCAGCGTGATCGTGACCCGCATCTCGCCCGGCATGTTCGGATCGTCGAAGCGGTCGGTGTAGCACAGCCGTTCGTGCGGCGTGAGTTCGACGTAGGTGCCGCCGAAGGAATGGCTCTTGCCCGTGCCGAAGTTCGTGAACGACATGTGGTAGCCGCCGCCCACGCGCGCGTCGACGTGGTGAACCTTGCCGGTGAAGCCGTGCGGCGCGATCCACTTGGCCATCGCATCGGGATCGAGAAAGGCGCGGTAGACCCGCTCGGCGGGGGCGCGGATGACGCGGTGAAGGCGGACCGTGTTCCCGGAGGCGTCGCGCGGCTGGCTGTCGTGGGCGGCCATGGGGTGTTCTCCTGTGCGGAGCGGAGCGGAGCGTAGGCGGAGGCGGGGCCTACCTCCACCGGAGCGGTGTTCGACCCGCCGAACCGCCCCGGGCGGCGCGTACCATCCGCCGGTGAAGCCCGCCCGGCGCCAACCGCCGATCACGTCCGTGCGCATCCCTCGATCGGCACGGGGGATTGTTGTGTTCGGTGGTTCGTTCGATCCGCCGCACCGCTGGCACGTGAAGGTTGCGTCGGCGGTGCGCCGACGGGTGTTCGGCTCGGGCGGATGGATTGTGTTCGTCCCGGCGGCCCAATCGCCGCTCAAGAGCCGTGAACCGGCGGCGTCGCCCGTTGATCGGGTGGCGATGGTGCGCCTGGCGACGCGGCGGTTGAGCAACGCGATGGTCTGGACGGACGAGGTCGATCGCGCGTCAGCGTGGCGCGGCCCGAGCTACACCGTCGACACGCTGGAGCGGCTTGGCACGGCGCTGCACCGGGCCGTGCCGCTGCGGCTGCTGATCGGCGCCGATCAGGTGTCGCGGTTCGGGCAGTGGAAAGAGTGCGGGGGCATCCTCGCGCGGGCGATGCCGGCGGTGGTGTGGCGGCCGCCGGTCACGGGGCCGCTTGCGCTGCGGCGGGTGCTGGGTCGGTCGGCGCGCGGCGGGGAAGCGGCGGAGGTGCGATTCGAGTTCTGGCGCGGCCTAGTGGTCCCGGCGCCGATCAGCCCCATGTCATCGACTCGGATTCGGCGGCTGATTGCGCGGATGCACCGGAGCGGTCGCGTGCCGGCCGCGCTGGGGCGGATGCTCGATCCGGCGGTGCTGCGGTACATCCGCGAGCGTCGGCTCTACGCGCCGCGGTGACCGTCAGCGGACGGCCTTCTTGAGGGCCTCGGCCTTGTCCGTCTTCTCCCACGTGAAGAAGTCGCCCTGCGGGGGGCGGCCGAAGTGACCGTGCCGGGCCGTGGGGCGGTAGATCGGCTTGCGCAGGCCGAGGCTGTCGATGATGCCGCGCGGCGTGAGCGCGAAGGTCGTGCGGATGGCGGCGGCGATCTTGTCCTCGTCGGCCCTGGCGGTACCCTGGCAGTCGACGTAGACGCTGGTCGGGTCGGCCACGCCGATGGCGTAGGAGAGCTGGACCTCGCACACGTCGGCCAACCCGGCGGCCACGACGTTCTTGGCGATGTAGCGGGCCATGTACGCCGCGGAGCGGTCCACCTTGGTCGGGTCCTTGCCGCTGAAGGCCCCGCCGCCGTGCCGCCCGCGCCCGCCGTAGGTGTCCACGATGATCTTGCGGCCGGTGAGGCCCGTGTCGCCGTGCGGTCCGCCGATCTCGAAGCGCCCGGTGGGGTTGACGTGGACCTTGATGCCCGGGTTCCACCACTCCTTGAGCACGGGCTTGAAGACCTGCTCGATGACCTGCCGCTTGAGGTCGTCCTGCCGGTCGTTCCAGGTCGCGTCGTGCTGGGTGGAGAGGACGAGGGTGTCCACGCGGACGGGCTTGAGGCCCTCGTACTCGACCGTGACCTGGCTCTTGGCGTCGGGGCGCAGGCCGGGGATCGCTCCGTCGCGCCGCACGTGGGCCTGTTGCTCGACGAGGCGGTGGGCGATCTGGATCGGCAGGGGCATGAGCTCGGGGGTCTCGCGGCAGGCGAAGCCGAACATCATGCCCTGGTCGCCCGCGCCGTCGCGGTCCACGCCCGCGGCGATGTCCGGCGATTGCTTCTTGATCGCGGTGAGCACCGAGCAGGACTCGAAGTCGAACTTCATGTCGGCGGTCGTGTACCCGATCTCCTGGATCACGCCGCGGGCGATGTCGGAGATGTCCACGTAGGTGCGCGTCGTGACCTCGCCGGCGATCACCGCCATGCCGGTGGAGACGAGGGTCTCGACGGCGACGCGCGAGTACGGATCATCCTTGAGCATGGCGTCGAGGATCGCGTCGGAGATCTGGTCGGCGACCTTGTCGGGGTGGCCCATGGAGACGGATTCGGAGGTGAACAGGTACGTCCGCGGCATGTGGTGCTTCCTCTCCGACGTGGATTCGTGGACAGGGGGATAGGGTAGCACCGGAAGGGGGCGGCGGACTCCATTGCGGGCGAGATCGGCTCGTGGGTGCGGTATGCCGAACGCTGTCCCTTGTCCCCGGTCCCCTTATCCTTGCTTCCCATGCCCCCATCGACCAAGACCACGCCCGAACGCCCGGCCCGGTCGATCACCTACGCCGATGCGGGGATCGACCTGACGAGAAAGGACTCGTTCACCGAGTCGCTCGACACACTGATGCGTCGGACGCACACGCGCCGGGTGATCCCGAACCCCGGCGGGTTCGCGGGGCTCGTGCGCCTCGACTACAACGAGAAGCTCTTCCGGCGGAACTACAAGGAGCCCGTGCTCGTGGCCTGCACCGACGGCGTGGGGACGAAGGTGAAGCTGGCGGCCGCGGTGGGGGACTGGAGCACGATCGGCATCGACTGCGTGGCGATGAACGTGAACGACATGATCGTCCAAGGAGCGGAGCCGCTGCTCTTTCTGGACTACCTGGGCGTCCACCGGGTTGACCCGGGTGTGCTCACCGATGTGGTGCGCGGTGTGGCGGAGGGGTGCCGCATCGCGGGGTGCTCGCTCATCGGCGGCGAGACGGCCGAGATGCCGGATGTCTACCCGCCGGGTGAACTGGACCTGGCCGGGTTCGCCGTGGGTGTCGTGGAACTGGAGCGGGCGATCAACCCGCTGCGGGTCAAGCCCGGCGACGTGGTGCTCGGGCTGGGCAGCGACGGGGTTCACTCGAACGGATACACACTGGTGCGGAGGATCGTCGCGGAGGCGGGGCTGGACCTGGGGGTGGTGTACGAAGAGCTGGGAGAGACGAAGAGACGGAGAGACGTAGAAACGAAGAAGCGCAAGGAGCTGTCGACGCTCGGGCGGGTGCTGCTCACGCCGACGCGGATCTATGTCGGGCCGATCGTGAAGCTCCAGCGGGACTACAAGGTCAAGAAGGTGATCAGCGGGATGGCGCACATCACGGGCTCCGGGCTTGCGGGGAACCTGTGCCGGGCGCTGAACCCGAAGGTGGACGCGGTGATCGACACGGGGTCGTGGCCGGTGCCTCCGGTGTTCACGTTTCTTCAGAAGCACGGCGGCGTTCCCGACGACGAGATGCGCCGGGTCTTCAACATGGGGATCGGGTACTGCCTGATCGTCCGCCCGGACTTCGCCGACTCGATCGCGCAGCGGCTGAGGAAGCTCGGCGAGCGGGTGTACGCGATCGGGAAGGTCGTGAAGGGCAGGGGTGAGGTGCGGGAGGAGTGACAGTGTGCGGCTGTGCGCGGCGTGCGATCACGCGGCCGCAAGGGGCGCGACATCGGCTCGATCCGCCGGAGGCAGATTGAGCGACGCCAGCACACGGTTCAGCGCCTCGAGGGTCACGGCGGACGGCGCGGTGAACTCGAGCCCGATCGGGTGGCCGTCTTCGCCGAAATCCACGACGATTCCAGCTTCCCGCTCCTCGCTTCGCGCGCTGCGCGGCGGTGCCCCGCCCGTCAGATACAGGTACGCCACCATGGGTCTGCCGCAGCGGAACGAGACTTCGAGGTTGCGTGCCATCGGCGTTATGATACCACTCTGACCGGGTAGACCGTAACGACGACGGTCACATGCTCATCTAGCTGGGGCTCCAGAATGACCCTCCACGGGGCGCCATCATGAGTTGTGTGAGCCGCCCACCGTCCGGGCTCGTGGTTGCGGCCGATCCGGGCGGCGATTTCGAGCATGGCTCGTACATCGATTTCGGTTACGCCGCGCTGCTCCATGCGCCGGCGCGTGTAGGCGGTGAACTCAAGAGGCCAAGCCCACCAGTCGGGACGCGGGTGCATGGAGCCATGGTACTGATCCACCGCCACGTTGCGCCTTCAGGGCAGCGCCGCGTCCGGCACCCTGCCGCTCGGCTGATCGGTGGATCGCCGCCCTGACAGGGCCTGGTGCTTGCGCAGGTACTCCATGACGACCATCACGACGGTCGCGTGGCTCCAGGTCAGCGGGCTGACGCTCATCGGCTCGCCGGTGTAGGGGTGGTACTGCTCGGCGAGCACGCCGGACTCGAATGCCCGGGAGCGGGCCCACTCCAGCAGCGGCAGGGCCTCGCGCAGCTCGGCGAGGTTCCGGGCCCGGGCGACGGCGTACTGGGCGTGCCAGAGCGTGCAGATGACCCACGGGTTGCCGGGGACCTGGTCGATCTTGTCGCGTTCGACCTGGTGGAAGTAGTCGCGCTCGTAGCGGGCGCACCCGCCGATCTCCGTCTTGACCCACAGCCTCGACCGCAGCTCGGCCATCTCGGCCTCGACGATCGCGTCGCGGGGATCAAAGCCGCCGAACGCGAAGAGCGCGTAGCCGGCGGAGTCCGGGGTCATGTCCAGGCGGTAGGTCCCGTCGTCGAGCGGCGTCGCCATGCGGGCGACGCGCTGGCGCTCCGGGTGCCACATGTTGCGGCGGAGGGCGCCCTTCATCCGCTCGGCGCTCTCGGTGAGCACCGCGGCGCGGTCGAGCTCGCCGAAGTCGTGGGCGAAGGCGGCGGCCGCGGCGAGCGCCCCGATCGTCGCGCCGACGGTGAAGGAATGGACGCCGCGGCGCTCCTCCCACAAGTCCCACGACGGCAGCGGCAGCCCGTGGTGGTCGTGGTACGACAGGAGCCACTCGGCCGGGCGGACGACGAGTGGTTCGTACAGCGGCTTGATGAACTCGACGTCGCGGAAGGTCTCGAAGTGCTTGCGCAGGGCCCAGATGACGAGGGCGGTCTCGTCCTGCTGGATCGGCAGCACCCGCTGCCCGTCGAGCATCCACGGGTGCCAGCTCGACGCGAGGCGCCCGGTCGGCGAGTACTTGTGGAGGAAGTACCCGTCCTTTTCGATGGTGCCGGCGCAGAAGCGGAAGAAGCTGCGTGAGAGCTCGCCGTGCCCGGCCAGGATGAGGGCGTAGGCGACGAGCGCGCCGTCGCGCATCCAGCAGTAGGAGTAGTGGTCCCCGCCGAACGCCGTCACGTCGCTGTCGTTGGCGGCCAGGATCGCGCCGCGGTTGTCGATCTGGGTGCGCAGGATGAGCTGGCTGCGGACGAAGAGGTCGCGGATCGGCTCGGGCAGCGGGGAGGTGTCGGTGGGCTCCTTGCGGGACCAGAGCCGCCAGTACGCCTCGGTGCGCGCGAGCATCCGGTCGGGCCCCAGGTCCCAGACTCGCCGGTTGAGCTGCTTGACGTCGTTGTACGAGTGCCCGCACGCGATCCACGTGGTGACGTGGGCCTCGCCGCCGGCGGGGACCTGGAGGTTGAACCCGACGGTGGCGTCGATGGACCCCTGGCTGATGGCGTTGCGTCCGAGTTGCCCGTCCTCGGCGTCGCGCCAGGTGCCTTCGGCGCCGCCGAGCCGCTTGGTGCCGATCGCCCAGTGGTCGATCCCGCACTTGTGCGCGTCGCAGGCGTTGAGCAGGAAGTACGCGTCTTCCTTGTAGACAACGACGCTCGTGGTGCCGGGGTCGTAGTTGGCCGTATCGCCGACGGGCGAGCCGCGGATGGACGGGTCGATGTGGAAGAAGACACGCACGTCGCGCGGGCGACCCAGAAGGTCGCGGACCACGCACTTGCGCAGGTACACCGGCTCGTGGCAGTCCACGGCGTCGTGGCAGGTGAGCTCCAGCCCGAGCCGTTCGTTGACGAGACGGACCTCGGTCACGAGCGTGTCGGGCTTGTAGCGGAGCTGGCGCGTCCAGCTCGGGTCCTCGATCCACGCGAACTGGCCGTCCGCCCACACCCCGAACCGCTGGACGTGCCCGTCGGTGTGGTTGTAGCGCCCCACGAACGGGTAGTAGATGTCCCGGACGCGGTAGAACCGGTCGAAGGTGATGAGCAGGTCGCCGTTGCCGACCGGGATGTCTCGGGGCATGGTCGGCCTTTTCTGCGCGTGATCGCGGCGATCCCGGTGGCCCGGCGTGGTGATCCGGTCGGAGTACCCATCGGACCGCGCGTGGGGCGGGATTCAGGGACGCTAGACGCGAAGGGTGCCCGCTACAACTGCCCGGCGGGTTCCTGCTCAGGAATCCGGGGCTGGGAGGCCTCGGAGGCGGCGGCGCCCATGGCCTCGATGCGGGCTTTGGCGTCCCCGACCATCGTGATGCGGATCCCGAAGTTCTCGCCGATCTTGACGGCGACGCCGAGGCCGATCGCGCGGTTGTTGACCATCAGGTCGAGGGGCTCGTCGGCCCCCTTGGGCAGCTCGATGATGGACCCCGGCGCCAGGGCCAGAACCTCGCGCGTGGTCATCTGGCGTTCGCCCAGGCGGACGATCACCGGCACGTCGAGGCGCAGCACAGCGTTCAGGTCGGTCGGGGGCACGGGAGGGATATCGGTCGGAAAAAGCTCAAAGCTCAAAGCTCAGAGCTCAAATGGGGGCGAGAACGGAGCGCACCGGAGCCTGGAGCGGGAGCGCCAATGTGCGAGAGGAGTCCCGATCAGCCGTCGTACCGGCCCACGATCAGGGTGACGTTGTGACCGCCGAACCCGAACGTGTTGTTCATGGCGTAGCGGACGCGGCGTTCGCGGGCGTGGTGAGCGACGAAGTCCAGGTCGAATCCTTCGTCGGGCTTGTCGAGGTTGACCGTGGGGGGGATGACCCCATCGCGCACCGCGTGGATGCAGGCGAGCATCTCGACCGCGCCCGACGCGCCGAGCGTGTGCCCGTGCATGGATTTGGTGGAGCTCATCAGGAGCCGCCCGCCGCGGCTCTTGCGGGCCTGGTCCCCGAAGACGGAGGTGACGGCCGCGACCTCGGCCTTGTCGCCCAGGGGCGTGGACGTGCCGTGGGCGTTGATGTACTCGATGTCCGTCGCGTTCAGGCCCGCGTCCTGGAGCGCCCAGCGCATGGAGCGGGCGGCGCCGAGCCCGGCCGCGTCCGGTGCGGTGATGTGCGACGCGTCGGAGCTGTTCCCGAACCCGAGCAGCTCGGCGTAGATCGTCGCGCCGCGGGCTTTCGCGTGGGCCTCGGTTTCGAGCACGAGCATCGCTCCGCCCTCGGCCAGGACGAACCCGTCGCGGTCCGCGTCGAAGGGTCGGCTGGCCTTCTCGGGCGCGTCGTTGCGCGTGGACAGGGCCTTCATCGTCATGAACGCGGCGACGCAGAGGGGTGTGACGGCCGCCTCGGCGCCGCCGACGATCATCACGTCCGCGTGCCCGCGCCGCAGGCAGCCCATCCCGTCGGCGATCGCGTGCCCGGAGCTGGCGCACGCCGTCGCGTGGGCCGAGGCCGGCCCGCGGAGCCCGTAGCGGATGGAGATCGTGCCGGTGACGGCGTTGACCATGAGCCGCGGGACCGTGAACGGGCTGACGCGGTCGGGCCCGCGCTCCTTCATCACGAAGAGCCCGTCCTCGATCGTGCCGATGCCGCCGATCCCGGAGCCGACCACGACCCCGCAGCGCTCGCCGTCCTCTTTGGTGAAGTCGATGCCGGAGTGCTCGACGGCCTCGACGGCGGCGTAAAGCCCGAGCTGCGTGAAGCGGTCCATCCGCTTGGCCTCGCGCGGGTCGATCCGCCGGGTGGGGTCCCACCCGCGGACCTGCCCGCCGATGCGGACGGTCCAGCGATCGACGTAGCGCGAAAAACCCTCGGCGTCGATGCGCCCGATGCCGTTGCGCCCTTCGCGCATGCCGGCCCAGGTCGAGGCGGCGTCGGGCCCGAGGGCGGTGACGGCGCCAAGCCCGGTGATCACGATGCGCGGCGTTTCGGCGTTGCGGAGCGGCATGGTCCCCTTCGGAGCGCGCCGGCGGGCGCACGCGATCGGGACCCCGGGTTCCCGCGATCACCGCGGCCCCGGCCGGACCCGGCGCCCGGGGTTACTCGTTGCCCTGGGCCTGCTTGATGAACTCGATCGCCTGGCCGACGGTCTTGATCTTCTCGGCCTGGTCGTCGGGGATCGAGGTTTCGAACTCGTCCTCGAACTCCATGACCAGCTCCACCTGATCGAGGCTGTCCGCGTTCAGGTCCTCGACAAAGCTGGTGTTGCGGTTGATCTTGGCGACGTCCGCCCCGAGCTGCTCGGCGACGATCTTGATGACCTTCGCCTCGATTTCCTGTTCGCTCATCACGGTTGTGTCTCCACAGACAGGTTTGTTCGGGCCGTCGGCCCACCCACGATCCGGCCCGCCTCGGGCATAGACGTTGATTCTAGCCGACCCCGCACCGCCGCGCCAAACCGACCGGACCCTTCTCGGACGCGCGGGGGATGCCCGCGGGTTCGACCCCTGCACGGGGCCGTCGGCACGTTCCGCGCGAGGGGGTGCCGGGCTCCTGCGGGCTCGCCCGGATACGCATGAACCGCTGTGTGGACCCGGCGTATCGGATGGACGATACACCGTCGCGTGGATATCGGCTCCGGAGCCCCGGCCCAGGTCCGGACGCTCGCGCGACATCGGTCAGGAGCGGGGATCGAGATGCCCAACATGCCGCGTGAACCCGGGGCCTTCGTCGAACGCGTGGCCGCCATGCTGCGCACGCTCCACCCGGCCTTCTCGATCGAGTCCGGGGCGGCCAAGGAACTCATCATCAACGGGCGGCGGCTGGACCTGGAGAACCTCTACCGGATGGTGAACCACGAGCCGGCCCGCGGGTCGGAGATCGTGGAGCACTACCTCACGCAGCTCTTCGCCGGCGACGCGGCCCAGCTCGGGCACATGTCGCTGGAGTTCGCCCGCCCGCGGATCATGCCGCGCATCCAGCCCGAGGCGATCTTCCAGCACCTGACGCGCGAGCTCGTCGCGCACGTGCCTTTCGTGAACGACACCGTCGTCGTCTTCGTCATCGACCTGCCGCAGATGACCGTGAGCATCACGACCGAGCAGATGGTCCGCTGGGGGCTCACCGTCGAGGAGCTCGACGACATCGCCCGCGGCAACCTCGACGCCTACGCCCCGGAGCTGGAGGTCCAGCTCGTCGAGAGCAAGGAGGGCGGGCGGGCGGCCATTGTTTCCGAGCAGGACGGGTACGACGCGGCACGCCTGCTGCTCACCAGCCTCTTCAAGCGGCTCGCCCCGCAGCTCGGCGGCAACTTCTACGTCGCGCTCCCGGCGCGGGACATGTTCTTGGCGCTCTCCCACGACCCGGAGCCGTTCGTCAAGCGCCTGCACGACAGGGTGGAGCAGGACTACAAGCGGCTGCCGTACCCGATCACGTCGGACTTCTTCCTCGTGACGCGCGACGGCGTGGCGGGGACGAAGGGGATGGCGGCGTAGAAAAAACTCAAAGCTCAAAGCGCAAAGCTCAAACTCGCGAGAGTGAACGCTTGGCCACATCTACGATCGCTTTGTCCTTCTGCGGCCTCTGGGGCGACCCGAATGCACACGTGGCTCGTGTGGATCACACTGGCTGGCGCTGCCGTCACGATCGTCGCATCGGCGTGGGCGGTGCTGTTGCTGTTGCCTGACAGCTCTCGGCCTCGAAGGTTCAGAAACCGGAGAGGTGATTGCGTGTTCATCCTGGGGTTCGCTGCTCTGGCGGGGTTGCTTACCCTCATATCGTTCATCGTGTTGCTCGCCGACGCCGCGGTGATGTCGGGGGTGCCATAGGCCGTTGAACGCGCGATGATTCTGCTCATCGACAACTACGACTCGTTCACCTGGAACCTCGTCCAGCGGCTCGGGGAGTTGGATCCGACTCTTGAAGTGGGGCGCGACCTGCTCGTCGTGCGCAACGACAGGATCACGCCGGACGAGGCGGACCGGTTGAATGGCGGGCGCGGGCCGAGCCACGTGATCGTCTCACCCGGCCCCTGCTCGCCGGGTGAGGCCGGGGTGTCCTCGGCGATCATCGAGCGGTTCACCGGTCGCGTGCCGGTGCTGGGCGTCTGCCTGGGGCACCAGTGCATCGGGGCTCTGCACGGCATGACCGTCGCCCGGCATGCCATCCCCATGCACGGCAAGACCAGCCCCATCCACCACGACGGGCGCGGCGTGTTCCGCGGGATGTCCAACCCGTTCACGGCGACGCGCTACCACTCGCTGGTGGTGCTCGCCGAGACGATCCCGGCGCACAAGCCGGGCGGAGACGGCTGGGAAGTCTCGGCGTGGACGGATGAAGACGACGGCCGCGGTGGGACACGCCGCGTCGTCATGGGCCTGCGCCGCGTGTGGAAGGACCCGAAGAAGCAGCCGGTTGAGGGCGTGCAGTTCCACCCCGAGAGTTTCCTGACAGAAGAGGGTCCGCGGTTGCTGGCGAACTTCTTGGGAATGGGCGTCGGTCGTCGCGTCGGTGTGGGCGCGGGGGTGTGAGCGTGAGCGATGCGCGTGATGGACCTGAAGGCAGGTTGAAGATCGCCGTTGGGGCGTGGACGGACGCCACGGGGACGACGCGGACCAGGCACCCCGAGGTCACGGTCCGCGGCGATGAGGCGGGCTTGCGGTGGCTGACGAGCCGGATCGATCAGGTTCTGAAGTGGAGCCGAGACGATCCGTCGTTCCACACGCACATCCTGGACGGCGATTCGCCCGGGATCGTCACGGAACCGCCGAAGGTCATGGTGACGATCGTGCGGCTGAACGAGCCGGGCGGAGCTGACGACGCCCGCGGCGGCTGACGCCTCGATGCCCTGAGGCGTCCGTTTCCGCCGTACACTCCGCCGCCATGATCACCCCCGCCCCGACCTCGAAGATCGGCCCGAAGCTGGCCCGCGGCGTGCTCGCGGAGGTCGTCGCGCCGACGGCGACGAAACCCGGCTACATCAGGATGACATTCCTGAACACCAACTACGAGCTACACCTGCTCGCGACGGGGCCGATCCACACGCCCGTCGGCAAGCGGCTGATCGGGACAATTCACGCGAAGGCCAAGCGGATCGACACGGTGGACACCGGCGGGCGCTACGTCGAGCCGGTGTACGGCCGGCCGCGGCGCGTGCAGGGGACGGTGGTCGCGGTCGAGGGCGGCGAGGTGGTGGTGGACGCGGGGATGCCGATCCACTGCACGCCGACGGACGCACGCCAGCAGGCGTCGGGCTTCGCTCCCGGGGACTTCGTGAGCTTCGACGTGCTGGACGGGGCGGAGTTCAGGCCGACCGCCTGACCGCGCCGAACGCTGGTCATTTCTTCAGAATGGCGTCCCGCAGGATGGTGACTCCGCGCGGGGGTTCGTCTTCCGATTCGCGCCCGGTGAAGCGGAAGGCCGCAAGGCGTGCGACGGGGTTCGTTTCCGGGGTCAGGCCTTCGACAAAGGCGTTCCACTGTCGGCCTTCATCCGGGAGCAGTCCCCGGCGCCACAGGCAGAACTCCGCGAGACTCTGGCCTTGGAGCGCGACTCGGCCGAGCGCACGCATCTGGGCCGGCTCGTCGGGCGATACCCACACGGCGCAGGCGAGGGACGGGAAACCGTTGCCGTGGTTCTTGTCCGTGGGCAGGGAAGCGTTCCATCGGACCGATGCGTCGGCTTCATTCCATAGCCCGTTTGTCATCAATGGGTGGGTTCCTGTGGCGAGCGTAGCGTCGAGCGTGTCATGGTTATCCATCAGGCCTTCGAGCTCCGGAGACAGTGCGGCCATCATCACTTCGTTGAGCAGCTCGCGCGTGTCCGTAGATTCCGCGCCGACTTGCCCGACGGCGGCGACCCAGCGCGCCAGCACGCCCCAGGCCTGTTCCGACTCGATCACGAACACCGTGAATCGCTCGGACATCGACGTTGTGTCGTCAAAGATGCTCTTGAGTGCTGGGTTCTCCGTCGCCGCGTCCGGGTCCATCCAGCCGCTTACCGTCCGCCGGATCATGGCCGCACGCTCGCGGCTCGAATCGGGTTCGCCAACGTTCGCGATTCGCAGGGCACGTGATGCGTCATCGGGAGAGACGTAGCCGCGTTCCATGAAATACAGGAGCAGGCGGGCGGCGAGAGCGAATGCGTGCCGCTTCGAGGCTTCCTCAACCTCCTCCGGGGATCGCGCGAGCGGGTTGGGTCCGATCAGTGCCGTGAGGTGCGCGGTGACCGTCATGGCGGCGTTCTTCAGGTCGCGCCGCAGCCGCCGATCCATGACGGTCTGGAGTGCCTCCAGGCCCGGTTCGCCGCGGAGCGCGTCGCCCATGTACAGCATCCAGAGGTCCACGATCGCGTCGATGGACGTGCTCTGCCGCTCCCAGCGGGCGAGTGCGTCGTCCGATCCCCGGAATCGCTCGGCGTAGACGTGCAAGGTCCCGAGCGAGCTTTCCAGAGTCATGTAGCGGCCGAAACCTCCGATGTCGTCGGGCATCGGGCCGGAGAACGTGGACGCGAGGACAGTTTCCCCCACGGGCTCCGCCGGGATCGCGGCGCCATACAACCCGGCTATCCGCTGAAGGTCGTCCACCGGGAGTGAGGTCACGCCTTGGGCTTGCTTGGAGATGCTCCAGTTCAGCGTCCGTTCGAGCCCGCCATCACGGGGCCGCAGGTCGAGCTTGTACTGGTAACGCTGGCAGGCCCCCATGATCGCGGCGAGGGCCGCCAATGCGACGCCGAGTGTCTTGGTCATGTGTGCTCCCTGGCCACTGGTGAAGCGCTGCTTTGGCCCGGCGGTTCATGGAATTCGCGCCTTGTACGCACGCTGCGGCGTCGTGTGTTACCCCGCATCGCGCCGTGTGGGCGCTCGGCGGCGGCGGCGCGCTACCCTCACGATGAATCTGTCAAGGGGAACAGAAGGGGGACCGCATGAACCGCCAGATCATCGAGGACTACGCCGCGGGCGCGACGCTGCCCGCCCGTGCGATCGCCGGGCTGACGAAGGACGACCTGAACGCCCACCCCGTGCCGGGGACGTGGAGCATCCAGGAGATCGTCCTGCACCTGATGGACAGCGACCTGATCGGCTCCGACCGCATGAAGCGCGTCGCGGCCGAGGAGCGCCCGCTCATCATCGGGTACAACGAGACGCTGTTCACGAAACACCTGGGGTACGACAAGCTCGACCCGCGGCTCGCCTGCGAGGTCTTCGAGAAGAACCGTGCGATGACGGCCGCGATGCTGCGGAACCTGCCCGAGGCGGTCTTTGCGCGGACGGGCGTCCACAACGAGAAGGGCCTCGTCACGCTCGAGGGGCTGGTCAAGGGTTACGCCGACCACCTGAGCCACCACCTGAAGTTCCTGTACGAGAAGCGCAAGCTGCTCGGCAAGCCGCTGGCGGGCTGATACGGGGCGCACCGGCAGGGGTTGATGGACTCGGCACGGGCGGGCCGCCGTGCCGCCAGTCGGGGCGGGTCGATCAGCGCGCCCGCACGCGGTAGGCGCCGATCGGCGTCCGCCCGTTGTCGATGAAAAACTCACGGGTCATCGGAACCTCCTCGACGATCAGCCCGGCGTCGCGGATGCGGTCGAGCGCGGGCGGTGTGTCCTGCATGAACTTCGGCGTGGTGCGGCGGACGAGCAGCGTGAACGTCTCGCCGGTCTCGTGAAGGTCGCGCGCCAGGTCCGTGAGCGTGCGCGGGCCGACGCCGATCAGGTCCGGGTGAGGCCCCTCCCCCAGGAACGACTCGACGTGCCCCCCGACGTAGTAGTCCACCTGCGGCGTGTCGAACTCGAACATGCCCAGGCGAGCGGGGTCAACCCCGCGCGAGGGCCCGAGCAGTTCGGCGATGAACTCGCGGGGGGTCAGGCTCTGCTTCGCGCCGAGAGCTCCGTACCAGACGCCCTGCGCGACGGCGAGCATGGCCACGGCAGCGTACACGGGCATGCGGACGGCGAGCGGCCACGGGCGGCCGCGGGGGGGCGGGCGCCACGCGAACCATGCCCCGCCGAGGATCGCCACGGCCGGCCACACCGGCGTCAGGTAGCGCGCCACGCCCTTGCCCAGCGTGCTGAACGCGATCAGCGAGAGCACCGCCCACGCGGCCGCGAAGGCCAGGCCCGGGGCGATCCGTGGCCGCCCGAGGACGAGCCAGCCCCACGCCGCGAGCGACAGCGCCGATCCGATGCCGACGGCGTACGTCGCCGCCTCGAGGTTGTTGACGGGTGATTCGAGCAGGAAGAGCCGCAGGTTGTCGCGGGCCTCAGTGTCGATGGTGCCCATGACGAAGGCGTCACCGACGCGCGCCCGGGCCGCCCAGAGCCATGCCCAGAGCGCGAGCGCGGGCAGCCCGAGGACCGCGATCGGGTGCGTGCGCGTCAACGCGCGCCACAACGAGAGGAGGTACTCCCGCGACGCCATCGCGCCGACGAACCCGCCCAGCAGCAGCCCCATGACCGCGAAGAGAGCGGAGCCCAGCGCCCGATCGGAGGAGGATGACTCGCTCCAGCTCGACGCGATCCCGCCCGCGACAAACCCGATCGCGCCGATGAGCGCGCCGAGGCGGACGCGCGCCTCGCGGAGCAGCGGCCTGTTGCTCGCCGGCGCGTCCGAGCCCCGGAGCATCCGGCGCATCAGCGGCGCGAGCGCCATCCCGCCGTACCCCGCCAGCGCGATGGGGAGCAGGGCGGGGGGCCCCTTGGCCAGCGTTGCGCCGGCACCGGCGAGCGTTGCGACGAGGAGAGCCGCCCAGTGGGTGCGCCCGCGTTCCACGTGCGACCGCCACGCCGCGTACAGCGCGCCGACCGCGATCACCGTCAGCGGTGCCAGCACGATGTCCAGCTCGCCGATGCGGCTGCGGCGCACGTAGAGCACGCCGGTGGCGAGGAAGAGCGAGGCCCAGAACGCGGCCCGCCGCGGGTAGTCCGCGTCACCCGCGTTCGCCTCGTCAAGCGTGTGGAGCGGGCGCGGCTCCAGCAGCCGGCGCGTTACGACGTACGTCGCCAGCACGCCCAGCCACCCGGCCAGCGCGACCGTCAGCCGCAGGTCCAGCTCGCCCGCCCGCCCGCCGCGCAGCTCCGCGATGACGAGCTGGCACCAATAAAACAGCGGCGGCTTGGCGAGGTACGGCTTCCCGTTGATCGTCGGCACGATCCAGTCGCCGCGCTCCTGCATTTCTCGCGCGGCGAGGGCACGCTGGGCCTCCTGCCAGTTGCTCAGCCCGCGCGTGGTGAGGCCGGTGAAGTAGACCAGGCCGCAGAGCGCGGAGAGGAGCAGCACGTCCCGCCACGCGGCCTTTGCCCTCACTCGATTCGCTCCCTTCGCGCGGGCTTCCTCAGTCGATGTTGAGTGAGAACCACCCGGACGCGATCAGCGTGGTGAACAAGCCTGTGTACAGAAACGCCAGCACAATGGCAACGCCCAGCCAGGACTGTTGCTCCGGGGACGGTGCGGGACGGAACGCGGCCCGACGCTCAAGGGCCGACCGCGCGCACCACGTCGCGAGCCCCAGCGACAGGCCGATGGCCACCGGCGGGAACCACGCGCGGGGCAACAGGGTTCCGCACACGAGGGCCGCGGGGAGCAACGCCATGAGCGGTGACAACGCGAATCCGAGCCAGTC
Organism: Phycisphaerales bacterium; assembly: GCA_046153875.1. GTDB lineage: Bacteria > Planctomycetota > Phycisphaerae > Phycisphaerales > UBA1924 > JBJXFE01. Next base: position 19,838 of record JBJXFE010000002.1, read on the forward strand.
ATACTTCCGGTAGCGTGCGATTCGGGCTTCATGGGCCAGCGCGGCGGCATCGATCCGCTTGCCGCACTCGGGGCACGTCGGAATGTCCGAGGCCGGAAGCCCGTGGAGGAGGTACCCGCAGTCCGGGCAGCGAACGATGCTCACGGGGTCAGCATAACGGGTTGCGGGGGCGTACTCACTCGTTGTCGAGCAGCTCGACGCTCTCGAACTTCTTGCCCTCAAGCATCTCCAGCGACGCCCCCCCGCCCGTCGAGACGTGCGTGATGCGCTCGGCAAGCCCGAAGGCCTCGACCGCGGCCGCGGAGTCGCCCCCGCCCACGATGCTGGTCGCGCCGCGCCCCGTCGCGTCGGCGATGGCCATCGCCACCTGCTGTGTGCCGACCTTGAACGGCATCCACTCGAAGACGCCCATGGGCCCGTTCCAGACAATGGTCTTCGCCTTCGCCAGCACCGCGGCGTACTCGGCCTGCGTGGCCGGGCCGATGTCCAGGCCCAAGAAGCCGGGCCTGATCGTGTCGCGGAAGATCTCGATCTGCCCGCCCGTTTCGGCGAAGGCGGTCGAGCAGATGTGGTCCTTCGGCAGGTGCAGGTCGGCCTTGAGCTTTCCGGCCAGGTCCAGGGCCCGCTTCGCGTCGGCGAGCTTGGCGGTCTCGACCTTGCTCTCGCCGACCTCCTTGCCCAGGGCCTTGAGGAACGTGTACGCCATGGCCCCGCCGATGAGCACCGCGTCGGCCTTGGGAAGCAGGTGCTCGATCGCCCCGAGCTTGTCGGAGACCTTCGCCCCGCCGAGCACGACGACGAACGGCTTGGCCGGGCTCTGGAGGGCGCGGGAGAGGAAGGCGATCTCCTTCTCGACGAGGAAGCCGATCACGCGGGGTCGGCCGGCCATCGCCCGCGGCACGGCGACCATCGAGGCGTCCGGTCGGTGGCACGTGCCGAAGGCGTCGTTGACGTACACGTCGCCCAGCGACGCCAGCTTCATCGCGAAGACCGCGTCGCCCTTCTTCTCGCCCTTGTGGAACCGCAGGTTCTCCAGCAGCACCACGCCGCCGTCCTTCATGGCCCGCACGCCGTTCGCCGCGGCGTCGTCGGCGCAGTCGTTCGACGGGAACGCGACGGGCCGGCCCAGCAGCTCGCCGAGGCGCTCGGCGCACGGGCGGAGGCTGAACTCGGCCTCGAACCCGTTGCCCTCCGGGCGGCCCATGTGCGACATGAGGATCGCGCGCCCGCCGCGGTCAACGACGCCGCGGATGGTCGCGACGGCCTCGCGGATGCGGCGGTCGTCGGTGATCGCGCCGTCCCCCCCCTCGTCCATGGGCACGTTGAAGTCCACGCGGATGAGGACGCGCTGGCCCGCGACGTTCACGGACGCGATGGTCTTCTTGCCGGTCTTGTACGAGCGCGACGGGGCGACGGGCTGCATCGGGGCGACGCCCGCGCGGCTCGCCGCGGGGCGGGCGCCGGCCGTCGCGCCGGGCTTGGGCTCGACGGTGATCGGGTGGTCCCCGGGGATCAGGCCCGCGCCCGCCACGTCGTCGATGATGCGTTCGGCCCGGTCGCGCAGGCGGGCCGCGCCCGCGTCGGCGATCGTGTCGCGCATCCGCCGCAGGCCGGTCGCTACGGAGGCGTCGATCAGCCTGTCGCCGATCTGGATCCGCACGCCGCCGATCATCGACACGTCCGTGTACGGATGCACGACCGGCTCGCGCCCCAGGGCGGTCTGGAGGCGGGCCGTGATCGAGCGGAGGTCGTCGGCCGACATCGGCGCCGCGGTGGTCACGTCCACCTCGACGCGTCCGAACTTCTCCTGCACGAGCCGATCCAGGGCCGCGACGATCGCGGGCAGGTGCGAGAGGCGTCCTTTGAGGTTGAGGACCTGCAAGAAGCGGAGGGTGCGGGGGTCGATGCGCCCGTCGAAGATGGCCTTGAGCGAGCGGGCGCGGTCCTTGACGGACAGGACGCGCGACGCGAGGAACTCACCGAAGCGGGCGTCGCCGCGGGCCAGCTCCATCACCGCTTCGAGTTCATCCAGCGCGCCCCCGACGGCCTCGTGCCCGCCCGCCTCATCGGCGAGCCGGTACAGGCTCTTGGCGTACACGTCGGCGAGGGCGTCGGGGGGTGTTTCGATCAGGGGCATGCGGTGGTCCGTTGAGGGCAATGGGCAATGGGCAATGGGCAACGGGCAATGGCCCGCCGTCACACCTTCGCCGTCTGAAGCTCTCCGAGGGACTCTTCCATCAGGCGCCGCGTATCGCCCGGCTGGACTTCGCGCCGGAGGATCTTGGCGGCCATGTTCGCGGCCAGGTCGCCGGCCGCGTCGTAGATTTCCTTCAGGGCGGCCCGCTTGGCGGACTCGATGTCGCGCCGGGCCCGGTCCTTCAGCGCGGTCATCTCCGCATCGGCCTTCGCCCGGAGCTCGGCGGCGAGCGCCTGCTGCGACGCCTTCGTGGCCTCGAGCATGCGCTGGGCCTCGGCGCGGGCCTCGGCCAGCGACTTCTCGTACTGGGCGAGGGCCTCTTTGGCCTGCTTGCGGGCCCGCTCGGCGGACTCGATCTCCTCCCTGATCTTGGCCTCGCGGTCGCTGAGACCCTTGACGATCTTCGGCCAGACCATGGTGGAGAGGATGACGAGAACGATGACGAAGACCACGATGGAGGTGGTCGCGACGACGAGCCCTTGCTTGACCGTCGGCATGACGCCGACGTCTTCGTGGCCCTCCGCTGGGGCGTGCCCGGGGTCGGGGGCGTGCGCGGGCTGGGTCGCCGGAGCGGGTGCGCCGCCCGCCGGTGCGCCATGGTCCTGGGCCTGCGCGCCCGCGAAAGGCCACAGGAAGGCGAGGGCGGCGATCACGACGATCAGCGTGGAACGGGTCATGCGGGGCTCCGTCGGGGGGAGGGTGCAAAGCGCGCCGGGCCGTGCCCGGTCCGGCGCGTCGGGTTCGATCAGGCCGCGATCAGGGCGACGACGATGGCGAAGAGGGCCGCGCCCTCGACCAGCGCCGCCGTCAGGATCATGTTGGTGACGATCGGGCCGCGGGCCTCGGGCTGACGCGCGATCGACTCGACCGCGCCCTTGCCGATCAGGCCGATGCCGATGCCGCCGCCGATGACGGCGAGTCCGGCGCCGACGGCGGCGATTCCCTTGGTCGTGTCGCCCGCGGCGGCCTCGGCCATGGCGGGGGACGCGAGCAGGCCTAGACCGGCGAGCATCGCGTTGTTGATGAGGGCTCTCATTCGTCGATCCACCTTTCTGAATCAGCCACGAAGTCTCGGGTGTCCCGGTGCGCCGGGACGCGATCCGTTGTTCACGCGTGCGCCGGGTGCGCTCCGGGCGCGTGCTCGTGATCGTGCCCATGCTCGTCGTCGTGGTGCGCGAGCAGGGAGATGAATACGGACGTGAGGAACATGAACACAAAGGCCTGGAGGAACGCGACGAACAGCTCGAGGAAGTAGATGGCGACGACGCCGATGCCCGCCACCACCGTCACGGTTCCGCCGAGCACCATGCCGAGTTCGCCGGAGAGCGCGAGGCCGATGAACCCCAGGAGCGTGGCCACCAGGATGTGCCCGGCCGTCATGTTGGCGAAGAGGCGGATGCACAGCGCCACCGGTTTGATGAAGATCCCCGCGACCTCCACCGGGATGAGGATCGGCCAGACGAACACGGGGGCGCCGCCCGTCAGGTGCTTGAGGTAGCCGCCGATGCCCAGGGCGCGGATGCCGGCCACGTTCACCACCAGGAACGCGACGAACGCCAGCACCCCGGTGACGAAGATGTTCTGCGTCAGCGTCCCGCCGATCCAGGCCTTGTGCTCGACCAGTACGAGTTCCGGGGTCGCCCACGCGTGAATGTCCAGCAGCGGCACCAGCCCGAGAAGGTTGTTGACCAGGATGAAGAAGAAGAGCGTCCAGAGCAGGGGCATGAAGCGGTCGGTGCGTTCGCCGAGCATCGGGCGCACCGTCTGCTCGCGCAGATAGACACAGATCACCTCGACCACGTGGGGGAACGTGCCGCGGGGCAGGTACCGCTTCGAGCCCAGGCTTTCCGGGCCCGTCGCGATGCGCGACGCGGCGTAGAGCCCGGCGACGACCATGATGATCGCCGACAGGAGCAGGTTGCCCATGTGGCCGGACCAGACCCACCAGCCGTCGATCTCGGTCGCCTTGTGGTTGACGACGTGGGCCACGGGGTCGGCGGCGAGCGTGAGAAACCGGTCCATCATGGGCAAGGCGACTCCTTGGGCGACGGGCGGTCGAGCAGGCGGCGCGACACCACGACCTCAACGGCCATCACGCAACCGATGACGATCAGGAAGGAAAGCCAGAATGGTCGATCGGGAGCCGCCGACGCGCCCTGCACGAACAGCCCGCAGAACAGGGCCGCGACGGCCCGGAAGATCGAGGCTCCCAGGACCGCGAAGGCCGGCTCGAGGCCGCGGATGTTGAGCGCGAAGGCGAGGGCCGCGAGCGCCGCGACCGTCCCGACGAGCGCGATCCCGCCCCCGAGCAAGGCCGCCCCGGCCAGGTCGGGCGCAATCGCCCACGCCCCGATGATCACCGCGCCCGCGCCGACCGCCCACGCCGCCGACAGCGCCGGGATCATGCCCCTGAGCAGGCTCCGGCTCGCTGATTCGGTCGGATACGTCATCGTTTCGCTCACGCGCGGACGGGGTCCGGGGAGGGGGCCATCCCGGGGGGGACAAGGATAGCCGGGAGCGGCCATGCGGCAAAGCGACACGATGGCCGCGCGGCAGCCGGGATGCACATGATCACGGAGCCCGTCGGCCGCGGTTCGGTCATTTCAAGGGGCGGTTGGCCTCCCGCACCATCCGGAAGGTCGCGCCGATCATGCCGAAGGTGAGCCCGGCGATCAACCCCCACGGTGTGATCTTCAGCCACCGGTCCAGGGCCCAGCCGATCGCCCCGAAGACGAGGATCGAGCCGATAAACGTGAACGCCGACGCGTATCCCGAGGCCGCCTTCATCGTGTCGGAACGCGAGGGTTCCTGCCGGGTCATCGAGGCGGGCCTGTCCACCGGGGTGCGGAGGAGGAGCGGGATCGGCGGGGCGCGGGGCGGTTGAGGAATCTCTGGCCAGGGAACGGGCTTGTCCGCGGATCGGTCGGCGGGTCCGTCGGCGGGATTGTCCGGGGTCGCGGCGGCCATCATGCCCCCAGCTTGCCCGCAGCGAAGGCGCGCGCGACGGCCTGAGCCTCGGTGAGTTTCGCCAGGTCCGGGCCGGCGCCCTGGGCCGCGTCCGGGCGGCCGCCGCCCTTGCCGCCGAGGACTCGGGCCGTCTCACGCACCCAGTCGCCGGCCGAGAGCCCGCGTTGCACGCCGGGGGGCGGCACGCCCGCCATGACGCTGACCTTGGCCTCGGCCTCGTCCGGGCTGAGGACCATGACGGCGGCGGCGGGGCACAGGTCGCGGATGGTCTTGACCGCCTGCTCGATCGCGCCGCGATCGGAGCCCAGCTCCAGCGTCGCGACGACGACGGGCTCGTTCCTGGCCTTTGCGGCCTCGCCGATCGACCGAGCAGCGGCGGCGGCCTCGGTGCGTCGTCCTGCCGCGGCTTGCTTCTGCGCGGCCTTGACCTTTTCGGCGAGCGCTGTGATGCCGGCGCGGAGCTTGGCCTTGCGCGGCACCGGGAGCGTGAGCTGCTCCATCTCGTGATTGATCGCGGCCAGCTCGTGCTGCAGGTCGGCGCCGACGAGTGAGCCGGCGGCCTTGAGCCGATCGGCGAGAGAGTCGGCCGCGATGATGGCCGCTTTCGCGGGCACGCCGGTGAGGGCGACGACGCGGCGGACGCCCTTGGCCACGGCCTCCTCCGAGACCACGGCGAACTCCTCGGCGGCTCCGGTCGAGGGCAGGTGCGTTCCGCCGCAGAGCTCGACGGAGTAGTCGTTCCACTCCAGGTTGCCGGGCTCGTCGATCAGGTCCTTGACGGGGCGGCCGATGGAGACGACGCGGACGGGGTCCGGGTACGCCTCGCCGAAGACGGCCCGCAGCCCCGCGACCTGCTTGGCCACGTGCAGCGGCGCGGTATCGGCATACACAGGCAGGTCGGCGGTGATTGCCTCGCGGACCACGCCCTCGACCTTCTCGATCTGCTCGGGCGTGACGGGCCCGGAGTTGGCGAAGTCGAACCGCAGGCGGTCGGGCGCGACCATCGAGCCCTTCTGATCCACGTGCCCGCCGAGAACCTTGCGCAGCCCGAAGTTCAAGAGGTGCGTGCCGGTGTGGTTGGCGGCGATCGGGACGCGCCGCGCCGCGTCCACGTGCAGGGCCACGCGGTCGCCGACGCGGATTTCGCCGCGCACGCCGTGCCCGGAGTGGACGACGTACCCGCCGAACGCCCGGACGTCCTCCACGGCGAACTCACCGCTCGAAACCGCGTCGGTGCCCCCGCCGATGCCGCGGGCGCGGGCGATGTCCGCCCCGCGCGTCTCGCCGATCACGGTCATGCGCCCGTGGTCGGCGACCTGCCCGCCCATCTCGGCGTAGAAGTTGGTCGAGTCGAGGATGAGGCCCACGGGGCGCGTGCCGCGCGAGCCGGGGCGGAGGTTCTGGTCGAAGTTCTCCCCGTTCCAGATGGCCTTGACGACGGCGGTGATGTTCCGTCCGTGGAACTTGTCGGCGTCGTCGGTGGGATCGACGTGCATGTGGCGCAGGCGTGCGATCGCGTCCGCGGGGAGGTCCAGAGCCTTGTGCTCGCTCTCCTTGGCGCCGCCCCCACCCCGGGAGCGCTCGCGGGCTTCCTCCATCAACTTCTCGTAGCCGGCGATGTCGACGGTCAGCCCGCGCTCCTGGGCCATGAGCACCGTGAGGTCGATCGGGAAGCCGTAGGTGTCGAAGAGCTTGAAGGCAGCATCGGCTTCGATTACCGGCGGCGAAGGCGAGTACTGCTTGACAAGCGTGGGCGTGAGTTGATCGAATCGGACCTTGACAACGAACTTCCCGGAAGCGCGATCGAGGAACCAATACTCACTGTCGTCTCGTACTTCACCGGGGTTCAGGGAGACTCGGTGCTGATCGAGTTCGGCATTGATGGCTTCCGATTGTTCAAAACCTCCACCGACAGACACCTCTAGGGCCTCGTGTGGAGGTCGAGATCGCTGATACGCGATGGCTGCCCGGTAGAATGCGCCTCCCGCGAAGGACGTCCACAATCGAAGTCCCTTGTCGAGCGTTTTCCCGAAGCTCTCCTCCTCTTCGCGGATGATCGACGCGATCCGCTCGGGGTCCTTGCGCAGCTCCGGGAACGCCCCGCCCATTTTTTCGATGATGACGGGGACGAGCTGGCTGAAGAACCCGCCCTTGGCCCCGAGCATCTGGCGCCCGAAGCGCACGCCGCGCCGCAGGATCCGGCGCAGCACGTACCCGCGCCCCTCGTTGCTCGGCACGGCCCCGTCGGTGAGCGCGAACGTCAGCGTGCGGATGTGGTCGGCCACGACGCGGTACGCGGTGTCGACGTTCCCCTCGTCGGCCGCGCCGAGCCGGCCCATGTACGGGCGCGCCCCCGTGAGCCGCTCGATCGCGGCGAAGATCGGCGCGAAGAGGTCGGTGTCGTAGTTGCTGCGGACGTTCTGGAGCACGCTGACGAGCCGCTCCAGCCCCATGCCGGTGTCCACGTGCTTCGCGGGGAGCGTTTTGAGCGAGGTCGGCCCCTCGCGGTTGAACTGGATGAAGACGTGGTTCCAGATCTCGAGCACGTCCGGGTCGCCGGTGTTGACCAGCGCGCTCGCGTCCCGCCCGCCGATCCGGTCGAAGTGGACTTCGCTGCACGGCCCGCACGGGCCGGTCTCGCCCATCTCCCAGAAGTTGTCCTTCATGTTGCCGGGCAGGACGTGCCCCCTGGGCAGCAGCTTCTGCCACAGGTCGCGGGCCTCGATGTCCGGCTCCAGGCCAAGCTTCGGCTCACCCTGGAAGTACGTCGCGTAGAGCCGGTCCGCGGGGATGCCGTAGACCTTCGTCAGGAGTTCAAACCCCCACCCGATGGACTCGGTTTTGAAGTAGTCGCCGAAGGACCAGTTCCCGAGCATCTCGAAGAAGGTGTGGTGGTAGGTGTCTTTGCCGACGTCCTCGAGGTCGTTGTGCTTGCCGCCGGCGCGGATGCACTTCTGGCTGTTGGCCGCGCGCTTGAGCTTCCCGAGCGGGGACGCGGGGTCCACCGTGCCCAGGAAGATGGGCTTGAACTGGTTCATCCCCGCGTTGGTGAAGAGCAGGGTGGGATCGTCGAGCGGGACGACGGGCGAGGACGGCACAAACGCGTGCCCCCCCGCGCCCGGCGCGGGTCTGGACTTGAAGAACTCGATAAACGCGCGGCGGACTTCGTCGCTGGTCCAAGGGTGGTGGGGGGGGGGAGGCATGGCCGCTCCGTAAAGGGAGCAAGTATACGGGCGGCTGTGCAACGCCCGAACACTCCGGATCGATCGCGCAGAGTCCGCGCGGCACGGGCGATGGCCCCGCCGCGGCGGTTCGCGCGGGACGGCTTGGGCGGGGCCGCCGTCCGGCCGATAAAGTGGGGCCATGCGTCACTACAACCTGTGCGTGATCGGCAGCGGACCCGCCGGGCAGAAGGGCGCGATCCAGGCCGCCAAGCTCGGCAAGAAGGTCTGCGTCATCGAGAAGCGCATGGACGTGGGCGGGGCGGCCGTCGAGTTCGGCACCATCCCCTCCAAGGCGTTCCGCGAGGCGATCCTGCGGATCACCGGGGTCTATTCGACGGCCCCGAAGGCCGAGGATTTCTCCAAGGCGCGGACCCAGACGTTCGCCGGGCTGCGCGGGAGCTGCTTCAGCGTCATCAAGGCCGAGATCGACATGGTCCGCAACCATTTCGCGGGCAACGGGATCGACGTGTACTCGGCGACCGGATCGTTCAAGGACGCGCACACGGTCGAGGCCAAGGGCGAGCACGCGGCCCAGATGGTCCACGCGGACCACTTCCTGATCGCGACGGGCACTCGCCCGGCGAAGCCCGAGGCGTTCCCGTTCGACGGCGAGAACGTTCTGACCAGCGACGAGCTGCTGGACCTGTCCGGCCTGCCGCATTCGATGATCGTGGTCGGCGGCGGCGTGATCGGGACGGAGTACACGTCGATGCTGGCGGCGCTGGGCGTCCGGGTGACCATCATTGAGGGGCGCAACCGCCTGCTGGACTTTGTGGATGCGGAGATCACCGAGGCGCTCCAGTACCACCTGCGCCAGGCGGGTGTCACGCTGCGCCTGGGCGAGAAGGTCACGGGCATCCGCACGATCGACGCCCCGGCGGGCGCGCGCACGATCGACAACATCATGGCCGAGGCGACGCTCGAGAGCGGCAAGACGCTCCGCGCCGACGCCCTGCTGTACGCGGTCGGGCGGCAGGGGAACACCGAGGGCCTGAACCTGGGCGCGGTCAACCTGGCCGCGGACGACCGCGGACGGATCAAGGTCAACAAGTACGGGCAGACCGAGGTCGGGCATATCTACGCCGCGGGCGACGTGGTGGGCTTCCCCGCGCTGGCCAGCACGTCGATGGAGCAGGGGCGCCTGGCCGCGTGCCACATGTTCGGGCTCCCCAGCGAGACCGTCGCCGAGCTCCTGCCGTACGGCATCTACGCCATCCCCGAGATCTCGAGGGTGGGATGGACGGAGGAGAAGCTCACGGCCGCGGGGATCCCGTACGAGGCAGGGATCGCCCAGTACAAGGAGATCGCCCGCGGGCAGTTGGTGGGCGACGAGATCGGGATGCTCAAGCTTCTGATCCACCAGGAGACCCGCGTGCTCCTGGGGGTCCACATTATCGGAACCGGGGCCACGGAACTGGTGCATATCGGGCAGGCGGTCATCGCCCACAAGGGCACGGTGGACTACTTCGTGAACACGGTGTTCAACTATCCGACGCTGGCCGAGTGCTACAAGGTGGCGGCCCTGAACGGGATGAACAAGCTGCGGAGCGTGTGAGACGGTCCGGGTGCGTCCCCGCTACGCTGTCCCTCGTGGCCAAGAAGGCGCCCCCCAAACCCCGCAAGCCCGTCGAGGCCGAGGCCGAGCGGCCCGCGCCGCGCGGCCCGGTTCCGGGCCGGCTGGACGACCTGATCGGGCAGGACCGCGCCGTCTCGACGCTGCGGACCGCCGTGGCCGCCGGGCGCCTGCATCACGCGTGGATCTTCGCCGGCCCGCTCGGGGTGGGGAAGTTCACGGGCGCGCTCGCGTTCGCGCGCGAGTTGCTGACCCCGGTGCGCGAGCCCGAGGGCGAGGCGGCCCGCCTGCTAGCGGCCGGGCTCCACCCGGACCTGCACATCGTGGTCAAGGAGCTGTCGGTCGTCAGCCGGGACGAGAACACGCGCAAGCAGCTCCAGACCAACATCCCGCTCCACGTGGTGCGCGAGTTCCTGACCGAGCCCGCGGGGCGGACGCGCGCGCTGACGAGCGATTCGGCGGCGGCCAAGGTCTTTATCGTGGATGAGGCGGACATGATGGCCCGGGAGGGCCAGAACACGCTGCTCAAGACGCTCGAGGAGCCCCCGCCCGGCACGGTCATCATCCTGGTCACGCCGTCGGAGCACGAGCTGTACCCGACGATCCGGAGCCGCTGCCAGCGCGTCCCGTTCATCCCGCTCGATGACGGGGCGTTCGCGCGCTGGCTCGGGTCCGGGTCGGCGCCGGCCGGCGGGACGCTGGACGCCGAGGACCGTGAGTTTCTGGACCGTTTCGCGGGCGGGGCGCCGGGGGTGGCGGAGGTCGCGCTGCGCACAGGGATCGTCGGCTGGCGGGCGGTGCTGGCACCGATGCTCTCCGGGGCGGAGGGGGGGCGCTACACGCCGCGATTCAGCACGGTCGCGGGCGAGTTGATCGGGGACTGGGCCGAGGCCCGCGTGAAGGAGAACCCCCGCGCCAGCAAGGACGCCGCCAACCGAGCCGGGGCGCGCTGGATGTTCCGCCTGCTGGGGGACCACTGCCGCGCCCGGCTGCGCGCGGCCCGGGATGCCCGTGCCACATCGGCGGCCCTCGACGCGATCCGGGCGGTGGACGACGCGGAGCGTCACGCCGACGCGAGCGTCAACTTCGGTTTCGTCATGGAGAACTTCGCGGCGCAGCTCGTGGCGATCGGCGTGCGGCGTTGAGGACGGGGCGCGCTCACGCCTCGACGCTGAACGCCGCGGGCTTCGCCTGGGCCGAAGCCGGGCGGGGGGCCGCGGGCGGGGCGTCACCCGCGCGGCCCTGGGCCAACTTGCCCATGAGCATCGCCCAGGTTTCCCGCTCGTAGTTGAGGAGGCGGAGGACCTCGTCGACCCGTGCGGGGTCCTTCTGGAAGCTCGCCTCGACCAGCTCGCTGAACATGAAGGTGTAGACCGAGCGCACGCGCTGGGCGAGCTCAGGGTCCACGTCGGGGCGGATCGAAGTGATCAGCTCGATGATGATGTTGCGGCACTGACTCATGCCGTTGTAGCTGGCCTCGTAGTCCTTGCGGGCGAGCCCGTCGCGTCCCTGGGTGGCGAAGCGGATCGCCCCGTCGAGGAGCATGAGGCGCAGCTCCTCGGGCGACGCCGTGAGGACCTTCGTGCGGAGGTACGCGTTGGCGGTGGGCGACCCGGCGTTCATGGGTGTCTTCATCGACGCGGGGACGCCCGGGCTTGATTCCCGGACCCCGCGTTCGCGGGGAGTCATCCCAACTGCCCGAGCGACGCCAGGGCGCCCTGCTGCGACTGGAGGGAGCCGATCGCCTGCTCCATGGCGAGGAACTGCCGCTCCAGGATCTGCCGGCGGCTCTCGAGGCGCACGTCGAACTCCTCGATGCGCCGTCTTTGCGCGGCGATCTGATCGTCGAGGGTCCTTCGCCGCCCGGTCAGGATGCCGTCGACCGAGCCGACGTAATCGGTGGCCAGTTCCTCGAGCTGAGCGGTGACGCCCAGGGAGAGGAACTCGTCCTCGGCGTCCGGATTGTTGAAGGTGATGCCGGGGCTGAGGGTGGTGGAGGTCTTGGGCTTGAGGACGCGCGCGGCGAAGAGGTCGGCGACGCCCTGGGGGTCCTCCTCGATCGCCTCGCGGAGCCGCTCTTTGTCGAGCTCGAGCTTCCCGCCGCTGCCCACGGTGACGCCGACGTCGGCGAGGCGGTCGAACGCGCCGTTGACGCCGATCGCCTTCCCCTGGACGGTCTCGAAGAGGCGGTTGCGCAGGGTGATGGACGCACCGTCGCCCAGCAGCGGGCCCTTGGTCTTCGTTTCGGCGACGTAGCGGGTCTGGGTGTTGATGCGGTCGACGACACCGTTGAACGCCTCGATGAACTTCTGGACCGCGCCCTCGACGGCGGCGGTGTCGCGCGTGATGGTGAGCGAGACGGGCTGGGCGCTCGTGCCGTTGAGGTCGATCGAGACGCCGGTGATGACGCCGTCGAGCGTGTTGGCGGAGCTGGAGAGCAGGACGGCCTTGGCCGGGTCGGTGGACCCGAAGAAGACGCGGGCGTCGTTCCCCGTGTCGAGCGTGGCCAGGCCCAGATCGAACCCGCCGGTGTCGATGACCATGCGTCCGGCGGACCCTGTGGTGGTGGCGGTGAGCGAGAGGCGGTAGGGGGTGCCTCCCGCGCCGTCGTTGATGACCGCGGCGGCGATGCCCACGCGGGCCTCGTTGATCTTGGTGACGATCGCGTCCAGCCCGTCGGTGGCCTCAAACTCGACGACGCGTTCGAAGCTGCCGTTGATGGTGCCGGTGGGGCCCGCGGTCTCGGCCTCGCCCTCGATGTTCAGGTTGCCGGCGACGTTGCCCGTCTCGTCCTCGACCGTGATGGCGAGGATGCCGCCGCCGGTCGCGGGCTCGTAGAGCTCGATCCCGTCGCCGCCGGCGTTCAGGCGGGCCTCGACGCGCGTGCTGTTGCTGTTGATCCGCTTGATGATGTCGCCGAGGGTCGCGTCGTTCTCGCCGATGGTCACTTCGTCGGTGGCCCCGGTGCTGTCGCTGATGTTGAACCGTCCGGTGCCCACGCCCGTGCCGCCGTTGAGCGAGGAGAGCTTGGTCTGCACGGTCAGGTACTGGTGCTGGAGGCTGCCGCTGGCGATCGTGCTCGACGCGACGCCCGCGATCACCGTGTCGATGCCGAGCGACTCGGCCGTGACCCCGGTGACGATCAGGTTTCCCACCCCGCCGGTGGTGTCGGTGAGGACGACCCCGGTGCCGTTCTCGTCCAGGGCGGCGGTCACGGCGCCGCCGGTGTCGGCCGAGAACTCGCGGAGGATGTCCGCGAACGACGCGAAGCGGTCGATGGTGACGGAGCGGACCGTGCCGTCCCGGGTGGTGATGCTGATCGTCCCGTCGCCGCCGATCCCCAGGCCGCCGTTGAGCTTGGTCGCCAGCGTGGAGTTCATCCCGGCCAGCACGCGCCCCCCCGTGAGCGTGCCGGTGCCTGAAAGATTCCCCGCGGCGCTGGTGAACCCCAGGTCGGCGAGGGTGTCGCCGATCGTGGTGGCGTTGTCGACGAGCAGCAGCGCCTTGGTGCCCGCGGCGTCGACGAGGCGCAGGCCGGCGCCGTCGGCCGACACCGACGCGGTGACGTCGGTAAACCCCTCGTCGGCCAGGGCCGTGTTGATGCGGGCGATGACGCCGCCGATCGTCGTCACGCCCGATTCGGTGATCTCGCCGTCCACCCAGATGTCGCCGAGGTTGACGCTGACCACGGTCGCGGACCCGCCCGAGGGGGTCACGTGGATCTGGAAGTCGAACGCGTCGCCGACCTGGTTCCCGACCGCGATGCCGTTGCCGTCGTTGAGGAGCGAGAGGGCGAAGTTTGTCCCGAGGCGGTAGACCTCGGTCCCGGTCAGCGTGGCGCTGCTGGCCGCGGTGCGCTCGATCCCGAGACTGGTCGCGGTCGTGTACCCCTGTCCGTTGGTGACGGCGATGTTCAGCCCGCCGTTCTGCGTGAGGACGATGCGGTCGTCCTGGATTGAGGCGGTCACGTTGATGCCCGTCGCGGTGTTGATCGCGTCGAGGACTTCGCCGACCGTGGCGGTCTTGGAGAGATCGATGGTCGCGGCGCCGCCGGTGGTCTCCGTGATGACGATCTTGCCGCGGGAGACGCCCGCGCCGCCGTTGAGGTCGGCGAGCCGCGCGTCGCGGTCGAGGCGCGCCTGCTCGGACTCGAAGGTGAACGACCCGGCGTTGAGCCCCAGGGACGAGCTGGCGAACCCGTGCGAGAGGCGCTGCTGGCTCGAGACGAGCCGGTCCACGATGAACTGGAACGTGCCGGGGGCGGCGGAGGCCGTCGCCGTCGCGGTCAGGACGTCCGGGTCCCCGCTGACGGCCTTCTTGGTCTGGAAGGCGTTGTTCAGGCGGAGGGCCGCGGCGGCGTCCTTGAGCGAGGAGAGCTTGGAGTTGATGTCCAGGTAGCCGGCCTGCTGCTGCTGGAGCTGGGCCATCCGGTTCTGGATGAGCACCTTGGGGCGCGACTCGATGGAGAGCAGCTGCGAGATGAGCTGCGAGGTATTGATGCCGCTGAAGATGCCGGTGCCGGTGGTGATGCCGCCCATGTCCGCTCCGTCCTCCGCGCCGGCCCGTCGGATCAGGCGGCGTCGGGGCTCAGCTCGATCGGCGCGTCCTCGGCGGGCGGCGCCGCCGGCGCGAGCCCGATGACCCCGCGGCGCCCCGGGCGATCCAGCCCTCGGCGGCGCAGCGCCAGCACGTCCATCGCCCACGCGGCCAGCACCCGCTCGAACATCATCCGCACCGCGGCCCGCGGGTCCGAGGCCGTTGTTCGCCGAAGGCTCGTGGGCACCACGCCAGGCTCCTTCCCGGCACTCGCGGCCGGTCACACCCGGCCCTTGGCGCACCATCACCATCGACGCGCCGAGGGCCCGGGCCGCAATCCCCGTGCCGCGCATCCGACTCTCGGACCACGCCCGCTCGGGGCGGGTCTTATCGGCCTGAACCGGGCGGGGCTGAGGTTCGACGCGCGGCGTGCCGCGTTTTTTCTCTCCGGGCTCGCGGAGGGGTTCGGTGAACCTGAACACGGCGCGTCGATCGGCGTAAGCTGCGCGTCGATCGGCAACACGTGCGCCCGGCCGTTGCGGTCGGCCCGCGAACCGACCCTCCCCGACGACCGATAGAGCCCGCCGTGCCCGAGCCCTCCCGAACCCTGAGACTGCTGGCCGCGGCGCTGAGCGTCGCGGTGGCGTGCAGCGCGCTCGCGGGGGCGGTCCTGGCGTTGACGGCCAACGTGCGCCCCGCGTGGGCATTGTTCGGCTTCGAGGTCGTGATCGCCGTGTCGTGCGTTTTCGGCGTGCAGTTCGGGCGCGGGCGCTACCGACACGCGCCCGGGATGGCCCTGGCGTGCGTCGCGGGGAGCGTGTTCGTCGGTTCGGTGCTGGGCTACATGAGCCTGCGGCCGCCGGCGCTCGGCGGCGTGGGGCTCAAGCCGTTCCTCGCGGCGCGGGTATTGGTGGCGGGGTTGATCGCGGGCGCGGGAGCCGCCTGCGTGCTGTCGCGCCACCCGAAATCCTGGCGTCTGGCCATCACGGGGGCCGTGCTCGGCGCGCCGGTTATGGCGGCCGGAGCGATCGCGGTGATCCCCGCGCTGCGCGGGCTTGCCGCGCCGCTCACCGGGATGGGCCCGATGGGGCAGCTCGCGGCGGGCGTAGGCCTGTTCGTGGTTCTCGGCGGGCTGCTGTGCGCGTCGGCGCACCTGCTCATCCGGGCGTTCGAGCTCGGTCGGCCCGAGAACCTGGCGTCCGAGCCCCGCGGCGCAGCGCGGTAGGCGACGGGCCACGGGGTTCTCGGCCCCGCTTCCGGAGCGTCGGCGCGGCGTTGTTCTCCGTGCAGTATTCCCAGCCGTCACAGGCCGATGCCGACGGGCCCCGCGGGGTCGGGAGCGCTGAAACCCAGGCGGGGACGGGTCGATGTCTCGATTGCCCGAGAGACAGCCGGCGGGCGATCCGGCCTGTTGATCCAGGGCTCGACCCGAGGCGGACTCGGGAGCGACGAACCGGTGTCGCCGCCCTGGCGGCGGGGAGTGACGATCGCCCGAATGTCTGCAAGGAGAAGCTCATGCGCGCAGCTCGTAAGGCCTTCACGCTCGTGGAAATCCTCATCGTCGTGGTGATCCTCGGGATCCTCGCGGCGATCGTGGTGCCCCAGTTCACCAACGCCACGCAGGACGCCCAGGCGGGCAACCTGCAGGCCCAGCTCGACACGCTGAACAATCAGCTCGAGCTGTTCAAGGCCCGCAACAACAACCAGAACCCCGCCAGCCTCGATGCGGGCGGCCCGATGTCGCCCCTGGGCGGCGCCTGGCAGGACCTGATTGACGGCGGGTACATCAAGGCCGCGCCGCGCAACCCGGCGTGCCCGGTGGCCACGGGCGACCAGTTCGGCGTGGCGCTCGGCGCGCCCGTCGCCAACGTCGGCTGGAACTTCATCGACCTGCTCCCGCAGGCCCTGCCGGACGGCATCCGGGACTCCATCCAGGCCGCGTACTTCGATGAGGCCGCGGGCCTCGTGACCCAGACCCCGTAACCGGGGCCGGTCAACGCGACCGAACGATCCTTTGTCGGCCGATCGCTTCGCGGCGATCGGCCGACTTTTCGGGGAGGCCGGTTGGACAGGACCGCGCGGGCGGCCCGTCCGGGGGAGGGTGCATGACCAGTCTTTGCCGCCGCGCGTTCACGCTCGTCGAGATCCTGATCGTCGTCGTGATCCTCGGCATCCTCGCGGCCATTGTCGTGCCGCAGTTCTCGAACGCGACGGCCGAAGCGTCGGCCAACGCGACGTTCGACCAGCTCTCGAAAGTCCGCCGGGCCCTGGCCGTGTTCTACGTCCGCAACGGCAACTCATTCCCGAACATCGTCGCGGGCAACGGCATCGTGGCGTGGGGCGAGCTGATCAGTGCGCCGGGGTACCTGCGTGAGGCGCCGGTGAACCTGTGGGTTGGTCAACCCAATGCCGAGGTGGTCATCACCGGGCCGACTCCCGACCCGGGTTACCAGACCACGCACGGGTGGATCTTCGTCGACTCGGGGCCGACGCGGGGCGACCTCTGGGCGGGCTCGTTCGACGCGCAGGATTCGCCGTACCCCAGGCCGTAACGGATGATCGGGCCGTGGGCTGATGCCGTGGGTCGGGACCGCCGATGGAAACAGTCATGGACACCCCACGCCAAAACACGGATCGCGGCTCCGGCTACATGAACATCGTTCTGACGGCGATCGCCGCCCTTCTCGGCCTGCTGGTCCTGGACCGGCAGGGCGTGACGGGCGTGGCGTCGCCCTCGGCGGCGCACGCTCAGGTGTCGTCGACGGACGATCCGCTGGCCGCGGGCCAGGCCCTGGTGAGCGCGTCCGAGCAGCGCAAGCTCATGATCGCGGAACTCAAGCGTATGGGCACGCGCCTCGAGCGGATCGAGAGCAAACTCTCGGGCGTTCTGAGCGTCAAGGTCACGGAGATGCCGGCCTCGAAGCCCGAGGGCGGCAAGTAGTTCGCGGGCGGTGGGAGGGTCCGAGATGTTGGGTCCAGCTCGCCGGGTCGCGTCCTTTCGGGGCTACACGCTCCTGGAAATCCTGATCGTCGTGGTGCTGCTGGGCATCGCCAGCGCGGTGGTGATCCCGCAGGTGGGGTCGACGTCCGTGCTGCGCGTGCAGGCGGCGGTCCGAACCCTTGTCGCCGACATGACCTTCGCCCAGTCCGACGCGCTGGCGCGTCAGCAGACCCGGGCGATCGTCTTCGACGTGGCGGGGAACACCTACGCCATCGTTGAAGTGCCCGGGAACACGGTCGAGCCGACCAACAACACGATGTACACCGTGAACTTCAACAACAGCATGAAGTTCCACGACGCGCGGATCGCCGCGGCCGCGTTCGCCGCGCAGCCGACCCTGCTCTTCGACGAGCTGGGCGGGCCGATCGACAGCCCCGGGTCCACGACGCCCGGCGCCGGCGGCGTCGTGACCATCACGGGCTCGGGGTCGGTCTTCGACGTGACGGTCGAGGCGTACACCGGGCGCGTCACGGTCGTCCGGGTCTCCGGGCCCTAACCCCGATCGGCAGGCATGCGACCGACCAGAGCACGACACCGGGGCCTCGCCGTCGGCGCGATCGCGCTGACGGTCCTGGCGGCGCTCCTGTGGGCGCGGCTCAAGCTGGTGACGGGCCTGCCGCGCAGCGCCTACGCCGAGCCGGAGGGGGCCTCCGGGTCGGCGCACGCGGGCGGAGTTGAGAAATAGAGGTCGAAAGGTGCTCGCCCGGGCGCGCGACGGCGGTTCGCGGTGATCCTGCGCCCCGCGCGGGTCGCGGGTTCGTTCTCGGACGTGGGCGCGAAGGCTGCGCGACCCGCGAACTCCTCATCTTGTTTCCGGTCCGCCCAAAGTCCGCAGTCGGATCGGACGACAAACAGGTGAGTCACGGTCGAGAACGGGTCGCGGCGGGACGAGCCGCGGCCCATTGAGAACGGAGAGTCATCCGGCCCGGGCCCGACGGGGCGCGGCACGCCACGAGTCAAGGAGTCCAAGACATGCGTCAGCGGAACCAGTCCAGCACCCGTCCGATCGCCCGGGCCACCGCCATCGCGCTGTTCTGCCTCGCGGGCACCGACGCCTGCCTGGCGCAGTTCGCGACGCCCAAGAGCGCGCTCAACGCTCCCGCGGGCCAGCCCGGCAACCCCGGCCAGCCCGACCGGTTCGCCCCGAACCTCGAGGGCAATGTCAAGATCGACGACACCGGCATCGTTGACATCAACGTGAACGACGAGGACCTGGCCAACGTCCTCCAGATGCTCTCCATCCAGAGCCAGAAGAACATCATCACGAGCAAGAACGTCTCCGCGACGGTCACGGCCAACCTCTACGGGGTGACCTTCTTCGAGGCCATGGACGCCATCCTCCACGTCAACGGGTTCGGGTGGGTCGAGCGCGGCAACTTCATCTATGTCTACACGCTCGAGGAGCTCGAGAAGATCGAGCAGGCCCAGCGGCAGAAGGTCTCGAAGGTCCTCAAGCTCAACTATCTCAACTCGATCGACGCCGCCGAGTTCGTCAAGGCCCTCCTCTCCGAGCAGGGTCAGATCAAGACCAACGGCAAGACGGCGGCGTTCCCGACCACCACGGCCACGCCCGTGGGCGCCGACAACTTCGCGAACGACTCGACGATGGTCGTCACGGACTTCGAGGAGAACGTGGCCGAGATCGAGAAGCTCGTGAAGGAGCTGGACACCCGGCCGGTCTCCGTCCTCGTGGACGCGACGATCCTCCAGACGACCCTCAACGAAGAGAACGCCTTCGGCGTGGACTTCTCGGTGATCGCCGACCTGTCCTTCGGCGACTTCGTGGACCTCGGCGGCCCGCTCAAGGCCGTGGACGGGTTGCTCGGCGGTTCATCGACCGGCTCCGGCGGCGACCCGCTCCCCGGCGACGACCGCGGCGCCACGCTCGGCAGCACGCCCGGCAACACCGCCGGCCCGGGCACGTTCAAGGCCGGCATTGTCTGGAACGACGTGGCGGCGTTCATCCGCCTGCTCGACGAGGTGTCGGACACGCAGATCATCTCGCGCCCGAACATCCTGACCCTGAACCGCCAGCCCGCACGCGTCCTGGTCGGTCGCAAGGTGGGGTATCTGAACACGACCTCCACCGACACATCGACGACGCAGAGCGTCGAGTTCCTCGACACGGGCACGCAGCTCTACCTGCGTCCGTTCGTCAGCACCGACGGCATGATCCGCATGGAGCTCAAGCCGCAGGTCTCGGAGGCCGTCATCCGCACCGTCACCGATGCCGGCGGCGCCGCGGTGACGATCCCCGACGAGATCACCAACGAGCTGACCACGAACGTGATGGTGCGTGACGGGCAAACCGTCGTCCTCGGCGGGCTCTTCCGCGAGTCCACGAGCGCCGCGCGGCGCCAGGTCCCGTGGCTGGGCGATGTCCCGATCATCGGGATCCCGTTCCGCGGGCACGAGGACGAGATCCAGCGGTCCGAGATCATGTTCATGATCACGCCGAACATCGCCAACGACATCGTCATGGGCGAGGCGGCCGCGCGGGGAACGGCCTTCGTCACGCGGGTCATCACCGGCGCCCGCGAGGGGCTCCTTCCCTGGAGCCGCGAGAAGCAGACGGGCCAGCGCCTGGTCATGGCCGAGGACCTCGCCCGCGAGGGCAAGACGTCGGCCGCCCTGGGCATGGTCCAGCGGGCGCTGGCGCTCAACCCGTTCCAGCCCGATGCGATCGCGCTGCGTGAGCGGCTCATGAACAAGAAGGCCGTGTGGCCGTCGCGCCACATGCTCGACGAGATCCTGCACGGCGAGATGCAGAAGCGGCTCGACAGCTACCAGCCGGTCGTCCAGCGCGGGGCGAAGAGCTCGCCCGCCAAGGCGACGGCCTCCGCCGCGGGCGCGCCGATCTCGGCCAAGCCCGTGGACACCCGCCCCGTCCCGCATCCCTTCCCGACCGAGCCGGTATGGTCGCCGACGTTCACGGACGCCGACACGGACGGCATGAACGCCGACCGCTCGACGGTGAACGTCCCCGAGCGCTTCGACAACGCCAACGAGCCGGCGTTCCGGTCGCCGACCCGCTCCGAGCCGCCGTCGTGGCGCAACGACGAGCAGCCGGTGCAGTCCAACGAGCCCCCGAGCCGGAGCTTCTCGGTGATGTCCGGCGTCAAGGCCCTCTGGGCCGCGATCCGCGGGCAGAGCGCCCCCGCCGCGACGGTCTCGCGGGCCGACGCGCGGTAACAGCCACGACCCCACGGGACCCGCCCCTCGGCGGGTCTCTTTGTCCCCCCGACCGAAGAGTTCTCGGAACTGGTGTTCTCGGAACTGACTCGCACACCGACCGACTCCCAGGATCACGGAGCCACGCCCATGAGGAACCGCCCGCTCGTTCGTCTCGCCCTGACCGCCGCACTCGCGCTCGCCGTCGGGCAGCTCGGCGCCTGCGCCCGCGGGCACGGCAAGTACACCCAGGCCCACAAGGACATCGCCCTCAAGCGCGTCAACCAGCTCAAGAGCATGAACGAGTACCAGACCGCCTGGTCGCAGTACCTGGCCGGCGACCTGGAGAAGGCGGTCGCGAGCATCGACCGCGCGGTGACGCTCAATCCCGGCATCGCCAAGAGCCACGTGCTCCGTGGGCGCATCCACATCGAGCGCGGTGACATCGACTCGGCCACCACGGCGCTGACCGAGGCCGAGAAGATCGAGCCGGAGAACGTCGAGGCCCAGTACTATCTGGGCATCATCGCCGAGCGCGTCAGCCGGCTCGACGAGGCCCAGACCCGCTACCTCAACGCGGCCCGCCTCGACCCGACGAACGCCCAGTACGTCGTCGCCGCCGCCGAGATGATGATCGACCGCGGGCTGCTCGACGAGGCCGACGCCCTGCTGGCGCAGCAGGCGGCCCTGCTCGCCCACCACGCGGGCATCCGCCAGACGCGCGGGCACGTCGCGCTGCTCCGCGGCGATGCCGAGGGGGCCGTCAAGTTCTTCAGCGACGCGCGCCTGCTCGCCCCCGATGACACGATGATCCTCGAGGACCTCGTCCGCGCCCAGATCGCCACGGCCAACTTTGCCGAGGCCGAGTACCACCTGGCCACCCTGCAGAAGACCAAGGGCTACGAGGATCGGCGCGACATCAAGGCGACGCGGGCGCGGTGCATGCTGAACCTGGACCGCCCGATCGAGGCCCGCGAGCTGTTCATCCAGCTCACCCAGGGCGACCAGGGCGCCAAGGACATCGAAGCCTGGATCGAGCTGGGGAACCTCTCGTACGTGCTGCGCGACGACCGCCGCCTGCGCGACGCGGCGATGCGCGTCACCGCCCTGGCCCCGGAGCGCCACGAGGGGTTCACCCTCCGCGGGCTCTATCACCGGCGGCGCGGCGAGTTCGAGCAGGCCCTGACCTTCTTCGACCAGGCGTGCGACCGGCGGGGCGCCGAGTCGCAGCCCCTGGTTCTGCGCGGCCTGCTGTTCGAGCAGCTCGGACGGACGGACGAGGCCCGGGCCAGCTACGCCCAGGCGCTGAGCCAGAACCCCGACGACACGGGCGTCGCCCAGCTCCTCGAGGCCCTGCCCCCGGCCGCCGGCACGTTCGCGACGTTCCCCGACATCGGCGGGCGCTGACCGATCGCCCCACGGACTGAACGGAGCCCGGAGCGCGCGGCGGACCATCCCGCCCCGCGTTCCGGGCTCTTTGCCTGCCACCACGCGGCTACGTCACGCGCAGATCGACAAGTTCCGGCTCCACGCGGACCGACCCGTTCCAACTGCTGAGCTTGGGCGCGACGACAACGTCCACGTCCACGCCGCGGGCGAGCCGCGCCGCCGACGGGCCCCAGTTCCACGCCACACATCGCAGCAGTGTCGGGCCTTGGCGCAGTTGCAGCGCAAGGTGCTTACCTTCCTTGCCGAGCGCTTGCGGCGCGGCGGCGAGGCGCACGCCGCGCACCAGGACGCGCGGGCGCGGGTTCCCCTGCCCGAAGGGAGCCATCATTTCCAGCCGCGCGACGGCGGCGGCGGTCATTTCGTCCAGCCGCGCGTCGCAATCCACCGTCACGCGCCCGGCCAGGTCCTCCGGGGCGAGCCGCTCGCCCGCGTCGCGCACGAACGCCTCAACGAACGCCTCCAGGTCGCGTTCGGGCAGATGGAGCCCCGCGGCCATGTCGTGCCCGCCGAACGTGGTGAGAAGGCCGGCGCAGCGGGCGAGCCCCGCGTGCAGGCTGTACCCGTCGATGGACCGCCCGGAGCCTCGGCACTCGCCGGCGTGCGTCTGCATCAGGATCGTCGGGCGATGGAAGCGGTCCACGAGGCGCGAGCACGCGATCCCAAGCACGCCCGTGTGCCACTCCGGGTGCGCGAGCACCACGGCGCGGCGGTCCGGCCCGGTCATCCCCGCGGCGTGGGCCATCTCGACCGCCTGCCCGACGATCTTTGTTTCGGTGGCTCGCCGCTCATCGTTGAGCCCGGACAGCGTCCTGGCGATGTCGGCGGCGCGCTCAGGCCCGGCCGTGGTGAAGAGTTCGACCGCGTCCTTCGCGTGCCCCATCCGTCCGCAGGCGTTGAGGCGCGGGCCCAGCACGAACCCTACGTGCTCGGAATCGACCTTGTCCCCCGCGAGCCCGGAAGCCTCAACGAGGGCCCGCAGTCCGATGATCCTGGAGTGCTTGATCCGCGAAAGCCCGAAGCGGGCGATGACGCGGTTCTCGCCCAGCAGCGGGACGGCGTCGGCGATCGCGCCGAGGGCCGCGAAGGCCAGCAACTCGATCAGCAGGGTCTTGAGGTCTTCGCGGACGCGCCCGCCGCCGTTGGCCTGCGAGGCGAGCCGCCACGCGAGCTTGAACGCCACGCCCGCGCCGCACAGGTCGCCGAACGGGTACGCGGAGCCCGGCAGGCGCGGGTGGACGATCGCGTAGGCCGCGGGGAGGTCGCCCGTGCTTCCCGCCTCCGAACCCTCGGGCAGGTTGTGATGGTCGGTGATGATGAGGTCAAGCCCCGCGTCCGCGGCCGCGCGTGCCGGCCCGACCGCGGTCACGCCGCAGTCCACCGAGACGACCAGCTTCACGCCTTCGGCCGCGAGCTGGCGCAGCGCGGCGTCGTGCAGGCCGTACCCCTCGTCGACGCGGTGGGGGACGTACGTGCGCACGTCGGCGCGCGGCTCAACCGCGCGCATGGCGTGATAGAGGATCGCCGTCGCCGAGACGCCGTCCACGTCATAGTCGCCGTAGATCGCGATCGGCTCGCCCCGGCGGAGTCCGGCGAGCAGGCGCTCGGCCGCCCGGTCGATGCCGGGCATCAGCGCGGGCTCGTGCAGTTGCTTGAGGGATGGGTTGAGGAAGTCCTCGGCCCCGCCGGTGAGCCCGCGGGCTTCGAGGATGCGCGCGACCAGCGGCTCAAGATTGCTCGCGGGGGGCGCGACGCCGATCTCGATGGGGGAGCGCGGCACCCAGACCCGCGTCATCCCGCGTTCGTGAGCGTGTGTGGTCGGCATTCCGTCGCCCGCTCCGTCGTTGGGCGTGAAGCGCCACCGGGCCCAGACCCGGACGCGCCGCGATAGACTAGCGTCCGCGACGCGGACCGCAATGAGGTTGCGCCCCTGAGGAGCGATTCCCGACGATTATGGTCAAGCTCACGCGCATCTACACCCGGACGGGCGACGACGGGACCACCGGCCTTGGGACCGGCGTGCGCGTCCAGAAGACCGACCCCCGCGTTGAGGCATACGGGACGGTGGATGAGGCGAACGCCGCGGTGGGGGTGGCGGTCAATGCCTGTGCCGCGCCGGGCTCGTCGGCGTTGCTCGCGAAGATGGCGGACCTGCTCCGCGGCATTCAGCACGACCTATTCGACACGGGCGCGGACCTGTGCGTGCCGATCGCGGTGGGCGAGGAGGCCGGCTCGCGGCTGCGCGTGGTGCCCGACCAGACGAGGCGGCTGGAAAAGGCGATCGACGAGCACAACAAGCCGCTGTCCACGCTGACGAGCTTCGTGCTGCCGGGGGGGTCGGCGGCGTCGGCGGCCCTGCACGTGGCACGCACGGTCGTCCGCCGGGCCGAGCGCGACACGGTCGCCCTGCGGGCGCGCGAGCCCGAGGCGACGAATCCCGAGGCGGTCAAGTATCTGAACCGTCTGAGTGACCTGCTGTTCGTGCTGGCGCGTGCGGCCAACGACGGGGGCAAGGGCGACGTCCTCTGGAAACCCGGCGCGAACCGGGGCGGGTGAACGGCGTCCGACGCGGAGAGACTTTGAGCGGACACTGGGACACCTCGACCTTCACCACGGAGTTCGGCCAGGAGTTCGAGGCCGACCGGGGGATGCGTCTGCGCCGTCGTTTCGCGTGGTACAGCGGGATCGTGGGCGGAGCGTTCCTGCTTCTCGCGTTGCTCGACTTCATCGACCTGTTCGCGGCCGACCCCACCCCGCGCCCCGCGTACGCCTTCACCGCGCAGTGGTTCCAGATGGTCGTCACGCTCCTGACGGGCGCGGTCTACCTGGGCGCGCTGCTGTACGTCCGCTCGCGGCGCGGGACGGACGACATGGCCGTGCGCGCGGTGTTCTGGCTCCTGCTCGGGTACGCGGTGCTGGCGCTGGTCTCGGCTTGGCTCGGACGCTACGCCGGGGCCGAGCTGCAATCCGACGGCACGATCGCGAGGAACGAAGCGATCGGGATGGTGTGGTACTGGAAGCTTCTGCTCGCCCACGTGCTGGCGTCGATGTTCCTGCCGTGGACCCCGCGCGAGGCGATGCGCCCGGTGCTGCCGATCCTGGCGCTCAACGCGCTGTTCGTTCTGCTCAGCGGCGACGGCCCGTGGGTCAAGGTCTTCGCGATCGCCGGCACGCCCCTGATCGCGGTCCCCGGCATGACCATCTGCTGGTGGCGGCACAGCCGCTACCGCGACCGCTTCGCGTTCCGGGCCCTGCGCGGGCGGTACACCGAGATGAAGCGCGAGCTGGTGGACGCCCGGCGCATCCACGAGTCGCTATTTCCGCGGCCGGTTCTCTCGGGCCCGATCCGCTTCATCTACCGGTACGAACCCATGCGCCAGATCGGCGGGGACTACCTCTACGCCTTCTTCCCCCCGGTCGAGGGCAAGCCGGGCGTGAAGAACCTGGGCGACCTGAGCCTGGTGATCGTGGACGTGACGGGGCACGGCATCCCCGCGGCCCTCACCGTCAACCGGCTGCACGGCGAGCTCGACCGGATTTACGCCGAGCACCCGGAGTCCGGTCCCGGCGAGGTCCTGGCCCTGCTCAATCGCTACGTCCACCTCACGCTCTCGTCGCACTCGGTGTACGTCACGGCGTTCTGCGTGCGCGTTGATGCGGAGCAGGGGGCGATCCACTATGCGAGCGGCGGGCACCCGCCGGCGTTCCTCAAGGCCGTGGACGGCACGGTCGAGCAGCTCGACTCCACGGCGTTCGTTCTCGGGGCCTGCCCGGGCGCGGACTTCAAGTCCGACCCGCGGACACTGCGCTTCGGCCCCGGCGACTCGCTGGTCATCTACACCGACGGCGCGATCGAGTGCCGCGACGCGACGGGCAAGTTCTTCAGCATCACGGGGCTCCAGAAGCTCGTCGCGCTCGGCACGCCCGACGCCGCCGGCGGGTGGCCCGCGACGGTTCTGGGCGCCATCCACCGCCACCGCTTCGGCCCGCCCGCGGACGACACGCTCATCGTCGAGGTCCACCGCCCGCTGGCGTCGGACCTGGGGTCGATCCCCAAGTCCGCGGGCGTGGGCCACCGCATCGGCGCGACCACGGGTTGAGCGGCTACGCCTTCACGCCCTTCACCCTCGTCGGGTCCGTGTACTTCGTCAGGGCCTGCTCCAGGTCCACGCCGTGGATGTTCGCGAGCGTCGCCAGCCATGCCAGCACGTCCGCAAACTCCTCGTCGAGGTTGGCCCGCTGCTCGGGGGTCGGCGTCTTCCCGGGCCCGTTGTCGTGCAGCGCGGTGGCGAGTTCGCCGAACTCCTCGGCGAGCAGCAGGAACGTCCCCGCACTGCCGCGCGCGGAATCGGTGGGGTAGTACCGCTGGCGGATGAGGGCCTGGAACGCGGCGATGGTGAGCGGACGTGATTGGGACGGGGGGGTCATGCCGACAACGTAGCAGGCCGTTGCCCGGGGACGGCCCGAGGCATGTTCCCAGAAGTTAGGGACTACTATCATCGACGATCTGCCGAGTTGGTCGGATGGGGCTTCCATGAGCGTGAGGCGGGTTCAACACGCGTGTTCCCGGAGCTGTGCGCTTCCCGCCCTCGCCGCCGTCGCGTGCCTGGCCGGCTGCCGCGGCTTTCAGAACCACCGAACCGACCTTGAGATGGTGGCCGCCGCGGGCCGCTACGACCAGGCCGCGATCATGCTCGACGACCCGAAAGTCCGCGACCTCTACGGCTCCAGGAGCGACGTGCTGTGGAAGCTCGACCGGGGCGCTGTGGCGCTCTACCTGGGCGACCCCTCGACGGCCGTCTCCCTCCTGGACGACGCCGAGCGGCAGATCGAGACGCGCCGCGAGAAGAGCTTCGGCGACAGCGTGACGAGCTGGACGCTCAACGACGCGGCGGCGGCGTATGTCGCCGAGCCGTACGAGGACATCTACGTCAACGTGCTCAAGCTGCTTGCGCAACTCTCGGCCGGGAACCTCGACGGCGGGGCGAGCGTCGAGGCGCGGCGGCTGGGCCCCAAGGCCGACCGGCTGCGCGACGAGTACCTCACCTACCGCGACCGGATGGAGTCCGAGTCGGACGAATCGGTCCGGCGGGCCGCGCGATCCGGCGGGCTCGTGGTCGTCAACGAGGAGGGCGACTTCATCGAGTCGCCGCTGGGGACGTACCTGGCCGCGGTCACGTTCATGAAGATCGGGGAGCGGGAGTTCCAGCGGGTCGCGGGTCGGCGGCTCGTGAGCTCGATCCGGCTGCAGCAGGGCCTCATCGGGCCCGTGCGCGAAGAGGACTTTGCAGGCATCGAGGAAGCGAGCCCGTCGTCGGTGGGGGTGCTGGTGGTGGCGCTCTCGGGGCGCGGGCCGACGAAGTACGCCGAATCCGTGGGGCCGATCGCCGTGGGGACTGTGCCGGTGTACTTCGAGCTTCCAAGGCTGATGGTCCACCCGAGCGTGGTCGGGGCGGCGCGGGTCGAGGTGCGGACTCCGGGCGCTGAGCCCGTCGAGGGTGCGGGCGGGGAGCAGTCACCCGCGGCGGCGCTCGCCGGGCCGGAGGTTGCCCCCGAGCGCACAGAAAGCCTCGCGCTCATCGAAGACCTGTCGGCGGTCGCGGCCGAGAACCACCGGCGGATGCTGCCGTTGATTCATGCGCGGACGCTGATCCGGGCGGCGATCAAGGCCGGGGTGTCCGCGACGGCGACCGAGGTCGCGCGGCGCAGCGCGAGCGACAAGGACCAGGGGCTGGTGCAGGTCGCGGGGGTGATCGCTGGGTTGATCTTCATGGGCGCGACGGAGAAGGCCGACGTCCGCTGCTGGATGTTTCTGCCCGGCCAGGCCCACGTCGGCACGCTGGACCTGCCGCCGGGGCGGCACGAGGTCCGCGTGGTGTACGAGTCCGCGTCCGGGTCGGTCGTTTCCTCCACGCCGTGGCAGCCGATCGAGGTCGCGCCCGGCGGGCTCACGAGCGTTGTCACGTACTACGGTCAGTGATCGGAAGGCACACGCCCGCGCGCGCGGGCCGAACCAAGGAGCAGGATCATGCATCGGACGATCAGGTCATGGACGGGCGTCGCTCTCGCGGGCGTGATGGTCGGGGCGGCGGCGCTGGGCGGGTGCAGCGGGAACTGGAACGTCTCGCGCCGCGACCCCTCCACCGTCACGGATTACGACTACCGATTCGACGAGGACGACGCCCGCGAGGTGGCCAAGGCGATGATCGCCGACTGCATGTCGCGCCCGTGGATCGACAAGTGGAACGCCGTCAGCGGCGGGAAGGACCCGCTGGTCGTCGTCGGCAACGTCCGCAACAACACGGAGGACTACGTCAACTCCGACATCTTCACCGACCCGATCCAGCAGGAGTTCATCAACAGCGGGCGGGTGCGCGTGAAGGCCCAGAAGGACCTGCGCGAGGAGCTGCGCGACGAGCGGCTCGACACCAAGTTCAACGACCCGGAGACGGTCAAGGCCGTCGCCAAGGAGGTCAACGCCGACTACATGCTCATCGGGAGCGTCAAGGACCAGAAGGAGCGGACCCGCGACGGGAGGAAGCTCATCAGCTACTACCAGGTCACGCTGGAGCTGATCGACGTCGAGAAGGCCGAGAAGGTCTGGATCCACAACCACGAGATCGAGAAGAAGGCGACACGGTAGGGGACAGGGAAGACGCCACAGGGCGTTGAGTGCCGAGTCATCGGGCGCGGGCGCGTTGTGCGCCCACTCCCCGTTCCCTGTCCGCGGTCTCCGCACTCCCACTTGCCGTCCCCGGAGGTGGGCCTAGACTTGGGGTCCATCGCCCGAACCGGCGACGGACACGAAGGACGGTCCCCGCGCATGCCCACGATCAACCAGCTCATCCGCAAGCCGCGCCTGGTGCAGGCTTCCAAGTCCCGCGTCCGCGACCTCGGGGCCAGCCCGCAGCGGCGCGGCGTGTGCCTGGTCGTCAAGACCGTGACGCCCAAGAAGCCCAACTCCGCGCTGCGCAAGGTCGCCAAGGTGCGACTGAGCAACGGCAAGGAGATCACGGCGTACATCGGGGGCGAGGGGCACAACCTGCAGGAGCACTCGATCGTGCTGATCCGCGGGGGGCGTGTCCGCGACCTTCCCGGCGTGCGCTACCACGTGGTCCGCGGGACGCTTGACTGCCTGGGGGTGGACGGGCGCAAGCAGGGCCGGTCCAAGTACGGCGCCAAGAAGGGCAAGTGATCCCCGGGTTGAATCGGCCCGCGGTGGTCGCGGGCATGGCAAGTAATCGTCGGTGACGCCGACGGTGAACAGAGTCCGCCGAACGCGGACAGATGAGCCAGGAGGTTTGAGATGGCCGGTCGTTGGACGAAATCAGACGAGCAGCTCCGCCCGGACCCGCGCTTCGGCGACAAGGTCCTCTCCAAGTTCATCAACTGCGTGATGAGCGACGGGCGCAAGTCGGCCGCCCAGCGCTGCGTCTACGACGCGATGGACATCGTCCAGGAGCGTCTGGGCAAGGAGACGAGCCCCGAGGCTCCCAAGACCGCCCTGGAGCTGTTCACGCGAGCCCTGGAGAACGTCAAGCCCTACGTCGAGGTGCGGTCCAAGCGCATCGGCGGGGCCAACTACCAGGTGCCCATGCAGGTCAACCGCAAGCGCCAGCAGTCGCTCGCGTTCCGGTGGATCATCGATGCCGCCCGTTCGGAGAAGGGGCGGCCCATGGCTCCGCGGCTCGCTGACGAGCTGTACGGGGCTGCCCGCGGCGAAGGCAAGGCGATGTCCACCCGCGACCAGGTCCACCGCATGGCCGAGGCCAACAAGGCCTTCGCCCACTTCGCGAACTGATCCCTTCGGTGATGTTCTGAACCATTCGATGAGCGGCGACGCGCGACGGGTGTGTCGCGGGCCGGGGCGAACACGCGCCCGTTCCGCCCCGTAGGCCGGGAGTGTCAGAAGAGCGGAAACCCGACGACCGCTGCGCTCCGCGCCGCGTTGTTCTCCGTTTCGCGTCATGGGTCGGCGCGTGGGTTCTGCTCACCATCGTCGGTGCCGGAGTCAATGCGGCGGCGTGGTGGCCCCAAGCCGCCGGCGGTTCCGCGATCGACTGGATCAAGCCCGTCTCGAACTTCTTTCAGTTGATGGCCGCTCCGGGCTGGGCGGTGATCCGTGTCGTGACGCGGGGTTGGCCGTCGAGCCGCGTGACCGTTCACGTGGCCGCGCACGGGCTGGCGTGGGCGGGCTGGCTCGGGGTCTTTGCGGTGGCGTTGTTGGTGCGGCGGCGATGGCGCGCCTGGGTTTGCTCCGCAAGACACGCCGGGGCCGATGCGGGCGCGACGCCCGCGCTCCTGTCGCGGAGGCGTTTCCTGGTCGAAGCCCCGGGAGCGGCCGTCGGCCTTGTCGGAGCGTGCGGCGCGGTTCGCGCCACCCTGATGGACCCGTGGAACCTCAAGGTCCGCACGTACCGCGTGACGATCCGCGACCTGCCGCCGGGACTCGACGGCGTGCGATTCGTCCAGCTCTCGGACACACATCTGGGCCCGCGAGTTCCCGCGGCGTTCATCGGGCGCGCTGTGCGAGCGGCCGTTGCCCTGCGGCCGACCGTGGTCCTTCTCACGGGCGACTACATCCACAACGGGAGCGGGCACATCGCACAGGCGGCCGCGTTGTTTCAGCCGTTGTGTTCCGCCGCGATCCCGACGGTCGCGGTCCTCGGCAATCACGACTGGTACGGCGACGGCCCCGCCATGGCGCGAGCGCTCCAGGGAGTCGGTGTCCGCATGGTGGACAATGGGCGCGTGTATCTTGACGCGCGGGCCCGAGCGCTGACGGATGAACTACCCGAAGCGGGGTCGCTCTGCATCGCCGGCGTCGGCGACCTGCTGGAGGACGTCGTGGATGCCGACGCGGCGCTCGCCGGTGTTCCCGGGCATGTGCCGAGGCTGCTGCTGGCGCACAACCCGGACACGGCCGAGCACGCCGGGCTGCGGCGCGCCGGGCACCGGATCGATCTGATGCTCTCGGGGCACACGCACGGCGGGCAGGTCCGCCTGCCGCTCCTGGGAACTCCGCTGATCCCCAGCCGCTACGGCCGCAAGTACGCCGGAGGGCTGGTGCAGGGCCCGGTGTGCCCGGTCATCGTGTCCAGGGGCATCGGCATGTCGCTGGTCCCCGTGCGGTTCGGCGTGCCGCCCGAGGTCGTGCTGATCGAGCTGGTGCGAGCCTGACAGAGCGCCGGCCCGATCGGCGCCCGTCGGCGTTCCTCCGCGGCGTAACGTTGCCCGTGGACCTCGACCGATATCACCGCCAGATGCTCCTGCCCGGCGTCGGCGAGGAAGGGCAGCGTCGGTTGCTCGCGTCCCACGCGATGCTTGTCGGCTGCGGGGCGCTCGGGTGCGTGATCGCGGACCACCTGGTCCGGGCCGGCGTCGGCACGATCACCATTGTCGACCGCGACGTCGTCGAGCTCACCAACCTTCAGCGGCAGATGCTCTATGACGAGCGAGACGCGACCGAGGGGCTGCCGAAGGCCGAGGCCGCCCGCCGGCGACTCGTGCGGATCAACTCGAGCATCGCCATCCACGCGGTCGTCGCCGACATGGCCCCCGATATCGCCGAGGCCATCCTCCGCGCTCCGTCACCGTCTCTCCTCGTCGACGGCACCGACAACTTCGAGACCCGCTACCTCCTCAACGATCTTGCGGTAAAGCACAACCTCCCGTTCGTGTACGGGGGTGCGGTCGGGACGCGGGGGATGCAGTTGACGGTGATCCCCGGGCGGACGCCGTGCCTGCGGTGCGTGTTCCCGGAGCCGCCGCAGCCTGGCTCGACGCCGACGTGCGACACGGCCGGGGTGCTCGCCCCGGCCGTGGGGATCGTCGCGGCGTGCCAGGCGACAGACGCGATCAAGCTGATGCTGGGGCGCGCGGACCTGATCGAACCGACGCTGCTGGAGTTCGACCTGTGGACCACGCGGCGGCGGCGGATCGATCTCTCGGGCCACCCGCGCGGCGGGGATTGTCCGTGCTGCGGCAGGCGGGATTTTGCATATCTGGACGGGCGGCACGCGAGCGCCGCGGTGATGCTGTGCGGGCGCGGCGCGACGCAGATCGCCCCTGCGGCGGGGGCGAACGGTCAGATCGTGGACCTGCGAGCGCTCGCGTCGCGTCTCTCACCGCACGGCACGTTCGGCGTGACGGAGTACCTGCTCCGCGGAACGCTCGAACGCGAGCGCACGCCCGGCGGCGAGGCCGTCTCCCTCACGGTTTTCCCTGACGGCCGGGCGATCATCCGGGGCGCCCCGACGCCCGAGGCCGCCCGGACGATCTACGCTCGGTATGTGGGCGTCTGAGTGTTCGATTTCAACACGGAGGACCACGGAGAGTCACAGAGAAGAAAACGGGTAGCCGGAACAAGCCGAGCACGGCGCCGGGGGGGGGGCGCACCCGCGGATCGTCGCACCCTCGCCGCTGTTCACCGGTCTGGAACTTACGACCACATCGACTTCCCTCCGTGGCTCTCCGTGGCCCTCTGTGTTTCAATGAGGAGCGACAGCATGGGGTTCTTCGCCGAGACCATCGCCGCAACGGGCAAGCGGCCGCGCGGCTACGCGGAGCGGGCCCTCGTCGGGATTCCCTCCGAGAAGTTCGCGCGCAAGCCGGTCGTCGGCGGCGTGACGATCGAGACCAACCACCCGGCGTTCGTCTACGGGCATCTGGCCCTTTACCCGGCCCGGGTGTTCGCGTTGCTGGGCCAGGATGCGGGTGCCGCGGGCACGCCGCCCGCGTGGACCGACCTGTTCAAGGCCGGCGCGCCGTGCCGGGACGACCCGCAAGGGACGATCTACCCCAGGATGGCGGAGATCACGTCCGCGTTCATGCGGAACTACGACGCGGCGCTCGCCGCGGTGGCAAAGGCGGACGACGCGGTCTTTGCGAAGCCGCTGCCCGACGAGAACTACCGGCAGCACTTCCCGACGATCGGGATCGCCGCGCTGGTCTTCCTGAACAACCACGTCGCGATGCACATGGGGCAGGTGAGCGCGTGGCGGCGGTGCATGGGGCTGGGGCCGGTGGGGTAGCCGGGGTCGCTCACGCGCGGACGAACATGTTCGTCCGCTTCTCGCGCCCGATCGTGGTCGAGGGCCCGTGCCCGGGATGGACCGCCGTTTCGTCGGGGAGCGTGTAGAGCTTGATGCGGATCGAATGCGCCAGCGTCGGCGTGTCGCTGCCCGGGAAGTCCGTGCGTCCGACCGACCCCGCGAAGAGCGCATCGCCCACCAGCGCCACGCCCGCATCCGTGTTGTAGAATGTGACCCCGCCCGGGGAGTGCCCCGGCGTGTGCAGCACCGCCCAGCGCATCCCGTCCAGTTCGAGCATGTTGCCCTCGCGCAGCAGCCGATCGGCCGCGGGGGCCGTCACGCTCATCCCGATCATCGCGCTCAGGTTGAGCACGGGGTCGAGCAGCCACTCGCGCTCCGCCTCGTGGACCATGATGGGCACGCCCGGCCACGCCGATCGCACCTCTCGGATGCCGGCGATGTGGTCGCTGTGCGCGTGGGTGAGCACGAGGGCGTCTGGCCGCAGAGCCAGTTCACGCACGCGCTCGATCAGCTCGCCGGGCTCGTAGCCGGCGTCCACGATCCAGCACGGCGACCCGGGCCGGGCGTCCGCGGCTCGGACGATGTAACAGTTCGTCTCGAACGGCCCTAGAACGATCGGTTCGATGATCGGGCGCGGTGCGCCGCCGGCCCGGCCACCCCCTCCTTGACGGGACTCCGCGGCTCGCGCATCAGGGCTCATGCGTGCATGGTACGACCTACAGTTCCCCTGCCCGGAGCGGAGGGACACCGATGCCGGCGACAGGCCTGATCCGCAATCTGAACGACAGCGCCCGCAAGCCGGTCCAGATGGACGGCGTGAAGGGCGTCACCATGGCCGTCATGGTCGGGCGCGAGGACGGGGCCTCCAACTTCGCTCTGCGTCAGTTCGTGGTGGAGCCGGGCGGGCACTCGCCGCGGCACAGCCACGATTACGAGCACGAGGTGTTCATCGTCGCGGGCGGCGGGACGGTTCTCCTCAACGGGCGCGAACAGCCGATCAAAGGCGGCGACGTGGTGTACGTCCCCGCCGATCACGAGCACCAGTTCCGGGCGAGCGCGGGGGGCATGACGTTCCTGTGCCTGGTCCCGGTGACGCGGAACTGCGGCGATCCGACGCCGGGAAGCTGATCCGGCGGCGTTGGATGGGTGACGAAGGTGGGGGGGCGTGGGGGTGATCCGGGCGCGGAGCGGGGGAGTCGAACAGCGATGACCGAGCCGAAAGCCGTCGAGGGTCGCAGGGGCAAGTCGTCCGTCGGCTTGAATGTCGGATTCAGTCCGGTCGTGGTGGCGAGCGCAACCCTGGTTCTCGCGGGTGTCGTCGCACTGGCGCTCGTGACGACGGGGCTGGTGCTGGGCGGGACGACCACGCCCGGGATCGCCCTGATCTCGTCGGGCGGCCTGGGCATCGTGGTTGTGCTGGCCGCGGCGGGCGTTGTTGCGGGCGTTGTTGCGGGCATCCATCGTCGGGCCACGAATCCGGACGTGACCGGAGGCGGCCCGGGGACGCCGCCCTGGGCCGAACTCGCCTGCGCGATCGACCGGCTCGGCGAGCAGTCGGCCCTTTCCGACGACGCACGGCGCGTGCTGAACCGCCAGCGGGAGCGCGGCCTGCTCACCGCGGCCATCGAGGAGGACATCGCGGCCCAGGACTGGGACGCGGCGATGACGCTGGTGAAGGAGCTGGCCGACCGGTTCGGGTACCGCGCCGAGGCCGAGGAGTACCGCCAGCGCGTCGACCAGATCCGCGCAGAGACCGTCGAGCGGCAGGTCGGCGAGGCGGTCTCACGGCTTGACGGGCTGATCGTGCAGCGGCGCTGGGAGCCGGCCCAGGTCGAGGCCGCCAGGATCGGACGGCTCTACCCGGACTCGCCCCGGGTTGAGGGGCTCCGCCAGCGCGTGGACGTTGCGCGACAGACGTACAAGCAGGACCTGGAGCGCCGGTTCCTGTTCGCGGCCCAGAACGACCGGATCGAGGAGGCGATGGAGCTGCTCAAGGAGCTCGACGCGTACCTGACCGAGACCGAGGCCGGGCCGTTCCGCGAAGTGGCCCGCGGCGTCATCGGCAAGGCCCGCGACAATCTCGGAGTGCAGTTCAAGATCGCGGTGCAGGATCGCCGGTGGGACGAGGCGGTCGAGGCCGGGCAGCGGATCGTCGCTCAGTTCCCCAACAGCCGCATGGCTGGCGAGGTGCGGACGCTGCTCGACTCAATCCGCGCGAGGGCAGCGCCCGCCGTCGGTTCGGCGGGTTGAACCGGCGTGGACGTGTTACGCCGTCGGTTGGGCGGCCCGACGCGGGTGGGGATGCCTGAACAGGCTTACCATGAGCACGCCGATCCCGACGATGAGCCACAAGTCGGCGAGGTTGGAGACGTAGGGCCACAGGTCCCGCTCGCCGCTCGGCAGCGTCCAGCCGAAGGGAAGCTTCACGCCCGGCAGGGGATGGATGAAGTCGCGCACGCAGGCGTAGACCAGGCGGTCGTAGAGGTTGCCCAGGCCGCCCGCGATGAGCAGGCCGATGGCGGCGTGGGCCCAGCGGTCGCGCGGCCCGGTCCACCAGCCGAACATCCAGAGCGCGAAGGCGAGGGCGCCGAAGGTGAAGAGGATGAACGCCCAGCGCTTCCCGGCGCCGATGCCGAAGACCGCGCCGTGGTTGTAGACGAGAGAAAGCTCCAGGACGTTCGGGATGACGCGCACCGTGCTGCCCGGGGCGACCAGCGACGACAGGAAGCCCGAGCCGCCGACGCGCTCGCGGAAGTCCTTCGCGGCCCGGGCGGCGTCGCCGAAGCGCCCGGAGAGCAAGGCGCCGTCCACCGCATCGCTCAGCGCGGGCTGGGGGCCGACGGTACGGAAGGCGATCGTCTTGGTCGCCAGGTCCGAGGCGACGCCGAAGACCGTGACCACGAGGAGCACGATCCAGGCACGCCGGGACTTCCACGCGGGCGTGCGGGTGTCGCCCGCGGGCGGGGGAGGAGGGGGTGGGGGCGTCGCGGGCGTATCGCTCACGCTGTCCTCGGCCGCCGCTCCAGCTCTCGTGCCGCCTCGATCGAGTACCGCGCCCAGGGCAGTTCTTCGAGCCGCTCGGCGCGGATCGGTTTGCCCGTCAGTTCGCATACACCGTAGCTCCCGGCGCGGATCCGGTTCAGCGCGTCGTCGATTTCCTTGATGAGACGACGGTCGGCGGCGGCCAGGTCGAGCGAGAGCGACTGCCCGTACGCGTCGGAACCCTGTTCGGCCATGTGCTGCGGCAGGTGCGAGAGCGACCCGCTCTGGCTCATCAGGGCCTCGGTCTCCATCGTGGTCACATCGCCGGCGAGCTCGGCCCGCTTGCGACGCAGGACCTCCTCGAACCGGGCGAGCTGCTTCTTGTCCAGGTGCGTCTTGCGCGGCACGCCGGAGTTGGACGCGAGCGACGTCAGCGCGGGCGCGCCCGGGCCGGACTGGATCAGCGGCTTGCGCTTCGGGCCTCCCGGGCGGAGGAGTTGCCCGCCGAGGTTGGGCATCTGAATCCCGCCGGACTTGCCGGCTTTCTTGACCGGCTTTGGCGTGACGATCGTGATGCCCTTGCGCCCGCCCTTCTTGGGGTCCATGGTGGCGGCCGCGGCCGCTGGCTTCGAAGAAGCAGCGGGCTTCGCCGGCGGCTTGCCTGCGGGCTTGGCCGTGGGTTTGGCGGCAGCCTTCACCGGCTTGGGCTTCCGGGCCGGCGCGTGCTTGGGTTTGCTCGACTTGGACCGAGTTGGCGGACGCTTACTCGGCACTCGGGGGCCTCGTTTCTTAGCGATGCCGCGGACGTAAGGGAAATGATCGCCCTAGCCGAACCCGGTTTGGAGGGCCGACAGGGTAGGGCAAAACGCTCAGGTTGTCAAAGCGGGCGCGCCGGGTTCATTCCGAGGCCGCGGCGACCGGCTCAACGGCCTCTACGAACGTCCCCAGTTTGCGGAACCGCTCGTAGCGTCGAGCGAGCAGATCGTCGATCGGGACCGGACGCAGCTCCTGAAGCTGCTCGACGATCCAGCTCTTGAGCAGCTCGGCCATGCCGGCCGGGTCACGGTGCGCCCCGCCGAGCGGCTCCGGGATCACGGCGTCCACGATGCCGAGTTCGAGGTTGTCGCCGGCCGTGAGCTTCAGCGCTCGGGCGGCGGCGGTGTTGGTCTGCTCGTTCGCCTGCTTCCACAGGATGGCCGCGCACCCTTCGGGGCTGATGACCGAGTACCACGCGTGCTGGAGCATGGCGACACGGTCGGCGACGGCGATCCCCAGCGCCCCGCCCGAGCCGCCCTCGCCGATGACCACGCTCACGATCGGTGTCCGCAGCCGACTCATCTCGCGCAGGTTCACCGCGATGGCCTCGGCCTGCCCGCGCTGCTCGGCGCCCAGCCCCGGGTAGGCGCCCGGCGTATCCACGAGCGTCACGACCGGCAGCCCGAACTTCTCGGCGAGTTGCATGTTCTTGAGGGCCTTGCGGTACCCTTCGGGGTGGGCGCACCCGAAGTGGCAGGCGATTTTCTCCTGAGTGGACTTGCCCTTGTGGTGGGCGACGACGAGGCACTTGATCGAGTCGATCCGCCCGAACCCCGTCACGATCGCCGGGTCGTCGCCGAAGCGGCGGTCGCCCTGCAGCTCGCAGAAGTCGCGGCACAGGGCGTTGATGTAGTCGCGCCCCTGGGGACGCTCCGGATGCCGGGCCACACGCACCACGTCCCACGGGGTCATGTCGCTGTAGACCTCGACGAGCGTCCGTCCGTGGCGGTCGCGCAGCTCGGCAAGCGCCCGGTCAAGGTCGGTGATTTCGGCCGCCGCGGCGGCGTCCGGCGCGATGGCTGAACGCAGCGTCGCCAGGCGCGCCTCCGCGGCTTCGATCTGTTGCTCGATCTCGCGCAGCGGCCGCTCGAACTCGAGTTGGTAGAACGTCGCCATGGTGGCCGAAAGTGTAGGGCCGCGGCGCCCCGTGGCGCGCCGTGGTGCGGTATGCTGGGGGGGGTGAACGGCGAGCGCATACCCATCGCGGTGATCGGCGGGGGCACGATGGCCCAGGCGATCGTGCGCGGTGGGTTCGACGCGGGCGTGATCGCGCCTTCGGCGGTCGTCGTCGCGGACCCCGAAGGCCCGAAGCGCGAGCTGTTCCGGACGTGGGGCGTCCGCGCGGTCAAGGACGCGGGCGAGGCCGCGGCGTGGCTCGTGCAGGCCGAGTCGCCCGCCGGGGCCGGACAGGTGCTGCTCGCGGTGAAGCCCCAATCGTTCGCCGAGGTTGCGGCGGCGCTGGGCCCCGGGCTCGGGCCGGCGCGGCGCGTCGTCGTGTCCCTGATGGCGGGCGTGCCGACGGCGAAGGTCCGGGCGGCGCTCGGCGACCAGGCCGCGGTCGTGCGGCTCATGCCCAACCTGCCGGCGCGCGTGGGCAAGAGCACGACGGCCGTCGCTCTCGGCGCGGGCGCGCAGGAGGGCGACGACCGGTTCGCCGTCGAGCTGTTCACCGCGATCGGGCGGACCGTCCCGGTGGCCGAGCCGCTCATGGACGCCTTCACGGCGGTCGCGGGGTCCGGGCCCGCGTACCTGTTCTACCTCGCCGAGGCGATGACGAAGGCCGCGGTCGGGGTCGGTTTCGACCGCGACACGGCCCAGTGGATCGTGCGATCGACGCTCGCGGGGGCCGCGGCGCTGATGGACGGGACCGACCAGTCGCCCGAGTTGCTCCGCGCGGCCGTCACGAGCAAGGGCGGGACGACGGCGGCCGCGGTGGCGGTGCTGGACGAGGCGGAGGTGATCGGGGCGTTCGTCCGCGCGATCGCGTCGGCTCGCGACCGGGGACGCGAGCTCGCCGGGGGATGACGCGATCAGAAGTCCCGACGCGCGAACACCCACCCGGCCAGCGCCAGGACGACGGTTTCAAACCCCACCGATGTCCCGATGACCCACAGGAGCGACCGGCCCAGCTGGCCTTCCTCGACCCGCCGCTGCAGTTCGCGGCCGTCCACCGACACGTCATCGCCGGCGAAGTCGAATCCGGGCGATTTCCGGTCGGAGAAGCGGAATCGATCGCGGTCCGCCGCGCTCAGGATCACGCGCTGGAGAAGGTCCGCGGTCTCCTGCGTCTTGGGCGCCGCGGTCTTGATCGCCAGCACCGCGGCGTGCGCCCGGCGGATCGGTCCGGAGTTCTTCCGGCCTTCGGCGAGCTGCTCGCGTCGCTTCTCCAGGGCCGCCTCGCGGCGCGGGTTGGCGCGCCCCGCGGTGGTGTCTTCGGCGAGCGCCGATTCCAGGCGCTCCACCGCCGGTTCGAGCCACTCGATCCGCATGGCGTTGCGTTCGCGGAGCACGAGGAAGATCGACTCGGCGCTGTTGATCCCGAAGACGCCCAGCCAGACGAGCAGCGTCAGCAGGAGGGACGCGATCGCCGATCGCGTGAGCAGCCCCAGGAGCAGGCACACGGCGTAGAGGTAGCTGAAGAAGAGCACCATGACGGGGATCGCCAGGAACAGGCGGGGTTCCCACGCGTCGCCGCGCACCCCGATCACGACGAACGCCGCGGATATGAACGCCCCGACCTGCAGGAACATGAACAGCAGGGCCGTGACGAACTTGGTCAGCAGCAACCGCACGCGCCCGATGGGCTTGGAGAGAGACAGCTCGACCGCGCCGCCCGCGATGAAATCGGGGATGATCCCCGCGGTCGAGACCAGGCCCAGGATCGTCGCGACCCAGGCCAGCCAGACCGGGATCGCGATCGCCGCGAGCACGTACTTGTACAGCAGCGCGCGGGGGATGATCCCCGTGTTCAGCGCCGCCGAGGGGAACTCCCACCACAGGAACGTGACGCCGCGCTGATTGAGCCCCGCGGCGGCGAACGCCACAACGACCACGACCGAGAGCCCCAGCGTGACCCCGAAGAGCTTGTGAACGTTTCGGGCGTTGCCTCACGGGTGCTTCGTTGTCGGAGCGGCGTCCTCGGGCTCCTGTGTCTTCGGGGTCCTACAGCGGCGGCATCGGCCGGCCCACCAGGGCTCCGG
>JBJXFE010000020.1:0-4012 GCA_046153875.1 Phycisphaerales bacterium
GCCGCCCAGATGTACGCCGCGAGGCGGAACGACATCGCCCGCCTGATCGATGTGCTGCAAATGGAACTCGACAAGCACGACGAGCAGGCCAAAGCCGACCCGACCAACTGGGGTATCACCGGCAACCTCGGCAAGGTCCGCAGCGACCTGATGGACACCGTCGGGTTCCTCAGCAACATGGAACGCGACGACATGGAGCGGTTCCTGAACGACGCCGAGTGACCGCACGCCACGCACCCACCCCAAAGGAGCAACGCCATGAACATCAAGACGATCGTGATCGAGGGCATCGACCAAGACGTCAGCATCCGCCGCACCGAGCGCGGTGCGGAAGTGACCATCGAGCAGCAGACCCGCCGAGCGGGCAAGCAAGACATCTGCATCGCGCACATCGCCCGCGACGAGAACCGGGAGGGCCGCTACGCGAAGGCGACGGAGGTCGCCAAGGTGGTCTACGGCACCGATCGCCGGGGCCAAGCCGCCGCCACCAACTCGATGGTCCACGACGTGCTCAACGAGATGGAGCGCGTCGCAGGCTGCTGACAGACCCCACGCGGCATCGCGGGGAACCGCGACGGCCACGCTTCCCCGCCGCAATGTGCGGCGGGAGTTCCAACCCCTAGTTCGGAGATGACCATGAGTACGAAGACGAAGAAGCCCGCCAAGCCCCGCACTCCCCGCACCCCGAAGATGTCCAAAATCGCTGCCCGCGCGGAGGGAGCCGCCAAGACGGAACGACTCCGCAAGGCGGCGCTCGCCGAGATCAACGACCGGCTCGACGGCACCGCCAGCGAGGCCGAACCCGCTAAGGCGAAGGACCAGAAGGCCCCCAAGACGCCGAAGGCCCCGAAGCCCGCGAAAGAGAAGAAGCCCAAGCGTGTCAGCGCCCTCGACGCGGCGGCGCAGGTGCTCGCCGCGAGCGAGGTACCGATGCGGGCCAAGGAGATGATCGCGGACATGGAAGCCAAGGGGCTGTGGACGAGCCCCGGCGGGAAGACCCCCGAGGCCACGCTCTACGCCGCCATCATCCGCGAGATCGCCGCCAAGGGCACGGCGGCCCGGTTCAAGAAGCACGAGCGCGGCGTATTCGTCGCGTGGAAGGGGGCCTGATCCGTGACCGCCACGCCCACCCAAACCCAACTCGAGGCCGTGCTGCAGGCCGCTCTCTACCTGCTCGGCGCGCGGCAGGACCAAATGCTGACCATCGAGGAATGGGCGAACCTGGCGCGAGCGGTCGCTGCCTGCCAAGACCGCAAGACGGCGGAGTATCTGACGGAGCATGACCTCGATGACATCGCCGAGCGCTACGCCCTCGAATGGGACGAGGCGACCGACGGGGCTTTGCCGACATTCGACGAGGAGTGAGGCCCGCCGCTCTGTGGTAGGGCCACAGCGCCCCGGCCTAGACCCGGGGTGTTTCTTCG
This sequence comes from Phycisphaerales bacterium, assembly GCA_046153875.1. Classification (GTDB taxonomy): domain Bacteria; phylum Planctomycetota; class Phycisphaerae; order Phycisphaerales; family UBA1924; genus JBJXFE01. The sequence continues at coordinate 1,425 of JBJXFE010000020.1, forward strand.
GTCGGTCACAATCGCACCCGCACAGCATCGCCGCCTTCTGGCCCGACTTGAACCGCTGGGTGAACACGCGCGGCGAAAAGGGGCCGTGGTCGGAGGTCGCGGCGGCGACGGTAGCGGCGTAGGTAAGCGGCGAGCCCCGCGGTCAGACCGCTTCGCGCACCGGGCCCACGGATGCGGCGTTGTCCGGGACTCCGGCCCGAAGTTTGTGCCCGGCGGATGGGGCGTGGGACGTGCTGTCGGCGCGGGAGTGTGCGGATTGAAGCCCGGCCGCGACGATCGTAACATCGTCGGTCGGCGTGCCACCGCCCGTGTGCGCCGCGAGCGCCTCCCGGAGTGCGGAGAGCAGCGGCCCGACGCCCGGCGGGGCGGTCGCCAGAACCGCTTCGAGCCGCGCGCGGCCGAACTGATTGTTCGCGGCGTCGAACGCCTCGGTCACGCCGTCGCTCACCAGCAGCAGCCGGTCGCCGGGGTGCAGCGCCAGTCGCCGGTTCTCCCAGTGCCAATGCTCCTGGGCCTGCCCGATTCCGAGCAGCATGCCCGTCGGCGGGAGCGGGACCACACCGGGGCCATCACCCGCCGCGGCGCGGAGGATGTATCCGGGGTCGTGCCCGGCGCTGGCGTATTCCAGTTCGTCGGCGCCGGGCCGGAGCACGGCGATGAACATCGAAGCGAAGTCTTCTTCGAGGCTGACCTGCGTGAAGCGCCGGTTTACGAGGGAGAGAATGGCCGCGGGGTCGGCGCGCTCTTCGCAGGCGTCCAGCAGCAGGGTCTTGAGCATCGCCGCGCCCATCGCCGCGGGGACACCGTGCCCGGTGACATCCGCGATGCTGACCAGGAATGAGCCGTCGGAAAGCGGGAGCGCATCGAAGTAATCTCCGGCGACGTTGTCGGCGGGCAGGTACACGGCGGCGAGGTCCAGGCCGGGAAGCCCCGCGGGGGCGGGCCGCAGGTGCTCCTGGAGACGGCGGGCCTTGGCGAGCTGCTTGTGCCGGTCCTTCTCGTCGGCGGCGAGCGCGGCGCTCATATGTCCGATCTCTTCGGAGAGGAACTCGAACTCGGCGGTGGCGAACCGCTCGGGCGGCGACCCCAGTTCGCCCGCCGCGATTTTCCGGACCGACGCGACGAGCCGGTTGAGCGGGCGGTTGACCAGGCGGATGATGACGAGATTGGCGATCAGCGCGACGACCAGGGCCCCGGCAGAGACGAACGCGAGCCGCTCCAATGCGAGACGGCGGACTTGGCGAGTGACCACCGCCGCGGACTTGGAGACCTCGACGGTGATCGCGCCGGAAGTGGCCCGCCCGACCAGCGGCGCATCGATCGGACGGCTTGGCAGTTCGCCCGGCCCTCCGTTCGCCCCGGCCGCGCGCTGGTCGTGTCCGATGCCATGGCCGTGCTGGGAATGCGGTGCCGATTCGTACACGCGCCCGTCCGGCCCCGCGACGCGGACGACGATGTGGTGATCGGGCGAATCCTCGTGCTGCATCGACTCGCACACCTCATCGATGGACGACTGGACGGCCTCGGGCCGCGCGAGTTGGAGCGGGGCTAGGAGCGGTGCCAGCGTGCGTGCCTCGTTGGTGAGCGCGGCTCGGGTGTCGGCGAGCTGCTCGGTCAGCTCGCGGCGATAGTCCACCGTCAACCACGCGGCCACGCCGACAATCGCGACGGCGTTGACAGTGACGAGCACCTGAACGCGGAGCGAGCGAATGCGTGAGAGGCGGCGGGGCGGGGCGGCGTCGGAGGAGGTGGCATGATCGTTGGTCATCGGTGGTCTTGTGTCGGCCCCGCGCTACGGCCCGGGCGGGGCGGCCGGCGGTCGGCGCGGCCCGGTGAGATTGTAGAACGCGGCGATGGTGGCTCCCACAAGCCATCCGAAAACGAAGACGCAGAACACGCCCATGACGGTCTGTATCAATGGCTTGTCCCACGTGACGATGGGGCCGAAGTCGACGCCGTGAACGAGTGAGTTGGCGAATTGGAGGGCCACGTCGCGGGGCAGGACTGCCATCAAGACGGCGCAGCCGAGGTAAAGCGCGGCGAGTGTCGCGCCCAGCGCGAAACCCAGCCGACGGGGGTCAATGATGCGCATGGCTGTTCCCTCCCTCGGCGCGGCCCGGGTCGGTCGGTGGCGCGCCGTCGTGGTCGGCCCCGCTCCGACGCCAGGAGAATGTGGCGGTCAAAAGGTGACAAGCCAGCATGGCCGCGAGGGCGATCGGGATGACCCAGCCCTCGCGCACCCCGACGAGCGGGAGCATGAAGATCAGGAGCAATGGGCCCAGGCAGCCCAGGCAGCCCAGCAGCATCAACCATGAGTGTTTGTGTCCGGGCCCGCAGCACATGACGTCATCCTTTCTCGGTGCGGCACAGGTGGCCGCCCGTTGGCACGATCTCAACCCTTCACCGGCCCGGCCACCGTGCCCTCGGGGTGCTGATACCAGCCCGGATCGTCGTAGGTCGCGATGTCCTTGCGGACCTTCACGACCGTGAACATGCCGCCCGCGTCGATCTTGTCGAAGGGGCCGGGGAACTCGCTGCCGATGGTGTTGGGCGGGCGGCCCATCTCCATCATGCCCGACATGGTCGGG
>JBJXFE010000022.1:0-48070 GCA_046153875.1 Phycisphaerales bacterium
CGGGTCGCGTCGTAACGCCGCCATCTCGGGGGCTCAACGCCGCGAAGCGCCGGACCATCGCGGTCCGGGGCGCCGGCCTCGCGGGGTTCACAACGGAAGTGGGCAGGACTGGACTTGAACCAGCCCATGATTCCCCGATGATTCCTGACGACTCGCGCCGTGGTGGCACCGTGGGTGGCACACTCGCGCCCGAACTCGCCCGCGGCATCCGCCGCTGGCTTGGGCTGTAGCCCCCGACCCGTGGACCCTGGAACCGTGGAGCGTGAGGCTGTGACGCGGAGTTCAGGGGTCAAGCATGAACGCCGCGACGGGGGCGGGATCGCAGCAAGGCACCCGGCGCGGTCCGAATGGCGACGATGATCGGCGAGAACGGAACCACGGCAGGGCCGTTAGCCCCGATTGAGAACGGACGCGGATCGGCGGGCCGGTTCACTCCGGGCAACAAGGCCGCCGTCGGGCACGGCAACCCCCACGCCCGGCGACCCGCGGCTACGCGGCTGCCTGGCCTGTCCCACGTCGCCCCGGTCGCTCCGCAACCCGCCGCTCGGCCTCGACCCGCAACGCCGGCGGCAGGTGCCCCACGATCCCGCACTCGATCGCGGCGTCGATCAGGGCGTCCGGGTCCCGGCTGAGGTCCTGGGTCGTGGACTCGACCCGCTCGGTCGCGCGACCTTGCAGCAGGGCGGCCGTCTTGGTGGCGTGCTGGGCCGCCTGGGAGGTCGCGTGGATGATCCGTGGGAGCACGGCCAGCTTGCCGAGCATCGCCGGCTTGATCTTGCCCAAACCGCCCTTCCCGACTGCGATGCACTCGTCGAGCCAGAGGATCGCGGCCTCCCGCGCCTTGGAGCCCATCTCCTCAAACTCGGCCGACTGCCTCGCGCGTAGGCGTGTTTCGATCGTTTCATTCCGGACGGGATCGGCGTGCAGGATGCGCCAGATCGTCGGGTGCGGTACCCCCGTTTGCTCCTCGATCGCCCGCAAGCTCAGGCCCTGCTCCCGGAGCGACCAGACGATCGCCTTGTCGTCCGTGCTGTAGCGCCGGCGCGAGCGGGGTCTCCGGACGGGCACCGCGTGAGCAAGCAACATCCCACGTCATCGTAACCTGAAAACAGCAGGCCCGACCGGCACAGTGCCTTGGTGTGCGGCAGCCGGCGCGGTAGGCTCTGATCCGGGCCAAGCCGCGCAAGTTGAGCGAAGGGATCGACTATGAGTTTTGGGGGAGAGTCCCGTTCGGTGCAGTCCCGCCGTGTCATCGCGTCCGTGGCGATCGTTAATGCCTTTGCGTCGGGCGCCGACGCCCAGTGGACCGTGACCATCCTGCACCCTGCCGGCGCAAGTACGTCGCGGGCCATTGGCGCGTCAGCGGGCCGGCAGGTCGGCGCGGCCTATCTGGGTGGCTGGCGAGCGGGCATGTGGAGTGGGTCGGCCGCATCCTGGATCAACCTGCATCCCGCTGCTGCGAGTTCGTCCACGGCGTGGGATGTGAGCGGCTTTCAGCAGGTCGGGGACGCCCATGTGGGCGGCGTCACGAAGGCAAGCCTGTGGCACGGCTCCGCGGCCACCTGGTTGAGCCTGCACCCGACCGGAGCAACAGAATCGAGGGCGCGGGGAATAGATGGTGGCGTGCAGGTCGGCAGTGCGTACGTCGGGGACTGGCGCGCGGGCATGTGGAGCGGTACGGCCGCATCCTGGGTCAACCTCAATCCGATTGGCTCCGTGCGATCACTTGCGTACGGCGTGGGCGACGGGCAACAAGTCGGCTACGCCCGCATCAACGGTGTGAACCGCGCGAGTCTATGGACCGGGTCGGCAAGTTCCTGGGTGGATCTGCACCCGGCAGGGGCGAACGAATCCTGGGCCGTCGCTGCACAGGGTGGCGAGCAGGTAGGCAGCGTGTACGTCGGTACGGCGAGCAGCGGGCGCGCCAGCCTGTGGCATGGCTCAGCGGCGTCCTGGGTGAACCTCCATCCCGCGGGGGCCACCGAGTCAGAGGCTTGGGGCGTGAACGCGGGCCAGCAGGTGGGCTGGGCCACAATGGGTGGTGTCGATCATGCGGGCCTGTGGCGCGACTCCGCGAATTCGTGGACAGACCTGCACGTCTTCCTCTCGCCCGTTCTTGTTGAATCTCAAGCTAACGGCGTGTGGAGTGACTGGTTGAGCACCTTCGTAGTCGGCCTCGCTTGGGACACGAAGGGGTTCTTCTACGCTGTGATGTGGGAGGGTCCGGCACCGGCAGCCTGCTATCCCGACTGCAACGCCGACGGGTCGCTTACTGTCGGCGACTTCGGGTGCTTCCAGACGAAGTTCGTCGTGGCCGACCCGTACGCCGACTGCAACGCAGACGGGCAGTTTACGGTCGCGGACTTCGGTTGCTTCCAGACGAGGTTCGTGCTCGGCTGCCCGTAGCGCTCTCGTTCCTGCGTAGGGGTTGCGCGTCCCCTACGGCGACCGATCATCGCCAAGCGGCTCGTGGCGCCGGCGAGCGCTTCGACCTCCCGTGCCGGCCGCGCCCGGGCCGACCCGGACGTACCCCGTCGTTGTAGAATCACCCACCGGGATCGTCGGGGTCGCTCCCCGACGGACGACCGGGCGCGGCGGCGGTTCTCGCTTCCGTCGTCGCCCCGGTCCGACCCGGGGAAAGCGAGGCGGTCATGGCACCGAGCCCGACCGCGAGACTCCGGCGGATCGCGTGGCATGTAGATGCGCTCGTTAGGGCACCTGACGGCCTGCGCCGATGGCGCGATCGGATGGCCGCGGAGTTACGCGCACTTCTTCCGGAGGTACAACGCGCTTTCGACTCGCGCCTCGAGTCCGGCGACCATCAACCGCGCAAGCCTTGGCCCAAGGGCAAGGCCTACCCCGCCACTCCGCCGCTCGTTCCTGGCAACTCCGTGCCCAGGGCTGATCCCGAACTGCCGGATCCTGTTCCTGATTCGCCGATTGGCGATCATCAGCTGCTAGCGGCACTGCATGACCGCCTGTTGTGCGGAGATGATCGGCCGGAACGTCCGCCTTCGCTGATCGGGTCTCCCGAGTGCCCCGCGGACGAAGACCCGCGGCTCTGGACGGGCGCCAATGCCCGGCGGATCGACTACGTCGTGCGCAACCTCCGCACCGATAGTGGGCGAAAGGACCTGCTGGGCGAGGCCGCCAACGCCTTGAAGCGCGTGGAACTCTCGGGGACGAGCCCGCGGCCGACGGACTTGATGCCACAGACCAACCCAGTTGTACCTGCTGCGGGCACGACGTTGCCGGAGCCTAGGCAATTGCCGCCCGCAATCCTCCGTGCGGGGCACGCGATGGAGGTTGTGGGCCGCGAGCGCGACGAGCTGTTGCCGTCCGACGGTCAGGCTCCATCCAGAGCCCTGCACAACTGGGTTCGTGAGCACGTCTATCAAGCGAAGGGGTGGAGGTGCCCGAGCTTTGAGTCGTTCCGGCGGTACCTCCGGCGGTACCACGCCGACACGCCGAAGCAGAAAGAGCCAGGCATCCGTCCGCCGCCAAACCGAAGTGTTGTGCCCGCGTCGGCTCGATAGACCCGCGCGGATTCTTGCGGATCGTCCGCGCCCGTGTGGCGGGCTGGAAACGCCGTCCGCGCTGGAATCCGCTGCATCCGCGCCGTGGAGGCATGAGCCCCTCCACAAAGCCTGAAGCGTTGCTGAAGACCCGCGAACTTGCGGACCGGCTCCGGGTGCGGCCCAACACGGTCCTTCACTGGGTCCGCGATGGGGTCATCCCGGCCGTGCGGATCAGGGAGAAAGTGCTGCGCTTTGACGCAGCTCAAGTGCTGGCCACTCTGGACGCCCAACAGCGCGAAGCTCTGGCGCGGGCGGTGGCCCGTGCCCGCTGACGCCCTCGCCCCACCCGCACTCGCGCCCGTGTTGGTCGATGAGCGCGAGGCCGCACGGCTCTGCGCGACGAGCCCATCGACCATCTACCGCGCGAGGAAGCGGGGCGAACTTGCCCACGTCCAACTCGGCCCGTCGTCCATCCGGTACACGCCGGACGACCTGCGTCGCTGGGCCGAGTCGCGGCGCGTCTCCGCGCAGGCGGTGGCGCCATGAAGCCCGCGCCCCGCCCCCGCCGAACGAAACTCCCGCCAGTGAAGGTGATCCGCCGCGCGCTGGACCTGCCGGACCCGCGCGATCCCCAACGTCGGCTCGTGTTCACGAACCCCCCGCGCCCTGAGCAGCGCGTCCGCACCCCGTAAATGGAGAACGGTCGGCGACGGAGACGACAACCACGACGAACTCCGGCGACGACCTCGACAACAACGATGAACGATACACCCGCGTACCGTCCCCCGCCGCCTCTCGTCCAACACGAACTCACCGGTTGCTCGTGCGGCGCTGATGCGACGATTATCGTCGGCGGTGTCGTCTCGCTCGGCGCGGTGCTGCTCGTCGCGCTGTGCCCGTTTCATTCGCCGATCGACCCCGCTGACGTTCACGATGTCCGGGAGCGCGCGGTCGTCGAAGTCGCCCGGCACCTCTGGCGCGAGGGGAACGAGCGATGAGCGATCATCCCAACGGCCCGCCCGGCACGTCCGAGGCAACGTGGCGCGCGCTCGGCGGCGAGCGCGTCCGCGACGGATGGCGCACACCCGAGCGCGACTGCGCGGGCCGCGTCATCGGGCATCACACGCGGTTCGACGACGGGCGACACCGCAACGACGGTCCACGCGGACTCACGATGCTCTGGCCGCGGGACCAGCACCCCGGGCTCGACCCCGACGTGCCGCTGATCGTCGCGGAAGGCGTCAGTGACACCGTCGCCCTGTTGTCCGTCGGCGTGGACGCGATCGGTACGCCAATGGCCGGCCACGGCGCGGACCACCTGGCCGCGATCGTCAAGGGCCGCCACGTTGCAATCTGCCGCGACAACGACAAGGCGGGCGAACTCGGGGCCTCGAAGCTGGCGGAAGCCTTGAGGGGAGTGGCCGCGTCGGTCCGCGTGTTCGGACCGCCCGCGCCGCACAAGGACGCCCGCGCGTGGATCGTCGGCGGCGCGTTCGCCGAGGACTTCATGGAGGCCGCTGGCAAGGCCGACGCTGTCCGCGACGAACCTCCAACCCCGGCGGTCGCGCCATATCGACCGTTTCCCGTGGATGTTCTGTCCCCTGTGCTGCGGCGGTTCATCGTGCCGACCGCCGAGCGGATGGACTGCGATCCCGTGTTCCTGATCCTGCCCGCGCTGAGCATGTTCGCGGGCGCGGCCGGGAACGCGGTGAGCGTCGTCGCGCGAAGAGGATGGGTCGAACCCTGCGCGATATGGACGGGCGTGGTTGCGTTGCCGGGGTCGATGAAGTCTCCGACTCAACGGGCCGCGCTCCAGCCGATCCACGATGCTCAGCGCGAGCTTGACAGCGCATACGCGGCGGCACTGAACGAGCACGAGCGCGCAGTGTTCGACTACAAGGCCGAACTCGATCGCGCGAAGCGGGCCGCCAAAGACGGGGAGGAAGTCGGGGCACTTCCGGCCAGGCCGGAGAAGCCCCCGCGCCCTCAATGGAAGGTCGGGAACACGACGCCCGAGGCGCTCGCGCACGTCCTGGCTGTGAACCCGCGTGGCGTGCTGGTTCAGCATGACGAACTGGCGGCGATGTTCGCGTTCGGTCAGTACGCCAAAGGGCGGAACGGGTCGGAGTCCGGGGCCGGGCTCTACAAGTCCTGTTGGTCGCGCGAGCCCTACAGCGAAAACAGGAAGGGCGAGGGCGGCGCCTACATCAACGTCGATGCCCCGTTGGTCTCAATCTGCGGCGGCATCCAACCCCAAACACTCTCGCGCGTCCTGGGCGAGCAATACATCGCGGACGGACTGGCGAGCCGGTTTCTGTGGGCCGCCCCGCCGGACAACCCGGCGGGGTTCATCCCCGAGCGACCCGACGAACAAGACGTGAGCGCGGAATACGCCGCGGCGTTTCGGCGCTTGCTGCTGTTGAGGCGAACCCCCGACGGCAGGGTCGATCCGGTGTATCTCGGACTCCGGCTCGATGCGCAGAGGGAGGCGGGCGGGTGGATCGACCGGCTCCGTGATCGCATGCGCGATGAGTCTGATCCGGCGGTGCGCGCGGCGCTCGCCAAGATGAGGGGTTACGTTTACCGGATCGCGCTAGTGCTGCATCTGGCGGATTGGGCGGAACTCGGCGGGTCCGAGCCGGGGCCGATCGGCGTGGGCGTCGTGCGCCGCGCGATGCAGGTTGCGGACTGGTTCGCGGAGCAAGCGGAGCGCGTCTACGCGACGATGAATGAGCCCGAGGCCGATCGTGCGCAGCGCGGGCTCATCGCGTCGATTCGTTCTCGCGGCGGACGGACAACTGCGACGGTGTTGAGTAAGTCGGGGCCGAAGTCCTACCGGGGACCAGCGAACCGCGCCGCGCTCGATACGGCCCTGCAAGGGCTCGTCGATGCCGGGATAGCACGTTGGGAGTGGTCCGCCCCTGGTCCCACCGGCGGGGCTCCGAGCCGGGAGATTGTCCTGAACACGGCAGCGCTGGACCCCGAATCCCCGCTTGGGGGGTCAAAGCGCCGAGGTTCCAGCATCCGCCCCCGAACCGCCGAATCTGGAACCGAAACCCCCACGCCCGGGTCGGAGTCCCCCGAGTCGGCACAGGCGCGCCGTCGGGCGTGGCAGATGGACCCCGAAGCTCACGGATGATCGGTCGGCTGCGATTGCTTTTTCACAACAACGAGGTAGACTATGGGCGTGGACCTGCTGAACGAACTGCGCCGAGCGATCAAGGCGGACCCCCGCGCCCCCGGCAGGATCGCGGATGAGGCAGGCGTCGCGCGCTCCCAAGTCTCCCGATTCCTGAACGCCGGGCACGGGTTGAGCGTCCATAACGCCGAGCGGATCGCGGCGGCGCTGGGGCTCCGGGTGAAGCTGGAACCGAAACGGAAGGGACGGTGACTCATGGCGAAGCTCAACCGTGACGCGAAGGGCTGGCGGTTTTCGATCTACGTCGATGGTCAACGCCGCACCGTCCGACCCGGACTTGTGACGGCCCGCCAAGCTGAACTGTTCCGGTCGCGCGTCGAATCGGTCGCCCACGCCCGCAAGCTCAACGTCCCGCCCGAGCCCGAACTGCTCGCCTGGCTCACGGCCCTGCCCTCCAAGGCGCACGCCCGCATGGTCGGACTCGGGCTCGCCGATCCGCGACCCGACGCCGGACCGTCCACGCTCGGCCCGATGCTCACGGCCCTGTTCGCGTCGATGGACGTGAAGCCTGCAACCCGTGTCCGGGTGGAGCAAGCCCGCCGGACCCTGCTCGACTACTTCGGGGCCGACCGCGCCCTCTCCTCAATCACGCCCGCCGGGGCCGACGGGTGGAGGGCGAAGCTCAAGGCGGATGGCTACTCCCCCGCCACCATCAGCCGCACCGTGCTCTACGCCCGGCAAATGTTCCGCTGGGCGATCCGGCGCGGGATGACCGACTCCAATCCCTTCGCCGACCTCAAGGCCGGGCCGCAAACCAACCCCGCCCGCCGGGTGTTCGTCCCCGCCGACACCGTGCGCCGCATCATCGACGCCGCGCCGGATGCCGAGTGGCGGCTGCTCATCACCCTCTCGCGCTGGGGCGCACTTCGCGTCCCGAGCGAAGCCCTGGCCCTGACGTGGCAGGACGTGGATTGGGAACACAACCGACTCCGCGTCCGTTCCCGCAAGACCGAGGGGCACGAGGGGCACGCCGACCGGCTCATCCCCCTGTTCCCCGAAGTCCGTGAACACCTCCAGCGCGTGTTCGATGCCGCGCCAGAGGGCTCTACGTTCGTCGTGACGCGATACCGCGAAGGGGCCAACCTCAACCCCCAGCTACACCGAATCGTGAGGCGGGCGGGCGTCCAAGCGTGGCCCCGCCTCTGGCACAACCTCCGCGCGTCACGCGCGACCGAACTCGCCCAACGGTTCCCGGCGCACGTCGTCGCCGCGTGGTGCGGACACTCGGCGGACTGCGCCCGCGAGCACTACCTGGGCACCGTGGACTCCGATTGGGCTCGGGCGATCGCGGGCGACATCGGACCCGCCGCGAACGCGCGGACGGAACCGGGGGGCTCTGGTGGCACCACTGGTGGCACGGTCGATGCACGTCCACACCCGTCAACACCCTGCATGGTGGGCGTTGACGGGCCCTGCAACGCGGGTACATGCGATCAAGTGGGCAGGACTGGACTTGAACCAGCGACCCCCGCATTTTCAGTGCGGTGCTCTACCAACTGAGCTACCTGCCCGACGGGGGGAACGATACGCGACCGCGCGGGATGGTCAAACGACGAAACCGCCCCACGATACCGCACAAAGCAGGGCGCCCACCGATCCGAGCTACCATGGCCCGCTCATGCCCGAGGCCCAGCCCACAAACGACCCGGCCGCCGCGTCGCCTCAAACCCCAACTGGTGACGATGCCCGCCCGCTGCTATCGGTCCTCGATCTGCACACCCACTTCCCCATCCGCTCCGGCGTCCTGCAACGAACCGTCGGATGGGTCAGGGCCGTGGACGGCGTCTCGTTCGACATCGCGAAGGGCGAGACGCTCGGGCTCGTGGGCGAATCAGGGTGCGGCAAGACCACCGTCGGCCGCTCGATCCTCCGGCTGATCCCCGCCACCTCGGGCGCTGTGATCTTCGACGACACCCTCGTCTTCAACGCACGCGGCTCCGCGCTCAAGGGCCTCCGCCGCCAGATGCAGATCATCTTCCAGGACCCCGCCGGCTCGCTCAACCCGCGCATGCGGGTCGCGTCGATCGTCGGCGAGCCGCTCACGGTGCACGGACTCGTCGAGGACCGCGACGAGCTTCGCGAGCGCGTCGAGACCCTCCTCGAACGCTGCGGGATGCCCCGCGCGGCCGCGGACCGCTACCCCCACGAGTTCAGCGGCGGGCAGCGCCAGCGGATCGGCATCGCGCGGGCCCTGGCCCTGGAGCCGCGGTTCATTGTCTGCGACGAGCCGACGAGCGCGCTCGACGTCTCCATCCAGGCCCAGATCATCAACCTGCTCACGGACCTTCAGGCCGAGTTCGGCCTCTCGTACCTGTTTATCTCGCACGACATGGCCGTGATCCAGCACGTCTGCCGCAACATCGCGGTGATGTACCAGGGCAAGATCGTCGAGATGGGCCCGCGCGAGCGCGTGCTGGGCGATCCGCGGCACGACTACACCCGCTCGCTGCTCTCGGCCGTGCCCGAGCCGGATCCGCGACGCAAACGCTCGCGTGTGGTCTTCGCGGGAGGGGCCACGTAGAGCGTTCGTACCGTGGACGCCGCTTCGCCTCAACGACGCCGCGCCACAATCGCGAGGCCGATCAGCGCGAGCACGAACACGGCGGCAATACCCGTTGTAAACTGCGGTGCACGCACGAACAATCCGATGATCGCGATCGCCGCGAGGCCGTTGACAACCCAGAAAGCCGGGACCTTGCCGTACCAACCGGGCCGACGCGGCCGATCGACAAACTCGCGAGTCTCGTCGGTGGGCGGACCGGGATCGAGGTCTCCATCCCTGAAGTCGACCGCGACGGCCAATGCGGCGGCGACTTCGTGCACCCGGGGCAGGTCTTCGGTGCGAAGAACAAGAATCGTGGGCGTGGATGCACCGCGCGCAAGCCGTTTGCCCCAAACGACTGTGCACGGGATGCCGTTGTCGTCCAGACCGCTCGACAGCCGTGCCGCGTCGTAGTCCGAACAGCGGACGCATACTTGGTGGGCATTCCGCTCACCCGTGGCGGCACGCTGTGTTGGGAGAGCGCCGGTCACAGCTCCACCTGCCTCAGCAGCCGGGTTCGAACTGAACCGATCAGCGCGAATCGCAGCATCGCCAGCGCCGACTTGGCGGACCAATCGCGGATGCCCGCGCGATCGCCCGTGAACAGAAATCGCCGCGACTCGGCGCCCTCCGGCGCCGCGCGCCCGATCCAGACCGTGCCCACGGGCTTGTCGGCCGACCCCCCGACGGGCCCCGCCACACCGGTGATCGCCAGGCAATGCCCCGCGCCCGACCGCTCCAGCCCGCCGCGGGCCATGGCTTCAACGCACTCGCGGCTCACCGCGCCCGGCCCGCCCGGCGCGAAGAGTGACGCCCGCACCCCGACCTCGCGCTCCTTCATCTCGTTCGTGTAGGTGATCCACCCGCCGACGAAGACGTCGGACGAACCCGGCACCTCCGTGATCATCTGCCCGAGCAGCCCCCCGGTGCACGACTCGACGGTCGCGAGCGTTTCGCCGCGAGCGCGCAGCAGGCCCAGCACGACCGCCGCCAGCGTTTCGCCGTCCGTGCCGAAGACGTACGGATCCAGATGCTCATGAATGAGACGCTCGGTCTCCGCTACCGCATCGCCCCCCACGCCCGGAACGCCCCCGCAGGCCGCGCTCCGGATGCGGCAGGTCACCACGCCGCCGGACGCCGTCGTCCCCACGAGCGGGTCGCGCTCGCGATCCATCAGCTCCCCCAGGCGAGTAGCCATCTCCGACTCCCCCAGCCCGAAGCAGCGCAGGAACCTTGTGCGCACCGCGGCTCCCGGCGGCCGCAGCCGCGCCACCACCGACCGCTCGAACATCTCGCGCATCTCGCGCGGCGGGCCGGGCAGGCAGAACACACTCGCCTCGCCCACCGTTCCCGCGAGCCCGGGGGCCGTGCCCGCGGTGTTTTCAAGGCTCTCCGCGCCGTCGGGGCGCAGCGCCTGCACCCGGTTCACCTCCGGCATCGCCCGCGAAGAGCGGGCGAACCAGCTCTGAATCTGTTGCAGCGCGACCGCGTCCTCTTCGAGCGTAACGCCCATCGCCATCGCCAGTGCTTCGCGCGTCAGGTCGTCCAGCGTTGGCCCCAGCCCGCCCGTGCTCACCACCAGGTCCGCCGCCGCCGCCAGCCGCCGGATCGCATGGGCCGTCGCCGCCGCGTCGTCCGGCACGGTCACATGCTCGACCGTCACGACGCCCAGAGCCATGAGCCGGTCCGCCAGCCAGCGCGAGTTGGTGTCGAGCGTCTGGCCGAGCGTGAGCTCGTCCCCGATGGCGAGAACCGCGGCAGTGCGGTGTTCGCGGCTCATGGACCCTCGATCCGGGTCGCCATCTCTTCGTGAGCGATCTCGACGACGCGCGCGTACTGACGCCGGAAGAACGCGGTGATCTCGATCCGCGAGCGCGCCGCGAAACCCTTGTCCTTCCGCCACGCGTCGCTGATCGCCTTCAGGTTGGCCTCGTTGAACGCGAGCCGTGTGCCGTCCGGCATCGTCACCTCCGGCCACGAATAGAACAGCGTAACCATCGCTTGGACACGCTCCTCATCCGGGTGCGTAGGCATTCGCATGGCTCTGTTCATGGCGTTCCACGCCGCGCGCTGCTCGTCGCCCGAATCCACCGCGAACGCCCCCATCATCATCAACAACCCGGACCGCCACCCCCGCGACGGGTGCGTCCCCACCAGCTCGAACGGGTTGACCTTGTCGATGAACCGATCAAAGTGCGTCTCGTACATCACCCGCCGAACCGGCAACCGCCGGAGCGCGGACCGCTCGGGCCCGAGTTCACCCGCCGCGCGGTCGCCCCCCGTCGGCGCGAACTGCCACAGCGCCTGCCCCTCCTCCGTCAGGCAGAACTCGACGAACCGCCGCGCCAGCTCCGGGTTCGGGCCGCAGCGGATTATCGAGACCGGGTCCGCGTCGATGTACACCTCGCCCGGCGGGTCGACGTACCCCACACGGTCCTCCCCCACCGCCTGCGCCTGGTTCCGCCCATAGAAGTCGATCGCCAGCCCAGCCGCGGCCTCCCCCATGCCGATCTCGATCGGCGGCTTCGTGGACGAGTTGGAATACGACCGGCAGTTGGCCGTCATCGACCGGAGAATCCACCACCCGTCGTCCCACCCGTGCGCGTTCAGCACGGACTCGAACGCCGTGGCGATCGACCCCGACTGCCGCGGATCGGCGAGCACGATCCACCCGGCGTACCGCGGGTCGCCCAGGTCCTTGAACGAGTCGGGCTCCCCGAGCCCGAGGCGCGCCAGCACGCCTCTGTTGAACACGATCCCGAACCCCGAGAGCGCCGTTCCCAGCCAGAACTGGTCCGGGTCGTACAGGATCTGCGCGCCGATCCGGTTCTCCTCGCCGAACCACGCGCGCAGCCGCTCGCTCGGGTAGCCCATCGGCACCGACAGCGGCAGGTGCACGTCCAGCGGGCCCAGCTCGCCCGCCCCCGCCAGCGGCGCCTTCATGGCGAGCCCCTGCTTGAGCCGACCGTGGTCGAACGACCCGCCCCCCAGCATCACGTCGAAGCCGATCGCGCCCGCCGGAGCGACCGGCTCGGGCGATTTCGGGTCGCCCACGAACGTGATCTGCCCGCCGCGCACCGCGGCCGTGAACTGCGCCTGGAGCACCCGGATGATCTCGCTCGTCCCTCCGGGGATGCGCCAGTCGATCTTGACGCGGCGGCCGAACTCGCGCCGGTGCCAGCGGTCGAACCCCGCGGCGAACTCGTCGCGGATCTGCTGGACGTGCGGCGTGACGACGATGAGCGTGTCGGCGGGCGTCACGTCGCGCTCGCGGGGCGTCTCGGGGCGGAGCGCGAACGGCACGCCCAGCACCACCGCCAGCGCCGCGAAGATCAGCACGCGCGAGAGCGTCACGCCAGCATGGTAGCGGCGGCCGAACTCGCCCGGCCGCGGGCCGGGCCGGGGCGCTTCGAACTACCATGCCGCCATGTCGCCGCACGGCACAGCGCCAGCGCCGGTCGCGCTCGTCACGGGCGCGGGCTCCGGCATCGGGCGCGCGACGGCGATCCTTCTGGCCGCGCGCGGGTATCACGTGGCGCTCGCGGGGCGGCGCGAGGGGCCGCTGCGCGCCGTCGCCGCGGAGCTGCCTGCGTCGGCCGAGCCGCTGGTGATCGCCGCGGACGTGGGCGACGCCGCGGCCGCGCGGGCGATGGTCGCGTCGGCGGCGGACCGCTTCGGCCGGCTCGACGTGCTCATCAACAACGCGGGGCTCGCGCCCCTGCTCCCGATCGATCGCACCAGCGCCGCGGTGCTCGACGAGGTCTACCGCGTGAACGCGCTAGGCCCGGCGAACGCGATCGCCGCGGCGTGGCCGCACTTCACGCGGCAGGGGTCGGGGTGCGTCGTGAACGTCTCGACGATGGGGACGATCGACCCGTTCCCCGGCTTCTTCGCGTACGCCCCTGCCAAGGCCGCCGTGAACCTCATGGCCCGTCCGTGCGCGAACGAAGGCCGCGCGATCGGCGTCCGCGCCTTCGCCGTCGCCCCCGGAGCGGTCGAGACCCCCATGCTCCGCGCTCTCTTCGACGAGCGCGCAGCGCCGCCGGCGGCGTGCCTGACGCCCGACGAAGTCGCGTCCGTCATCCTCGACTGCGTCGAGGGCCGGCGCGACCACGACAACGGCAACGTCATCCCCGTCACGAAGGCCTGAGCCGGCGCGTCGCGCGCCTCACGCCCGCTTCTGCAGCGAGTCGCGGATCTGCGTGAGCAGCACGACCTCGGCGCTCGGCGCGGCCGGGGCCGGCGGCGGCGCGGCGGCCTTCTCCTTCTCCGCCATCTTCCGCGCCGTGTTCACCCCCTTCACGAGCAGGAACACCGCGAACGCCACGATCGTGAAGTTGATCACCTCGTTAAGGAAGACGCCGTACTTCATCGTGACCGCGGGGACGGCCTTGACCGTTTCGACCCCGTTCTCCATGACCGCCGGCACCCCCGCCTTGAGCGTCACCGCGAAGTCGGAGAAATCCAGCCCGCCGATCACCAGGCCCAGCGGCGGCATCATCACGTCGTTCACCATCGACCCGACGATCTTGCCGAACGCCGCTCCGATGATGATCCCGACCGCCATGTCCACGACGTTGCCCTTCACGGCGAAATCGCGGAACTCCTTGAGAATCCCCATGAGCATCTCCTTGTCGGCCGCGCGCCCGCGCCGGCCCGTGAGCCGGTCAGAACGCCCAGCCGAGCGTGATGAAATACGTCAGGTCGTTGCGCCGGAACCCCAGGCCCGGGGTGCTGTCGTACCGGTCCTCGAGCCCGAGCTTCAGGAGCATCTTGCTCGCCTCGTCGAGCATGATCTCGTACCCCGCCTTCGCCACCGCCCGGTAGTCCGGGTAGTTGTCCAGCGAAGGATACAGGTCGGCGGTGAAGAAG
Organism: Phycisphaerales bacterium; assembly: GCA_046153875.1. Lineage (GTDB taxonomy): Bacteria > Planctomycetota > Phycisphaerae > Phycisphaerales > UBA1924 > JBJXFE01. Next base: position 14,132 of record JBJXFE010000022.1, read on the forward strand.
AACTTCTGGTTCGCCGCGATCTGACGCTCGAAGTCCACGCCCAGCAGCGCCTCGGGCGTCCACTTATCGTCCGTCCCGCCGAACTCCCGGCTGGCGCCCAGGCCGGCGCGCCCGATGAGCAACGTCCGCTCGTTCTTGACGAGCTCGTACCCCACGCCGCCGAAGAGCGACAGCCGCGCGTCGTAATCCTTGAACTCGTCGAACTCGAGGGCGCCGAGCGCGAACACACGCCATTTCGACTCGGTGAACAGCCAGTCGTTGCGGGCGTCGAAGACCGCGCGGTTTTCGGTGTCCGTGCCGTCGTCGGTCTTGAACGAGTACGTGAACGACAGTTTCGTGTCGTTGAAGTCGCTCTTGCGGTTGGCCCCGACCGCCCCGCGGAAGTTGAAGTTCTGCGTGTTCCCGTCGGCCCCCGTGATCCCCAGGTCGATCGAGCCGCCCCACCCCTCGCTCCACGGCCGCTCCCGCGGCGGAGGCGGCGCCGGCGGCGGATCGCCGGGCTGGACCTCGCCCGCGGGGGCCGGGGGGGCGGCCACCGGTTGATCCTGAGCCAGGACGGGCGCGGCGACGAACACCGCGGCGACGGTACACCACTCTCTGAACATGACGATTCCTCCAGAACGGCGTCGAGCGTAGCAGGCCCGGATCGCCCGGGCACGCCGGCGCACCGAGAATCGAACCGCCCTCACCGCGCCGCGGCGGGGGGCGGAACCCACGTGCTCTTCGCGTGAACCTCCGCGAGCTGCTCGGGCGTCACGAACCCGGGCGCACCGGTCATCAGGTCCGCGCCCGTCTGCGTCTTGGGGAACGCGATCACGTCCCTGATGTTCTCCGTCCCGCACAGGTGCATCACCAGCCGGTCGAGCCCGAACGCGATCCCTCCGTGCGGCGGCGCGCCGAAGCGCAGCGCCTCGAGCAGGAACGAGAACTTCTCCTTCGCCTGCTCGGGCGAGAGCCCCAGCAGCCGGAAGACCTTCGACTGCACCTCCGGGTCGTGGATGCGGATCGACCCGCCGCCGATCTCCGACCCGTTCACCACGATGTCGTACCCCGCGGACACGATCGACTCGATCGTCTGATCGTCCTCCGGATCGGCGCCCACGAACGCCGCGACGTGGTCGGCGCGCGGGGCGGTGAACGGGTGGTGCATCGCCACCCACTTCCCCGTGTCCTTGTTGCGCTCGAACATCGGCGGGTCGATCATCCAGAGGAAGTTCCACGCCTTGCCCCACTCGGGCACGAGCCCCACGTCGCGCGCGACTTTCTGGCGCAGCTCCCCGAGCGTCTTGGTCGCCACCGCGTAGCTGTCGGCCGCGAAGAGCACGGTGTCGCCCGGCTGCAGGCCCAGCGCCGCGAACAGCTCCGCCTTCACGGGCTCGAGGAACTTGGCGATGCCGGTCTCCAGCGCACCCTGGGCGTTGACCTTCACCACCGGCACGCCGCCCGCGCCGAAGGTCTTGACCCACTCGCCGTACCCGTCGGTCATCTTGCGCGTCAGCTTCTCCGCGCCGCCACCCCCACCCGGCACGCGGATCGCCTTCACCACGCCCTTGCGGCTGAAAAACGCCCGCGCGTCGGCGTGCTGCGCCAGCGCATCGCGGAAGACGCGGAAGTCGGTCTTGAGGGCGACCGCCGAGACGTCGCGGATCTCCAGCCCGTAGCGCGTGTCGGGGCGGTCGATGCCGAACCGCTCCATGCACTCGCGGAAGGGCATCCGCTGGATCGTGGGCACCTCCCACCCGAGCACTTCCTTCCAGAGCCTTCGCGTAAAACCCTCCATCATCGCCATCACGTCGTCGCGCCCGACGAAGGACATTTCAAGGTCGATCTGGCTGAACTCCGACTGCCGGTCGGCGCGGGGGTCCTCGTCGCGGAAGCACCGGCAGATCTGCATGTAGCGGTCGCACCCGGCGACCATCAGGATCTGCTTGAAGAGTTGCGGGCTCTGCGGGAGCGCGTACCAGCTCCCCGGGATGTGGCGGGCGGGCACGAGGAACTCGCGGGCCCCTTCGGGGGTGGACTTGTAGAGGATCGGCGTCTCGACCTCGAGGAACCCGTTCTCGTCGAAGTACCGGCGCGCGCCCTGGTAGACCCTGTGCCGCGTCTGGAGCGCCGCCTGCATCTTCGGCCGCCGCAGGTCGAGGTAGCGGTGCCGCAGCCGGTTCTCCTCCGCGGGCAGGTTGCCCATGTCGTCGGGCAGGAACGGCGGGTTCTCCGTCTTGTTGAGCACCTTGAGCTCAGCAACAACCACTTCCACCTTGCCCGTGGCAAGCTTCGGGTTCGGCCCGCCGATGCGGATGCGGACCGTGCCGCTCGCGTGCAGCACGTCCTCGTTCCTCAGCTTGTCCGCCGCGTCGAGCAGCGCCTGGGGCGCGTCCTCGCGGTTGAACACGAGCTGCGTGAGCCCGTAGCGGTCGCGCAGGTCGATGAAGATGAGGCCGGTGCCGTGGTCGCGGTAGGCGTTGACCCACCCGCAGAGGCTGACGCGCTGGCCGACGTGGCCTTCACGCGGCTCGCCGCAGGTGTGGGTGCGCATGGTGGAGGAGAGCATGGGCGTCATCGTAGACGGGCGGCCGCCCCTACCATCGCCCCATGCCCATCCACCCCACCGCCGTCGTCGCGCCCGAGTGCGAGATCGCGGACGGCGTCGACATCGGCCCCTACTGCGTCCTCTCCGGCCGCGTGAAACTCGGCGCGCGGGTTAGACTCGTCGGAAGCGTCTATCTCTCCGGGCCCGTCACCATCGGCCCCGACACCATCGTCTACCCCTTCGCCTGCCTCGGCTTCCCCGCCCAGGACGTCAAGTTCAAGCTCGGTGACAAGACGGCCGGCGTCGTGGTCGGGGCCGGCGGCATTCTCCGCGAGCACGTCACCATCCACGCCGCCACCAACGACCACACCCCCACCACGATCGGCGACCGCGCGTTCATGATGGGCAACACCCACGTCGGGCACGACGGGCGGCTCGGCAACAACGTCATCATGGTCAACAACTCCGCCCTCGCCGGGCACGCCCGCGCCGACGACAACTGCATCCTCTCCGGCGGGGCCCTCGTCCATCAGTTCAACCGCGTCGGCCGGCTCGCCATGCTCTCGGGCGGCACCGCGATCTCCGCCGACGTCCCCCCGTTCTGCATCGCCTCGGGGCGCAACATCATGGTCGGGATTAACCTCGTCGGGCTGCGCCGCAACGGGTTCAGCCGCGAGGACGTGACGAAGGTCCGCGAGGCCTACCGCGCTGCGTTCCGCGCCGGCCTCACGCGGCCCGAGATGCTCCGCACCCTTGAAGACCTCGGGCGCGGCTGCCCCCTCGTCATGGAGATGGCCAGGTTCGTGGCCGAGGCGAAAAAGGTCTGCCCGAGTCTAGAGCGCGCGGGCGGCCACCGCGTGGGCGGACGAACGCCCGAAGAAGCATCGGTTGAGGCCGAAGCGCCGATGTGACCCCGGTCCCGCGCCGAAGCGCACGGAGAGTCGTTCATGGAGGGCGGCACGACGTCGGCGGCCATCCGCGTGCTCGGCAGCGGCTCCGCCGGCAACTGCTCCGTCGTCTGCCGCACCGCGGGCGACGGCGAACGCCGCGCCGTCCTCATCGACGCCGGCCTCTCACCCCGCCGCACGCTCCGCCTCCTGCGCGAAAGCGGCCTCACCCTCGACCACGTCGACGCCGTCCTCCTCACCCACCTCGACAGCGACCACTGGCGGATCGCGTGGACGAGCGTGCTGCCGCGCTCCGTGCCCATCCTCGCACACCAACGCCACCGCGACTGGGGCGTGGCGCAAGGTATCCTCCCCGAGTGGACCGTCGGCTTCGACAGGCCGTTTGAGATCGGCAGCGTCGGCGCCGGGGCCGGAACGGTCCGCGTGCTGCCCGAACTCCTCAGCCACGACGAGCTGGGCGTCGCCGCCTTCCGCTTCGACTTCCCGTTCACCGGAGAGCGCACCCGCAGCGCCACGCCCCCCGCCACGCTCGGCTACGCCACGGACCTCGGCCGCGTCACGCCCAGGCTCGTCGAGCACCTCCGCGGCGTCGGCGTCCTGGCGATCGAGTCCAACTACTGCCGCGCGATGCAACTCGAATCATCCCGCCCGTGGGCGCTCAAGCAGCGGATCATGGGCGGACGCGGGCACCTGAGCAACCACGAGGCCGTCACCGCCGTCGCCGCCCTCGCCCCGCGCCACGTCGTCTTCCTCCACCTCTCGCGTGACTGCAACCGCGCCGAGCTCGTCGCCGACCTCCACGCGGGCGGAGACTATGAGTTCACCATCGCCGAGCAGCACCGCCCGACGCGCTGGGTCCGTATCACGCCCGGCCCCCCCCCGCACGCGCTCCCGCCCGTCGCGCCCCCGGAGCCCGTGCTGTGGGCGGGGAGCGACCGTGAAGGGGCCGCGTCGTGAGCGCGGGCGTCGCGGGGAGCACCGCCGGCATCGGCGGCGCGATGTCCAGGTCCGGGGGCGGCTCGCTGCGCGGCGCGGTCGTCGCCCGCGTGCTGCGCCTGATCGGCTGGCGGCGGACCCTGCGCGTCGCGGGCGTGAAGTACGTCGAGCGCACCACCGAGCCCCTCCACCGCGCGCTGGCCCGCGGCGGCGGCGGCGGCAGCGGTGTGAAGGAGTACGACGCGGAGTTCCCCCGCGCCCCGCGCATGACCATCCGCGCCACCCGCGCCCGCGTGTACGCCGACCTCACCGCTCCGCGCGACACCGCCGCGTGGGCACGCGTCGAACCCCTGCTGCGCCCGGGGATGCGCGTCCTGGTCCTCCGCGGCGGCACGGGCTACGTCGGCACGCGGCTCGCGCGACTTGTCGGGCCGTCCGGCGCCGTCGTCTCCCTCGACCGCGACGAGGAGTCCATCCGCTACGCCCAGCGACGCTACGAACTCGACAACACCGCCTTCGAGGTCGGGCACATCGACGCCCTGCGCGGCGAGACCGACGGCGGGTTCGACCTGGTCGCGGCCATGGACGCGATCGACGCCGCGGATGACGCCCCCGCCGTCGCCGCTGAGCTCTGGCGCGTGGTTGCGCCCGAGGGCACACTGGTGCTCGGCTCGCGCACCGCCGATGACGGCGACGGCCCGCCCATCCGCTCCGCCGAGGAGCTTGTCGACCTCATCCCGGGCGAGCCCGACGACGATAAAGCGGACCCCGCGCACACGCCGGACATGCCCGCGCCGCCCCGCACCCTGCGCGTCCTCACCGAGCCGACCGACGCCTGGACGATCCTCGCCGCCACGAAGCCCCGGGCCGCGCCCGACGACTGAACTCCGGGTCCCGGCGTGGATTGCGTTGGTTCCGCGTCCGATCAGGGGGTAGGCTTGCGGCAGATGACCGACACCGCCAAGGCCAAGCCGCGCCGTTCGACCCTTCCCGCCGCCCCCGTCCGAGCCGAACCGCCCCCGCGCGACGGTCGGTCCTTCGCGATCGACGCCGCACGCCTGCTCGCCGACGAGAAATGCACCGACGTGGTCTGCATCGACGTGCGCGGGCTCAGCCAGGTCACGGACTACCTCGTGATCGGCACGGGCACCTCCGAGCGGCAGATGCGGGCCGTCCTGTCGCACGTCGAGGACATGGGCGGCGCGACGGGCAACGCCCCGTTCCGCAGCCACTCGGATGATCGCTCCACGTGGTTGCTCGCCGATTGCGTGGACGTCGTCGTCCACCTGTTCGACCCGGAGGCCCGCTCGTTCTACGACCTGGAGATGCTCTGGGGCGACGGGCCGCGCGTCGGCTGGGCCCGCCCGCCCGGGACCGTGGCGCCGGGCCGCGGCCGCCCCGCGATTCCACGCGAGAACGGCAAGGGGTGAGCCGCGTGGCTTCTCCACCCGCGATGCGAACGGTCCACGTCCGAACCGCGAGCCGGGCGTACGACGTTGTGATCGGCTCCGGCACGCTGGCACGCCTGGGCGAAGGGGCGCGCCGCGCGCTCCCGCGCCCGCCCGCCCGGGCGCTGATCGTCGCCGATGACGGGCTTCCGCAGGCCCTGATCGACACCGTCGCCGCGTCGCTCGCGTCCGCCGGGCTCACGTCATCCATCGCCCGCGTCGCGGCACGCGAGTCGGCCAAGAGCCTCGCCGCCGCCGAGTCGGTCCTCGCCACCGCCGCTCGCACCCGCCACGAACGAACCGAACCGCTCGTCGCCCTCGGCGGCGGGATCACCGGCGACCTCGCGGGCTTCGCCGCCGCCACCTACCGCCGGGGAGTGCCGTGGATCAATGCCCCCACGTCGCTCCTGGCGATGGTCGACGCATCGGTCGGTGGCAAGACCGGCGTCAATCTCGACCTCGGCGGTCCTTCCGGGCCGGACCTCAAGAAAAACATGGTCGGCGCGTTCCACCAGCCCCACCTCGTCGTCGCCGACGTGGACACGCTCCGCTCGCTCCCCGATCGAGAGCTGCGCTGCGGGCTGGCCGAGTGCGTGAAGCACGGGCTGCTCTCGCCCGGGTTCGGCGACGCCGCCCTCCTCGATTGGACCGAGGGGAACGTCGCCCGGTTCCTGGCACGCGACGCGGACTCGCTGATCGAGCTCGTGGCGCGCAACGTAACCGTGAAAGCCGCCGTCGTGGGCGGCGACGAGCGCGAAGAGGCCGACGACGGCGGTCGCGCCCTGCTCAACATCGGCCACACCTTCGGGCACGCGATCGAGACCCTGCCCGCTCTGACACCCGACGGCAACCCCGCCCACGCGCCGCTCAAGCACGGCGAGGCCGTGGCCCTCGGCCTCATCGCCGCCTGCCGCACCGCCGCAGCGCTGAACCTCTGCCCGCCCTCAATCGGCGACCGCATCCGTTCGCTCCTCGCCGGCGCGGGGCTGCCCACCACCGTCGCGGGGCTGCCCGACCAGCGGACTCTGCTCGCCCTCATGGCCCACGACAAGAAATCGCGCGGCGGGCGTATGCGCCTGATCCTGCCCTGCGGCTCGGGAGAGGCTCGTGTCGTCGAGAACGCGCCACTATCGGCGGTGGAAGTCGGCCTGGACGCGATCCGGGCCTGAAACGTCGCTCCGGGTTCGCCCGCGGGCCCCGGACCTCCCGGACCAGACGGCAAGACTCACCTTGGGCGCGAAGATCTCCTTAGCATTTCCCGAACTCTCAAGCGCCGTTCCTGCCGCATCCGATAACCGTCTGGGGCGGGCCGTCGTGCCGCGGCGATGGGCGTCGCCGCGCCGCCGATGGTCCCCCTTGAAGGCGGCCGCGTGCGGACGATCTCGATCATCAATCAGAAGGGCGGGTGCGGGAAGACCACGTCCGCCATCAACCTGGCGGGTGTGTTCGCGCGCCGCGGCCTGCGCACCCTCCTCGTGGACCTCGACCCGCAGGCCCACTGCGCCGCCGGGCTCGCGATCCCCGAACAGCGGATCGACCAGGACATCGCCGACGTGATGCTGATGGACCCGGGCCGGGAGTTTGATCCGGCGCGCCTGCTCTGGCGCGTCGCCCGTAACCTCGACCTCGCGCCCAGCCGCATGAAGCTGGCCGGGATCGAAGCGGCCCGCGGCGGTCTGGCGGAAAAGCCCGACAAAGAGCGCCGCCTGTCCGGGGTCCTCGCGCGCCTCGCACCCCAGTACGACCTCTGCCTCGTCGACTGCTCACCCGCGATCGGCCTGCTGGCCTACAACGCGCTGGCCGCCGCCGACGAGGTCCTGATCCCCGTCGAGACCAGCTTCTTCGCCCTGCAGGGGGCGAGCAAGCAGGTCAGCACCATCCGCGCGCTGGCCAAGCGCCTCGGATCAGACGGTTCCTACTGGATCATCCCGACGATCCACGACGAGTCGAGCGCCCTCGCCCGCGACCTGCTCGACGAGCTGCGCCGGCGCTTCAGCCCACGCGTGTCGCCCGCGGTCATCCGCCGCGACGGCGCCCTCAAGGAAGCGGCGTCGTTCGGGCAGCCGGTCATCGAATACGCGCCCGACGCCGCCGGAGCCGCGGATTATTCCGCCCTGGCCGATTGGATGGTCAAGGCGATGTCGCTCACGGGGTCCGATGGTGCGCCCGCCCCCGCGCCCGATGCCATGCCCGCCCTCGCCGAGCCGAAGCCCGAACACGCCCGGCCCCCGGCGCCGCGGTTCGAGTTCCCCTGCCCGCCCCCACCGGGCGTCTCATCGTTCACCGCCGTCGCGCCGGAGTGCTCGACGCCCGAATCGCCCACCGCGCTTCTGCCGCCCCTGGCCGTCACCGTCGTGTCCGCGGTGTCCACCCCGGTGCTCGCCGCGGCGCCCACGCCGCCGCCGGCCCCGCTGACCCGCGCCGAGGACATGGCCCGTCGCGCCCGCGTGATGCAACTCCGCCGGGCCGATGAGCGGCTGCGCCGCATCGCGCACCTTGAGCGAGGCCCTGCGGTGGCCGTCGCGGCCCCCCCGCTCGGCGCCGCGCCCGTCGTCGTCGAGGCGCCGGACTCGCTGCGCACGCCCGATGCGCCCCCCTCCACGACCATCGAACCCGTGGCGATTGCCGCGCCGCCCTCGCCCGATCCGCCCGCGTCCGCGATCGTGCCGCCCCGCCTGGGCGTGCGGACGCAGCCGCGCCGCGCGACGTTCGTCCAACCGCTCTCCATCGGGCGTTCCGCCGCGATCGCCGGCGACTTCAACGCATGGTCGCCCGCCGCCCACGTCCTCCGCCCCGTTGAGAGCGCCGGGGTCTTTGAGCTCACGGTGCCCCTGCCGCCGGGCCGGTACTGTTATCGCTTGGTGATCGACGGGCGGTGGTCGGCGGACCCGTTCAACGAACAGGGCGAGCCCAACCCGTTCGGCGAGCCCAACAGCGTGTTCACCGTGCCCGAGGACCCGCTCGGACAGGCCGCGGCCCGAGGATGAAGCCGGGGACCGGCGCGAAGGAGTCATGGATGACGCACGAGAGAGACCCGCGTCGCCCCCAGCCCTCGACCACCGGTCCGGTCCCGGGTCGCCCCCACAACGCACCCGCCCGCAACGGATTCGATGCGCTCGACGCGGCAGGCGACGGCGACTTGACGCCTCCGCGATGCTCGGACTATGACGCCCTCGCGGACCTCTTCCTGGGCGAGCCCGACGGCGTGGCGGCCGTCCGGCGCGCGCAACGCACGCCGCCCTCACCGCCTCACCGTCTCACCGTCTTACCGTCTGACGCCCAGCCCCCGTCGCCCTCGGAACCCCCGACCGCTCCCGCCCCCGCACGCATCGAGGGCCTCATCATCGGGCACCTCCCCGTGCTCGCGTCGGCGTGGGTCACCCAGTACGCGCGACACCTGGCCGAGCAGACCAACGCGTGGGTCGGCCTCGTCAAGGCCCGCGCGGGGCAGGTGTCGGTGGAACTCGTCGGCCCGACCGCCGCCGCGGAACCCGCCATCGCCCCACCCTCCGCGCGTGAAACGCTCGACGCGGCGCTCGCCGAGGGCGCTCGCGCGGCCCGGCACTGGCTCATCCGCGTGGACGAGCTCGCCGAAGCGCGGCTCGCCGACCTGACGGGCCTCGACGCCGTCACCCTGCTCACCGGCGCCGACGAGGCCGCCGTCGTCGCCTCCTACCGCACCCTCAAGCTCCTCGGCGAGCACGCGGACGGCGACACGCCCTCGCGCCTCGGCGTGGCGATCATGGGCGCGAGCACCGACACCGCCCGAGACGCGGCCGCACGCCTCGCCCGCACCGTCCAGGTCCACCTCGGCGTGACCTTGCCGCTGAACGCGTGCGTCCCGCGGATCGGCGCGGGGCGGTCCGTCACCCTCTTCCGCGGCGACCTTGCCGGCGGGACCGAGGCCGCCTTGCCCGGGATCGTGGGCGCGATCCGGTCGATGGCCCCCGCGCCGGCGACCGCACCAGCGCTCGCGCCAGAGCCCATCGAACCGCCGACGCCGGCCGCAGGTCATGGCGTCGCGCCCGCACGGGGCGAACACCCGGCGGCAACACCGCCGGACGCACCCGGGCCAACGGCGGCGCCCGAGTCCGCCCCAGGCGGCAGCCCCGCAGTGTCGTCCGTCGCCCTGACCGCCCACCTCGAAGGCTTGCGGGCACTGCCGGCGCGCTGCCCCACCGCGCCCTCGGTCGAAATCGCTGTCGACGCGCACGGACGGGTCCATCTCCTCGCCGACAGCGCGACGACGAACCCGGTGGAGCAACTCTTCGCCGCGAGCGGCTGGGCCGCCCTGAACCGCGACTGGGTGGCCCTCGCGGCCGGCGGCGCGGCCGGGTCGGGCGCGGCCGTGCTGCACGTGTTCACGTCCGACGCGCGGAACGCGCGGGGCCTGCTCGACGCCGACGTGCGGGTCCACCTGCTCGTGCGCACGAGCGTCGCAGGCCATCTCGTGACGGTGTGCCGGCCCTTGAACTGACGGGATCGCACGCGATCACCGCGGGCGTTCCGGGTGGTTACGCCGATTCCTTGCGCTGCACGCGGAGGTCGAGCAGCCGCCGCGGGCGCGCCACGGCCTGCTCGTCGATGACGTACTCCTCGCCCGCGTGGTCGCCCTCGGGCAGCTCGTACATCAGCTCGATCATGACCTCTTCCATCACCGACCGCAGGGCGCGGGCCCCCGTGTCGCGCGTCGTCGCCTTGACGGCGATCGCCCGCAGCGCCGATTCGGTGAAGGTCAGCTTCGCGTCCTCGAGCGCGAACAGGTGCTGGTACTGTCGCACCAGCGCGTTGCGCGGCTCGGTCAGGATCGACACCATCGCGTCGATGGAGAGCGGCGTGAGCGGCGCCAGCACCGGCAGCCGCCCCACGAACTCCGGGATCATCCCGAACTCGATCAGGTCCTCGGGCGTGACCTGCGTGAGCAGGTGGGCGCGCCGGGCCTCCTCATCGCGGAAGTCGCCGCCCTCGCCGGTCGTGAACCCGATGCGGGTCTTGCCGGTGCGCCGGCGGATGATGTCCTCCACGCCGACGAACGTGCCGCCGCAGATGAACAGGATGTTCGTCGTGTCCACCTGGATGTACTGCTGCTCGGGGTGCTTGCGCCCGCCCTGCGGGGGGACGTTGCTCACAGTGCCCTCGAGCATCTTGAGCAGGCTCTGCTGCACACCCTCGCCCGAGACGTCGCGCGTGATGCTCACGTTGTTCGACGTCTTGCCGATCTTGTCGATCTCGTCGATATAGATGATCCCGCGCTGCGCCGACTCCAGGTCGTAGTCCGCGGCCTGGAGCAGTTTCAGCAGCAGGTTCTCGACGTCCTCGCCCACGTAGCCGGCCTCGGTCAGCGTCGTCGCGTCGCCGATGGCGAACGGCACCTTGAGCATCCGGGCCATCGTCTTGGCCAGCAGCGTCTTGCCCGAGCCGGTGGGCCCGATCATCAGGATGTTCGACTTGTCGAGCTCGACGATCCCGCTGTCCTCGCCGCTCACGTGCCGCAGCCGCTTGTAGTGATTGTGCACCGCGACGGACAGCGCCTTCTTGGCGTGGTCCTGCCCGATGACGTACTGGTCGAGGTGCTCTTTGATCTGCCGCGGCGGCGGGATGTCCGTCAGGATCGACGCGGCCGAGCCGACCCGCTTTCGCTCCTGGCGGAAAATGTTCTGGCACAGGTCAACGCAGTTGGAGCAGACGAAGACCTCGTTGGGGCCCTCGACCATCGGGCCCACTTCGCGGCTGGTCTTGCCGCAGAACGAGCAGGTGGTGATGCGCCGCCCGCGGAACCCCGCGCCACCTCCACCCGTGGCGCCCCCCGATCCCGTGCCGCCCGCCTCACCCGTCGGCGTGCCGCTGTCGGGTCCGTCTTGCCGGTTCTTGGCCATTCAATCCTCGCCGGTCCGAAAACACACCCTCCCCAGCGCGATCGCGGAAGTGTATCGACCGCTCGGCGGGGCGTCTCTAGGGTGCCGCCGTTTCGGGGGTTCCGCCAGCACGAGCCCTACCGCGCGCCGCGGGGGTGATCCCCGGGCGGTCTGGGCAACGGCGCACCCGTCAGGTCGAACCCCGGCTTCGCCACCGCCCCACCGGCTTCCGCAGAGGGCACCGCCCGCTTGAGCACCTTCCCGGGAGGTGTGCCCGCAGCCGGGGCCGCGGGCGCACCGCCCGAGAACCGCGTCACGATCGCGCGCTTGGCCGCGTCGAACTCCTCCACAGAGAGCTCGCCGCGGTCCCGCATCGCACGCAGGTCGTCCATCAGCCCGGCCTGCACCGACGCGTCCTCGCCGCGCAGCACACGCGACCGGTACCACGCGATCGCGAGCCCCGCGACGACGATCGCGACGATCGCCAGGCCCAGCCACAGGTAGAACTCGGTCAGCGACCCGCGACCGCCGCGCACCCCGCCCGCCTGGGCGAACGGCGCGATCGTGGCAAGGATCGGGACCATGCTTCAGTCGGCTCCGCACCGATCGGCGGCCGCCCGCCGGTCACGTTCTCCAGAGAGCGCGCGTCAGTGGCTGCTCGAACCGGCCGCGTCGCGGATCGGAACGATCATGTTCGGCACCACGCGCGACTCGATCAGCTCCTCACCGATGTGAGCCAGGGCGTCGAAGACCGTCGGCAGGTCCTTGATCTCGCCCACGGGGCCGTACTTCCGCAACGTCAGGTACACGCTGATCGGCTCGGGCGTCGGCTCCCCGCGACGCCCGTCGCGCTCGGCGTTGCGCGTCTTGACCTCGAAGGCCGCCTCGACCTCGCCGATATTCCGGCCCTGCGGCCCCTGCGCGTCGCGGATGACGACGCCCAGGAGCGGCTGGCAGTCCGTGGGCGTTGCCCCGGGCACGTCCAGCAGGCGCGCCAGCGGCGAGCCCGCGACGAGTGCCTCGAACACCACCTCGTCCTGGTTCCGCTCCGTCGTGACGTCGAATCCGAAGAGCAGCTCGAGGTAGTCCACGTCGAGCGGCGAGATGCCCAGGAAGTACGGCGCGACCTCCAGCAGGTGTTTGTGCGGCGCATACGCCTCCGCCAGCGACCCCGGATTCACTACCCCCGATCGGATGCTCTGGTTGCGGATCGCCATCCACCGGTTCTGCTCCGCGCCGGGGTCGGACTCCAGCGCCAGCTCGTCGCGGTACCGCCGGAACTGCGTCATCGACGGGAACTGGCGGCGCACGCGGTCGCACAGGTCCAGCACCGTCTGTCGCTCGCGCGGCAGGTCGAGCTTGAGCGCCAGCTTCTGGTTGACGTAGAAGTCCGAGCACAGCGCGCGGTAGCTGTCGGACATGGGGCGGCGGCTCCTCTCCCCGGACGATGGGGCGACTACTGTAGTCGTGGAGCCCGCGCCCCGGTGACGCGCGGGGGCTCGATGCACGCCCGTTGCCGATTGCCGACAGGAGATCACGCGATGACCACGACAAACAGGACCCTCGCCCGACTCTCCCTGGGCCTTTCCTTCGCCTGCGGGCTCGCCACCGCCGCGGCTCTCTCCGGATGCGCGACGTCCGGCGCCGGCGCCAAGGCCGACGCGACCGTCGCCACCATCAACTCCATGTGCCCGATCGGCGGCGACCCATTCGACAACACCAAGGTGAACGCCTCGATGACGCGCACCTGGAAGGGTGCGAACATCGGGTTCTGCTGCGAGAGCTGCATCTCGAAGTACGACAAGATGGACGACGCGGGCAAGAGCCGCATCCTCGCGCTCGCCAAAGAGAACAAGGTCGAGTAGCACAGCGCCGACCGTCGGGAGCGGCCTCGTGAAGCCGTACTCGCTGAACACGCCGACCGCCCGACTCCGTCGAGAGCTGAGATCGTGCGACTTTCGGTGCCCCGCCTGCGCATTCAACCTCCGGGGCAACCGAACGGCCGCGTGCCCGGAATGCGGACGCGAAATCACCCTCCGCGACCTGCCCGACGCGACGGCCCCGCTGAGCCCCGCAGTCCACTTCGTGGATCAGCTCGGGGTCACCGTTTCGGGCGTCCTGAACCTGCTCCTCGCGGCGGTCGGGGCGTTTCTCGTGCTGGGGTGGGGCTGGGGGAGCTGGTTCACCGACGAACTCTTGCGGGTGGGGCGGGACTCGGTGACGATCTGGGGCATCCACCTCTGCGTGCTCGCGTTCAGTTACTTCGTCTGGATCAACGCGTGGGAACGATGGAGCTTCGCGTCGTTTCACGCGCAGGTCGCGATCGCGGCGTGGTGCTATCTGCTGACTATCGCCCACGTCGTCGGGATCGCCTCGATCATTCGCTGAGCGCGTGCAGCGTCCTCGCGGCTACGGGCACCCGATCACGAACTTCGACTGGAAGCACCCGAAGTCCGACACCGTGAACTGCCCGTCCGCGTTGCAGTCGCCGTAGGCCACCCCGAGCGTGAACCGCGTCTGGAAGCACCCGAAGTCGGCCACTGTCCGCACCCCGTCGCCGGTGCAGTCCGGGTAGCACGGCTGCTCCGGGAACGCGCGGAACCGCGTGACGATCAGCTCGCCCGGTCCGGCCTGGCCGTCCGCCGTCGCGACGCCGAAGCCGAAGACATCACCCTTCTGGAGCGAGAACTCCACCTGCTTGACGCCCTGCGTGGCGTTGGTCGCGACCAGGCCCGTCGTGCCGTTGACGATGAAGTACGCCGCGTCGTACTCCCCCTCGTCCTCGGAGTAATAGTCGAGCTCGGCCTTCACGCAGAAGTCGAAGAGCGACTCGACGGTGAACTCGGTGTACCCGGGCTCGCCCGCGTCGCCGCCGACGACGACCATCTCCTCGCCGAAAACCCCGCCACCGCCCTGGGCCGTGTCGTCGAGGACCCACCCGAAGTTGGGGATGTGCCCGGCCGTCGCGCGAGCCTTGAGCGAATGGACCGTCAGCACCCCCGGACCGAACGCGCCGTCGGCCGTGAAGACGCCGAGGCCGAACTTCTGGCGGCCCGTCACGTTGAACGCCCTCGTAAACGCCCCCTGCGTCGCGTTGTCGATGAACGACGCGTACAGCGGCGGGCTTCCCGGTGCCTGCGTGTAGACGTATCCCTGGTCGAAGTCCTCCTCATCAACAGACGAGTACGCGCCCTTCGCCGTCACGACCATGTCCATCTGCGTCTGCGTGTGGACGTGCGAGAAGCCCGCGACGCCGCTGTTTCCCCCCACCACCTTCATCACCTGCGGCGGCAGCAACGCGGCCCCGCCCACGCCCGCGGGCGACTGGCTGTGCGTCCACGTGAGGAACGAGCTGAAGTCCAGCTCGGCGATCGGCACGACGGGTCCGATCGTCGCCTTGCCGGGTCCGCCCTGGCCATCCGTGGTCGTCACGCCGAGCGCGAAGGTGTCCCCGGCGCGCACAGCAAACTCGGCGGTGAACGGCCCCTGGTTCGCGTTCGTCGCGATGATGGTCTTGACGCCGTTGACGCTGTAATACACGTGGTCGTAGGCGCCCGTGTCGACGGACTGGTAGGTGCCCGCGAGCGCGACGCGCCCCGCAACGCAGACCTGGGCTCGATACTCCGTGGAGCCGCCGAAGCCCGCGTTGCCCCCGTTGATCGTCATCGTGAACGGTGTGAGCGCCCCACCGCCGAACCCGTTGTCGTAGAGCGTCCAGTCGTAGTCCTTGACGTCGGCGCGTGCGGTCGACGCGGCGAGCGCACCGGCCACGAGAGCGAACGACGTGCGGCGCATCCGTGCGGCCACGGTCACACTCCTAGTTTGCCGCCAGGTGAGAGCGGTGCGAACGGACTGGTCCCTCCACTACTCGACCACGTTTCACACCGCGCGGCCAGCCCCTGGTGCAGATCGAGTCTGCGCGAAGGTCGGATAACACCGGCGACGGGGCGGCCCGCGCCGATATGCTGCCCACGTGGAGCCGTCGCCGACAAACGACCCCGATCAACTCCGCGAGTTCCTCGGCTCGCGCGACGCGCCCTGCCCCGGCTGTGGTTACAACCTGCACGGGCTCACGGGCGATCGATGCCCGGAGTGCAACGAGGAACTCAGACTCCAGGTCGGGCTCGTCGAGCCGAAGCTCGCGTCGTTCCTGACCGGGTTGATCGGGCTGGCGTGCGGAGCGGGGTTCTTCGGTGTGCTCGTCGTGTGGATCGGCGTTCTGTGGTTTCGTTCTCGGGGCGGGCCCGGACGACGGGAGCTGGTCGTCGGCCTCGTCGGCCTGATCGTTCAGGGTGTCGCGCTCTTCCTCTGGCTGTGGTTGCGCCCGCGCGTCCGCGGATTGCCGCTCGCGGTGCGAGTCAGCCAGGCCCTCGCGTGCTGGGTCCTCACGGCGGTGTGCGTGATCGTCTGCCTTGCGTTCTTTATCAGGTAGAGCGCGGTCGGACGGGAGTCGCCCGATCCGCGGGCCGTGGCGCGACGTACAGACAAGTAGCGTCCGGATAACGCCGATGATGGATGCACGACGCGCCCCCTCCCTCCGCGCACGGTGAAGGACTCGCCATGCCCGTCACGACCTCAACCGACCTCTCGCCGGAACTGCTCGAGCACATGCAGGCCATCAAGGCCCGCGCGGCCTCCTACGGCCTGGATTTCTTCGAGGTCATCTACGAGGTCCTGCCCTTCGAGGTGATGAACCAGATCGCGGCGTACCAGGGCTTCCCCGTGCGCTACCCGCACTGGCGCTGGGGGATGGAGTACGAGAAGCTCTCGAAGCGCGACGCCTACGGCCTGGGCCGCATCTACGAGATGGTCATCAACAACGACCCGTGCTACGCCTACCTCCAGGAGTCCAACAGCGTCACCGACCAGAAGCTCGTCATGGCCCACGTCTACGGGCACTCGGACTTCTTCAAGTGCAATCAGTGGTTCAGCCGCACGAACCGCAAGATGATGGACGAGATGGCGAACCACTCGACGCGGGTGCGCCGGCACGTCGAGCGGCACGGGCAGGAGGTGGTCGAGCGGTTCATCGACCTGTGCCTCTCCATCGAGCACCTGATCGACCCGCACTCGATGTTCGTGCGCCGCGAGGAACCGCGCGACCGCGGGCCGCGCCCCGGCGAGGAGGCTCCCGACACGGGCCCGGCGTCGCGCGGCGGCTTCGAGCCGCAGCTCCTCCCGGCCAAGAGCTATATGGACCCGTTCATCAACCCGCGGTCGGAGCTCGACCGCCAGCGGACCGAGTTCGAGGCCCGCAAGAAGGCCGACAAGGGCAAGTTCCCGGCGTCGATCGTCCGCGACGTGCCGCTCTTCCTGCTGCGCCACGCGCCGCTGGAGGAGTGGCAGCAGGACATCCTCGGGCTGATCCGCGACGAGGCGTACTACTTCGCCCCGCAGGCCATGACGAAGGTGATGAACGAGGGGTGGGCGACGTACTGGCACAGCAAGCTGATGACCCGCCACTTCCTGGATGCCAGCGAGATCGTCCACTACGCCGACCAGCACTCGGGCGTCGTTCACATGGACCCCGGCGGGTTCAACCCGTACAAGGTCGGCATCGAGCTCTTCAAAGACATCGAGCGCCGCTGGGACAAGGGGCAGCACGGACCGGAGTGGGAGCGGCTCGAGGGCGTCGGGGCCCGCGACGCCTACGACGACGGCTCGATGAAGGGGCGCGACAAGATCTTCGAGGTCCGCAGGATCTACAACGACGTGAGCTTCATCGACGAGTTCCTCACCCCCGAGTTCGTCGAGCGGATGAAGATGTACCAGCACCGCCGCGACCCGCACACCGGCGAGACCAAGATCGTCACCCGCGACTTCGCGCGCGTGAAGCAGTCGCTGCTCCACCACCTGACCAACCGCGGCGAGCCGTTCATCCACGTCGCGGACGGGAACTACCTCAACCGCGGCGAGCTGTATCTGGGGCACCAGTGGACGGGTCTGGAGGTCGAGGTCGCGCGGGCGATGCCGGTGCTCCAGGCGTTGCGGACCCTGTGGGGCCGCCCGGTCCACCTGCACGCGCGCGTGAACGACGACCAGTGGCTGTTCACCTGCGAGGACGCGTCCCGCGACGTGCGGAAGCAGAAGATCAGCGACGAGGTGCCGCCCCCGGCGAACGTCGCCTGAGGCGGCCGAGCTTCCCTCGCGCCAAGCCTCCGCCGCGCGATCAGTACCGCACGAAGTACGCCCGGCCCAGGTCGTCCCAGATCGGGCCGCCGGGGTCCTCGTACGGCGCGCCGATGAAGAGGTCGCCGCGCCCGTTGCCGTTCGTGTCGGGCAGCCCGACGATCGACACGCCGAAGCGCCCGCCGGGTTCACCGTTCGGCGACTGCACGACCTTGAGAATCGCCCCGTTGGCGCCGCTGTAGACGTACACCGCGCCGGGCCCGTACCCCTGGCCCGCGCCCAGCTCCGCGTTGAGCGGGGCCGCGACCGCGAACTCGCCGCGCCCGTCGCCGTTGATGTCCGGGATACCCGCCACCGACCAGCCGAAGCGGTTCGAGCCGATCGCCGGCCCTTTTCGTGAGAACAGCAGCGACCCGGTCCGACCCGAATACAGAAACGCCCGCCCGGACTGCGGCGCGAACGCCGGGCACACCGGGCACACGTCCACATCGCTCAGCGGCGCGCCGACCACGAGGTCCGCGACGGCATCGCCGTCCGTGTCCGGCACCGACGCGAGCCCCTGCCCGAATCCGAAAGTGTTGAAGAAGCCGTTGACGCGATACAGGACCTGCCCCGTCGCGCCCGAAAACACCGTGACACTCTCGACCCCCGCGACCGCGTAGTCCGGTCGCCCGTCTGCGTTCACGTCGGGCATCCCCGCGAGCGCAGCGCCGAAGGCATGATCGCCGATGCCGACGGGCGTGGCGATGACGCGGATGATCGCGCCGGTCGCGCCCGAGTACAGCACCGCGCGCCCCGAGTTCTCAGGAATCGTCAGCTCTCCCGGCAGCGGCGCCCCCACGAGCACGTCGCCGCGCCCGTCTCCGTTCACGTCACCGACCGCCGCGACGCTCGACCCGAACCGCGTGCCGCCCGCGGAGGTCGGCGGGACCAGCGTCCGGAGCCACATACCCGTTGCGCCGGAGTAGACAAACACGCGTCCGTGGCTCGTGCCCGGACCGGGGATGTACGGCGCGCTGATCGCCACGTCGCCGCGCCCGTCGCCGTTCACGTCCTGCAACCCCGCGATCGCCCCGCCGAACCCGGTGTTCGCCGCGGCCGTGATGATTGATCGCAGGTACGCCCCGGTTGCCCCGGAATAGATGAACACCCGCCCGTGCTCCGGAAACGGCAGGATCACGACGCCGTGCGGATGATCGTTGGCGGAGACCGCGACATCAGTCACGCCGTCGCCGTTGACGTCGGGGATGGACGTGACGGCCTGGGCGAACTGGCCGTGCTCGATGCTCGATGGCCCGGCGACGCCCTGGACCTGTGCGTGTGCCGGCGCGACCATCGCAGCGAGCACCATCAACGACGGCACGATGCAAACAGCGCGGCGGATGCACGTCACGGAGAACTCCTTTCCAGGAGCCCGGGAACCCATTGTTTCCGAACCTTGTCCGGCGCGCCGCGGCGCGGCACGCCTTTCCAGGCCATCGCAAGGCGGGGCCCGCCGGCGGCGGGAACGCGATGGCCTGCGTCTGTCCTGTTCCACCATACCACCGGTCGCCGCGGATGCAAGCCGCGGCACAACCGCGGAGTGTCGCGATCGTGCCCGGCACGGCCGGCCAGCCCGTCATACGATCGGCCATGGCGTCCCGCCCGCTTGACGATCAGCCCGACCGGGCGATCACCCGCCGCGCGGAGGCCGCGAAGGGTGAAGTCGAGAGCTACACGCGGTCCGGTCCGCGCTCCCCGGCGGACGATGGGCCGCAGGAAGCAGACATCGAGAAGTTCGGGGGCGTCACCGTCAAGTGCCCCGAGTGCGGCGCGGACCTCTACGACGAGGCGGAGCTCTGCTTCAAGTGCGGAGCCGCCGTAACGGCCTGGTCGGACCGCCGCAGGAGGGTCTGGCCCACCGTGATCGTCGTGCTGCTGATCCTGGCAGTCCTGACGGCCTACTTGATGGGCAACCTGCGATGATCGCGTACCGGCGCCCGAACGCCGCCCTTCCCGATTCGCCCACGCCCGCGCACTATCATGGAACCAACGCGGGGTTCTCGCGGCACGCGGCATCGGCCGCGGACGCACCCAACAAAGGGGTCTGCACATGATCAGGACGACGGGCGAGAGTCGTTGGCAGTTCGTCATCCTGGGCGCGGCGCTGTGCCTTTCGGCCGCGTCGCTTATCGCGGCCATGCGCCCCGCGCAGCAGGCCGCCCCGACCTCCGTCGCCGTCGTCAACGTGAACAAGGTCATCGACGCTCTGAAGGAGAGCCAGGACCTGCACGTGCAGTACCGCGCTCGGAGGGATCAGATTGTCGAACTCCTCAAGCAGGGCCTGACCAAGGAAGACGCCCTGAAAGCCGACGCGGAGGGCACGAAACCGGAGGACCCGACGTTCCGCACCAAGCGGCTGGCGTACTTCAAGCAGCGCGAATCGAACAAGGCCGACCGCGAGCTCTACGACACGCTCCTGGCTATCGAAGGGGGCGACATCCGCGCGGGCCTGTACGCCCGGGTGGTCGCCGCCGTGAGCAAGATCGCCGAGCGCGACAAGTACGACATCGTGCTGCTCGACGACCACACCACGGAGTTCCCGGACGGGCCCGACGACCAGATCAGGGCCCGGATCGCCATGTGCAAGGTGATCTATCGCGGTGAGCAGACCGACCTCACGGCCGAGGTCGTCCTGGCCATGAACAACGACTACGCGGCGAAGCGGTAACACCACCGGCGAGGGCGGATCGATGCGGGCGCACACCACGGGGTCGCTGGCTCAGCTCGTCGGCGCCGAACTGATCGGGCGGCCCGACCTGACCATCACCGCGATCGAGATCGTCGAGCGCGCGGGCCCGGGCATGATGACGTTCATACGCTCACGCACCTTTGCCGAGCGCTGGTCGGCGTGCCGGGCCTCGGCGGCGCTCGTCACACGCGGCGTCGAAGTCGCCGGGCACGACCCCGCGACGAAGGCACTGCTCGTCGTCCCGCAGGCCGACCCCGCGCTCATCAAGGTGCTCTCGGCGTTCGCCCCGGCGGAGCACCGCCCGCCGCCCGGCGTCCACCCCACGGCCGTCGTGGACCCCACCGCGAAGCTCGGCGCGGGCGTCGCCGTCGGGCCGCTCTGCGTGATCGGTCCGGGGACGACCATCGGCGACGGCGCCGTGCTCACCACCCACGTGACCATCGCGCGCGACGTGCGTATCGGGCGCGCCACGGTCATCCACGCTCACGTGGTCATCCAGGACCGCTGCGTCATCGGCGACGGCTGCCTGATCCACCCCGGCGTCGTGATCGGCGCGGACGGGTTCGGGTTCATCCCCGCGCCGGACGGGCGCGGTGTCATCAAGATCCCGCACATCGGGACCGTCGAGGTCGGCGACGCCGTCGAGATCGGCGCGAACAGCTGCATCGATCGGGCCAAGTTCGGGGCGACCGTCATCGGCGCGGCGTGCAAGATCGACAACCTCGTCCAGATCGGGCACGGCGTGCAGATGGGGCGGGCGTGCCTGGTCTGCGGCGGGAGCGGGATCGGCGGCTCGGCCACCATCGGCGACGGCGCCATCCTCGGCGGCCAGGTCGGCGTCGGGGACAACGTGAGCATCGGCGCGATGTCACGGCTCGGCGCGCAGGCCGGGGCCGTCCGCGACATCCCCGCGCACGGAATCGCGCTGGGCATGCCCGCGATCGACTCCGACGTGTACGCGCGCAGCTACGCCGTCTTCCAGAAGCTGCCCGACCTCATGCGCCGCCTGCGCGCCGTGGAGCGGGCGCTGCGACTCGCCGAGTGCGACTCGGCCGACGACCCGCCCCACCCCCACCGCGCCGGGAGCCCCGACTGATGCCGCCCGGCCGAACCCTGGCGCGCGCGGCGACGGTCGAGGGCGTCGGGCTGTTCACCGCCCGACCGGTGCGCGTGACCATCGCACCCGCGCCCGAGCGATCGGGGATCACGTTCATCCGCGCGGACCTGCCCGGTCGGCCCGCGATCCCCGCCCGTGTCGATCGCGTCGTCTCCGAGCCCGCGCGGCTCGGCCTTCCCCTTCCCACGCCGGTGCGCTGCACCATCCTCGCGGGCAACACGGCGCACGCCTGCGTCATCACGGTCGAGCACGTCATGTCGGCGCTCGCGGGACTCGGCGTCACCGACGCGCGGATCGAGGTCGAAGGGCCGGAGTTGCCCGCGTGCGATGGGTCGGCGCAGCCGTTCGTCCGCGCGATGCTCGACGCCGGGCTCGTCGATCACGAGCACGGCCCGGACCCGATCGTTCCGACCCGCGCGATCTCGGTCGGCACCGCCGCGTCCGGAACGATCGTCGCCGAGCCGTGCGCGATCGGCGGAGCGTTGTACCGCTACGCGCTGGACTACGGCGCCGGTGCGCCGATCGCACCGGCCACCGCCTCGTGGCGCCCCGGCGACGATTACGCCCGGAACGTCGCGCCGGCGCGCACCTTCTGCCTCGCCGCCGAGGCCCAGGCGATGCGCATGGCGGGGCTGCTCGCCCACCTCTCGCCGCGCGACATGCTCGTGATCGGCCCCGACGGCCCCGTGGACAACGAGTACCGCTTCCCCGACGAACCCGCCCGCCACAAGCTGCTCGACCTGATCGGCGACCTCGCCCTCGCCGGACGCCCGATCCACGCCCGCATCACCGCGACCCGCACCGGGCACCTGCTCAACCACGCCCTGGCCGCGGCGCTGCTCGCATCCGCGTCGGCCTAGCCCGCGGCCGGGGCCTGTCGCCGCACGCCACGCCGGATCACGACGGGACCCATTCGGGTCGAACCTATAGTCACGGACGGAGTAGTTTCCTGCACAGGGAGGCGCGCCATGACCCCACGTCGGATGACCCTCGCCGCGGTGCTGGTCCTGGCGGCAGCCGCCCCGGCCCTCGGGCAGTTCAAGCTGGGCGACGGGACCAAGCTCGACCGCAACCCCTTGCGGGGCTCGGGCCGGCGCAATCCGTCGGGGCCCGACTTCGCCGCCGAGGTCCGCTTCCGCAACGCGATCGTCACCGGCAACGCGCCCGGCGGCCTGTCGTTCCGCGGCGACGTGGGCTACCAGGCCTCCGGCGAGTTCTCCGCCGCGCTCGGCTCGAACGATTTGTTCTCATTCCGCCGCGACTCGGTGTTCTCCGGGCTCGCCGGCATGGGCATCCGCGGCACCGACGCGCTGCAGTACCAGTTCGCGCTCACGACCGGCAGCACGCCGCCGCGCGGCCTCGTCGGCACCGGCGTCGTCGATCGCGCGGGTGCGCCCGTGACGATCGAGTCGATCCGCGCCGGCCAGCAGGGCACGCCGGTCGGCGGACCCGTGGGGCTTATCGCCCCGGGCCAGCCCGGCGCCGACATGCGAGGCACCGACCTCTGGGTGCTGCGTTCGCCGTCGGCGTTCGTCAGCACGCGCGCGCTCCAGCCAACGCTGGTGGCGACCATGCAGGACCAGTCCGGTCAGACCTTGGGGCTGACGGCGTCGCCGCTGCGCGGGTTGACCGCATCGCCCCTGGGGAACCCCAAGCCCCAGAAGCCCTCAACGGCGACGCAGCCCCCGCCGGAGCTGATCGGGCGGGCCGACTTCGGCGCGGACGGCGCACCCAAGCCCGCCGCGAAACCCGGCGCGGAACCGCGCGCGAACGACGCCGCCCCGCCCCGGTCGGGATACGACGATCTCATGGCGCGCCTGGCGGCGCGCGAGGCCGAAGAGCCCGCGACGACCCCCGCCACCGGCGAGCGCGTCCCGCGGTGGCGCCAGCGCCTCGACGACCTGCGCCGGGACCTGAGCCGCACGGACGAGCGTACCGATCGCAACCGGGACCAACGCACGAACCCCGATCGCCCCGGGCGCGACGCACGGGCCGGGTCCGGCGCCGGGGCCCAGCCGGGCGCGACACCGGACTCGCGCCGCGAGACCGCCGCCATGCTGCGCGACGCGGGCCGTGAGCCGATCACGCGCCTGGCCCCCGCCGGCTTCGATCCCTACAGCCTGCACATGGACCGCGCCGAAAAGTTCCTCGCGCAGGGCCAGTTCTTCTTCGCCGAGGAGCGATTCACCGCCGCACTCAACGCCCGACCCGCGGACCCGATGGCCGCCATCGGGCGCGTCCACGCCCAGATCGGTGCGAGTCTGTTCGCCTCGGCCGCCATCAACCTCCGCCGCGTGTTTGCGGCCAACCCCGAGCTCATCGCCCAGAAGTACGGCGACAGCCTGCTGCCCGACCGCGAGCGCACGAAGCTGATCGTGGAGAGGCTCGAAACCCTGTCGGCCGCGGGCAAGGGTGTGGGGCGCGAGACGGGGTTCCTGGTCGCTTACCTGGGCTTCCAGTTGGGCGACTCGGCTGCCGTTGAACGAGGGCTTGCCATCCTCGACGCCCCCGCGGGCGATGCGCCGCTCGATTCGGCGCTGGAGCGCCTCTCGGGCAGACTGCGTGAAATGTGGACGGCCCCCGCGGAGCCCGCGAAGCCCGCGAAGCCCTGATGCGCCACGGATGACCGCACCCGCGACCATCTCCGGCTCCACGGTCCGCGCGGAGCCGCCCGACGCGCCGCGCCCGCTCTCCATCACCGGTTTTCTCACCGACGGCTCCCTGCCCGCGATGTGCGACGAGCTCACGCGCCTCACGGGCGTCGGCGTCGCGCTGCTCGACCACGCAGGGCACCGCGTGACCCGTGCCGCCGGACCGGTGCCCTGGTCCGTCGCCGAACACCCCGAACACGCCCATCCCGCGCCCGGGCTGTTCAGCGTCCCGATCGAAGCCGACGGAACCGCGATCGGCTCGCTCCGCGTCGAACCCGGCACGCCGCGGCTCGGCGGCGATGCGCCCCGCGCCTCCCTCGAAGGAACCGTCCGGCTCCTCGCCGAGACCGCGGGCGGGTTCTGCCGCCAGGACCTCGAGCTGCGCCACCGTGTGAAGGAGATCAAGGCCCTCGCGAGACTGTCGTCGCTCCTGGCCCGCGCGACGGACGTGCGCGCCGTCCTCGACATCGCGCTGGAGTCCGCCCTCGACGTGCTCGCCCTCGACGCCGGGAGCATCGTGCTCTTCGACAAGGACGAGGGCGTCCGCGCGGAAAACGAGGACGACCTGGTGCTGCTCGCGTCGCGCAACCTCAGCCGCGAGTGGCTCGACTGCCCCAGCCCGGCGTCCAAGGGCCGGCTGTTCGACCGCCTCGCACTCAAAGGCGAGATCGTCGTGAGCGAGGACCTGCGGGCCGACGACCGCGTGCTGATCCCCGACCTCGTCCGGAGCGAGGGGCTCCGCGGGTTCATCAACTGCGGGCTGCTCTTCCAGGACAAGCCCATCGGCGTCATCCGCCTCTACGCCCGCACGCCCCGCACCTTCGGCGAGGCCGACCGCCGCCTCCTCCGCTCGATCGCCCACCAGGCCGCCGTCGCCGTCGAGCAGGCGCGCCTCCTGAAGGTCCGCGAGCAGGACGACCGCATGCAGCGCCAGCTCCAGCTCGCCCGCGACGTGCAGCGCCGGATGCTCCCGCGCCGCATCCCCGTGGTTCCCCGGCTGGACGTGGGCGCGAAGTACGAGCCCAGCTTCGCCCTCGGCGGCGACTTCTACGATCTCTTCGAGCTCGCCGAGAACCTGGGCATCGCCATCGGCGACGTGGTGGGCAAGGGAATCGCCGCGGCGTTGCTCATGTCGGCCGTGCGGGCCAGCCTCCGCGCCCACGTCCAGGACCTCTACCACCTCGACGACGCGATCCAGCGTGTCAACGTCGCCATGACGCGCGACCTGCTCGACAACGAGTTCGCCACCCTCTGGTACGGCGTCGTCGAACCCGCGAAGCTGCGCCTCACGTACTGCTCCGCCGGGCACGAGCCGCCCTTCATCGTGCGCATCCCGCCGGACCGCCCGCCCGGGCCCGCCGAGGTCGACGAGCTCTCGATCGGCGGCATGGCCGTAGGCATCGACCCGACGCAGCGCTACCAGCGCGGGACGTACGACCTCCATCCGCGCGACGTGCTCGTCGCCTACACCGACGGAATCACCGACGCCCTGGATTTTTCGGGCCGTCGCTACGGCAAGCCGCGCCTGCGCCAGGCCGTCCTGGCGCTGCTGGCGTCGGAACCTGAGGCATCCTCGGCCCGCGTCATCGAGCACGTGTTCTGGGAGCTGCGCCAGCACACCGGCGTGCTGCAACGCCCGGACGATCAGACGATCGTGGTGCTGCGCGTCAAGGACTAAGCCGCACGCGGGCGATCGTCACCGCCGGTATATCCGAGCATCTGGCGCAGCCGGTCGAACTTCGTCTGGGCGTCGCGCATCGCGTCCTCCACCATGCGGATGGAGTCGGCCGTCGGGAGCCGGTCGCGCGTCGCCCCGGCCCGCACCGCCCGCTTCACGCCCGGGAACAGCAGCGTCGCCGGCGCATCGCCCTCACGGTCGTCATGGAATCGAAGGTTTGTCATCGTTCCCCCCGCTTTGGAGCAACGGGCAGGATCGACGCCGCGAACACGGGGCATCACGCGAATCGCCTTCGCGGACCCTCGGACACCGGACGCGGACCTTCCCAGCCCGGATCCGCCGCCCGGATTGACGCGAGCCACCGCGCGGTTATCGGGGCGTGTTCGGCGCGGACGGTGCGGGCGTGGCCGCGGAACCGGGCGTGACACGCCGCCCGATCTTGAACTCCCGCCCCTCGCGGAGGCGGCGGATGTTGCCGCGGTGCCGCACGACCACGAACGCGGCCAGCAGCGACGCCACGATGAAGAACGGAACCCACGCGTCGCGGTGCGCCGCGCGCTCCGGTTCCGGCACACCGTGGATCACCACCGCACGAAACGCCGCCCACGCCAGCACCAGCACCGGCAGCGCCAGCGCCGCGATGATCGACGCGAGGCTGACGTAGCGCCAGGCGGCGAGCGCGGCGATCCAGATCGCCAGCGCGCCGACGGCGGGCATCGTCAGGTAGGGGTACACACCGAGCATCGCGCCCAAACCCGTGGCCACCCCCTTGCCGCCCCGGAACCGCGCCCACGGCGTGAACACGTGCCCCAGCACCGCAAGCGTCATCACGATCAGCCAAAGCGATGCGTCGCGCTCGCCGGGTTGCTCACCGCCGAGCAGCCCGAAGTGCCACCCCGCGGCAAAGGCGGGGAGTAACCCCTTCACCGCATCCACAATGAAGCAGGCCAGCCCGTAGCGCGCGCCCAGCACCCGCCCCACGTTGGTCGCCCCGATGTTCCCCGAGCCGTGCGCGCGGATGTCCACGCCCTTGAGGCGCGCGATCCACAGCCCGGTCGGGATCGACCCGCTCACGAACGCCGCGGCCATGAAGGCGAGCCAGGTCATCGTCATCGCGGTCGATCCCTCGGGGTCGATGCTTCAAGCCTCGGGCGCGAACCGCGCCCGCAGCACGCTCATCAGCGAGTACCGCACCTGCTCCTCACCTCGCGTGGCGTCGATGACGCGGAACCGCGCCGGGTCGGCCCGCGCCTGCGCCAGGTACCCCTCGCGGACCCGCCGGTGATAGTCGCGCCCCTTGGCCTCGATGCGGTCGGGCGTGGGGCCCAGGCGCGTCGCCGCCGTCGCCTCGTCCACGTCGAAGAGCACGGTCAGGTCCGGCAGGCACCCGGAGAGCGCGGCGTCCGCAACGGCCCTGATGTCCGCCTCGGGCAGACCGCCGCCCGCGCCCTGGTACGCGAATGTCGACGCCACGAAGCGGTCGGCCGCGACCAACTCGCCGCGCTCCAGCGCCGGGCGGATGCGCGTGTCCACCAGCTGCGCCCGGCTCGCCATGTACAGGAGCATCTCGGCCCGGAGCGTGATGTCCTCCTGGGCGTGGTCGAGCAGCACCTCGCGGATGTGCTCGCCCACGCCCGTCCCGCCGGGCTCACGGACCTCGCAGACGCTCACGCCCGCGTCGCGGCACGCCGCGACGAACCGGCGGAACTGCGTGGACTTTCCCGAGCCGTCCGGGCCTTCGAAGGCGATGAACTTCCCGGCGAGGGCGCGCAACCATGCGTGTTCGGTGGGCACGCGCGGAGTGTAGCGTCGGACGAACAAGCCGATCAGCGGCGTTGCGGCCTCCGGCAAGGTCGTGGCACCGATCGCGGTCCTCCGCGATCAATGCCGAACCGCAGTGGACGTGTTTGCCCAACCACCGATCGCCCCGAGCGGCGATCGGTGGCACGCCGGGCCGCCTACTCCTCGTCGCCCGCCGGAGCGGGCGCGGCGGCCGCACCCTGCTTCGGCTTCTTGATCGCCAGCACGCCGCGGCGGATCTCCTCCGCCAGCTCCGTGTTGTCCTTGAGGAACTTCTTGGCGTTCTCGCGGCCCTGGCCCAGGCGGACCTCGCCGTAGGTGTACCACGCGCCGGACTTCTCGACGACGTTGGTCTCCGCGGCCAGGTCCACCAGGTCGCCCATGGCCGAGACACCCTCGTCGTACATGATGTCGAACTCAGCCTCTCGGAAGGGCGGGGCGACCTTGTTCTTCACGACGCGGGCGCGGGTGCGGCTGCCGATCGTGACGTCCCCCTCTTTGATCGCGCCGGTGCGGCGGACGTCGATGCGGACGGAGGAGTAGAACTTCAGGGCGCGGCCGCCGGGCGTGGTCTCGGGCGAGCCGTACATCACGCCGATCTTCTCGCGGATCTGGTTGATGAAGACGACGGTGCAGTTGCTGCGGGCGATGACGCCGGTGAGCTTGCGCATCGCCTGGCTCATCAGGCGGGCCTGGAGCCCCACCACCGCGTCGCCCATCTCCCCTTCAATCTCGGCCCGCGGGATGAGCGCGGCCACGGAGTCGATGACGATCAGGTCCACGGCGTTGGAGCGCACGAGCAGCTCGCAGATCTCCAGGGCCTGCTCGCCCGAGTCCGGCTGGCTGACGAGCAGCTCGTCGATGTTCACGCCGATCTTGCGGGCCCACGAGGGGTCGAGAGCGTGCTC
This sequence comes from Phycisphaerales bacterium, assembly GCA_046153875.1. GTDB lineage: Bacteria > Planctomycetota > Phycisphaerae > Phycisphaerales > UBA1924 > JBJXFE01. Next base: position 42,823 of record JBJXFE010000022.1, read on the forward strand.
CGCGTCGATGAAGGCGGCGACGCCGCCCGCCTTCTGCGCCTGGCCGGCGACCGTCAGTGCGAGCGTGGTCTTGCCGCTGGATTCGGGGCCGAAGATCTCAACGATGCGGCCGCGCGGGATGCCCTTGCCGCCGAGGGCGAGGTCGAGCGAGAGGCACGAGGTGCTGATGCCGGGGATGGCGAGGTAGGCGTCCTCGTCCAGCTTCATGATCGAGCCCTTGCCGAAGGTCTTCTCGATCTGCTGGACGGTGCGCCCGAGTGAGGCGGCTTTTTCTTTGTCGATGACGGGTGCGGCCGGAGCCGGGCGAGTGGCCTGAGCGGGCACGGGCTTGGACTCGACCTCGACGGATGCGGAAGCGCGGGCCATGAAGGCCCTCCTTTCTTTGCCGGGCGTGGCCGACGGGCGGCGTTCCCAATTGGGAGGCCGGGGCGGGCGCACCGGGGACCAGCGTGAGGCCGCTCCCGACACACTCGTGCAGGGCAACGGGCCGGGGGCGACGCTGGACGCGAGCCCGACGGAATCACTCTATCAGCACCCGAACGGGACAGTCAAGCGGACGGGTTGTGTTGAGGACAGGTGTTAGGGGTTGGCGGGCCTCCGCGCCAGGAAAAAACACCGGCCCACGAGGCGCGGGTGTCGGATGGACTCCGGAACTTTGGCTCTGTCGCCGTGAACTCATGCCCAGCGACGACGCGAGGCGAACATGCCCGCGACGCCGAGCAGCACGATCGTGCCCGGAGCGGGAATGGGGACGAACGCGAGTGAAAGCATGTTGCCCGACGTGAGGTTGGAGATGAGCGTCGCGGCCCCTGTCGACAGGTTGAGGCTGTAGAGCGCGTCGGTGCCCGAGTTGTTCACGGCGAGCATGCCGAACGTCGGGTCGTACGCCATGCCGACGCCGATCTGCGACGCGAACCCGTGCAGCCCGATCGGCGTGACCACGCCGGTGGTGCGGTTGATCGTGAGCAACTGGTCGCCCACCGTGTCGGAGATGTACATCGTGCCCGTCGCGGCGACGTAGCCCATCGAGCCGAAGCCCGCGAATCCCGGGTCGGAGATCGGCGTAGCCTGGCCGGTGTTGCGGTTGATCGAGAAGAACCGAGCCCCGTCGGCCACGTTGGTGCTGTAGCCGTAGAGCTGCCCGGTGTCGTCGATCTCAAGCCCGTGCATCACGACGGTGGTCGCGACGCCGAACCCACCTACCTGCGTCGCGACGCCGGTACTGATGTTGAGCGTCCAGAGGCTGTCGAGCGACGTGGACGACAAGAACATGGTGCCGCTGTTGGCGTCATAGGCGAGCCCACCAACGGTGCCGGGAGCGCCGGTCATCGCGGTCGTGCCGATCACGGCGCCGGTCGCGGGGTTCAGCTCAAGCAGATTGGCCCCGTCCACGCCGTAGAGTCGCGACTGCGCGGACGCGGCACCGGCGCACGCCGTCATGAACAGCGCGGCCGACAAGCCCGAACGGATTGTGGGGTTCATCGCTCTCTCCTCCCGGCGGCCGTGAAGCCGCCGCGTCTGCGAAGGCAACGTAGCCGATCGATGCGACGGCCGCAACGGAATCACGTGCGGCCGGTGCGGAATTGCAGATTCGGCCGGGCCGATCGGCCCGCGAAGCGAACCCCCCATCTTGACGCTCAGTGTGCAGGCGAAGCCAACACGGACTTCGCGGCGCGAAGTCCGGATTGCAAACCGCCTTCCATGTACCCGACAAAGGCGTAGCAGGCGTGCTCGCCGGCGAAACGGATGTTGCCGACGCCGGCGCGGAGCAGCGGCCCCACCGTCGTCACCTGGCCGGGAGCCGGAAACGAGTACCCGGTGCGGGTCCACTCATCGCCGGGCCAGTCCATGAATCGCGTCGCGCGGACCTGGTCGGCGTAGCCCGCGTAAATGGAGCCGATCGCGCCGCGGTAGGCGGCGGCGCGGGCGTCGCCAACTCGCGCGCGTACAGCCTCGGCCGCGGGCCCGCCCGAGAAGCACGTGAGGCACGCGCCCTCGTCCCCCGGCTGATTGTCCGTGCCTTCCCAGGTCATGGAGACGTCGCCGTCGGTGAGGCTGTCGGGTGCAAGGCCCGCCTGCCGCCAGAAGCGCGAGCGGACGTACGACAGGTGTTTGACGTTCACGCCCATCTGCGGGCGCATGGCCGCGGGTAGCGCGGGGCGGATGTCGATTCGATCCCAGACCGTCGGCGGGACCGCGAGCACGACGGTATCGCACTCGACCACGCGCCCGTCCGCACCGGTCACGACGCAGCGCTCGCCGCGATCCTCGATCGAGCGAACCGGCGCGCCCATGTGGATCCGCTCGCGCCCGACCGCGTCGGCGAGGCGGTCCGCGAGCTGCTGGTTCCCCCCGCGGCACCGGTAGACCTCGCTCTCGGTCCAGTACGTCTCCAGCCCGCCGCCCTTTACCTGGGCGAGGTTGCCGAGGTAGCTCTGGCGCGCTACGTCCTGCCCGTTGTCGGAGGCGAACTGGACCGTCAGCCCGTGGCGGCACAGCGGCGCGCAATCGAGCGACTCGATCCACTGCTTCGTGGTGCGGGCGTCGAGGGCCGCGGCTCCGGATGTGCGCCACGGCTGGTCGGCATCAACCCGCGCGGCATCCGCGTTCATCCGCTGCAGCGCGGCATCCATTTCTTCGTAGAGGGATTCCGATTCCGCGGCGCTCAGCCGCCGCCCGCCGAGCACGATGGGAAACTCGGCGTCCTCGGCCTCGGTCACGTCGAGGAACTCGAGCCCGAACCGCTCGGCGTACGCGACCCACACGGGGTGATTGGACCCGATGAGCTCGCCGCCGCCCTCGACGACCTTGCCGGGCACGAAGTCCGTGAACGAGAGCACGCGCCCGCCGACGCGCCGGCGGGCCTCGAACATCGTCACGTCGCTGCCGGCGTTGAGAAGCTCATGGGCGCACGCGAGGCCGGCGAATCCAGCGCCGACGACGACGATCTGCTTGCCGCTCGGCTTGGCGCCCGCGTCTCGACGCGGCAGCGCACACCCCGCGAGCACCGCCGCGGACGCTGCGAGCGTGGCGGCCAGGAACTGGCGGCGCGTGACCGGGTCGATGCGCGGGCCGTGCCGTGCGGCCAGACGGGCGAAGAGGGATCGGGACATGCGCTCAGACTACCGAGGCGCCCCGGTCGGCGCTCGCCGCCCCTGCCGCGCCGCCCCGGTTAGGATGGGCGGCGTGGGAACCGCGTGCCCCAAGTGCAAGAGCGTTTTCGACGCCGAGAACGTGAACGTCGCGGAGAATGTCGCGTACTGCCCGCGCTGCGCCACCGCGTACACCCTTTCGACACTCGCATCGGCGCTGGCCGGCGATCTGCACGCGGACACCCGCGATGTTCCCAAGGGGGCGTGGCTCCACGATGACGGGGTCGAGTTCACCGTTGGCGCCACGACGCGTCACTTCATGGCGCTGTTCATCGTCCCGTTCATGGTGGTCTGGAGCGGCTTCTCGATCGGGGGGATCTACGGCACCCAGATCGTGAACGGGAAGTTCGACCTGTCGCAATCGCTGTTCGGGATCCCGTTTCTCCTCGGCACGGTCGTGCTCGGGTCGGTCGCCCTTATGACGGTGTGCGGCAAGATCGAAGTCACGATCCGCGCCGGCGCCGGGCGCGTCTTCATCGGCGTCGGGGCGCTCGGATGGACGCGCCGCTTCGACGCCGACGCCGTGACCGGGGTGGGCATCGAGCAGTCGGCGTGGCGGAACCAGGGCCAGCCCGCCTGGCAGGTGGTTCTGGACGGGCCGCGGCGGCTGCGCTTCGGCGCGGGTGTCAGCGAAAACCGCTTGCGGTTCATCGCCGCGGTGCTCCGGGACCGCCTGCTCAACCGCTGAGCGGCTGCTACGCTCTGCCCTCCGAGGGCACCCATGGCCGAGGCCGGCGCGATCAACCCGTTGCGCGAACTCGTCGAGCAGGTCCTGCTCACGGAGAAGCAGATCCGGCTCGGGGGCGGGCTCAAGGCCATCGAGCGCCAGCACGAGAAGGGCCGGCTCACCGCTCGCGAGCGCGTCGAGAAGCTGGTGGACGACCCCAAGGCGTTCATGGAGCTGGGGTTGTGGGCGGCGCACGGGATGTACGAGGAGCATGGCGGAGCGCCCGCGGCCGGGGTGGTCACCGGGATCGGCGCGGTGCAGGGGCGCGACTGCATGATCATCGCGAACGACGCGACGGTAAAGGCCGGCGCGTTCTTCCCGATGACGTGCAAGAAGATCATCCGGGCTCAGACCATCGCGCTGATGGCTCGACTGCCGCTGCTCTATCTGGTCGATAGCGCGGGCGTGTTCCTGCCCATGCAGGAGGACGTGTTCCCCGACACGGACGACTTTGGCCGTATCTTCCGCAACAACGCGGTCATCAGCGCCGAGGGCATCCCGCAGATCGCGGCGATCATGGGGTACTGCGTCGCGGGCGGGGGATACCTGCCTGTGCTTTGCGACACGCTGCTGATGACCGAGGGTTCGGGCCTGTATCTGGCCGGGCCGGCGCTGGTAAAGGCTGCGATCGGGCAGAGCGTGACGGATGAAGAACTTGACGGGGCGGAAATGCACGCGGCGATTTCCGGCACGATCGACTTCAAGGAACCAAACGACGAGGCGTGCATCGCGCGGCTCCGAAGCCTGCTTGCCAAGTATAAGCCAACTGTCCCGGCAACCGACGCTGCAACGACTTCGTCGTATCAGCCTGGCGAACGGCTCTTTGATGTGTTCACCGATGCCGCCGGATCACAATACGACGTCCGCGATCTTCTTGCGTGTGTTGTCGATTCGACCGTGAGCCGTGATGCCGAGGGACGCGAAACGCTCGGCCCGGGTTTCGATGAGTACAAGGCTGACTACGGCCAGTCCATTGTCTGCGGATACGCGGCCATCGGTGGCCACCCCTGCGGCATCGTCGCCAATCAGAAGAAGCTCTCAACTCGCCAGATGCCCGGCGGTAAGGCCGGCCCGGCGAAGTTCACCAATATGCCCGGCGTGATCTACGAGGATTCCGCGGCCAAGGCCGCGCGATTCATTATGGATTGCAACCAGCGGAAGATTCCCATCATCTTCCTGCACGACACGACGGGGTTCATGGTGGGTCGGGACAGTGAGCAGGGCGGGATCATCCGGGCCGGCGCCAAGATGGTCAACGCGATGAGCAACTGCATCGTTCCGAAGATCGTGGTGCTGCTGGGCGGCAGTTACGGCGCGGGCAACTACGCCATGTGCGGGCGGGCCTTCGACCAGTTCCTGTCTTTCGCGT
>JBJXFE010000039.1:0-2587 GCA_046153875.1 Phycisphaerales bacterium
CCCCGACGATCTGACCGACGCCGCGCTGGCGATCGTGGCCAACCAGCGAGCGCCTCCCACCCCGGTGACGGGTGGGGACCACTCGCGCTGATCACCGGAATCAGGCGGCTTCGAGTCCCCGCCAACATTCCAGGGGGCGTGGCGGCGCGGAACTCGCGCATCGTGGAGGACCCGTGAACGAGCACACACCCGTGGCGGCGATCCTCGCCGCGCTGGCGGCCGGCGATCACCCGTTCACCGGGCTGCCGCTGCCCGAAGACCACATCCTGCGGGACTCGCGCGTTCAGCACGCGCTCGCGACCGCGGCGGCGACGCTCGACCCGGACATGGGCGACGGGCCAGGGGCCGACGACGACGAGCGCCAGGGCGCGGCGTGGAGCGACGCCGAGGTGCAGCGCCTGGTGGAGGCCTTCGACCGCGGCGAGCGGCCGGCGGCGATGGCGAAGGCGCACGGGCGGACGACCGGCGCGATCCGCTCGCGGCTCGTGTACCTGGGGCTCGTGCAGGCGCACGGCGACAAGGCGGACGCGCGTTTCCTTCAGCACTTCGAGCGCGGGCACCTGCTGCGGCGGGCCAGGACCGAGGAGACGGTGGAGCGGGCGCGGCGGCTGCTGCGCGCGGCGGACCCGGACGGGGCGGACGCGCGGCTGGCGGAGGCTCTCGCGCGCTACGTCAGCGGCCGGTGAGGTCGCGGACGAGGTTCCCGAGGCCGATCCACAGGCCGTCGCCGAGGACGAACGCGGCGACGCCCACCAGCAGGGCGGCCACCGCGACGGATGGCCAGGATAGCCCATTGCAAGCGGCGAACGACGCGCCGACGGTGACACCGAGCGCGAGCTGGAGGGCGCGGTGCCCGAGGGTGCGGTCGTGCATGTGGTCGGCATAACCGCCGCCGGGGCGGCGGGAGAATCAGTCCCCGGGGGGCCCCGACGCCCGGAAGGGCCTCAGGGCCCCTTCGCGGAGTAACGCGCTCATCGCGCCGGTGGGGTCGCTTCCCATCGGTCGAGCCACTCCTCGACCTCTCGGTACAACGTGCGGCTGTTCTCGCCCTTCTGGATCCAGTGGTTCTCGTCAGGGAACACGAGCAGGCGGCTCTCGACCTCCAGCCGCTGCAGATACGCCCAGTACTCGAGCGTGTTGTTGAGCGGGACGCGGTAGTCGCGCTCGCCGATGGTCACGAGCACGGGCGTCCTGAAATTCGGGGCGTTGAGCATCGGGTTCTGGGTGACCCACACGCCGGCACGGTCCCACACCGGGCGGCCGGCGCTCTGCTCGCGCGGGTAGACGATGTCCGACGTGCCCCACTGCGACTCGGTGTTGATCAGGCCGGCGTGGCTCACCAGGCACCGGTAGCGGGTCGTGGTTCCCTGCAGCCAGTTCGCCAGGTGCCCTCCGTAGCTCGCGCCGCCGGCGCACTGGCGCGCGCCGTCGATGAAGGCGAAGCGCTCGATGGCGACGTCCGCGGCCCGGTTCAGGTCGTCGGCCGGCCCGATGAACGGGTCGCCCTGGATGGCCTGCGCGAACGCGGCGCCGAACCCGGTCGAGCCCTCGTAGTTGGTCAGCAGCACCACCCGATCGGTCCCCGCGATCAGGTGGTAGTTCCAGCGGAAGAAGAAGGTGTCTCGCCACATGGTGTGCGGGCCGCCGTGGATCAGCACGAACAGCGGGTACTGCTGTGTCGGGTCGAAGTCGGCGGGCTTGACCAGGAAGCTGTGGACCGGTGCCCCGCGCGGGCTGTCGAACCACAACGGCTCCACGGGCGCGAGGTCGAGCTCCGCCGCCTTCGCGGTGTTGAAGGTGGTGAGCACGCGATGGCCGCCCCGGCCCGTGGGCGTGATGCGGACCACCTCCGGCGGCTGCACCGCGCTGTCGAAGTTCGCGACCAGCACGCCGCGCGCTGCGTCGGCGACCTGGAGGTTGGTGTACACGCCGCGGTCCATGTCGAACGCGAGGCGCCCCACCGAGGCGCCGATCCGCGCGGTGAACAGCTTCTCGTGGCCTGCGTCCTCGGCGGTCATCCACAGGGTCCGGCCGTCCGCGTCGACCCCGAAGCTGCTCACGGACAGGTCCTTGGGCAGGGTGACGGGCGAGCCGGCGGTCATCGCCGGCCAGGCGAACGTCGCGAGGCGGGTGCTGTCGTAGACGCGGTCGGTGTGCGGGGTGTGCTGGGCGACGAGCGTCCGGCCGTCGGCGGTGAACGTCGGGCGGCCGTAGCTGTCTTGCGCCTCGAGGCTCCCGCTGCCGGTCAGGCGCACCGCCTCGCCGCCGCTCGCCGGGACCCGGTACAGGTCGGCGTGGGTGTCGGCGAACGCGGCGCGGTGGCGGTTGGCCGTCGCGGAGAACACGATCGCCGCTCCGTCCGGGGTCCAGACGGCGTCGATCTCCTCCCCGGTGTCGGTGAAGCGGCCGCCGAAGCCGGGCTGGCGCACGAGGTCGCTCGCCGCGAGCAGGTCGGTAGCGTCGCCGCCGGCCGCTGGCACCACGAACAAGCGCTGTTGCCGATCGTCGAGCCACCGGTCCCAGTTGCGGATCGGGAAGCCGGTGAACACCCGAACGTTGTCCTTGCGTTCCTCGCGTTCGGTTGCGA
>JBJXFE010000055.1:0-12966 GCA_046153875.1 Phycisphaerales bacterium
CGAAGCCGTCGCCGCCTTCATCCGCGCCGCCGGAACCACCGACGGCCCCAACCAGGCCGCGGCATACACCGCCCACCACCGCAGAACAGACTTCGGCGACAACTTCCCGCAATGGCTCGAGAGCCGCAGCGCCCTCGTCCGCGACGCCGAGGCGCGCCCCGGCGTCGTCCTCTACCAGGACGACCTCGACGGCGGCATCCAGTTCGTCACCCTCCACCGGCCGACCGGCGTCGCGCAGTGCCTCATCCACGTCGTCCTCGAACACGGCAACAACGGCCGCACCCGCTGGGCCATCGCCGACGTCGTCACCGCCGATTCGTCCTAGCTCCCGTTGTGGTGCAGGCATCCTGCCTGCTCCCCCCCCCTGTCTCGCTGTCTCGCTGTCTCGCTGTCTCGCTGTCTCGCTGTCTCGCTGTCTCGCTGTCTCGCTTCCCGATTGCCCCGCAACCACCGCCGCGCTTTGCTACCCCGTGTTCGCATCACGCGGCGGGCTCAAGCTCCGGCACGCCCTCGATCACTTCGCCATCGAGGTCTCGGGGCTGGTCTGCGCCGACTTCGGGTGCAACGTCGGCGGGTTCACGGACTGCCTGCTCCAGGCGGGCGCGCCGAAGGTCTACGCCGTGGATACCGGGTATGGCACGCTCGCGTGGACGCTCCGCAATGACCCGCGCGTCGTCGTGATGGAACGCACCAACGCGCTCCACGCCGCCGCGCCCGAGCCCGTGGACCTGGTGGTCGTGGACCTGGGATGGACGCCGCAGCGCCACGCAATCCCCGCGGCCCTGCGCTGGCTCAAGCCCGGCGGACGCATCATCACCCTCATCAAGCCGCACTATGAACTGCGCGACGACGAGAAGCTGCTGCTGCGCGACGGCGTGCTCGACGAGCCCGACTCCTTACGCATCGCGGAGCGCGCCGCGGCCGAGCTGCCCGCACTCGGCATCGACGTGCGAGGCCTCACTCGCTCGCCGATCCTCGGCGGCGCATCCAAGGGCAACAAGCACGGCAATGCGGAATGGCTGGCGCTGCTCGCACGCGCCGGCCAGAGCTAGACGACGGGATCTACCACAAAGGCACGGAGGCACAGAGGGCAACCCATCGATTGCTGTCTCTGTGAACTCTGTGTCTCGGTGGTTAAAAAATCCGGGGCTTGCTTCTCGTGACTCACGCCACGCCGGGGAGCGTCGTCGCCTCGACCTTCGCCCGCCAGCCCTCGACCTGCTCCCCCTGGGGGTGGAGCGACTTCCACACGTGGTCGAGCAACTCGCGCGTGCCCTGGCGCGTCGCGCCGCTGATCGCGAGGACCTCTTCGCGGGCGCCGAGCTTGAGCTTGCGCCGCAGATCCGCGACGGCTTTGCGCGATTCGTCCGCGCCCCCGAGCAGGTCGGCCTTGTTGAGGACGATGACCTCGGGCTTCTCGGCCAGCAGCGCCGAGTGCGCCGCCAGCTCGTTGCGGACCGTCACGTAGTTGTCCGCCGGGTCGGACCCGTCGATCGGCACCGCGTCGAGCAGGTGCACGAGCAGCCGCGTCCGCTCGATGTGCCGCAGGAAGTCGTGCCCCAGCCCCGCGCCCGACGCCGCGCCCTCGATCAGACCGGGGATGTCCGCGATCACGATCCGCCGCTCGGGGTCGAGCTCGGCGATCCCGAGCTGCGGCGAAAGCGTGGTGAACGGGTAGTCGGCGATCTTGGGCGTCGCACGCGTCACCGCCGCCAGCAGCGTGGACTTGCCCGCGTTGGGCAGCCCGATCACGCCGACGTCCGCGATCAGCTTCAACTCCATCCGCATCGTCAGCGACCCGCCCGGTTCGCCCGGCTCGGCCCGGCGCGGCGTCTGGTTGATGCTGGACCGGAAGTGCGCGTTGCCGAACCCGCCGCGCCCGCCCTTGGCCACGACGACCGTGGCGCCCGGGCCCAGGTCGGCGATCAGCTCGCCCGTTTCGTCGTTGAAGAGCAGCGTCCCCGCGGGCAGCTTCAGCACCCGATCCGCGCCCTTGAGGCCCGAGCAGTCCTTGGAGCCGCCGGGGTCGCCGTCCTGCGCCGCCCAGTGGTGCGAGCCGCGGAAGTCGAGCAGCGTGTGGACGTTCACGTCGGCCACGGCGATGACGGACCCGCCGTCGCCCCCGTTCCCGCCGTCCGGCCCGCCCTTGGGGATGTACTTCTCGCGCCGGAACGAGACCTTGCCCGCCCCGCCGTTGCCGGCCTTCACCGCGATGACCGCCTGATCGACGAACACGGATCATCGTAGGTGACGGGGCGCGTCGGAACCGTTGCTCGCGCCGCAAAGGCACGAATGCCCGTGCTATGCTCCGCTTGTTCCTCGCCGGAGTGGCGGAACTGGCAGACGCGCCGGATTCAAAATCCGGTCCGGGTGAAACCGGGTGTGGGTTCGATTCCCTCCTCCGGCATTGAGGCGCGCGGGGGCCGAAGAGCGGAACCGGCTCGGCGCCGGTACGAACAGACCCGCGACCCGAAGAGCGTCCCCGACCGCTGAACCACGCGGCACCGGGTACGCCGCGGGACGCTGGACCGCGTCCCACCGGGGTCTAGACTTGTTTTCCCGACCAGCGTCGTGCCCCGTGGGGCGTCGACCGAGCGCGGGAGCCGTCGTATCACCGGAGTGTGCTCCGAGAGATCAGACCTTCGAGAAAGGGCCAGGCCGTGTCGGACAACCAGCAGCCGCCGCAGCAGCGTCAGCAGATCCAGCTCCGGATCGACGAGTCCAAGATGGGGACGACGTACGCCAACACCATCCGCACGTCCACGACGCCGGACGAGGTCGTCATGGACTTCGGCATGAACCTGCCGGTGCCGACGCAGGACAACCAGCCGGCGCTCGTGTTCAACGTGGGCAGCCGCATCGTGATGAACTGGCAGGGCGCCAAGCGCCTGGCCATCAGCCTCGGGCAGGCGGTCCGCCAGTTCGAAGAGCAGAACGGCGAGATCAAGCTCCAGCGCGCCGAAGGCCAGGGTGGCCCCCGCCTGGCGACGTGAGCGCCGACGCGCCCCCAAACCGCGCGCAAAAACGAAGCAGGCCCGGTCCGACCGGGCCTGCGTTTCGTTTCCAAAGCGGGCGAAGGGACTTGAACCCTCGACTTCTACCTTGGCAAGGTAGCGCTCTACCACTGAGCTACGCCCGCGATTCACGCGTCCGAACCCTATCGACGGGTTCGGCCGCGACCATGAACGTAGACCCGCCGGGGGGGAGTGTCAACGCGGCGGCACCTGGCCCGCGGAGCTTCCGAGCGCCAGGTCAACGGCACCGCCCGACGCGGTCCGAACAGCCGCTTCAAGATCGGACGGCTTGAAGAAGCTCGCGTAGGTGATCGGCTGGCCTCGGCCACGCTCCGGGCCCATCACGGCCAGGAACGGGATGCTCGCGGCGCCGCTGAACTCCTGGAGCACCGCCCACCCTTCCGCGTACGAGCTGTGGGTCAGGTCCACCTTGATCGGCGCCACGCGCGGATCGGTCAGCAGGGCGCGGCTGGTACCGCTGTTGAGAATGTTCTTCTCGATCACGTGGCAGTTCGCGCACCACTTGGCCGTGAAGTCCACGACGACGACCTTGCCGTCCGCCAGCGCCCGGTCGATCGCCTCGCCGACGCTGCCCTCGTCGGCTCCCTTGAAGTGCCGCCAGGCAATCGCGGACCCGCTCGCCCCCGACCGTGAGCCCCCGGGGGACCCGATTCCGACCATCGCGCGCGTCATCACGCCGGTCACGATCAAGCCCAGGATCGCGCCGTGAGTCACGATGATCTTCGCGTTCACGCCCTTGAGCACACGCAGGCCACCGACGTACATCCACACGAACGCCGCCGCCGCGAACAACCCGACGAACCACCACGTCCAGACCGCGGTGGTCAGGAACGAGAGGATGTAGACCGCGACCGACAGCATCAGCAGCCCCAGCACCTGCTTGAGCAGCCCGCTCCCCGGCCCGCTCCGCGGCACGCGATCGACCAGGCCCGGGAAAAAGATCAGCAGCGCGTACGGCGAGGCCATGCCGGCGCCCATCGTCAGCACGGAGATCACGCCGACGAACGTCGGCTGGGTCGCTCCCCAGGCCAGCACGGCGGCGAGCATGGGGCCCGTACACGGCGTGGACAGGATCGCGGTCAGCAGGCCCAGCATGAAGTTGCCGGCCATCGAGTCGCCCGACGGGTTGAGCATGTACACGGACTGGGGGAGCCGGAACGCGAACAGATCCATCATGCCCAGACCCATCGCGGCGACGATCAGGGCCAGCGGGATCGAGAACCACCAGTAGCCGTTGAGCTGCCCCCACGCCTGCCCGAAAAACGCGCCGAGGATCGCCAACACGCCGAAGAGCGCCACGATGCCCAGGCAGTAGACGACGCCGAACACCGCGAGCTTCGCTGGCTCCTTGGCGTGTTGCTGGATGCTCATCACCTTGATCGGAACCACCGGCAGCACGCACGGTGTCAGGTTCATGATGACGCCGGCGAGAAACGCGATCACCCAGATCATCCATGGGGGCACGTGGAACGTGTAGCCGAGGAAGTCGATGGGGACGCGCGCGGAAGGAGTTGTGGCGGACTCCGGGCCCGGCGCCGAGTTCGATTCCGTTCCCAGCCGCCCGAAGACTGTCGGATCAAACCCGGCGAACCGGGGCGACGCGACCCGCTCGATGGGCACGTCGCGGGCGACCACCTCGACGGCCACATCAACAGTGATCGTGTCGGGCGCGAAACACATCGATTCGTCGCACGCCTGGAAGTAAACGCCCAGCGAGAGCGTGCGTGTCCCCGGTGCCGCGTCCGGCGCGACGACGACGGGAACGAAGACGATCGTGCGGTCGCTGTAACTGAGCCCCTGCGTCCCGGCGATGGGCACCATGTGTGGTTGGGGCCACTGCGCGTCATCGGCATGGAGCGTGAGGCCGTTCACGACCGTGGGCAAGAGGGGTGTGGTCGTGCCGGCCCATCGGGTGTCGGAGCCCGACCCGACCCGCGTCCATTCGGGGCTGATTCCCTCAAGCCCAGCGGGGACCCTCCCGAGCCGCTGGCTGGGCCAGACGTGCCACGGGGACTGGATGTCGAGGATCACCGCGATGGCGAACTGGTCGCCGGGGTGGACGCGGGCGGACTGGGCCTCGGCCCGGGCCGCCACGGCGCCGTCGGCGAACTGGGCCCGGGCGAGCCCGGGGAGTGCGAACAGATGGAGGATGAGGATGATGATCGCGGCCCAGGGGGAACGGGCCGCGCGTGCAAGGCTGTGCATGGCCCATTTAATGCACCGGGACCGCCTCTGGTTCGCGCGATCCCGCTTCAAGCCGTGAACGGAACCCGTCCGATACTGACTCCGGGTGCGGTGCGCGCCGCACTTTCTGGCTTCAGGGCTTCCGCTCGGACTCCGGCCGACCGCTGACCGCACCCATGCCCGACATCCTCGACCAAAGCGAAGTTGACGCCCTGCTCGCCGCGGTGGACTCCGGGACCATCGAGGAGGAGAAGCGCGAGTCGAAGGTCTTCCGGCGCGACAAGCGCGACCCGGAGCAGGTCGAGGTCCGCGCGTACGACTTCAAGAGGCCCGAGCGCGTCAGCAAGGACCAGATGCGCTCGCTGCAGACGCTGCACGAGGCGTTCGCGCGCAACTTCGGGGCCTCGCTCTCCGGGTTCCTGCGCACGATCGTCGAGGTGAAGGTCGCCACCTGCGAGCAGATGACCTACTCGGAGTTCATCGCCGGGCTGCCCAACCCCACGAGCTTCAACCTGATCAAGGCGGACCTGCTCGAGGGGCAGATGTGCCTGGAGATAAGCCCGCTCATCATCTACCCCATCATCGACCGCCTGCTGGGCGGCACGAGCCAGGACCTGTTCATCCCGCAGCGCCCGATGACGCAGATCGAGGCGCGGCTGATCGGCAACGTGACCGGGCGCGGGCTCGAGGCGCTATCGGAGGCGTGGGCGGGGATCAAGCAACTGAAGTTCTCCATCGCCGCGACGGAGAGCAACCCGCAGCTCGTGCAGATCGTCCCGCCGAACGAGGTGGTAGTGGTCGTGGGCTTCGAGCTCAAGACGGCCAACCGCGCGGGCACGATGAACCTGTGCATCCCCTACAACGTCATCGAGCCGGTGATGGACGAACTCTCGGCGCAGAGCTGGTTCGCGGCCGCACGACAGCAGAAGCAGCCGCAGATCGAGAAGCAGATCACCGCGGGCCTTTCACGCGCGACGCTCGGCGTCACCGGCCTGCTCGCCCGCACCACCATCACGCTCGGCGACCTGGTCTCGATGGGCGTGGGCGACGTGATCGCCACAGACAAGCCCGCGTCCGAGGACGTCGTCCTGTGCGTCGAGGGCGAGAAGAAGTTCCTGGCGAAGATCGGGCAGATCAAGGGCAAGCGCGCCCTGCGGATCGTGCGGCCGATTACGCCGGAGGATCGGGTGATCTGAGGCCGCTCCCCTCACGGAGCCCGATCCGCGGCGCCCGTTCCGGGTTGACCGCGAATCTGCGGGGTCTAGAGTTTGCCGACAGCCAGGTACGGAACCGGAAAGGCAGTTTCATGGTTCTCGATCATGCGCGGTAAGTCGTTCAGGCCGACCGGGGAACTCCCCTGGGCCGCCCGGCGTCCATCCGCCGCGCCCCCCGAAGGATTCGGGCGGGCGGGGAGGAATGGGATGCCGTAGGACGGCCAATCGGCGGTCGCCGCGGCGACCCGCGTGGGATCGAGGCCATGGGCCCCTGATCGGGCTTGTGGCCTGTGTTGTTTTTGGAGTTGGAGCACAGGCGGGGCACTGGTGCCCCGGACAACCGGAGAGCACGGGCGGGACGCCTGTGGCACACACGCCGGACGCGACGGAAAACCCGACAACCCAACATCACGAGTTGAAGCACGGAGACGCCATGAACCCCACCGAGATGCTCAGAATCCTCGATTCGATCGCACGCGACCGGAATATCGACCGGGCGGTGCTGCTGCGCGACCTGGAGACCGCGATGGTCTCGGCCGCCCGCAAGTATTTCAACACGCTCGACACCGAGGAGTTCCAGTCCACGGTGGACCCGCTCTCCGGCAAGATCACGCTGACGCGTCACGGCCAGCCGCTGGAGATGCCCCCCGAGGCGTTCGGGCGGATCGCGGCCCAGACGTTCAAGCAGGTGATGATCCAGAAGTTCCGGGATGACGAGAAGACGAGCATCTTCGAGGAGTTCTCCAAGCGCGTCGGCGAGATCGTCACCGGCACGGCTCAGCGGTACGAGGGCGGGGCGCTGGTCGCCACCATCGACCGCGCCGAGGCGTTCATGCCGCGGAGCGAGCAGATCCCCGGCGAGCAGTTCAACGCCGGGGACCGGGTGCGGTGCCTGATCCTCGACGTGCGCGACGCGGGCAACCAGGTGAAGATCGTCCTCTCGCGCGCCCACCCGGACTTCATCCGCCGCCTCTTCGAGGTCGAGGTGCCCGAGGTGGCCGAGCGGATCATCGAGCTCAAGGCCATGGCCCGCGAGGCCGGGTACCGCACGAAAGTCGCGGTCAGCTCGATCGACTCGAAGGTGGACGCGGTCGGCGCGTGCGTCGGCGTGCGCGGGAGCCGCATCAAGAACATCGTGGACGAGCTGAACGGCGAGAAGATCGACATCGTGCGGTGGAACGAGTCGAGCCAGATCCTGATCCAGAACTCGCTCAAGCCGGCCGAGGTCGCGGAGATCAGCCTGTGCTTCGAGCTCGGGCGCGCGACGGTCGTGGTCCGCGAGGATCAGCTGTCGCTGGCGATCGGTAAGCGCGGGCAGAACGTCCGGCTGGCGGCCCGCCTCACGGGTTGGGACATCGACATCCTCACGCCGGCCGAGTTCACCAAGGGGCTGGAGATCCTCCAGCAGACGCTGCTGGAAGTCGAGGGGATCACCGAGCCCATGGTGGACAAGCTCGGCGCGCTGGGCATGATCAGCATCTTCGACATCGAGGAAGTCGGGATGGAAGTCCTGATGACCGAGCTCGGCGTCACGGAGGACATCGCCAAGGTGATGATGGACAAGGCCTCGATCAAGGCCAAGGTCGTCGCCGAGCAGCAGCAGAAGGACAAGATCGAGAACGAGCGCAAGCGCCGCGAGGAGCAGGACGCCGCGCGGATCCTCCTGGAAGGCGGCGGCACGCCCGGCACGGTCTCGGGCGAGGTGGCCGCGGCCGCGATCCTCGGGGCCACCGTGCCGCAGGTGGATGTGGCGCCCAAAGTCACCGCGGGCGATGAGGCCCGTGCGGCGGACATCCTGGGTCAGTGAGATTCGGCGTTGCGGAGCGGGTTTCGGGGTCGGGTTCGGTCTGGGCGCGGAGCGAGTGGAGCACTGAGTGGCGATACGGATCCACGACATCGCGAAGGAACTGGGGATCGACAACAAGGCGATCCTGGCCAAGTGCAAGGCCGAGGGGATCCCCGAGTCCCAGGTCAAGAACCACATGTCCACGGTGTCGGCGGGCCTGGCGGCCACCATCCGTGAGTGGTTCAGCTCCGCCGGCCCGAGCAGCGCCGTTGAGACCTCCGACCGCGTCGACCTCGACAAGGTCCGTCTGAAGCCCAAGCGCGCCCGCTCCGGAAAGTCCGGCGACGACGCCGACCCGCCTGGCCCCGTTGAACCGGTCTCGGAAACGGGCACGGCCGTGGCGGAACCCCCGAGCCGCCCCGCGCGTCGCCCGGCCGCGCCCGCCGATGACGCGCCCGCCGACGACCCGCGGCGCGAGCCGCCCGCCGAGCCGGCCACCCCGCGCCTGACCGACGAGCCGATCGAGCCCATCGAGCCCAAGGCCCGCGCGGCCGCGAGCCACGCCCCCGCCCCGCCGCCCGCGATCGCGCGCCCCGCAGCCGTCATCGCTCCTCCACCTCCGCCGCCTCCACCCCCGGCGGTGATTCAGCCGGCGCCGCAGCAGCCCGTGGCGACCGCCGCGGTCGAGCCTCCCAAGGCAACGGTGCGTCCGCCGCCGCCGGCGCCCGTTACCGTCACGCCGGCGCCGATGAATGTTCCGCTGCGGCCGAAGGTGGTCCAACCCGCGGGCCCCAAGCTCCAGGTGCAGACGCCGGTGAAGCTCTCCGGGCCGAAGGTGGTCCGCGTCGAGGCGCCGGAAGTTCTGCCGACGCCCCGCGCGCGACGCCCCGCGGCCGGCGACGGTCCAGCGATCCCGCTCAGCCGCGGCCCGCGCGGCGGCACGGGTGTCACCGGCGCCGGCGCCGGAGCCGGCGAGGACGACCACGGGCGCAGCCCGCGCCGCGGTGCGGGCAACACCCGCCGCGCCCCGGTGGCGCCGAACGTCCCCGATCGACGCAAGGGGCGCAGCGGCCCCGATTCCTTCGGCACGGGCGCGGGCATCTACAGCGAGCAGGACCTGATCGAGCGCGAAGCACGCCTGCTCCGGGCCGGCGGGTTCCTCAAGCAGCGCCGCCAACAGCTCAAGAAGCAGGACCAGCCGACCGGCGAGCGCGCGTCGTCCGCGGCCGAGACCGGCGGACGGGTCGCCATCGCCGGCCCGTTCACCATCAAGGATCTGTCCGCCGCCACCGGCGTCAAGGCGGCCGAGATCGTCAAGAAGCTCTTCCTCCAGGGCATCCACGCCACGATCAACTCGGGGATCGATCCGGCCAAGGCCCAGGAGATCATGATCGAGTACGACATCGAGCTCGAGGTCGTCGCGGCGAAGTCCGCCGAGGAGGCCGTGTCCGCCGAGTTCGGCGAGCGCCAGGCCGTGGACCTCCGCCCCCGCGGGCCGGTCGTCACCATCCTGGGCCACGTCGACCACGGCAAGACCTCGCTCCTCGACAAGATCCGCAACGCCAACGTGGCCGCGGGCGAGGCCGGCGGCATCACGCAGAAGACCAGCGCGTTCCGCGTGCCGGTGCGGATCGGTCAGGACGAAAAGTTCGTGGTGTTCTTCGACACGCCCGGGCACCAGGCGTTCACGTCGATGCGCTCGCGCGGCGCCCAGATCACGGACATCGTGGTCCTCGTGGTCTCCGCGCCCGAGGGTGTGATGCCGCAGACGATCGAGAGCATCAACCACGCGAAGGCGGCGAAGGTGCCGATTGTCGTTGCCCTGAACAAGGTCGACCGCGCCGACGCGACGGACGCGGTGATCCAGAAGACGCTCCGCCAGCTCGCGGACGCGGGGCTCAACCCTGTCGAGTGGGGCGGGGACACCGAGATCGTCAAGACGAGCGCGACGACCGGCGCGGGCATCCCGGAGCTGCTCGAAACGCTCGACTACCAGTCCCAGCTCCTCGACCTCAAGGCCGACTTCGGCGGTGAGGCGCGCGGTACGGTCATCGAGGCCCGTGTCGTCGAGGGGCGCGGCACCGTCGCCAATCTCCTCGTGCAGCAGGGCAGTCTGAAGGTCGGCGATTTCGTGGTCGTCGGGCGCGGGTTCGGGCGCGTCCGCGACATCACGGACGACCGGGGCCAGAAGGTCAAGGAGGCCGTCCCGCCGATGCCCGTGCAGATCTCGGGCATCGACGAGATCCCCGACGCGGGGGACCGCTTCTACGTCGTGGACTCGCTGCGCAAGGCGCAGGAGTCGGCCGAGCAACGCCGGGCCCGCGAGCGCGAGACGCAGCTGGCGCAGCCGAAGGTCACGCTCGACTCGCTGTTCACGCAGATGGCCGACAAATCGGTCAAGGAGATTCTCGTGGTCCTCAAGGCCGACCTCCAGGGCACGGTGGACGTGCTCAAGTCCGAGATCGAGAAGGTCGGGACGAGCGAGGTCAAGGTCCGCGTGCTGCACGGGGCCGCGGGCGGCATCAGCGAGAGCGACGTGCTCCTGGCCGACGCCTCGCGGGCGATCGTCATCGGGTTCAACGTCATCGCGTCGGCCAAAGCCCGCCAGTTCGCCGAGATCAAGGGCATCGAGATCCGCACGTACGACGTGATCTACGACGTGACGGACGACATCCGCAAGGCCGCCGAGGGCCTGCTCGCGCCGGAGATCCGCCAGGAGGCGCTCGGGCACGCCGAGGTCCGGGCGGTCTTCAAGATCACCAAAGTCGGCTCTGTCGCCGGGTGCTACGTCACCGACGGAATCGTCCAGCGCGACGCGCTCATCCGCGTCACGCGGGCGGGGATCGTCGTCGAGAAGGACCGGCGCCTCGAGCAGCTCAAACGCCTCAAGGACGACGCCAAGGATGTTCGCGCGGGGATGGAGTGCGGCATGAAGATCGTCGGGTACGACGACATCAAAGAGGGCGACGTGCTCGAGTGCTACCGCATCGTCGAAACACGGCGCACGCTCGACGGCGGGCGGGCGGAGCCGGAGAAGGCCGGGGCGGGGCGCGGCCGTTAGCGCCCCGGGTGCCCGCGCGGGACGGATCGATCGGTGAGCAGCGTGCCCATGGTCATCGGCGTCCTCCAGTTCGAGCTGCTGATCCGCGGGAGCGCCTCCCTGAAGGACAAGCGCCGTGTGGTCCGGTCCGTCAAGGACCGCCTCCACCGCGAGCACATGGTCAGCGTCGCCGAGGTGGACCTGCTCGAACGCCTCGACGTGGCGTCCATGGCGCTGGCGTGCGTCGGGGGCGACGGGCGGCGCGTCGGCGACGTGCTCGACCACGTGACGGCCAAGCTCCGCGGGCTTGTGGACGCCGAACTGGGCGACGTTTCGCGCCAAGTGCTCCACGCTCACGACCTGCCCGAGCCGCAACTCGATCGCGACGACCCCGACCTGGCGCGCGAGCTGATGCGGCACTTCGGCGGCGACAGCCCGCCGGAGAGCAGCGACGCGGAGGGCCCGCGCGCGTGACCCGGCGCACCGACCAGCTCGCCGCGAGCATCCGCGACGCGGTCCAGCGCGTCCTGGACCGCGGGCTCCAGGACCCGCGCGTCGCGGGCATGATCACCGTGACGGGCGTCTCCCTCTCCCCCGACCTTGCGACCGCCACGATCGGCGTTTCCATCTACCCGGCGGACAAACAGACCCTCACACTCCACGGCCTCAAGAGCGCCGCGGCCCACATCCGCCACGAGATCGCCGACGCGCTGGGTCTGCGCCGCACGCCCGAGCTTGCCTTCCGCCTCGACGCGACCCTCAAGAAGCAGGCCACCGTGCTCGACGCGATCGCTCGCGCGACCGCCGACTCGGACGCCCGGGCAGCGGCGGCTCGCGCCGCAGCGGCTCCCGGAAAGGACGCGGACGCGTGACCGCCCCCGATCCCTCGCGCAAGCTCGCCGCGTTGCTCCGCCGTCTCAAGGGCGAGCACCCCGCCGTTGCGCACACGCCGCTGGAGGCCGAGGGGCACGACCCGCTGGTGCTGGAGTTCATGTATTCGTTTCTCGCGTGGGAGGCGGGGCCGGCGAAGGCCGAGCCCGCGCTGCGCCGGTTGCTCGCCGCCGTCGTGGACTACAACGAGCTGCGCGTCTGCCTGGCCGAGGAGATGGCCGCCTTCGTCGGCGAGCGCTACCCTCGGGCCCGCGAACGGATGGCTCGCCTGAAGTCCGCGCTGAACGACCTGTACCGGCGCGAGCACGCCGTCCATCTCAAGCCGTTGCTCGTGCTGCCCAAGCGCGACGCGCGCCAGTACGTCGAATCGCTCGACGGCGTGCCGGGGTTCGTGGCGGCGCGGGTCGCGCTGCTGTGCCTCGACGGGCACGCGTTCCCCGCGGACGACCGCATCACCGCCGCCCTGCGGGAGGAGCAGGCCGCCCCGCCGGAAGGCGGGGCTGACGAGGTTTCCTCGTGGCTGGAGCGGCAGGTTCATTCCGGTGAGGCGCGGGAGGCCTACCTTCTGGTGGAAGCCTGGCTGGCGGCACGGGCGCCAAAGCCGCGCGCGACGGAGCGCGGGGCCGTGAAGAAACCGGGCAAGAGCTCGGGCGGATCGCGCAAAGCGACTCGTTAGGCCGATCGGCGTGAACCCATGACGACACGGACCACACGCGCCGGGGACGAGGGCGACCGGCGCGGCGGCACGCGGCACGCGGCGTACTCGGGCGGGCCCGTGCGGGCCGAGTGCATCGCGCTGGCTCTCGCGGCCGGCGG
>JBJXFE010000061.1:0-19936 GCA_046153875.1 Phycisphaerales bacterium
CGACCTTGGTCGCCGCGGCGGTTTCCCGGTCCCGGGCCACGCGGCGGAGCCGCCCGATCGCCACCTCGGCCTGGCGCACCAGCCCCCCGACCATCTCGGGCACCAGGCCGTCGTGGATGTCCAGCGCATTGGCTTGGCGGATCGCCTGGCGGTCGCGGTGCACGGTGCGCTCGGTGGCCTTGACCACCTCGGCGATCTCGGGCACCGAGTACCCCTCGGCCCAGAGGTGCTCGACCACGCGCCGGCGGTCGCCGGCCGCCAGGGCGCCCCCGCTTACGTGTCCGGCCTGCAGGTCCTTGATCAGGCCAAGGACCGTCCGATCCGACGACCGGGGCTCCGGCCCCGGTTGGCGATCCCGTCGGCGAGTCACGAGCGCGCCGCCTTTGCGTTGGCGTAGCGGCGCGCGAGCGCCGGCGCCACCGCGTCCCGGCCCGCGAAGGCGATGAACCGCCGAACGATGACGTCGCAGTACACTGGGCTGACCTCGAGCGCGAAGCAGCGGCGTTTGAGACGCTGCGCCGAGATGATCTGCGTGCCCGAGCCCGCGATGGGCTCGTAGCAGATTTCGCCCGCCCGCGTGTGCTGGCGCATGGGGATCGCGAACAACTCGAGGGGCTTGGGCGTGGGGTGATCGGGGCGCTCCGGCCCGTTGGGGATGGTGTCCAACTTCCAGACGGTCGAGGGCACGGGCTCGCCGTTACGCCGCGGGCGCCGCGGTGGCTTGTGCCCCTTGATCCAGCCCATCAAACACGGTTCGTGCTGCCACGCATACCAGGTCCGCGTCAGGACCGGGCGGTTTTTCGTCCAGATGATCTGGCAGTGCACGAAGGCGCCGGCCTTGACCATCGCGGCCTCAAGCATCGCCTGGCGGCGGCTGGCGTGCCAGATGTACAAGGCCGCGTTGCGCTGGATCGCCTCGGCCACCGCGACACCGAGGAACCGCTCGTACAGCTGCGGGTTGCTCTCCGCGTCGTCCCAGGTCACCCCGTACGTCGCGCTCCAGTTCTTGTTCTTCGTGCCGCACTTGCTCCCGGGGTGGTTGGTCCCGTCGTACCCGACCAAGTACGGCGGATCGCTCGCGCAGAGCACGGCGCGCTGGCCTTGCATGAGCCGGCGCACCTGCGTGACGTCCGTGCAGTCGCCGCACAACAACCGATGGGAGAACTCGGGATCGCGGCCGAGCACGATCAGCTCGCCGGGCTTGATCACCGTCGGGCCGCGCCGGGCCGCCTCGAGCGCCGCCAACTCGTCGAAATCTTCCTCCCGCCGGGCGTCGTCCCCCAGCGCGTCGGCGATCAGGTCCCGGACCTCGGGCAGATCAAATCCCGTCAGCGTCACGTCGAGGTCGGGCGCGCGGGTGAGTTCGTCGAGCAGCTCGGCGAGTTTCCGCTCGTCCCAGTCGCCCGAGATCCTGTTCAGCGCGACGTTGAGGATCTTCTCGCGCGCCAACGGCAGGTCGACGACGCTGACGTCGACCTCCTCCGCGCCCCTGGCGATCAGGATCTTGAGCCGCTGGTGGCCGCCCACCAGGTGACCCGTGCGCTTGTTCCACACCAGCGGCTCGACGCACCCGAACTCGTCGATGCTCCGCGCCAGCCGCTCGTACTCGGGGTCGCCGGGCTTCAGGTCCTGCCGCGGGTTGTACGGGGCGGGGTTGATGCGACGCGCGGGCACGCGCTTGAGCGTGATCGAACCGGTGGCGACTCCGTGGGCCATGATCGGGACTCCTCGCCGCAGGCCGGCATGGCCTGTTCGGTCGTGGAATCGTCGATCACCGCCGGCTCGGTATCCGTCCCTTCACCGTGAGTCACGTCGGGTTCACGCTGACTCGGGTGGCGGCGCGTCGGGCCTGTAGTAGCCCAAGCCGGCCCGATGCAAGACCTGGCGACCCGTCGCGCGGATCTTCTCGGTGCGCTTGCGCATCGCGTCCTCGTCGGTCGGGCGACCCGTGAGATGCGTTGCGAGTTGTTTGGCCGTCATCGCACGGCCGTCCAGCGCTTTCCAGACTTGCGAGAGCGCCTCCGATAGAGGAATCAGGGCTGCCGACGCGCCGGCACGTGATGGCGGCGGAGCTGCCTTCAGGTCTTCCGGAAGGGGGTAGCCCTCCTCCTCGAACCACGCCGCGGCCCGCTCGGGAGGCAGAATCCTGCCGTAGTCCCTCTCCGTAAACCACTGGCCGAATCGATACAGAACCAGGTAGTCGTCGATGCCGTCGTCACGGACCAGGCGATACAGCACCTCGAAATGCTGGGCCCGCGGACGCCCAGGCCAGGTGCGGTGGCGCTGTGGATCGAGCGGGATGTCACCGTGCGTCCGCGCCTTTAACCAGTTCTCCGGTTCGAAAAAGCCGGCGGGTTGACCATCCTGGGTGTAGACGTGGATCTTCCAAATCTCTTCGGCGGAGTCGTAGGGCATGCTCCATCCCCGAGAATCCCGGTCTCGTGATGCTACGGACGATCGATAGCACGCGACCACGAAACGCATTCAAGGGGAGCGCGGTCAGCCACGCTTCGAAGGGGTTCGCCCGCAGCGCGCAAACATGACGCCGGTTGCGTTCGGACAGCTGCCCACGCACCGCGGCGGTTAGCCGTTCAGCGCGCGATGGATCACGGAGTCAGCGACGTTGCAGCCCGATCGCAAGCTATGTCCGGCGCTCGGTGTCGGGGTTGCACGGCCGAACAAGGCGCAACCTTCGACGCCACAAGGATTTACGACTACACCAGGAGCACGAAAGGGTGACAATTCCGCCACCCAGAAGATGCCAAAACCGGACAATTCCTGCCATCCGCCGCAAACCGGCGCAAGTTTCGCCCCTCGTGCGAGCGCCCCCTTGTCGGGGTCATTGCCCTCGAGCCGGATGGACCGACGATGGTCCGCACGCCGCAGCGCTCCGCCGGAACGGCCTCAGGCCGCTTCGCGCTTCACGCGACGCTTGCGCCCCACCGTCCGCTGCTCATCCTCGGCGCGCCGCGTTCCCTGGCTCTGCATGGCCTCGACGAGCTCGAACGGGTCGTTGGCCCACAGGTCCGCGCCGATTTCCTCAGCCAGGCCTTCCGCGCGGTTGAACACGCCGCCCCCGACCACGATCTGGAGGTTCGGGCAGGCCCCGATCTCGTGCAGCGTGTCGATGAGCTGGCGGATCTGCGGCAGGTCGTTCGCGCCGGACGCGAACATGAGCAGGATGTTGGGCTTGGACTCGTGAACGCGCGACAGAACTTCGTCGTTGGGGATGCCCCCGCCCGCGAAGCTGACGCGGAACCCGCGCTGCTCCAGCAGGTCCACCGCCATCTGCGCCCCGAGCTCGTCCGAGTCGCGCGGGCCGCAGAACGCGAGGATCGAGCGGTTCACGGGCGTCTGGAACGCCATCCGCGCCGCGTTCTGGTCCACCAGAACGCGCAGCAGCCGCGTCGCCAGGTGATGGCTCAGCTTGGAGAGCTGGTCGGAGCGGTAAAGGCGCTCGATCAGCTCGTACGCCGGCCAGAACAAACCCGTGATGATCTGCTCGGACGGCGCCGCGCCCGCGGCGTCGCGCACGATCTCCCGGGCCGACGGACGGTCCCCGTTCACGAGAGCATCGAAGAAGCGTTCGACGAGGAGTTCCTGTCTCATGTGTGTTCCCGCGTCCAGACCGGCCCCGGCGCCGCCCGCTCCGCGGATCAGCGCCGCTCGGGTTGAAACACCGCGGTCCCCGCGGCCGGACTCACCGCCCCGTGTCGTCCATCGATCCCCGGTCCGTCCGGGCGTGAATGGTCGCCGGCCCGGACCGTTCGCGCGGGCGCGGCACGTCCGGGAACCGCTCTGTCCGATAAGCCCGCGCCGATCCGGCGCGGTCAGGCCCGCACGCCGCGCGTGCAGGCGCAGATCCCGAGCGTGAGCGCACGGGCACGCACCTCGCGGAACCCGCACGCGCCGAGCACCGCGCACAACTCGCGGCTCGGCATGAACGTCCCGACCGAGCGCGGCAGGTAGCGGTAGGCCCCCGTGCGGTCGCCGCTGATGAGCGTTGCCGTGCGCGGCATGAGCCAGCCGGCATACCAGGCGTTGAACCACCGCACCGGCGCGAGCCGGGGCCGGTCGAACTCGAGCACGACGAGCCTTCCGCCGGGGCGCAGGACGCGCGCGAACTCGCGCAGCGCCCGCTCCGGGTCCGCGACGTTGCGCAGCCCGAACGCGATCGACACCACGTCCGCGCTCGCGTCCGCAAACGCAAGCGCCTGCGCGTCGCCCTCGACGTACTCGATCTTCGCGGCGTTCACCGGCGCGAGGCGCATCTGCTTGCGCCGCGCCTGGTCGAGCATCTCGGGCGTGAAGTCCACCCCGACGACACGGGCCGCACCGGTGCCCGCGAACGCCTGCGTGAGGTCGCCCGTCCCGCACGCCACGTCGATCACGGTGTCGCCGGGGCGCACGCCCGCGTCGCGCACCGCGAAGCGCCGCCACGCCTGGTCGCGCCCGAGCGAGTGGACCCGGTTGTTCAGGTCGTACCAGCGCGCGATCGCCGCGAACATCCCGCGGACCTTGGCGGGTTTGTCGCTCGCCGCGTGCGGGTCGACCAGCTCCGCGTCGGTCCACGCCATCGGTGGAACGACGGCCGGCGCGCCCGACGGCGCGCTACCCTTCGCCGTCGTCGTCGGTGTCGTGGGCGCCACGCCCGATCTTACGGGGGTCGCGCCCCGGCGCACCGAGGGAGAATCCGCCATGAAAACCAGGTTGCTCGGCGTCGCCCTCCTCGCGCTCGCGCCCCTCACGGCCCCGCTGGGCGGGTGCTCCACCAACGCCGCCACCGGGCGCTCCGTCCTCACCCTCATGTCGCGCAGCGAGGAGATCAAGATCGGCAGCGACGCCGCCCCCGGCTTCACCCAGGAGTTCGGCGGCAAGGTCGCCCACCCGGGGCTCCAGCAATACGTCGCGGACATCGGGCGGAAAATGGCCGCCGAGACCGAGTCGTATAACCCGACGCTCCCGTGGGAGTTCACCCTCCTCGACTCCGACGTCGTGAACGCCTTCGCCCTGCCCGGCGGCAAGGTCTTCATCACCCGCGGCCTGGCGAAAGAACTCACGAGCGAGGCCCAGATCGCCGGCGTCATCGGGCACGAGATCGGGCACGTCACCGCGCAGCACGGCAACCAGCGGATCTCGTCGCAGATGCTGTTCAACGTCGGGCTCGTCGCGACCGCCGTGGTCGTCAGCGCGTCGGACAACAAGACCGTGCAGGACGTCGGGGCCGTCGGCGTGCCGGCCCTGGCGATCGGCGGGAACCTCGTGCTCCTCAAGTACGGGCGCGACGAGGAACTCGAGGCCGACGCCCTGGGCATGCGCTACATGACGGGAGTGGGGTACAACCCGCGCGGGCAGCTCGAAGTCATGCAGACGCTCGGGCGCCTGACCGGCGGCAGCGGCGGCACACCCGAGTTCCTCTCGACCCACCCGCACTCTTCCACGCGCGTCGAACGTATCCAGAAGGCCTTGCAGGACAAGTTCGCATCCACGCAGGGCAACCCAAACTACGGCACCTTCGAGGACCGGTACAAGCGAGACTTCCTCACACCGTTGTCGAAGCTGCCGCCGCCGCCCAAAGCCGCGGGACCGCGTGAGAACGGGACT
Organism: Phycisphaerales bacterium; assembly: GCA_046153875.1. GTDB lineage: Bacteria > Planctomycetota > Phycisphaerae > Phycisphaerales > UBA1924 > JBJXFE01. The sequence goes on from JBJXFE010000061.1 coordinate 5,605, forward strand.
GAACACGCGCAGGCCGCCCCGGCGGCCTGGTGCGGGCTGTGCGCCGCGGCCGAAGGGAACGCCACGGCCCGCGCAATGCTGGCGAGCGCGGCCATGATGAGGCGGTAGGTCCTGCGGACTTCACCGCGACCAGAACTCGGCCCAGTTCCGCCACGCGAAGCCCTCGACCTCGTCATCCGACCAGCCGTGGGCGCTCAGCGCCTCGGCCAGTCGATCGAAGTCGCGCGGGCGGTTGATCCCCGCAGGCAAGTCGTTGGCGGTGATGCCGCCGTCGAGGTCCGAGCCCAGCCCCGCGCCGCGCCGGTGGCCCATCAACTCGGCGATGCGTTCGACGTGCCGGATCGCGTCGTCGATGGACGGGCGATCGGTCGGGTCCTCGCGGTTCAGGCCCGGGCGAATGAAGTTGCGGACGAGGTTCAGGCCGATGACTCCGCCGCGACGCCCGATCTCGCGGATCGTGTCGTCCGTCACGTGCCGCTGATTGCGGTCGCCCATGATCGCCCGGCAGTTCGAGTGGGACGCCATGACGCGCCGGTCGGTGAGCGCGAAGAGGTCGGCGAGGGCGCGGTCGGAGAGGTGCGACACATCGTGGACCAGCCCGCGCGCGTCCAGCCGCCGGACGAGCTCACGCCCCAGCGCCGTGATGCCGACGCCCGACGACGCCGACGGCTCGCCGTTGCCGCTCGCGTAGCGCGACCCGCGCACCCACGCCATCCCCACGCCCACCACGCCGCGATCGGCCCACCAGTCCACGTCGTCGGGCGTGCGGATCGGATCAGCGCATTCGATGAGGATGCCGGCGTGAAGCGGCTTGCGGCCGGACCCGGCCGCGCGGTCCGCGCGAGCCAGCCGGGACTCGACGGGCTCCGGCACGACCTCCGCGACGCCCATCCCGCCGCGGACCTGGCCCACGCCGGGATCGGGGCGGAGCACGCGGAGCAGGTCGAGCGCGATCGCGCCGCGGTCCCGCCACGTGAGGTAGACCTCCAGCTGCGCCCGCCCGACCAGCCACGCGCGTTCGGCGTCGCCCGCGGGGTAGCCCTCCGGGCCGACTCCCCCCAGCTCGGTGAAGATCGTCGCCAACGCGAACCGCACCCTCCCCTCCTCCAGCGCGGGGAGCGTCACCGACGCCGGGGGGTGCGGGGCGGTCTGCGCCGTCAAAGGCGCGAGCATGTCGCGGCCGTTCACGGCCAGGTAGGCAAGGTCGAGGTGGGCGTCGAACCAGCGCTGCGGCATGGAACCATCCTAGAGGAACCCGCGCGTCGGACCGCGCACCGCGCTGGCCCGCCCGGGCCGCAACCCGCGCCCCGCCCACGCGAACCGTTCAGAAAGTGGAGCGGGAGTCGCAACCTGCCGATGGACCTTTGGAGCGCGGGCGGCCCGCGCAGGCCGGGAGGCGGTCATGGAACGGCGACCCACGAGCGGAGGCGGGCGGCGGGCCGAGTGCCGCCGGACCACGCTCGCGTTCCGCGAAGACCTGCCCGTGTTCGCCCGCTCGCTCCGGCAATCGCTCCACGAGCGGGACGTGCCGCGGTTCGCGCTCGCCTGCAAGCTGATCCGCGACTACGCCGAGCCCCTGGGGTTCGACCCGCTCGCCCGCGCCGCCCACGACGCGGTCGCCTCTCTCCGACGCACGCGCAGCCTCGACCGCTCACGCGAAGAGGTCGCCGTGCTGGCCTGGTTGTGCGACCGATCCCGGGCCGCCTAGCCGGATAGCGCACGGGTTTGGCGTTCGCTACCATGTCATGGAACGGGGGTGCCCGCGATCCCAACAACATCGCGGCGCCGAGCGTACGCCGTCAGCGCCGCGCCCCGAGCGGAGGAACCTCCATGAACACCGTGATCCGCCGACCGATCGAGCCCCCGCCCGCCCTCGCGTCGCGCCGGGGCAGCGTCGTGGTCGGCTGCCTGGTCGCGCTGGTGATTGTCATCGCCATCGCGCTCGCCGGCGGCATCTACGTGTGGATGAGCTGGAAGGGCTGGGCCGCGTCGATCACCCGTGCCACCGTCCGTGAAGTACTCAAGGAATCCAACCTGGCCGAGGACCAGAAGCAGGCCATCACCGCCGAAATCGAGACCCTCACCAAGGACTTCGAGGCGGGGCGGGTCTCGTTCGACGACCTGCGGCGCGTCGGCGAGGAGATCGAGAGCAGCCCCCTCATCCCTCTCGCGGGCGTGCAACTCGCCAAGGAAAAGTACATCGACGGGTCGGTGATGTCCGCCGAGGAGAAGGCCGCGTCCGAGCGGACGCTCCAGCGCTTCGCCCGCGGCGTCCACGAGCGGAAGATCACGCCCGCCGAGGAGAAGATCACCGACGCCATCAAGCCGATCGTCCGCCTCAAGCCCGGGAACAACTGGGAGCTCAAGGACAACCCCACCCGGCTCGAGCTCGATCAGTTCCTTGCCAACTGCAAGGCGGAGGCCGACGCGGCCCAGATTCCCGACGAGCCGTTCGTCATCGACTTCGCCGCGGAACTCCGCAAGATCATCGCCACGGCCCGAAACCCCGGGTCGTCCCCGCCCACGCCCGCCGAACTGCCCGCGGCGCCGACGCCCGACAACCCGGCTCCCCCGCCCGGCGGCGGCGGCTGACGTTCCATCAGCAGACCGCGATACTCACGCCCGCAGCGCCGCGCTCAGCCGTCGCCCTGTCGCGGGATCCTCCGCCTGCCACCTGACGCGATCCGCGCCGACGACGATGGTCGCGCCGAGCGTGCCGCACGAGAGCGTTCCCCCGCCCGCACCAGCGAGGGCAACAATCTCGCCCGGCAGGTCCGCCCGGCGCGCCTCGAGGCGACGCGCGGTCTCGCCCGCCCGATGAACCTCGATCACGGTCTCACCGAGTTCCGCCAGCGCGCCCGCGAGCCGCACGCCCGCCTCCGCGAGCGTCCGCGCGGAGACCACGCCCTCCGTGCCGTTCACCGTCACGTCTCGTCCGCCGCGTCCGCGTCCGACCCCGGGCGCACGCTCACGCCGCCAACGGTCGCGCGGGCCTCCATGGTCATGGTCATCGTGCCCTCGATCATGCCGGGCATCCAGACCTCGCCCATGTCCTGCCCGTCGCACACGCGCCGCATGATCATGTACAGCACCGTGGACGAGCAGAAGAAGTAGCTGATGGCGAACGCGCCGACGATCACCATGACCAGGTTGCGCCAGAACCGCACCAGCGCCACCGTCGCCCGCTCGTGCGCCGGAAGGTCCGGGACCGCACCGGGCGTGGTGTCCGTCGCGGCCGCGATCAGGCCGGCGGTCCGCTCGCCCGTCCACGTCGTCGCCGCGCCGGATGCAAAGTGCATCACCGCCCCGGCTCCATAGTTGATGACAGTTGTGGCGATCGTGGCCAGCAGGATCGCCACCAGCCCGTACGCCGCGTAGCGCAGCGGCTTGCCGAACACATACGGATACGCCCGGGCGATCGCGTCGATCCCGTCCCCCCCCTCGCACGCGATCGCGGGGACCAGGAGCGGAAACCCCGCGACATACGCCGCGAGCACGACCACGGCGATCGCGGCCGCCACCAGGAACAGCACGTAGAACATCCCGCCCAGCACGTTCACCCATTGCAGGCTGAACAGCACCCACCCGCCCACGGCCAGGACGAGCCAGATCGCCGCCACGAGGATCAGCGGGGCCGCCAGGGCGAACAGGATCGAACCGGTCCGGGCGAACGCGAACCGCCGACCCTCGACCCACGGCACCAGCAGCCCCTGCGCCACGTCACACGCGGCGACCCGGCTGATCACGCACCCCCCGACGCCCCAGATCAGCAGCACGAACGGTGCGACCAGCAGCATCGTCCACTGATGCTCCTGCCACAGCAGCCCCAGCCCGCCGTCGAGCTGGAGGAACGGCGATGTCACTCTCGCCATGTCGAGCGTCACGGCCCCGAAAGCGATGTCGCTCCACGAAGCCCGCGACACCGCGTCCACGCCCGCGCTCCACGACTCTCCGCCCCACCACTCCTGGCCCGGCACGCGGACGACCAGCGCCATCAGCACGAGCATCACCGCGGCGACAAACAGCCGTTCCGGGCGTATCGCCAGGCTCACGCTCCGCAGCAGCTTCAGCCACAGCAGCTCGCGCCCGATCTCGCTCACGATCCCGGGGCGTGGCTCGTGACCCAGGGGAGCGGGCGGGTGTTCGGATCGGTTCCCGTGCATCTGGCTCATCGTCTGCTCCGATCTGGGAGAAACCGTGCGGCCCGAAGGCCGAAGGAACACACGACCGTGGTAGCGTACCGAGTCCCCGCCCGCCGTGCGAGGCGGTCGGAGGCTCGGTCCGGTGCGTGCGGCGGGGCGTCGGCGTGATACGATTGACCCCGACCGGCGGCCGACGCCGATACGCCGCGTTCGACGCGGAGAAGGGGGTCCGACCCATGGAACCGTGGATGTTCGCCGCCGGAGCGGCCCTGCTCTTCGTCATCTTCCTGTTCTGGTTCATCGCGATGTACAACGCGCTGGTCCGCCGGCGCATCGACTGCGACAACGGGTGGTCCCAGATCGACGTGCAGCTCAAGCGCCGCTACGACCTCATCCCCAATCTCGTGGAGACCGTCAAGGGCTACGCCGCCCACGAGAAAGGGACGCTCGACGCGGTGATCTCCGCCCGGGCGAAGGCCGTGGGGGTCACCAGCGACGCCGCGCACGCCCAGGAGAAGGCCGCCGCGGAGAACATGCTCACCCAGGCCCTGGGCCGGCTGATCGCCGTCGCGGAGGCCTACCCGGACCTGAAGGCCAACACCAACTTCGCCAAGCTCCAGGAAGAGCTGACCAGCACCGAGAACCGCATCGGCTTCTCGCGCCAGCACTACAACGACACGGTGGCCCGGTATGAGGAGTCGCGCCAGGCCTTCCCGACGAACCTCGTCGCCGCCGCGTTCAACTTCGACCCGCGCAAGTACTTCGAGCTCGACGACGCGGCCGCCCGCGAGACGCCGAAGGTGAAGTTCTCGTAACGAGTCCGGTCACGTCAGTCGCTTGCGCAACACCGCCAGCAGCGTGTCCGGCTCTAGGTAGTTCCGCGGCACGCGCAGATAGACCTCGTGAAGCGTCTCGCCCGATGGCGGGGGGAGAACGCGCACCGCCGAAACGTCCGGGGCCGCGAGCCCAGGGCTTGCGGCTCCGGGCCTTGGCGCCGTCGCGGCGGCCAGGCGGCGTTCGAAGGACCTCGCGGGCACGGACGATCGCACGGATTGAGGCGGGGCCTCCCTTTCGCGCTTCTCGTTGAGCTTCGCCGCGAGGGCTTCGGTCCGCTCGACGCGGAAGAGCACGTCCTGCCCGCGGATCGTGATGATCTTCACGCCCAGCCCCGCCGCCGCCACGCGCAGCTCCGCCAGGTCCAGCAGCCGCCGGACCTGTACGGGCGGCTCGCCGTACGCGTCGGTCAGCTCCTTGGCGACGCGCGCGAGTTCCTCCGCCGTCGCCGCCACCGCCACGCGCCGATACGCCTCCAGCCGCCGCTGGTCCGACGGGATGTACGGTTTCGGGATCGTGCCGATGATCCCGATCTCGATCGCGGTGCGGCTGGCCGTCGCGGGCGGGTCTTCGCGCCGCAGCTCGCGGACTGCCTGGTCGAGCACCTTGCAGTACATGTCGTAGCCGATCGCCGCGATGTGCCCGGACTGCTCCGCGCCGAGCAGGTTCCCCGCGCCCCTGATCTCGAGGTCCCGCATCGCGATCTTGAACCCCGCCCCGAGCATGGAGTACTGCTCGATCGCCTTGAGCCGGCGCTGCGCGACCTCCTTCACGGGCCGGTCCGCGGGCAACAGCATGTAGCAGTACGCCCGGTGCTTCGACCGCCCCACGCGCCCGCGGAGCTGGTGCAGGTCCGCCAGCCCGAAGCGATCCGCGTCGTTGATGAACATCGTGTTGGCCGACGCGATGTCGATGCCCGATTCGATGATCGTGGTCGAGACGAGGACGTCTGCCTCGCGGCGCATGAACTTGAGCATCACGTCTTCGAGCTCGTGCGGGCTCATCTGCCCGTGCCCCACGACGATCCGCGCGTCCGGGGCGAGCTTCTGCACCTGGTCCGCCACGGACCTGATGTTGTGGACGCGGTTGTGCACGAAGAACACCTGCCCCTCACGCGAAAGCTCCCGCGCCAGCGCCTGCGCGATCCGCCGTTCGTTGTACGGGATCACCTCCGTCACGATCGCCCGCCGATCCAGCGGGGGCGTCGTCAGCGAGCTGATGTCCCGCAGGCCCAGCATCGCCATATGAAGCGTGCGGGGGATCGGCGTGGCCGAGAGCGTGAGCACGTCCACCGTCATCCGCAGGCGCAGCAACCGCTCCTTGTGCTCCACGCCGAACCGCTGCTCCTCGTCGATGCACACCACGCCCAGGTCCGCGAAGCGAACGTCCTCCGAGAGAATGCGGTGCGTGCCGATCAGCACGTCCACCTGCCCCTTGCGGACCGCCTCCAGGATCTGCCGCTGCTCCGCGTCGCTCTTGAACCGGCTCAGCGACTCCACGCGGAACGGATACCCCGCGAACCGCGTCCGGAACGTCCGCTCGTGCTGCTCGGCCAGCACCGTCGTCGGCACCAGCACCGCGGCCTGCTTGCCGAACTCCACAGCCTTGAACGCCGCCCGGATCGCCAGCTCGGTCTTGCCGAACCCCACGTCGCCGCACACCAGCCGGTCCATCGGCCGCTGGGCCTGCATGTCCTTCTTGATCTCGACGAGCGCCGCGAGCTGGTCCTCCGTCTCCTCGTACGGGAACTCGGCCTCGAACTCCTTCTGCCACGCGGTGTCGCCGGCGTAGCGGATGCCGGGCATGCTCTCCCGCGCCGCCCGCACGCGGAGCATCTCCGCCGCCAGGTCCTTGACGCTCTCGGCCACGCGGTCCTTCTGCGACTTCCACCGCGTGCCGCCGAGCGTGGAGAGCGGCGGCTTCCCGCGGAACCCGCCGATGTACTTCTGCACCTGGTCGATGTTGGCCGCGGGGACGTTGAGCTTCGCCGCGCCGGCGAACTCGAGCGTGAGGTATTCCTGCACCTCCTCGGCCCGGGGCTTGTGACCCTTGGGCAGGAGCGAGTCCGGGATCGCACCCCCCTCCGAGATCGCCCGCGGACTCGCGCCGTCGTCCCCCTTCGGCTTCATCATCTTCAGACCGAGGAACCGCGCGATCCCGTGCTCGGCGTGGACGACGTAGTCGCCCGGCGCGAAGTCCAGGAACGTGTCCATCGCCCGACCCGCACGCAGCCGCGACGCGCGACGCCGGGTCTGGTAGCGGTGGACGAGCTCGTGATAGGGAAGGAAGAGAGATGAGACATCGGCCCACCCCGGTCGCCGTGCCTGAGGAGTCTTCGACGAAGGCTCGGGTGCGGCTGCCTTGGTCTCTGGAGTCGCCGGCGGACATACCCGAGGCTTCGAGGACACAGCCTCGGCGTCCGATCGCCAGATGAACCCCCGGTGCAGGTACTGGACACACGCCTCGATGCCCCCGGCGGCCTGCGGCGCGAACTCCGCCATCAGCTCCCCGAACCGCTGAAGCTCCCCGGGATTCTGGCAGAACACCCGCACGTCGTGCTCCGCCGCCAGCCCGCCCAGCTCCTTCACCGCCTCCGCCGCGTCCTGCGAGAACACCGGCAGCGGCGACGCCGGCAACCCGAGCCGTGCGTCCGCCGACGACGACCCGGCCGAGAACTGGTTGACCTCGGCCAACCCGTGCAGCCGGTCCGCGATGAGCTTGAACACCGCGGGCGGGCCGAACACACCGCGCGAGTCCGTCACACGCTCGTAGTACCCCCGCCCCTGTTCCGTCACCTCCATCGTCTCGGCGACAACGGCGACGGCCCGTGCCGGCAGCAGTTCCAGAACGCTCACGCCCGCGTCACCGACCGCCGCCGCCTGCGCCGATACGCAGACCAGCTCAACGCCCTCGACCGTGCGCCCGGACGCCATCGTGTCCGGGTCGATCTCGTGGACCCGGTCGATCCGGTCGCCGAAGAAATCCAGCCGGATCGGCGCGGTCAGCGCCTCACCCGGCGCGTCCCCCGCCGGGGTCATCGTGCCCCCCGCCGCGAACACGTCGAGGATCCCGCCGCGCACCGCGAAGTCGCCCGGCTCCTCCACCGCGTCGCGCCGTGTGTACCCCGCCCCGTCGAGCCACCGGATCACCTCGCCCGGCGCCGCCGTCATCCCTCGCCGCAGCGTGCGCACCAGCGCGGGCAGACTCTCCGCGCGCGGCACGGCCTGCATCAGCGCAGGGATCGGGGCGATGATGACCGGCGAATGAGAGGGTGAGACGGTGAGGCGCTGAGACGGTGACGAGGAGTCGACCGCCGGCGATGGCCGCACCCCGTTCAGTTCGATCACCCGGCGGACGACCGCCAACCGCTCGGCGAACAGCTCGGGGTTGACGTTCGACTCGCCGGGCAGCGCCTCCAGGGCCGGGAGGCGCAGCGCCTCAACGCCCGCCGCCGACAGTTCATCCAGCGCCTCGTCCGCGTCGTCGAGGTGCGCCACCACGAGCAGCACGGGCCGCCCCACCCGCCGCGCGATCGCCGCCGCGACGAACGCCGTCGATGAACCCGCGGACCCGGCCGCCACCACGTGTCCGCCCCGGTCCAGCGCCGCGGCGAGGCGGTCGACGGCCGGGCTCGATGCGATGACGCTGGTCAGGTCCAGAACCCGCTCCGGGCGCGCGTAGGCCGGCGCGGCGGGGAGCACGCCTCCCGCCGTCGCTGGTGAATCACGCGCGATCAACCAATGGTATCGGCGATCCGCGGGCCGGCTCTTCCAACCCGGATGCCGAACCCGGTACCGCCTACTTGATCGTCACGAGCGGTCGCAGCGCGTCCATCGTCCGCGGACCGATCCCGCGGACAAGGTCGAGTTCTTCAACGCTCTTGAACGGGCCGTTCGACCTCCGGTGCTCAACGATCCGGGCCGCCAGGGCGGGCCCGATCCCCGGCAGCAACTCCAGCTCGGCAGCCGTCGCCGTATTGAGATTGACGAGACGGGTTTCGAGCCGCGTGGCGGCTGGAGCAACCCCGGGCGCGGCCTCGGGAGCAACAGGCCCCGGTGTCGCCTCGCCGTCGGCATCAGCCCCACGCGGCAACGCACCCTCGTCGCGATCGGCGATCGGCGCCGGCGCGGTCGCGCCCGCCGGCGCCCCCGCGTGCCGTGGCACCAGGATCGGCCTCGGCTCGCGCCCGAAAATCGACCACCCCATCCCCGCCAGCGACGCCCCGCCCAGGATCACCACCGCCGCCCACTTCGCGGGTCCGGCCGTCCAATCGGCGTTCGTGTTCGGCGTCGGCATCGCGCACCCCCAAGCGGATCAGTGAACGTGTGAGGGCAGTTCACGCCCCCGCGAGCTGCGGGACGTGCGGCGGCTTCTTCGCCTGGAGCGACTTGAGAATCTCCGCGAACCTCCCGGCCGCGGGCTTGGGCACCCCCGCCTCGGTCAGCAGGCCGCACCAGGGCGCCTCGCCGGGCAGGGCCGCGTCGGTCAGGTCCTGCCAGCACACGCCGTGCACAAACGGCTTGGACGCCGCGATCGCCACCGCGCGTGAGAGCCACTCGGCCTGCCGCTCGGGCGTCCACCCGCCGCGCCACGACCCGGGGTCCTCGACCGTCCCGTTCGCCTCGGACCCCCGGCTCGGGACACCCAACCCGCTCACCACGATCGGCTTGTCGAAGTCCGCGTACCGGTCCAGGATCGCCGAGAGCGCCATCAGGTCGCGCGTGGACCGCCCCGGCGGCGTCTGCCCCCCGTGCAGCCGCAGCGCCAGCGCATCCACCGCGATCCCCGCCTGACCGATCATCTCCGCGTACACCGTCGGCGGGATCGAGCGGCGCGAACCCGCAAAGTACTCCCCCCACGGCTGCGTGATCTCCACCTGCACGCGGGCGGACGGCTGCAGCTTGCGCACCAGCAGCACCGCCACGCGCGTCAGGTCCATCACGCGCTCCAGCGACAGCGACAGCCCCTCGGCCACGTGCAGCCCGGAGACCACCGTCCAGCGCTGCACCGTCCGCCGGTACCGCGTCACCACCTGCTTCACGTGCTCGTACACCAGCTCGCGCAGCGTCTCGTAGTCGTTCTCCCAGATGTACAGCCACTCGGGGATGCACGCGTGCCGCATGTCGATGATCGGCCCGCCCCACACCGGCAGCTTGGCCGTCCGCACCGCCCACTCGATCCACTTGTCCGTCCGCGCGAACGAGTACCGCCCCTCCACCGGCTCCATCTCGATCCACCGCATCGGAACCGAGATGAAGTCGCACAACGCCGCGGCCTGCTTCGTGACGGGCTCCACAAACTGCCCGGGGTTGATCACGCACCCGATCGTCGGCGGCCCCTGGAGCACCACCCCCGCCCCGTCGCGCGACTTCACCGCCCCTTCCGGCAGCACACGGTCGGCCGCGATCGAGTCCGCGTGCTGCCGCGCCGCCTGCTTGAACAGCTCCCCCGTGAAGCGCTGCCGCAGCTGCCGGTCCGCCTGGATCATCGTGAGCTGCTCGCCCGCGTCCACCGCCAGGCCCAGCGCGTCGCGCGACGCACGGTCCGCGCCCAGGCTCAGACCGTGCGCCGACGCCCCGTTGGAGCTCCGCTGCGCCACCAGCGCCTCGGCGAACCGGTGCCGCGCACGCTCGAACCGCGCGATCGCCGCGTGGTCCGCCGGAAGGTCGAACAACCCCCACTGCTCAAGCTTGTTCAGCACCAGCATGATCCGGTGCCGCGCCAGCTCCAGCGTCAGCAGGTACGGCTCGTCGCGCTCCGGCAACAGGCATGTCCGCAGCGTGAACAGCCCGATCGCACGCCCCGCCGCCGGGCCCTCCGCCGGCAGGTCCGCCCGGTACTGCAGCGAAAGCCCCGCCGCCTCCGTGGAGCCCTTGCGGCAGCGGATCACCCCGTCCTCGAACGTGATCTCGGCGGGGATCGCCACCTCGTCGGGCCCGAACACGTGCGCATGACGCACCACGAAGCCCCGCGCCGGGCCGGCGTCGTCGAAGACCGCGAAGCTCAACATTCCCTCGGGGTCCTCCGTGGCAGCCGGGTACGGGATCGGACGGGTATTGTCCCCGCCCGCCCGGTCTCGGCAACCGACCACCCCTTCGCGGAATCGATCCGGGAGTTCCGGCCGCGAACCGACAGCCTGTGGCCGTCGCCCCCGGGCGATGTACGATCCGGGTATGACCGCAGTCGCCAACCCCCCACCCGCCCCGACCGCCCTCTTCGAGACGCGCCTTAACCTCCCCGGGCGCCGCCAGGGAAAGGTCCGCGACGTCTACTCTCTGCCCACCTGGGGCGCGGGCGCCAAGGGGGGCCGCGACGCCCTCCTCATCGTCGCCTCCGACCGCCTCTCCGCCTTCGACGTCGTCATGCCCACGCCGATCCCCGGCAAGGGCCGCCTCCTCACCGAGATATCCACCGGCTGGTTCCGCTTCGTCGAGCGCCACGGCCTGGCGAAGACCCACGTTCTCTCGACCGACGTGCGCGACGTGCCCGACTCCGCCTTTCGAGGGCCCGGGCCGACCACCACGCGCGAGGAGCTGCACGGCCGCATCACCATCGCCCGCGCCTGCCGCGTCGTGCTCATCGAGTGCGTCGTCCGCGGCTTTCTCGAAGGCTCGGGCTGGAAGGACTACCAGGCCACCGGCGCGGTCTGCGGCGTCAAGCTCCCCGCGGGCCTCAAGCAGTGTGACCGCCTCCCCGAGCCGATCTTCACCCCGGCCACCAAGGCCCCGCAGGGGCAGCACGACGAGAACATCACCTTCGAGCGCGCCGCCGCGGAGGTCGGGCGCGACCGCATGGCCTGGCTCCGCGAGCGCTCCCTGGCGATCTTCAACGCGGCCGCCGCACACGCCCTTTCACGCGGGATCATCATCGCCGACACGAAGTTCGAGTTCGGCGTCCCGCTCGATGACCCGAGCGGGGGGGGCGGCGACCCGATCCTGATCGACGAGGCCCTCACGCCGGACAGCTCGCGGTTCTGGCCCGCGGACCGCTACGTGCCGGGACGGGCGCAGCCGAGCTACGACAAGCAGTTCCTCCGCGAGCACCTGCAAGCCCTGGTGGACGCGGGCCGGTGGAACAAGCAGCCGCCCGGCCCGACGATCCCCGCGGACGTCGTGCAGAAAACGCTGGCGAAGTACGCCGAGGCCCGCGACCGGCTCGCCGCGGGCTAAGGGTCAATCCCAGAACGGACTGATCACCACGTCGCCCGTGGTCCCCGGATCGCTCACGTTCGAGAACAGCCGAAGGAACATGTTCCTGTTGCGCGCCGGGTAGTTCTCCGCCTCGGCGGTCCCGAGGTCGTCCCGCTCGTTCACAAACAGATTGTCGGGCAGGCTCCGGTTGCCGATCGTGAGCCCCGTGAACACGAAGGTCAGGTGCGACGGGTCGGCCCGCACCTCGTACACCACGTGCCCGTCGTTGTACGCCGCGTTCCCTTCCCACCGCTTGGGCGAGCCGTGGATCAGCAGGGTGTTGGACTGGTCGCCGAACGGACCCGGCACGGGGTACCACTGGCCGGGCCCGCCGCCGTAGATCGGCCCGCGGTTCGCCACGACCGCCTGGTCGGACTCGAACGTCGCGGACCAGTACCGCCGCCGCTTGCCGAACGGGGTGATGTGGGCGAAGGACGTGTTGCCGTAGGCGGTCCGCCGGCCCGACGGGGGCACGCCGTTCCCGCTCTCGCCGGGCACCCCCGCGAATCCGGGGTCCCACACGGCGGACACGGGGTTCACGGCCAGGGGTGGGGCGTCGTTCTGGTACCCCTCGTCGACGGCGATGCGGTCGCTGACCTCCGCGCACGACCGCACGATCTGCACCGGGATGAACCCGTTGTAGATCATCAGCGACATGATGTTGCCGGTGTTGTCCTTCTCGTACCCCGGCCCGGAGACCTGCACGGTGGCGTCGGCCTGGTCGAGCATGCTCGGGAGGGGGTAGTCGTCGCGGTTGTTCTGGGCCCAGAACGCCATGCACTGGACGATGCCGCGGGCCTGCGTGCAATCCTTGAGCGCCCGCGCCGCGTTGCGGGCCTGCCCCAGCGACGGCAGGAGGATCCCGATCAGCATCGAGATGATGGTGATGACGACGAGGAGCTCGATGAGCGTGAACCCGCCGCTCCCCACCCCCACCACTCCCCCGCCCCCGCCGCGGCGGGCGGAATGAGCGTCGCGGGAGCGCGGCCTCTCGACGGCCCGACCGTGTCGCATGGCGTCCACGTGCGTCAAACCCCTGCCCCCCCGCCCCCGAGCCCCGCCCTCACAGTGTATGTACCGCTGCGACCGCGGATGGTTTCGGCGGGGCAACTGGCAATGGGCAACTGGCCTACCCCCGCTTGTGGCACCCGCCGCGGCGGGAGCTCTACCCCATCTCCCGAGTACGCAGAGGTCGCCGAGGTCACGCAGCGATCGCGGAGAAGAGAACGCGGAGGGCGCGCCCCCCCACGGTCGCGGAGGAGCGCGGAGGGGAAGCGGGGTAACGCCCGCCCCGGCGGGTGAACTGCGGGCGCGAAGAAACAGCGGCCGGGAGAGCATGGGAACTCCCCCGGCCGCGCGTCGGCACTGTGGTGTGGACTTGTTTACGCCGCGATGTGCAGCGGCTGGGCCCCGGCGTCGCTGTCCTGCGGCACGCCGAGGAACACGGTGAGCGGCTCGCTGAAGGGCGAGGACTGCCCGCCGATGCCGGAGCGTCGCGCCTGGAGCAGGTAGGTGACGCGCTGGGCGCCCGGCGGCACGGTCGGGTCGTTGAACTGTTTTTCGCCGGTGTCGCCGAGCGGGACGAACGCGCCGCTGCCGTTGAGCTGGCGGAGCACGGCGGTGTAGACGCCCGCCCCGGGCGCGGGCTGGGTGACGTTCCACTTGATGGTGATCGACCCGTTGTTCTCCAGCAGCGCCTGCTGTCCGGTCGGCGTGCTGGGCGGCGGGGCCGGGCTCGGCGCCGCGGGGGGCGGGATCTCGGCGGTGGTGTAGACGCCCGGGTTGCCGGTGGACGCGGCGTAGGTCTTGATGATGGCGATGAGGTTCGACCCGTTTTCGTGGGCGGAGTCGATGGAGTCGTAGAAGGCCTGGGTGGCGGCCTTGGCGGCGTTGCGGGCGGGCTGCTGGGCGTTGTAGTTGGTGCGCGCGGCGGTGACGAGGGTGCTCAGCGCGGTGAGCTGCCCGACGGTGAGGCCGATGGCTCCGGCGTTGTCCTGCCAGACCGGGACGTGGGCCTCGTAGAACTCGAGCTGCTGGAGACGTGTGTCCGGTACGACGCCCATGACGGGCTCCTTTGGTGTCCGGGCGTCGCGGGCGTCGCGACGGGCGGCGCCGTTCCCCCGGTGCTGTCGGTACAGACCGGATGGTCGGCACAACCGGCACAGG
>JBJXFE010000063.1:0-142473 GCA_046153875.1 Phycisphaerales bacterium
CGTAGCTGTTCGTGGCGGTGCTGAGCTGCTTGAGTTTGGAGAGGTCGATGGCGATGCGGGCCGCCCGGCGCGCCTCGCCCAGCGCCGGCAGCAGGATGCCGATCAGCAGCGCGATGATCGCGATCACAACCAGAAGCTCGATCAGCGTGAACCCCGAACCAATCCTTGTGCGTCTCATCGAATCGCACTCCTTGTTCGGCCGCAGAACGCGGCGACATCGATCACTCCGCTCGGCGAGATTCGCCGATGCACGTACAGTGAGTATACCATGAATCGGCGGCACGCAAGTGCCAGTGCAGCAAACTCGCGACACAGTTTGCGTACCGGGATCAATCCGTACACGATACAAACAAAAACTCCGGGCGCTGGCCCGGAGTGTGCTGGGTGATGGTCACACGCAGACTTCGCGTCGGCGACTACGGCATCTGGCCCGTGTTGATCTCGGCGCCTCTGAAGTCCACGCCCTGATTGTAACCGCGGGTCCAGCGGTAGTACCCGGCCGTGAGCGCCTCGGAGGCCTGCCCGTTGAGCGTCGGCGGTTCCCAGACATCCGGCTGGTACGTGATGGGCGTCGGATTCGCGTTGGTGGGTGCGTTCGGCTGCCAGCCGCGGTTGCCATCGCCGGTCAACCGGATGCTGGCGGCGCCGTCCATGAAGGACATGGCCACGCGTGCCTGCGGGTACGCGAAGTACAGTTGGATCTTCCCGAAATGTCGGGCGCTCAGGTCGTGCATGTGGACCTTCTGCGCCGGGTAGGCGGTATCCGACAGCTTGATCCGGCCGAGCACAGCCGCCGCGGAAACCGCGTACTGCGTGTGGACACTTCCCTGCTGGATCCGCTCACCGACGCGCGAACCGTCGTAGCTGGCCGGCGTGACCTGGAAGCTCGAGCTGTAGGGCCAGCGCTTGCCCGAGTTTGTGCCGGGGTTGGCTGGGGCGGAAGGCGCGGGCTGGAACAGTCCCTGGTCAAACGCCCGGGGGTCCGAGGACCAGAGCAGGCGGGTCTGGTCGCCCGTCGACACCACCAGCCGATCCGGGAGCTGCTGGCCCAGGTAATCCTGGAGGACCAGGTGCGAGTACATCGGGTGGGGCACCCAGTTCGCGATCACGGTGATGTCCGTGCGATCGGCCCGTTGGCGCAGGACGGACACGGCCTGAGCCGCTGCCGCGGTCAGGTCGCTCGCGGCGGACGCGCCGTTCAGGTCGGCGAACTCGCTCTGGTTGTACCCCTTGCGCCACGTGAACGAGAACAGCTTGTCCTGGTAGTCGGCCGCGTAGCTGTTCGTCGCGGTGGCGAACTGCTTGAGTTTCGACAAGTCGATGGCGATGCGGGCGGCGCGCCGGGCCTCGCCCAGCGCCGGCAGCAGGATGCCGATCAGCAGCGCGATGATCGCGATCACCACCAGGAGTTCGATCAGCGTGAACCCCCGAAGGCCCGCACGGTTCTTCATGTCCGGTCTCCAGTGCACCGTTTCCGCGACGGCGCGTTCCACGAGCGACGGGGCAAGGCGAACGCCCACCCCGTTCGCACCTCAATACCGCTGATGGAGGCCCGCCGGTTCCAGAAAGTTCCGGTCCGGGCAACAATCCGCCGTCGGTGACGCGGGCCGGTCGCGCCGACCAGCGCGTGCCGGGCCGGCACCGAGCACGACGATGGAAGCAACGGGTTCGCTCAGGGCAGGTCGCGCAGTGTTCGCAGCGCGGCGCGGCGGCGCGCGCTCTCGACCCACGCGGCTCTGTCAGTATCCTGACCATGCGCGCCGTCGACCGCGGCGAGCAGGGCTTCGGCATCGACGGGTTCGGTGTCGAGCGCACGGACCAGCGCGTCCAGTCGCTCCGTGCGCGACGGCGAAACGACCAGGGGTACGTCGGGCGGTGTGGGATCGGAGCCGCCCGCGGTTTGCGGCGGCGGCACGGCTTCGTCGGGGGGCTCCGCGCTAGCCCCTGGCGGTTCCGTCGGCGCATCCATCGGGTTCGCCTGAGCGGTACTCGGTGGAGCGGGTTCGGCGTCCGACGGCGCCCGCCCGTTCGCGGGGAACCATGGCGGCACGCCGAGCAGCGCTGCGGCCGCCGCGGCGAGCGCGATGACGGTCACCGCGAGAAGCACGACGGTCGTGACCCACAGGCGCGCCATCCGTGCCCGCAGCGCCGCTATGTCCGCGGGCTGGGTCGACGCGGCCACATGATCTGGGTCGGACGGACGGGGCGTGGCGTCCGCGGGCGGTCGCGATGCCGGCGGCGCCTTGGGCAGCACGGGCGCGCGGTCCGCGCGTTCCGCGGCCGCCGCGGATGCGATGGCCTCCGGCGACGCTTGCCCCGGAAGCAGATGCACGGGCGCCAGGCCGAGCCGCTGGCGATCCGTCTCCGGCGCGAAGGAGGCTCCACACGACGGGCACGCGGGATCGTCGGGGTTCACCGTCTTGCGGCAGTTGTGGCAGACGCCCAGCAGGTTGGCGACCGACGGCGTGCGCCCCGCGAAGCTCCACGCTTGGCGCGTGGTCGGCCCGCGGATCACGGTCATCGGGCCGATCTTGCCGCGCTCCACCAGCCGCCGGACCGTGGTGTACGAACACCCCGGACGGAAAGGCTGGGCCTGGTCGCGGATCGCCCACGGGCCCATCTCGTTCTGCGTTGCCTGGCGCGACAGCGGATCAAGGAACGCCCGGCAGCCGCGGCATTGGCGCACATCCGGTGAGACCTCGCCGCAGAACGGGCAGAGCACGCCCCGGGGTTGCGGGTCGCGCGCCGGGGCGGGCGCGGGGGTGGGGTGCGTTTTCGGCGTCATGCGTCGGGTTCGGCGAGGGGTCGGTTGACTCGCGGGCGCGAGGGCGGTGTCATCTGGGCATGACAGCCTACCGCGCCCGCGTCCGGAGTCGAGCCCCGCATCCATTCGCAGCGCCGGTCGTGCTGTTCGCGGGATGGGTCGCGGGCGGGTGCGCGGGCCCCGCGGCCCCGGCGGGCGGGGTGGAGCACGACCCTCGGGTCATCGTTCGATCCGCGCCACCGGCCCAGCCGGATCCCCGCCGTCGGTCCGACGAGACCGCGGTCTCGGCCATCGCCGCGATCGTGGACAACCGGCCGATCGCGTGGATGGAACTCCGGCCCGCGCTGGTCGAGGCCGCGGGGGCGGTCGTGCTCGAGGAGGTCATCCTCGACCGGCTTCTGGACGCGGAACTTGCGGCACGGAGCCTCAGCATCACGCCCGCGGACATCGACGCCGAGCGGCAGGGGTTGGTCACGGCCCTCACGCGCGACGCCCGCGCCGACGCGAACGACGCCGAGCGGCTCATCGAGCGGCTGCGGCGCTCGCGCGGCCTGGGCGAGTCGCGATTCACCGCCCAGCTCGCCCGCACCGCCCGGCTCCGGCGGCTCGTCGCGGGGACGGTCGTGGTCGCCGACGAGGAGGTCCGGGCGGCCCATGCGATGCGGCACGGGCCGTCGTTCCGGACGCGGGTCATCGTGCTGTCCGAGGAGCGCGAGGCGGCGCGGCTGTGGTCGGAGTTGAACCAGGTCGAGGAGGGCCTGGGCGTGCGGTTCGCGGAGGCCGCCGCGACGCGCTCACGCGACCCGTCGGCGTCGCGCGGCGGACTGCTGGGGCCGATCAGTCCGGGCGACCCGACGTTCCCGGGCGTCGTGCGGCGGGCGATCGTCACCCAGGCGCCGGGCACGCTCGGGCCGGTGCTCGCGGTGGACAACGGATACGCGATCCTGCTGGTCGAGGAGCGGATCGACGGCGACGGGGCTGCGTTCGAGAGCGTCGAGAGCGGGCTTCGCGCGGAGTTGACACGGCGGCGCGAGCGGCTGGCGATGGACGAACTGGCGCGGCGGCTGCTCTCGCGCGCGAACATTACCGTGATCGACCCGGCGCTGCGATGGTCCTGGGAGGGGCGCGACGCGGCGCGGTAGGGAGCCGCCTCAACGGCGCAGCACCCACTGGCCCTGGAACGCGCCGAAGTCCGCGACGGTGAACTGCCCGTCGTTCGTGAAATCGGCGCGTGGATCGGCGGTCACGAACGCGTTCGTGAACGCGCCGAAGTCGCCCACCGTATACAGGCAGTCGTTGTTCATGTCCGCGCGGAAGGGGTGAAGGTCCGCGGTCCACTGCGCGTAGTGCAGCAGGGCGGGGAAGATCTCCTCGGAGTTCGGGACGATCTCGGTGGGCGGAAGGACGAAGTCCGGTCCGCGAAGCTCGAACGTGAAACTCGGCACCGCCGCGGCGCCGTAGAACCAATCCGTGGCCGTGCCGCTGGAGGGGTAGAGCGCGCTGTACCAGATTCCCGGCGTGTACGGGCGGTTGTGCACCGCGAGGATCAACTGGCGCATCTGCTGGCCCACGGTCTGGAACACCGCGTGGCCCGGGGAGGGTGTCGGCGTGAACGCCCAGGGGTGGAGCAGGAGCTGCCCGTAGCTGTGGATGTCCACGTGCGCGCGGAGCTCGGGCATCGAGGACGCGAAGTTCGCCAGCGCGAGCGGCTCGGGCTCGGAAAAGGGACCGGCGCCGCGGTACGTCTCGCTGCAGGGCGACGTGCTCGCGCCCACGCCGCCCCATTGGAACGACCAGTTGCGGTTGGTGTCCACACCCACGCAGGTGCTGCCGGCCGGGGGCGGCCGCATGTTCTTCCGCCAGTACCGGTTGACGTCCCACGAGTACTGGTAACCATCCGGGTTGGTGACGGACACAATGTAAAACCGCACGCGGTCCACCAGGTCGGTGACCGCGGGATCGGAGCCGTAGTCCCGCACCAGCCGATCGGCGGCGTACATGTTCACCATCGGCGCGATCCATTCGCGGGCGTGCTGGGTGCTGTTGAAGATGATCGCGGGCTTGCACCGTCCGGGGTTCACCGCGTCGTTGGAGATGCGCAGGGCGAAGATCGGCCGGCCCTGGACGGACGTGCCGATGGTCGTACGCGACGCCAGGTCGGGACGGAGGGCGACCAGCGTGTCCACGTAGTCGCTGATCTGGGCCAGCGTCTTGAAGTCGGCGAACCACGGGCCGTCGGGCGCCCCCGCGCCACGCAGCCTCGCGTTCTCGGCGTCCAGAGCGGGCTGCAGGTCCGGCGTGATGACGGCGTGCGCGATGCCCGTGAGCCGCAGCGACTCGTACTGCTCGGGAGAGAACCGCGCCTCCCACGAGCCCAGGCCGACGCCCCCGCACGTCCACACGTCGTCGGTCAGGCTCAGCGCCGTCATCAACTCGCGCGAGTCCCGTACGGTGACGCGGACGAGCCGGTGACCGTCGTACCGGACGGCGGCGCCGGGCACAGCGAGGGGCTGGCCATGGGCCGCGGGCGCGGCGGCGAGCAGCGCGATCAGCATCGGGCCGGTGCGCACGGGGGGCCTCCTCTCGCGGCCCGCGCGACCCGCGAGCCGACACCAGCCTACCTCACCCCTCGGCGTGGCACCACCGAGACGCCCGCGGTTCACTTCAACTCGTAGACGACCACGAGCAGGACGTCGGACGGGGCGAACCGCCGCCCGGCCGCCGACTCGGCGCCCACAAGCGAGCCGCCCGAGGCCCCGGTCATCACGCTCTGGGGCGAGAGGTTCCCGAAGATGTTGACGACCTTGACGCCCGACTTCTTGAGCCAGTCGTTCACGTCGCGTTCGAGCTTCTCGGACTCGTTCTCGACGCCCTTGAAGATCTTGACCTGCTGCATCGCGCTCCCCTGTGCCCTGTCCCGTTACCTCGCGTACTCCACCGCCCGGGTCTCGCGCAGGACCGTCACCTTGATCTCGCCCGGGAAGGTCATCTGCTCGCTGACGCGCTTCGCGATGTCGCGGGCCAGGGCGTGGGCCTCGTCGTCGCTGATGCGCGACGCGTCCACCATCACGCGGACCTCGCGCCCGGCCTGGATCGCGTACGCCTCGTTGACGCCCTTCATCGACAGCGCGATGTCCTGGAGCTCGTTGAGCCGCTGGATGTACTTCTCCATCGACTCGCGGCGCGCCCCGGGGCGGGCGCTGCTCACGGCGTCGGCCGCCATCACGATCGGCGTGTAGAAGCTCGTCGAGGGGATGTCCGCGTGGTGCCCGCCGATGGCGTTGAGCACCGGCTCCTTCTCGCCGTGCTGCCTGGCGAAGTCCATCCCGATCTTCGGGTGCCCGCCCTCCATCTCGTGGTCCATCGCCTTGCCGATGTCGTGCAGGAAACCGGCCCGGCGCGCCAGCGTGCCGTCGAGCCCGAGCTGGTCCGCGATGATCTGCGACAGGTACGCGACCTCGACCGAGTGCCGCAGGACGTTCTGTCCGTAGCTGGTGCGGAAATGGAGCTTGCCCATGGCCTCGACGACCTTGGGGTGCATCCCGCGCAAATTGACCTCGAGCGTCGCGTCGCGTCCGTACTTATTGATCCGCTCGGCCATCTCCGACTGCACCTTCGCGACGACCTCTTCGATGCGCGCCGGGTGGAGGCGCCCGTCCTTGACCAGCACCTCCAGCGACTCGACCGCCACCGCCTGGCGCACCTTGTCGAAGCACGAGACGACGATCACGCCCGGCGTGTCGTCCACGATGATGTCCACGCCGGTGGCCCGCTCGATCGCCCGGATGTTCCGCCCCTCGCGCCCGATGATCCGCCCCTTCATGTCGTCGGACGGGATCGCCACGGCCCGCACGGTGCTCTCGCTCGTGTGCTCCGTGGCGTAGCGCTGCACGGCCATCAGCGTGATCTCGCGGGCCTTATCCTTCGCGTCGCGCTCGGCCTCCTCGGTGATCTTGCGGATGAGTTTGCCCATCTCCAGCCGCGTGTCGTCCTCCACGCGCTGGAGGAGCAGCTGGCGGGCCTGGTCCTCGCTCATCCCGGAGACGCGGAGCAACTGCTCCTTCTGCTGGTTCAGAACCGACTGGGTCTCGCGCTCCTGTTCGGTGATCTTGGCCTCGCGCGCCCGGAGCCCCTCGGCCTGCTTGCCCAGGGCCGTCTCCTTGACCGCGATCAGCTCTTCCTTGCGTTCGAACACTTCCTCGCGTTTCGCCTGGCGCCGCTCGGCCTCGCGCAGTTCGTTGCGCGCGGCCTCCATCTCGGCTTCGAGTTTGGTCTTGCGCTCCAGGGCGGCCTTCTGGGCCTCCAGCTCGATGCGCTGGGCGTTCGTCCGCGCTTCATTCTCGGCCGCCGCGATCAGGTCGCGCGCTTTGGCGCTGGACTGGCCCAGCACCAGCCGCCCGACCAGGAATGCCGCGGCTGCACCCACCACAAGCGCAATGCCCGCCGCGACGATCGTCGTGCCGTCCACGGCCGCCAGTTGAGGAGTCCAGACGTGCATCACCGCCCCCGGCGTCCCGCGCCCGTGAACCGGGCGTGCCCGCGGTTCGCCCCGCGCACGACACCGCGCGCCGTGTGCGGGCACCGCCCTGTGGCCGAAGGCGTCGGAGTGGACCGGTCGCGTGCGTCTAGGCGGATCGCTCCGGACCCGAGGGGTCCAGACCGAAACCCAACCCGCAAAGGGGAACCATGGGGGGGTGCCGTCGTCCGGCCGTCAATCCGCGAATCATGTCGTCCCCGCCCTATTCCCGCGACGATCCCTGAGCGT
The DNA here is from genome assembly GCA_046153875.1 of Phycisphaerales bacterium. Taxonomy (GTDB): domain Bacteria; phylum Planctomycetota; class Phycisphaerae; order Phycisphaerales; family UBA1924; genus JBJXFE01. Next base: position 7,530 of record JBJXFE010000063.1, read on the forward strand.
TGTGGGGCTCAAGCCCGCTTCACGCGGGCACCCGTGACGTTGACTTCGGCGTGTCCCGGCCCCCAGCCACGCGGGCCGAAACTTCTTCGAACCAGTTCTTATCATACCACGACGGGGCCGCGCAGGTGCAGCGGGCTCACCGGCGGGGGGGTGGATTTAGTGAGTTCGGTGACCGCGCAGCGGTGTAAACAGTATGTTCGGTCTCGTCGGCCGTGACTTCGTTGCTCGGCCCGCAGGTCGAACCAGCGACGACCGACTACATTACGGAAGAAGTTCAGTCTTTGGAGAGCCCCATGTCCCTGACGCCGACCCGCCGCTCCATCCTTCTGGTTGCCTTGGCCTGCCTCGGCGCGGTCCTCGGGGGGTGCCGGTTCGCCAAGAAGCTGGACGTGGCGATCGTCGGACCCGAGCTCGGTCGTGGGGCGGCACCCCTGATCGACGTGAGCAACTGGAACGGGTCAGTCAACATCGTCGTGTCCAACAAGTTCAGGAGGGCGGACGTGCGGGCGAAGGTCCGCCGGACCGCCGGCCGATCGCCTGGGCGGGGCGACCTGGCCGAGGCGTCCGCGGTCACGGCCGAGTCGGCCACCGAGGGCGGCAAGCCGGTGTTGCGGGTCCGCTCGACGACGCGGATCGCGGACCCCGCCCTGGGCCGTGCCGAGCTGCTGATCCGCCTGCCAGACTGCTCCGGGGCGACGGTGCGCAATGCCGGCGGCGTGGTCTCGCTCCGCGGCGTGGGCGGGCCGATCATCGTGGAGAACGGCTTCAATAACGGGCCGGGCGGGCGCGTCGAGCTCCGCACGGAGCAGGCTCTCACCGAGCCGGTCACGATCACCACGACCGAGGGAACCGTGTACTACCAGGTCGGGCCGACCTCCTCGGGCCGATTCGAACTGACGGCCGAGGGCGGGCAGGCCGCGTTTGAGGCCCGCGTCGGCGATGTCAAGGCACAGCTTGTCGAGCACGAACGCTTCGTTGGAACGCTGAACGGCGGCGCGAACCCGGTGATCCTCCGCAGCGGCCGTGGCGTCGTCTTCGCCCGCGTCATCGAAGATCCGCGCGGCTACAAGCCCTCACGGCGAACCTCGGGGCTGATGCTCTTCCGCGGCGAACCGCCGCGCTGAAGTATCCGGCGTTTTGAGCCGTGCTCGGGCCTCGATCGCCGTCGCTCCGCCAATGAAAAGACCCGCGCGACGCGGGTCTTACGGTGATCTTGCGTGTTCGACGCGCTCGCGGGTCTCAGTCCCGCTTGCCGAGGATCAGCGGGACGATGCTCGTATTGGGTAGGTTGAGCGATCCGACGAGGGCCGCCGCCGCCGTGGCCTCGTCGTCCGAGCCCGTCGCGGCGAGCTCGACCGCGCGGTCGACCTGGCGCGGCTCGAGCAGGTTGCCGTGACGCTTGGCCGAATCGGCCGTCAACCCCAGCAGCGCGATCCGCTCTGAGCCGGAGGCATTCAGGGCCGAGTCCATCACCGCGACCTGGGCCCGCTTCTGGTTGATGCGCGATAGCACGTCGGCGATCGCGAGCTTGGTTGCGCCGGCGGCGGAACCCAGGGCCGTGATGAGCGGCGGGGCCGCGTCGCCGGCCGCGAGGACCGCGTTCTGCGAGACCGCCAGGTCGCGCAGGGTGCCCAGGCAGCGCCCCGCGTAGTGACGGGCTTCCTCGTCCGTGATCGGGCCGCCCGACGCCGTGGCGACCAGGTCGGTCACCGCGGCGCCGATCGTGTCCTGCCCGATGCCCTGGGAACGGACGTACACGGCCGGGTCGCTCTGGAGTTGGCGGCCCAGTTCGACGCTGGTCTGCGCCGGGACGAGCGCGAGGATCGGCGTCGCCAGCAATCCGCGCGACGCCCGCGCCTCGGCGACCAGCGCCGCCGCGGGCTCGGTGGTGAGCTGCGCCACGATCACGTCGATGCCGGGGGCGTCGGCGATCGGCTGGGCGACTTCGGCAAGCGTCGCGCCGCGCGGCAGCACCGTGTACCCCTGTTTTTCCAGCAGCGCGCGGAGGACGTTGTAGCTCTCGTTGTCCGTGCTCACGACGACGGCGAAGCGGTCGTCGGCGTCACGGATCGCGCTGGCCAGGATCGGCACCACGCGGTCTGACCCTTCGAAGGCGGCGGTGGGCTGCGCCGACCCGACGGCCAGGGCCGCCTCGTACTGCACGCGCCGGTTCGGGTAGCGCAGCGCCTCGAGCAGCGGGCGGCGGTCGTCCAGGCCTGTCCAGAGGGTCGCGCCCCCGGCGGTCTTCTCGATGGCGGCGATCGCGCGGCGCGCCAGGCGCGTATCGGTGTCGTCGATCGCGCGGGCCAGAACCGCCTGGCTCGGGCGCGCCCCGGCGGCCACCGCGTAATACATCGCGTCGCGTCGCGACGCGGCGTAGAGCGGGTTGTCGTACTCCGCGGGCGTGTCGATCTCACGGGAGAAGTTCGACGCCAGCCACACCACCAGCGCCGTCTCGTTGCCCTCCGGGCGGAGGGTGAGCGACCGCTCCGTGGCCTGCATCGCCATCGCCTCGTGGAAGACCTCGGTGCGGATCGCCGTGGCGAACAGCCCCGTGTCGGGCTTGTACGTCCAGAAGAGCTGGTGCTCTTCGCCCGGGAAGCTCGTCAAGTCGGCCCGCTCGTCGTAATACCCGATCGCGAGCACGGCGTACTCATCCGCCGCGTCGCCCGGCACGCCGCCCAGCAGGTCGAGGGCCCGCAGGCACGCCTCTCGGACCGGAGCCGACGCCGTGGACTTCGAGAGTTCCGCCAGCACCGGGGCCGCCGTGCGGTACCGGCTGCGACCGAGCACCTCGATCACGAGCGTCTGGCTCGCCGGGTCGAGCTCGGGCAGCGCCGCGCACAGCGGTGCGATCGCCTGGCGGTTCATGTCCGTCAACAGCCGCCCCACGCTCGACGACAGCGCCGGATCTTCGTGCTGGATCAGCGCCGAGAGAAGTTGAGGCACGGCATACTCGCCGGCGGCTACGAGCCCCTCGCGGCCCTGGAGCTGCGGCCGCGCCGTGCCCCGGAGCAGCGCGATGTTCGCCTTGATCTCGGCAGGGTCGCGGACGCGCTCGAGACGGCCCCGGCGGTAGTGATCCTGGAGCTTGGCCGCGAACTTCTCGAGCTCGGGCTTCTGAAGCGCCCGCGGCATCACGTTCTCGAACCGGGCGAGCTCGCCCGACATTTCGAGCAAGTCCACGAACTTCCGCGGGGGGATGTTCGCGTCCATGAGCTGCTGGGCGTACGACGCGGCCACGTCCGGGCGGTCGATCAGCGTGTAATGAATGAAGTCGCGCAGGAGCGCCGACCACGCCGTCATCTGCGGGTCGGCCTTCGGGCCGGCCTGCTGCGCGCTTGCCGCCGACGCGGCGAGCATCAGTGCGGCCGCGGCGCCGCGGGTCCAGGACGAACAGGTGCGGCGGAGGGGGCGGGTCTCACGGGTGGGCACGGGGGACTCCTGGGGTGGGGGTCGGGAGCGCGTGGAGGGCCCCGGGTGCGTCGGTCCGTTCCGACACCCCCGGGCGACGGTCCATGCGCTCGGATCGGCCTCCGGTTCCCTCCGTGGTCCGGCCAGACCCGCCTGCTACTGAGCGGCAATCTAAGGCCGGAGCCCCGGGGTGTCAATCCGAATCCCCCGGGGGGGACGTGAACCCACCCCGAACCCGTCCCCGGCGAGTCCTAAAACCCAAACCTGCGCGTCAAGTCCGGTGGGATCGTCAAGGCCCGCCCCGTCCGGGCCGATGGACACGACGTACCCGCTTCCCGATCCCGGGAAGGGGCGTGCCGCGAGGTGAGACGATGCCGTTCGAAAAAGACGTCCTCACGACCGGCGAGGTGGCGAAGATCTGCAACGTCGCCCCGCGCACCGTCTCCAAGTGGTTCGATTCGGGCGCCCTCAAGGGCTACCGCATCCCCGGCTCCAAGGACCGGCGAATCCCCGTCGGTGAACTGGTCAAGTTCATGCGGGCCCACGGTATCCCGATGGACGGGATCAGCTCCGGGCGTACCCGCGTCCTGATCGTCGACGACGACGCCGAGATCGTCGGCACCCTCCAGAAGGTCCTGACCGAGCAGACCAACTACGAGGTCCACGCGGCCACGTCCGCGTTCCAGGCCGGCATGGAGTGCGAGCGGTACAAGCCGCATGTCGTGCTCCTCGACCTCCACCTGGGCGAGCAGCAGACCAACGACGCCCGCGCCCTGGCGAAGCTCGTCCGTGACAACGAGAGCCTCCAGATGACCCACCTGATCGCCATGAGCGGCAAGCTCACGGACGGGCAGGCCGCGGGCATCAAGGGCATGGGCTTCGACGGCTTCCTCAAGAAGCCCTTCCAGGTGCGGCAGGTGGTCGAGGCGATCGAGGCGGCCACGAACCTGGTCCGCTGACCGCGGCCCCGCGATTACTTCAGCAGCGACGCCGTCCACTCCATCGGGTGGAGGGCGTGTACGCCGGCGCCGTCCCTGATCTGGTGCCGGCAGGACGTGCCCGGGGCGATCACCGCGCCGCCCTGCTTCGCGGCCTCGCGCGCCGCGGGCAGCAGCACCCGCTCCCCAATCCTCATCGAGAGCTCGTAGTGGTCGGCGGTCATGCCGAACGAACCGGCCATCCCGCAGCAGCCCGAGTCCAGCACGGTGAGCCACCGGCCGGCGATTCGGCGGACGAGATTGGCCGCCGACTCCGCGCCCCAGAGCGCCTTCTGGTGGCAGTGACCATGGAACACGCACGGCGCGGGCTCGGCGAAGTCGGGGGAGCGGGGGTGCGTGTTCCAGCCGGCGTCGAGGAACTGCTCCGGCAGAAACGCCTTGGCGGCCAGGCGACGGCGCAGATCGATCGGCGACCGCATCTTCAGCGATGGCCAGTCGTCCTTAATCGCCGAGAGGCATGAGGGCTCGCAGACCAGAATCGCGGCGATCGTCGGGTCTTCGACGGCCGAGCGGAGCCGCTCCATCGTCGCGTCGGCCTCGGCGATGGCCGCCGGGAGCAACCCGAGCGAAATCTTCGGGCGGGCGCAGCACCCGGTGTCGGCGAGCTCGACGCGGTAGCCAAAGGCGTTGAGGACCCGCGCCGCGGCCCGGCCGATCCCGGTCTCGTTGTACATCGCGAAGCAATCGCCGAAGAGCACGACGCGCGGCGACGTGGCGTCCAGCCCGCCGCCCGCGGAGTCCAGGGTCAGCGGCTTCTCGAAGCGCGGCAGGCTGCGCAGCGGTGACAGGCCGAGTCTCTGATCCAGCCGTCGGCGAACGAACGGCCACGCCGCGACGCGGTTGGCGAGGCCCGGCATCATCGATCCGAGCCGGTTGAGCCGTCGCACATCGCCGAAGGAGCGGATAGCGCGCGACGGGCGGGCCGTCCGGTAGCGCTGGGCGGCGTACTCGGCCTTGAGCCGCGCCACGTCCACGTTGCTCGGGCACTCCGCCTTGCACGCCTTGCACGACAGGCAGAGGTCGAGCGTGGCGATCGTGTCGGGGTCGTCCCAGATCGACGCGAGCCCCGCCTCGGCGACGGCGGACCCATCCATCGCGTCCGCGGCCGGCTCCGCGAGTCCGGCCGACTGGAACTGCCCCGTGATCGCCAGGCGCAGCGCGTTGCCCCGCCCGCGCGTGCTGTGGCGTTCGTCGAGTGTCGCCATGTACGACGGGCACATCGTTCCGCCCGATCGCTTGCGGCAGACCCCCGCGCCGTTGCACATCTCGACGGCTCCGCGGAGGCCGTGCTGGTCGTCGTAAGTGAAGTAGGTATCCACCGCGGCGAGCGAATCGTGGGACTCGGTGAGCGGGAGGCTCGCCCCACCCGTCTGAACCGAGCCCGCCGCGCCAGTGGTCGCGCCGTCCACGCGCAGGTGATGGGTGATCGACTCGATCGGCCCGGGCTCGACGATGTTCCCCGGGTTGAGCAGGCCCCTGGGGTCGAACATCGCCTTGACCTCGCGGAACGCGGCCATGAGCTCGGGGCCGTAGAAGCGTTCGAGGAGAGGCCCGCGAACGCGCCCGTCGCCGTGCTCGCCGCTCATCACGCCGCCCAGTGATCGGGCCAGCTCGGCGACTTCGACGGCGATCTCGCGCAGCCGCACGCGGTCGTCGTCGTCGCGGATGTCCAGGTACGGGCGCACGTGCAGGACGCCCACGGAGGCGTGGGCCCAGAACGCGGCGCGCGTCCCGTGGCGCTGCACGATCGCCCGGAACTCGCGGACGAACTCGGGCAGCCGCTCGGGCGGCACGGCGTTGTCCTCGACGAACGTGATCGGCTTGCGGTCGCCGGGCGTGCCGTGGAGCAGCGGCTCTCCGGCCTTGCGCAGCTTCCAGGCCCGGACCGCCTCGGCCGCGTTGCAGACCTTGACGCGGGCCCACGGCGAGACGCGCTCGATCGTTTCCATCAGCGCGCCAATGCGTTCGGCCAGCTCGCGCGGGTCGGCGGGCGCGAAATACTCGACATACAGCACCGCCTTGAGCGCGTCGGGGCCTCCCTCGGGCGCGGGCATCACGTCCAGGTTGTGGCGGTGCTCGGCGTTGGCCCGCGCGAGATCCAGCACCGCGTCGTCGATCAGCTCGACCGCGCTGGGGTGGGTCTTGAGGATTTCGCCCACGGCCTCGACCGCGCCGTCGAGCGAGTTGAAACCGACGATCGCCAGCCCCTTGGCACGCGGCACCGCGTGGAGGCGCAGCATCCCGCCCAGCACGACCGCGAGAGTCCCTTCGCTGCCGCAGACCAGGTGCGACAGGTTGATCGCGTCGAGGATCGCGTCGGCGTCGGCCCGCGGGCCGGCCGAGTCCATCTGCTGCAGGATCAGGTCGAGGTTGTAGCCCGCGTTGCGCCGGACCGTCTTCGGGAACCGGGCGCGGATGAGCGCCTCGTTCGCTTTCACCACCCGCGCGACGCGGTGCGTGAGCCCGCGCAGGAACGGGTCGCGGGACGCCGCGCCCGTTTCGAGCTTCACCCGCTGGGGCTCGCCTCCGGCGATCACCAGCGCGTCCACGCCGAGCAGGTTCTCCGATGTGCGCCCGAACAGGATCGAGCGGGCCCCGGCCGCGTTGTTCCCGATGCACCCGCCGATCGTGGCCTGGCGCGTCGTCGCCGGGTCGGGCGCGAAGAAGAGCCCATGCCGGGCCAGGTCGTCGTTGAGGTCATCGACGGTGAGCCCGGCGTCCACCTCGCACGATTTCCCCGGCGGATCGACGGCGCGCACGTCCCGGCAATGGGCCGAGAAATCAAGGACCACCGCCCGGTTGGTGCATTGCCCCGCCAGGCTTGTTCCGCCGCCGCGCGGCAGGATCGGCAGCTCGCGCGAAACGCAGAACTCGACGGTGCGGATCGCGTCGTCGATGGACGCCGGGATGACCACGCCGATCGGCTCCACCTGGTAGAGCGAGGCGTCGGTCGCGTACAGCATCCGGTCGTGGAGCCCGAAGCGAACTTCGCCCTCCACCACCGCCGTCAGTTCACGGGCGATCCGGTCGCGTTCGGTCGCGGTCAGTGGTCCGCGGGGGCCGCTCGACCGGTCGGTGCGTTCCGGGGGTTCGATGACGGGGAGCTGGGCCATGCCGGTGGGGGGACTGTACTGATCGGCCAATTGTGCCGCTGCGGTCCACGGGCTGTCACCGGCGCGTAACAGCAGCCCGGCGGGTGAACCGGTCGATGCTGTGAATGCTCCAACTCTCCGTACAGTCGCCGGGCGGTCGGAGGGGTCGTGCCCTTCGCCCCGGAGCATGGCCAGTCGTCGCCCCGATCAAGGAGTCACCCGTGAACCGTTCCCTCTCGCGCACGAGCATCCGGTCGCTTGTCCTTCTCGCGGGCGTCGCGCTCCTGACCCCGGTCACAGGCCTTGCGGGAGCCTTGGCGTTCGATGGCCCGGATGATCGCCTGCCGATCACCGGGATCACGCTCTACCGCTCCGGCGTCGGCACCTTCGAGCGCCGCGGCCTGGTCGAGGGCGACCAGCGGGTCCAGCTCCGGTTCAAGACCGAACAGATCAACGACATCCTCAAATCCATGGTCCTTCTGGACCTCGACGGCGGGCGGATCGACGCGGTGAGCTATGGGTCGAAGGAGCCGCTGGAGCGGCGGCTGGCCAGCTTCGGCGTGGACATCTCCGATGACCCATCGGCGGGCAAGCTGCTCGGCCGGCTCCGCGGGACGCCGGTGAAGCTCGTGACGGGCGAGGGGGATGTTTCGGGCACGATCATGAACGTCGAGAGCCGTCCGACGATCATCGGCGGCGGGGCCGATTCACAGCCGGCCAAGCACGACCTGCCGTGGATGAACCTGGTGACGGCTTCGGGCGTGAAATCCGTCAACCTGACGACGGTGACGGGGTTCCAGATCCTCGACCCGGTGCTGGCCGAGGAGCTGAGCAAGGCGCTGGCCGCGCTCGCGGAGCACCGCGCCGACCGCGTGAAGACCGTGGACGTGGCGTTCCGCGGGCCGGGCGCGCGGCAGATTGTGGTCGCGTACGTCCACGAGATGCCGGTGTGGAAGACCAGCTACCGCCTCATCCTGCCCGACGCGCCCGAGACGAAGAAAGAGGACAAGAAGCCGTCGGAGGGCGGCCTGCCGACGTTGCAAGGCTGGGCGATCGTCGAGAATACGACGGATGAGGACTGGCAGAACGTGCGGCTGTCGCTGGTCTCGGGGCGGCCGGTGAGCTTCCAGATGGACCTGTACGAGCCGCTGCACGTGTACCGCCCGGAAGTGCCCGTGCCGACGGTGCCGGGGGTGGCGCCGAAGGTGTACCGGGGGGGGTTCGATGAGACGGCCGTTGTGGATCGGCAGGAAGCACTGAAGCGGCCCGGAGCGCCTGCGCCGTCAGCGCTCGCGATGGAGGGTGACGCGGGGGGCGCGGTTGCGAAGAGCGTTGCTCCGGGACGCGTTGCCGGGCAAGGGTGGTCCCGCCGTGGAGCTGAACAGAACTCGCTCGGGCTCTCCGCCGACGATCTGTCCCGCTACTCCGCGTCAGCCCAGGCCCAGGCGGGTGAGATCGGCGAGGTCTTCCAGTACCAGCTCAAAGAGCCCGTGACGGTCGAGCGGCAGCGCTCCGCCATGCTGCCGATCCTGTCGTCTCCCATCGACGGGCGGCGGGTGAGCATCTACAACCGGGGCGAGTACGCCGACCACCCGATGCGCGGCGTCGAGCTCAAGAACTCCACCGGGCTCCAGCTCATGCCCGGGCCGATCAGCGTCTTCGACGGGTCGGCCTACGCCGGCGACGCCCAGGTCGGGCACGTGAGCCTCGGCGACAAGCGGTTGCTGGCCTATTCGGTGGACCTCGACGTGGCGGCCCTGACGGAGGACGGTTTCACCGCCACCATCCAGAAGGTCCGCATCATCAACGGCCTGATCGAGCAGACGACCAAGCAGGTGACGTCCACGGCCTACGGCTTCACGAACAAGGACGCGAAGCGCGGGCGCACGATGCTGGTCGAGCACGAGAAGGCCTCGGGCTGGGACCTTGTCGACCCCGCCAAGCCGCTGGAGCAGACCGGAGACCTGTACCGCTTCGAGCTGCCGCTCAAGGCCGGGGAGTCGGGCAAGCTCGTGGTGCGGCAGGAGCGCGTCGAGCGGCAGGGGCTGCAGGTTGTCGGATACGACCTGGGCACGCTGCTGACGTACGTGAAGGACGGGCGCGCGTCGCAGAAGGTGGTGGACGCGGTGCGCGAGGCGGGCCGACTCCAGGGCGTTGCCAACGAGATCGAGCGCCGTATCGGGGCGATGGAGCAGGAGCAGCAGGGGATCGCCCAGGACCAGAACCGCATCCGCGAGAACATGCGGACGATCGACCGCAACACGGACCTGTACAAGCGGTACGCGACCAAGCTCAACGAGCAGGAGGACCGGCTCGAAAAGCTGAACGGAGATCTGGTCGCGGCGCGCGCGGAACTGGTCAAGGCCCGCGAGGCGCTGGCCGCCTACCTGCGCGGGCTGAACGTGGAGTGATGCCCGGCGTCGAGGCGACGGGCGCGCGGATGAGTCCTATTCCGTGCCCGTCTTGGTCCCCGGCTGCCGGCTCATCTCTTCTCCGAGAGCGGTGTTCTTGGCGAACACGTCCGCTTCATCGGGCGTGAGGACGATCGGCTCCGGCCCGCGGCCCGCGCCCGCGTGCCAGGCGAAAAAGACTCCGGCGGCGATCAGCATGGCCACGGCCAGGGCCAGCTTGGCCGGTTCGCCACGCCGGGGCGCGGGGCGGGAGCCGGGCGTGCGGCCGATCGAAGCGAACGCGGGGTCGTCGAGGAGTGAACGCGGCATGGCGAAACCTCCGAATCGGTCCGGGCGCGTGAAACCACGGCGCACAGAAAGCGCGTCGGGGCGTCCGGGGAAACCGCTCGATCACCGTCCGAGGCAGAACGCCCCGAGCGGATGGAACATGCCGTAACGGAACGAGGCCCGTCGGCGTTCAGTCGCCGCCGAGCTGAATGTCGGGCCGCTTCATGTCTTCCTTCGACTTCTTGACGCTCTCGTCGAAGGTCTTCTGCTCGTCGGCGGTCATCTGAATCCCCGGCGGTGTGGACGACGTGCCGGGGAGGAGCTCCATGTACCAGGCGAAGAGGACGCCCGCCGCGACGAAGAGCCCGATGGCCAGGAAGAGTTTGGTCTTCTCGACGTTGCTGCCCCCGCCGCCGCCGCGCTTGCCGCCCTTGCCCCGACCGATCGCCTCGAAACGCGGATCATCAAGGAGAGAACGTCCCATCGTGTGGTTCTCCTGCGTTGGGCCCGGCGGCGAACGCGCCGGGTGCGGCGTGCGTCGCCGCGAGGACTTCCTGAATACTACCCCATGATTCGGTTCGGGGCGCGTTCAACCCACATCGCGTTTCTGGAAGAGGACGACCCCCAACCCGAGCCACGCCGTGATCTGGAAGACGCCGTAGACCCCGATGAGCCCGAGGTGGAACAACGGTACAGGCCGATTCTGCGTCACCGCGTCGGGCAGCCAGAACGAATGCATGTTCGGAACGACCCCCCACACCGCGAGGGCCACCGGGCTGATCCGGGTCGGCGCGGCGAAGATGTAGTCGCCGTTCCGGGGCGGCTGGCCCACCCGGACAGCCTCGTGCCCGATGTTCCGCACCGTGAGGACCCGCCCCTCCACCGCCGTCACCACCAGCGCCGGCGCCGTGTTCTCGGACATCATGGCCTGCTCGCTCTTCGGGTCGCCGGTGTAGGGCGTGAAGCTCGGCGACGTCATGGGAAAGCCGTTGGGCGACGGGCCGTACAGGAACGGCATACCGACGCGCACACTCGCCGAACTCTGGGCCTGAAGCGTGACGAGGAGGGTGGCGCCCGGTGTATTGAACGCGGCCTCGGACACCACCGGCGACACCGCGGACTCGATCAGTCCCACATGGTGGTTGCGGAACGCGCGTCGGCCGAAGTAGTGGTTCGAGAGCAGCCCGCCGAGAAACACGCCGACGCACACGACGATGGTCATGACCTGCCCGAGCCGGGTGGACACGGACGCGGCGACCGCCGTCAGCACCATGAGCGCGATGACCAGGGCGGCGCACGCCGTTGCCACCTGGGGTTTGAAGTCCGTCCCCGGCGGCTGGAGGTTCCATTTCTTGCCCAGGCACAGCACGCCCGCATAGGCCAGGAGCATCAGCGGCGCCATGGTGAGCATCGACGCCTGCGAGAAATGCCAGCCGTAGAGGTAGTTCCCGACGACCCCGACGCCGATGGCCAGCAGAGCCGCCCCGAACCCGAAGACGATGACCGGACCGTCCAGGTCGTCGGCGGCGGTGGACATCACCTCGTGCCGGAGGCTGAGCATCAGGAACAGGAGCATGAGGAGCACGGCGACGAGGATGGCGCCGGCCACGCCCAGGAACTTTCCGACCACCAGAGCCGGGCGGGCCACCGGCTTGCTCACCACCGTCAGGACCGTCTTGTTCTCGATCTCGCGGGACATCACCGCGGTCGCGACGAAGGCGGCCAGCAACATCCCGAACGTGAACACGCTCGCCATCCCGATCTCAAGGAGCTGTTTGTTGTCCCCGTGGACCTCGGCGCTGGTCGAGTAGCCCATCGAGAACGCGGTGGACCAGGTGATGAAGACCTGGAAGACCCCCGCGAGCAGGACCAGCACGAAGAAAATCGGCTGACGGATGCTCTCCACGAGGGCGTTGCGCGCGATGGCAAGAAGCTGCTGGAGCATCGTGGCTTTGGGGGTGCGCCGTGAGGCCCGGCGCGGCCGGGCGGGAGGCCTCGGTGTGTCCTGTCGGGTCCGGTGGGCGGCGCGACCTCGGAAAAAAGTCGCGGGTCGGGACGAACATAGAGCCCCCGACGCCGTACTTCAACGTGCCGCACGGGCGCCGGGTTCGGTCGAACCCGCGACCCGCGGCGGATTTCGGGTTTCCCGGGCCGCCCACGAACGAGGGTGCAAGAGAGACAAGTGGACAGGGCGGACGGATGCCGCCACAATAGCACCCCCCGGGCGGGGTTCGGGCCGCGGTGTGGCAACCAGATTGCGCCACGGCCCGGGGGGACGAAGGACCGGTTCCGGTCCGCGCTCCACCGGGAGCGTGCGGCGGCGTGCGTCGCGCGGGTCCGGTCGGATGGGTCGTGTCGGGTCTACAGCCGCGGGGTTCGATGAAAGCCGACTTCCTGAGTTACCGGCGGGCCTCCAGCCGATCCCTGCTCGGGCTCACGCTCCAGTTGCTCATGGGGCTGGGGCTGCTGGTGTACGCGGTGTACGCGCGCGACGGGGCGGCGCTGACGGCGTCGTGGTTCGTGCTGCTCGGTTCGTTCGTGTGGTTCAGCCTCGCGCTGGTGTATGACCAGCACCGGCGCGAGCGGCTCGAGGCGATGGAGGCCGAGGCTTTCGCCGCGTCGGATGCCGCCGCCGCCAGCGTGTTCGAGGGCGCGGGCGGGGAGCTGCGCATCGCCGCCAAGCGGCTGCGGGCGATGTACAGGTATTACGTTCCCGCCGCGGGGCTCGTGCTCGGCGGGGTCATGCTCGGGGTGGGGTTGTGGCGGTTCGACGCGGTGCGCGGGCTGTTCGCGCCCGAGGAGTTCGCCCGGCGCGCTCCGTCGGTCCACCCGGCGGCGGGCATGGCGATCGGTGTGGCGTGCGCCTTCATCGGGTTCGTCTTCGCGCGCTACATCGCGGGGATGGCCAAGCAGAAGGTCTGGGAAAACCTGCGGGCCGGGGCCGCGGCGTCGGTAGGGGCGGCTCTCGCCGGGGCGGCCCTCGCCGTGGGGCACTTCGTCGACTACGCCGGGCCGGACGTGGTCCTGCGGACCCTCGCCGTCGTGATGCCGCTGGTGATGGCGGTGGTGGGCGGTGAGTTCCTGGTCTACCTCGTGCTGGAGCTCTACCGCCCGCGCAAGCCGGGTGAGTTCGCCAAGCCCGCGTTCGACTCGCGCATCCTCGGGTTCGTGGCGGCGCCGGACCTGGTCGCCCGCTCGGTGGGCGACGCCGTCAGCTACCAACTCGGGCAGGATATCACGTCCACGTGGGGGTACCGGCTCATCGTCCGGACGTGGCGTCCCCTGATCCTGCTGGGGATCGTGGTCGCGTGGCTGCTGACAAGCCTGGTCGTCATCCAGCCCCACCAGAAGGGGCTCGTGCTGCGGTTCGGGCGGCTGGTCGGCGAGTTCGGGCCGGGGCTGCACGTGAAGCTGCCGTGGCCGATCGACCGCGTTGAAGTGCCCGTGTACGAGACCCGCGACCCGCGCGGGCGGGTCACGTCCTCGGTCTCGACCGCGACCGGGCTGCGGGTGCTGAACGTTGGCACCGCGCCCGTCCCCGGCAACAAACCCATCCTCTGGATCGAGCCGCACGGAACCGAGGAGACCTTCTTCCTCGTCCGCCCGGCGGGGAGCGCGTCGGCCGGCGACGGTTCGGCCTCCGGCGCCGCGCGGGACGTGGCGCTCGCCGCGGCCGAAGTCCCCGTGATGTTCTCCGTCGAGGGCAACATCACCGCGTACGAGAGTCTGGGTCCGCCGGAGACGCGCGACCGATACCTGGCGGCCGTCGCGCGCCGCGAACTCATGCGGTACATGGCGACGCTGACGATCCACGACGTGCTTTCCGGGCGGCGCGCCGAGATGGCCGAGGTGCTGCGCCGCCGGATCACCGACGCGTTCACGCGCATCAACCCGGGGGGCGGCGCGCCGGTCGTGAACGTGGTGTACGTCGGGGTCGAGGGCGTCCACCCGCCGCAGGGCACCAACTCCGAGCTCACCCGGGCGTACGAGCAGGTGGTGGGGCAGGAACAGAAGCGGCAGGCGGCGATCCTGGACGCGGAGCGGGCCGCGATCGGAACCCTGACGAGCGCCGCCGGGAGCGTCGAGCTGGCCCGCCGGATCGCGGCGGAGATCGACGCGCTGGAGGCGATGCCGGCGACGCCCGAGGCCGACCGGGTCGAGCAGCGGCTCAAGATTGCCGGGCTGATCCGCACGGCCGGGGGCGAGGCGGCGGCTCTCATCAACCAGGCCAGCGCGGACCGCTGGACCCGTCACATGGGCGAGCGCGGTCGGCTCGCGGCGTACCGGGGTCTGCTGGAGTCGTACACGGCGGCCCCCGAGATCTTCCGGGCGTCGCTCTACTTTGACACGCTGCGCGACGCGATCCGGGGTGCTCGCCTGTACATCAGCGACCCCATCGCCAACCTGCACATGCGCGTGAACCTCGAGGACACCGGGACCGGCGCGGACGTCTTCAAACCAAGCGAAGGCGTGGAGAACAACCCTCAGTAGCCCGCGGCCCCATGCATCAACGCCCCGCCGCAGCGGCGGGTGAGCCAGGAGTGAACCCGTGCGACGCTTCCTGATCTACGCCGTGGCCGTCGTCTTCGCCGCGGCCCTGCTCTCGCGCATGTGCGCGTACACCGTGCGATTCACGGAAGCGGCGATCCTGACCACCTTCGGCAAGGCCGACCAGGACACCGGGGCGAAGAAGAAGCCCGGGCTGTACTTCAAGTGGCCCCAGCCGATCCAGAGCGTGACGAAGTACGACACGCGGGCCCGGTACGTCGAGTCGCGGATGGAGCAGCTCCAGACCGCGGACGACCGCCTGCTCGTGGTCCAGGCCTATTGCACGTGGAAGGTGGACGACCCGCTCAAGTTCTTCCAGCGATACTCGAGCGCCGGCGAGCGCGCCGCGGACCACTACGCGAAGGCGACGGAGGAACTCCAGAGCAACCTGCGCTCGGCGATGGGCGAGCTGAGCCGCTACCGGATGGACGAGCTGTTCACGGTCCGGGGCGAGGACTCGAAGCTGTCCGAGCTTGAGTCGCGGATGGTGGCCGTCCTGGGCCCGACACTGCTGGAGCAGTCCGGGCGGAAGATGGTGGACGTGGGGATCAGCCGGATCCAGTTGCCCGAGGCCACCACGGCCGAGGTCTTCAACACGATGCGCGCGGACCGCAGCCGCCTGATCCAGGAGCTCCAGGGGCGCGGCACGGCCGAGGCGCAGCGCATCAAGTCGGAGGCGGACAAGAACGCCGAGCGCATCCGTGCGTTCGCCCGCGCCTACGCCGACGAGATCCGTCGCCAGGGCGACGAGGAGGCCACGCAGTACGTCCGGCAGATGGGCGAGAACCCCGAGCTG
The DNA here is from genome assembly GCA_046153875.1 of Phycisphaerales bacterium. Classification (GTDB taxonomy): domain Bacteria; phylum Planctomycetota; class Phycisphaerae; order Phycisphaerales; family UBA1924; genus JBJXFE01. Next base: position 23,056 of record JBJXFE010000063.1, read on the forward strand.
GCGATTTTCCTGAAGAACATGGAGTTCATCCGCGAGCTGCTGGCGATCCGCGCCACGTTGTTCTTCGACACGCAGATGCCCGGGTTCAAGGCGCTCTCGCCCGGCGCGCTGCGGGACGCCGAGCAAGGCAAGATGCCCGGCGTCGGCGGGATCGTCGGCGCCGAGCCGCCGGAACCACGCGCCGAAGCCGAGAAGCCCCAGGATGAGCCGCGCGCCGCCGCGCCACCCCCGGGCGGAGGCGGGCGGTGAGCCAGCTTCCTTCCGATCCGATCCGGCCCCAGGGCGGCCCCGGGCACCGTCCGGCCCGCGTCGACCTGCGCGCCGCTGGTCAGGAACCGGGTGATTCGGCCGCGCTGCTCGATCCGGCACACCAATCGCTGGCCGACGCGCTGCGGATCACGTTCTACCTGCTGATGACCGGGCTCGTCGCGGTCTTCGGGCTCTTCCTGCTCAGCGGGTTCCAGACGGTGAAGGAGGGCGAGGTCGGGGTGCGGCTGCTCTTCGGCGAGCCGATGGCGGAAGGGGACCTCGAGCCGGGCTTCCGCTTCAGCTTCCCGTACCCGTTGGGTGAGTTGATCCGCGTGCCCGCCGCATCCCCGACGACCGCAATCGATGAGGCATTCTGGCCGCGGCTGACGGATCAGCAGAAGATCGCGCCGATGTCGCAGCTGGTGGCGTCCAAACCGCAGCTCAAGCCGGGCGAGGACGGGTCGCTGCTGACCGCAGACCGGGCCATCGCCCATGCGAAGTGGTCGGTGAGCTACCGTCGCACGCGCCCGCGCGACACCATCCGCAACATCGCGGGCCCGGAGCAGGAAGTGCTGATCGTCCGCGCGGCCGTGGAGCGGGCCGTCGTCCACGCCGTCGCGCAGACCCCGATCGACGAGTTTCTCAAACAGTCCGGCGAGGACAAGGGCGCCGTGGCGCGGCGGGCCCGCGAGGGCGCCCAGGCGATCCTGGACCGCATGGAGTCGGGGATCACGCTTGACCGGTTGACGCTGGACCAGCAGGCCCCGCCGTTCAGCGTGTACACCGAGTTCACGAACGTCCAGTCCGCGGAGCAGCAGGCGGGGGTGGCCCGCGGCAAGGCCGAGGCCGACGCGCGGGACGTGCTCAACGCCGTCGCCGGCGGGGCGCACGGCCCTCTGATCGCGCGGATGGACGACTACGAACGGGCGATCGAGCGGGGCGACGAGTCCGCGCAGGCCGCCGCCCTGGACGCGGTGCTGGCGCTGATGGACGGCCGGTCGGCGTCGCCCGAGGGCTCGGATGAAACCGGCGGCGTCTCGGGCGAGGTCACGCGGATCCTCGACGAAGCCCGGCAGTACAAGACCAGCGTCGTCACCCGGCGGCGGGCCGAGCTGGCGACCTTCCAGACCAAGCTCGCCCAGTACCGCACGAACCCGGCCGTGGTGATCCACGGCGACCTGGTGGATGCGGTCCGGGTGTTCCTGGCGCGCGAGAACGTCGAGAAGTTCCTGCTTCCGCCCGGCACCGACACGCTCGAGGTTCTCCTCTCGCGCGACCCGGAGTTCAGCAAGGCGATCGAGCGGCGCATCCGCCAGCAGGAGCAGGAGCGGATCGACAGGGAACGCCGGGCCAAGCAGGCCGACGACCGGTTCAAGACCGACACCGAGACGCGCAACGTGCGCGGAGACTGACGCGGCATGATCTCCCCCGACGCACACCCCACGCCGTCCAAGACTTTCGGGGCCCCGGTGATCGCGTGCCAGGGCTTGACCAAGGTTTTCAAGGACTTCTGGCTGCGCACCCGGGCCGCCGCGGTCGAATCGCTCACCTTCGAGGTGAGGGCTCACGAGGTCTTCGGCCTGCTCGGGCCGAACGGCTCGGGCAAGAGCACGACCATCAAGATCATCCTCGGTCTTCTGCACGCGACGTCCGGGCGCGTGAGCGTGTTCGGCAAGCCCCCGACCGACGTGATCGTGAAGAAGCGGATCGGCTACCTGCCCGAGGAGTCGTACCTCTACCCGTTCCTGAACGCCCGCGAGACACTGGACTACTACGCCAAGCTCTTCGAGCTCGAGCGGTCGGTGCGCCGGCGCCGCGTGGACGAGCTGCTCGACATGGTGGGGCTGGCCGGGGCGCAGCACCGCCCGGTGCGGGAGTATTCCAAGGGCATGCAGCGGCGCATCGGGATCGCCCAGGCGCTGATCAACGACCCCGACCTCCTGATCCTCGACGAGCCGACCACGGGCCTGGACCCGATCGGCACGCGCCAGATCAAGGACCTCATCATCGCGCTGGGGCGGCGCGGCAAGACCGTGCTGCTGTCCAGCCACCTGCTCTCGGACGTCGAGGACTGTGTGGACCGGATGGTGATCCTGTACGGCGGGCGGGTCCGGGCCGAGGGCACGTGCGAGTCGCTGCTGGAGGCCCGCGGGCGCACGGCGATCGAGACCGACGTGCTCGACGAGCCGACCCTGGCCGAGATCGACCGCGTCGTGCGCGAGCGCTCGGGCGGCGAGAAGGCCGTCCTCCGCGTCTCGCACCCGCGGCAGAAGCTCGAGGATCTCTTCATCGACATCGTCGAGAAGGCTCGCGAGGAGAAGCTGGCCACGTCGGGCGCGACCTACGGCGGGATGACGGCGTCGTTCCTGCGGGCGGATGAGCCCGGCGGCGCGCAGCTCATCGATCGGCTCACGCGCGAGGAGCCGCCACCGGCCGCGCCGGCGGTCGGGCGCGCGCCCGACGCTCCGCGCGACGTGATCGGTTCGCTGCTGGCCGGTGAGAGGCCCCCGCCGCCCGAGGCGGAGCGCCCCGCGGTGCGCGTCCGGGCGCCGGTGGAGCCCGTGGACACCTCCGAGGTCGATCGTTCGGTGGTGGACGCGCTGCTCAACCCGAAGGACGACCGCGCGGAGCCCAAGCCGTGAGACCCCGCGAACTCCTGGCCCGGGCGAACCGGGTCCAGCAGACGCCCCGGTTCAAGGTGGCCGCGAGCATCGGCGTGGTGGTGCTGGCGGTGGCGGTCTTCGCGGTGTATTTCGTATCGGCCACGTCGGGCGACGCTCCCGCCGTGCAGACGCCGGCCGCCTCCGCGGGCCCCGTGGCCGAGGATGAGGCTCCGCCGATGTCCGAGGCGCACCGCTCGGCGCTGGAGGCGATCTCTCGCTTGTCGGCCGACGTGCTGGCGCGGCGACAGGACCCCTTCGGCTTCGGGGTGGGGGCGGCGGTGCTGACCGGGCTGGCGCTGGTGGTGATCTGGCTCGGGGCCGGGCTGACCGCGCTCGCGGTGGTGCTCGTGCTGACGCTGGTCATCGGGCCGATGTGGTGGCTCGGCGGGACCGAGTTCGCCTCGGGCATCTATCTCGACGAGGAGCACCGTTCGACCCTCGGCTCCTGGCTGCGCGACGCGGCCCGGCTCCTGGGCGGGCTGGTCGGGCTCGGCGGGGCGTTCATGGTGCTCATGCGCGGGCTGCACGCGCTCTACGGGCCGACGGGGCCGGTCTTCGCCGTCGCCCGCAACGTCCTGGCCGAGGCCGTGCGCATGAAAGTCTCGGTCGTCTTCATCGTGCTGCTGGTCTTCGCGCTGGCGGCCCTGCCGGACCAGCTCAACACGACCACGCCGCTGCGCTACCGCGTGCAATCGTTCCTGCAGTTCGGCACGGGGGGTTCGTTCTGGATCATCGCGATCCTCGTGCTGTTCTTCGGCGTGGGCACCGTCGCGTTCGAGCAGCGCGACCGGCAGATCTGGCAGACCATGACCAAGCCTGTCGCCGCCTGGCAGTACGTGCTGGGCAAGTGGCTCGGGGTGGCGGGGCTGGCCGCGGTGCTGCTGATCGTCTCGACCAGCGCGATCTTCCTGTTCACCGAGTACCTCCGCCAGCAACCGGCGCATGGCGAGGACCGTGCCACGGGCGCGACCGCCCCCACCAGCGACCGCCTCATCCTGGAGACCCAGGTGCTGACCGCGCGGACGAGCGTGGGGCCCGAGCTGCCCCTGGGCGCGACGGACGAGCAGCTTCTGGAGGGCGTCCGGTCGTTCATCGAGGTGCGGCGGACCACGGACCCGACGTTCGCCATGGACGACGCCACGTACCGGCAGGTTGTCGGTGACCTCCGGAAGAACATCATCCAGGCGCACCGCACGATCGAGCCGGGCGCCTACGACGTGTTCTACTTCAAGGGGCTGCCGCCGCCGAGGCCCGTCGGGGCGAGGGGCGACGCTCCGCCCTCGGGGTTCTCACGCCTGCTGGGGATCGTCACCGGGCTCTTCCAGAGACCGCCCGTGCGCGAGTTCACGCTGCGCTACAAGATCGAATCGGGCGCCAACCTCCCCAACACGACCTACAAGCTCTCGTTCGCCTTCAACGGGTTCGAGCCGTCGGTCGAGGATGTGGGCATGGCCAGCACGCACACGCTCCAGCTCCAGCCCGGCGTCGTGAACAACGACGGCACCGCCGAGCTCTCGATCCTGAACGGGGACGATCGGACCGGCACGACGAACCCCTCGGCCGTCACCTTCCCGCCCGGCGGGCTGGAACTGTCGTACACCGTGGGCTCGTTCCACGGCAACTTCCTCCGCGCGGCGCTGGTGCTGTGGGTCAAGCTGGCGTTCCTGGCGATGGTCGGGATCGCCGCGGGCACGTTCCTGAGCTTCCCCGTGGCGTGCCTCGTGGCGTTCAGCGTGTTCCTCGCCGCGGAGGGGGCGTCGTTCCTCTCCGAGTCGCTGCAGTACTACGACGCCATCGACGAGAAGAAGAACATCCTGCCGCACAAGGTGGTCATCCGGGCGATCGGGCTGGCCGTCGCGTGGATGTTCAGGGTCTACGCCGAGCTCAAGCCCACCGCCAAGCTGATCGACGGGCGATCGATCACGTGGCTCTCGGTGGCGTCGGGCACCGGAGTCCTGGGCGCGTGGTCGCTGTTCCTGTACGGGATGGCGGTGGTGATCTTCCGCCGGCGCGAACTGGCGACGTATTCCGGGCAGTAGGATCGAGCGGGAGCGGGCCATGCAGCGCGATTCATGGGTGCAGACGATCGCGGCCGGGGTGCTGTGCCTCGGGCTGCTCGGGTCGGCGGTGGTGGGCATGGCGGTGACGGCTTCGGCCGGGCGGAACAAGCTGGCCTACACCGAGCGGGCCGAGGATAGTGACCCGCCGCAGGTCTCGCTCGGCATCGCCATGGGGGCATTCCGCGGGCTGTTCGTCAACTGGCTCTGGATGCGGGCGAACGCGCTGAAGGAGGCGGGTCGGTACCACGAGGCGATCGACCTGGCCAGCGCGATCACCAAGCTCCAGCCGCGGTTCGCCCACGTGTGGGTCTTCCACGCGTGGAACATGGCGTACAACATCTCGGTTGCCACCAACACTCCGTCCGAGCGCTGGCAGTGGGTCCAGGCGGGGATCCGCCTGCTGCGCGACGAGGGCATCCCCGCCAACCCCGACGATCTGCTGCTCCACCGCGAGCTGGCGTACATCTACATCCACAAGATCCAGGGGTGGATGGACGACGCGAACTGGTACTACAAGCGCAAGTTCGCCCAGGAGTGGACGGTGATCCTCGGCGAGCCGCCCAAGGCCGACCCGCTCTCCCGCGATCGGCAGAAAGCCACGGACGCGTATGCCGTGTGGTTCGCCCCGATCGTGGACGCGCCGGACTCGCCCGGCGAGGTCGTCCGCCGGCAGCCGCTGGCGAAGGTGATCGTGGACCGGCTGCGCGGGATCGGCGGCGTCGGCGCGGGGAACGTCCCGGCGACGAAGTGGCTCGAGTGGCACGCGGTTTCGGCCGCGATCCTCCGCTCGCCGCAGCGCCCCATCATCGAAGCGTCGATGGCCGAGGTCGATCGCGAGGTCCTGCGGCTGGTCGAGGACCCCGAGCTGGCTCCGGGCTGGGATGCGCTGCTCGCGTTCCTGCGGCGGCGCGTGCTGATCGACCAGTACCATATGGAGCCGGACCGGATGCTCCGCTGCATCCGCCGGTTCGGGCCCATCGACTGGCGCCACCCCGCGGCCCACGCCCTCTACTGGTCGATCCGCGGCGGGGAGCGGGCGGTCAGCCGCGTCGGGGTGGAGAACAAGAAGGACTACGACTTCGTCAACGCGGACCGCATGGCGGTCCACGCGCTCCAGGAACTCTGGCGCTCCGGCGAGATCTACTTCGACTTCCTCGGGTCGATGCTGGTGCCGGAGCCCTCGGTCCCGTTCTACACCGTGCTGCCGAACCTGTACTTCACCGACTCATACGGCGACACCATGAAGGAGCTGCGCCGGCGCAGCTCGTTCGACGAGACCAAGGACGCATACTCGTACTACTCCGAGGGGTACGAGAACTTCCTGGTCGACGCGACGCGGTTCTACTACCGGCGCGGGCAGCGCGACGTGGCCCAGCAGTACTACCACACGGCCGCGACCGACCCGCAGTTCAACCTCCACACCCAGGATCGGGCCCAGCGGTTCAGCAAACCGCTCGACGAGTTCATCTTCGACGAAACCCGGGAGGAATACACCCGCCCGGACATCGCGCGCCTCGAAGTCGAGGGAGCGCTCCAGGGAGCCTATATCGGCGGGCTGCTCGGGGGCGACGGCGAGCTCTTCCGCGCCCAGTTCGACTTCGCGAAGAACGTCCACCGCTACTTCATGGCCAAGCAGGGCCGGTCGTCGCTGATGGACAAGGACATGTTCCGGATGGAGCTCATGCCCAGCGACTTCCGCCTGCTCGCGGCGGACATCCTGGTCAGGCTCGTCACGGCGCTCGACCTCGACGACGCCGAAACGCTCTACAACAACGCCCCGGAGGACCTGAAGCGTTTCGCGTTCGATCGCATTACGGAGGTCTTCGGGCCGGTGATGGCGGACCTGCAGAAGCGTGGCGGGCGGACCTTCGCGCAGGTCTTCATCGAGCCGTCGGGCATGGACGAGCATCGGGCGATGATGACGCAGCTCCTGGCGGCAGAGACAGCGCGCACGCTCAAGCTCGAGCAGAAGTAGCGAGACCCGCGACCGGGTCTAGGCCTCGGCCCGTCCCGCGGCCCCGGCGGACTCGATCGCGCGCCCGTAGCTCTCCACGCACTTCTGCGCCGCCCCGTCCCACGTGAGCCGGCGCAGCTCGAAGTCGCCGTGCTGGCGGAGCGTGGCGCCCAGCGGCGGGTGGCGGAGCACCGCGAGGATCTTGTTGGCCATCTCGTCCACGTCCCAGAAGTCCACCTTCAGCACGTGCGTGAGCACCTCCGAGACGCCCGATTGCTTGGAGATGATCACGGGCACGCCGGCGCTCATCGCCTCCAGCGGCGCGATGCCGAACGGCTCCGAGACGCTGGGCATCACGTAGCAATCGGCCATGCGGAAGACGCGGTCCACGTCCCGCCCGCGCAGGAACCCGGTGAAGAGCACCTTGTGGCCGATACCCATCGCGGCTGCCAGTTCGATCATCCGGGCGGCCATGTCCCCAGACCCGGCGACGACGAACTTCACGTCGTTCATCTTCTCCAGCACGCGCTGGGCGGCCGCGATGAAGTACTCCGGGCCCTTCTGCATCGTGATCCGCCCGAGGAAAAGCACGATCCGGTCGCCGCTGAGGATCGCCGCGCCCGGCGGGGGCTGGTCGGCCTCACGGTCCACGCCGTTGTAGACCACGTCCACCTTCCCCGCGCGTACGCCGTAGCGTCCCACGCACAGCGACTTGGTGAGCATCGAGACCGCGACGACCCGGTGGGCCGCGTGCATCCCGCGGCGCTCGATGTCGTAGACGGGCTGGTGGACGTGGTCGCCCGAGCGGTCGAACTCCGTCGAGTGGACGTGGACGACGAGCGGTTTGCCGGTGACGCGCGACAGGGCGATGCCGGCGGGGTAGGTCAGCCAGTCGTGCGCATGGATGACGTCGAACTTCTCGCGGCGTGCCAGGGCCACGACCAGCCGCGCGTACCGCTCGGCGTCGCCCACCAGGTCCCCCGAGTAGTGCGACCCGCCGGCGTCGATCCGCGCGAGCGTCGCCGAGCCGGGCCCGTGCAGGGCGTCGCCGTCGTCGCCCCCGTCGCCGACACCGCCCGGTCCGCCGCCGGACCCGCCCTCGAGCCCGGCAAGGCTGCCCGCGTGCGGGGCGAAGCCCGGGTACGGGCTCGTGAACGATGCGGCCACGCCGTGGAAACGCGCGTGCGTGAACTCCGGCATCGCGTACGGCCCGTCGGACGCATCGGGGCGGGTCGCGTCCGGGCGGGCGGGGGCAAACTCCTTCCCGTGACTACCGCGACGACCGGGCGCGGTGTCGCCGACGTGGAGGGCCGCCTCGGGGCTCAGCAGCTTCACGTGCGAGCTCTGCGTGCGGTCCACGGCCCGAGGCAGGATGAAGAGCACCTCGTGCCCGAGGCGGTCCAGTGCCCTGGTAAGCCCGTAGCACGCCGTGCCCAGACCGCCCGCGATGAACGGCGGGAACTCCCACCCGAGCATCAGGACTCGCATCTTCCGTGGCGCGGCCAACGTGGTGGATCCTCAAAGGTAAGCGGACAAGGCGGCGTCGCGGGTGGGCGATCGGTCCCGCGTTGAGGGGACTCTAACAGGGCTGGGCGCCCCGATCTGCACGCGGCGTTCCCGGGCCGAGCGCGGCGGTAGGGATCACTCCGCTTCCTCGCCTGCGGCCATGTCCCCCAGGCGGCGGAATGCGGCTTCGTAGCCGAGCAGCCAGATCAGGGCGACCCGCGCTGAATCCGGCGACTGAGGGCCGGCCGGCAGCGGCACGGCCGTCCGGAACGTGAAGAGCAGGTCGTCGGACCGGAAGTGCTCGACCGCGAACGGCGCGGGATGCACGCCCAGATCGACGAGCTCCTCCTCGATCAGCTCCTCGATCTTGTCGCCGGTGTGCATCAGGTCGGCCTCGATCGACTCGCTGAGCCATCGGTCGGCGGTCACGAGCGAGACCCACAGCCGACCACCCTCCCACGCCAGCCGATACGACGCCGGCTCCGCGGCGTCCTTTGCCGGGCAAACCAGCAGCGCCCCGCTAGGGCCTTCGCGGAGCACGACCGGACCGAAGACGCCCGAGGCCGAGGCGTCGGCCTTCACGCGGTCCAGGAGGCGTTCATGGGCGGTCGGCGCGGTAGTCATGGCCTTCGATGCCCGCCGTCGGGCAAGGTGTCAGGGTCGGGGTCGGGATGCACGGCGGCCCGGCGGGTGCGGGGAGCAACAATAGGCGCAGTGCGTCGAACTCTCCGATTTGTGACCGTGAAGCTCAACGCGGCGCTCGATGCCGGTCAAGGCTCCAGGTCGTCAAGGGCCACGGGTGCGATCATGCCCTTCGGTCCTCGCCAATGCCGCACTCCGGGCACCGTGGCCCCGGGAGTCCGCGCAGGTCGTAGCCGCACGTCGGGCAGGCATTCCGTGGGCGCGGCTCTCGCACCGGCAGCCATCGGACGAGGAATGTGCTTGCCAGTGTCAGCGCGGCAGCCCAAGCCAGCCGCACCGCGAGTTCTTCCTGCTCGAATCCATACTTCCAGGAGATCGAGAACCAGGAAGTCGGTGTCGGAATGTCCGTGCGGAGATAGTGCTCGCGGCAGGTCTGGCACATGCAACCGGAGTACCCATTCAGCTTGGCCCGCAGCCCAAGACTCAGTGAGCAGGTCCAGAACAGCCACGCGGCAATCAGAAGTTCCAAGCCGCCGATGGAAATGAGCAGCAGCCGAAGGCGTCGTCGCACGGACTCGGGCCGTCGGCTGAACGCTTCCGCCCTCATGCGATTCTCATGATCGGCGGGTCCAGCGGCAGGGCCCGGGCCATGTCCAGGTACGCGTCGTACGCCGCGTGAATCTCGCGCAGCGTGTCCCCCGCGAACTTGTCGCACAGTGCCCGGGCGACCTCGAACGCCGCGACGTTTTCCAGGACCACGCTCGCCGCGGGCACGGCGCACACGTCCGACCGCTCGTAGCTGGACGCCTCGGCCCGCTTCGTGTTCAGGTCCACGCTCGGCAGCCCCCGGAGCAGCGTGCTGATCGGCTTCATCGCGGCGCGCACGACGATCGGCTGCCCGTTGGTCATCCCGCCTTCGGTACCTCCCGCGTTGTTCGTGTCGCGGAGGAACCCGAGCGACGCCTCGCCCGCACGGGCGGCGTCGTAGCGGATCGGGTCGTGGACGCGCGACCCGGGGAGGTTGGCCACGCCGAATCCCAGCCCGATCTCGACGCCCTTGATTGCCTGGATGCCCATGACGGCGTACGCGAGCCGCGCGTCGAGCTTGTCGCGCCAGTCCATGCACGTGCCGAGCCCCGGCGGCACGCCGAACACGTGGCACTCGACCGCGCCGCCGACCGTGTCCTTGTCGATCTTCGCCTGGCGGATCGCCGCGGCCTGTTTCGCCGTGGCCGCTGGGTCGGGGCAGTAGGTCTCGCTCGCGTCGCGTGCGGCCTTGAGGCCGGCCCAGTTCGAGGGGGTGACGGCCGCATCGGTCGCGGCGCCGGCGATCGAGCGCACGAAGGCGAACGGCTCGATCTTGAACTGCCGAAGCAGGCAACGTGCCACGGCTCCGGCGGCGGTGCGGCTCGCCGTTTCGCGGGCGCTCGCCCGTTCCAGCACGTCGCGGCAGTCGGTGGTGAGGAACTTGATCGACCCGGCCAGGTCCGCGTGCCCGGGCCGGGGCCGATGCACCGGCGGCGTCTTCGCCGGGTCGTCGAGCCGCGCGTCCTTGTTGCGGATGACCATCGTCAGCGGCGAGCCGATGGTGCGGCCCTGTCGCACGCCGGTGAGGAACTCGACACGATCGTCCTCGATATTCTGCCGTCCGCCGCGCCCATAGCCGCCCTGACGGCGGGCCAGTTCCCCATTGATGAGCGCTTCGTCGAGTTCGAGCCCCGCGGGCAGCCCCGTCACGGTCACGACGAGCGCCGGCCCGTGCGATTCCCCCGCAGTGTGGTAGTCAAGACGCGGCATCACACAAGGATACCGGCTGCGACACGGGCCCGAGCGAACGGGCATACCCGGAAGAACACACCGGGCAGCGGTCGGCGGACACGCGCGACAGGTCCAGACCACAGACCACGCACGCCCGCGCCCCAACGCGGCTTCGCAGACGCCCCACCAGCGGGATCACTTCCCCGCCGGTGGCGAACCACGCGGCGCACTCCGGGCAGTGGCCGGTCTCCAGCCCGTGGAGGTTGTACCCGCACGACCAGCACCGCATGGAGAGCCTCCGTGCGTCCGGGACATGGTACGCGGGGATCCCCCCTCGCCAGCTTCAGTTGAAGCTGAACACGCTCAGGATGTTCGAGTAGTCGTCGGTCCACAGCGGCGCGTCGGGGCCGGCCTCCAGCTCGAGCCATCGTTTGTCGTTGAGCAAGGGCCCGAAATCCGCGCGATCACGGGCCACGAGCATCCACACGCATTCGACCCGGCCCGTGCGGACGGCCTCGTCGCGATCTACGTTGTCGTTCAGCCCCCCCCCCAGCGCGGCCAGCCCCTGGTCCTGGGCGAGCCGCGCGACGACCGGGGGGAGCGAGAGGTACTGGTTGGACACGTGGAATGCGATGATCCCGCCGGGCTTCAGGCGCGAAACGTAGACCTTCAGCGCTTCGCGCGTGATGAGGTGGATGGGGATGGCGTCGGAGGTGAACGCGTCCAGCACGATGAGCCCGAACTCGCCGGGTTCCGCACGATCACGCAGCGAAAGGCGTCCATCGCCGATCACGAAGTCGACCGCGGCCCGGTTCCGGCTCTGGTTCTCGCTCAAATAAGTGAAGTACGCCGGGTTGCTCGCGATGCGCACCACGGCCGGGTCGATCTCGAAGAACGTCATGCGCTGGCCGGGGCGGCCGTATGCCGCGAGCGAGCCGGTGCCCAGACCCACGAGCCCGACGCGGTCGAAGAGGGATGAACCGCCGAAGGTCGCGAAGACGTGCCCGATCGGCCCGTCGGGGTGGTAGTACGTCAGCGGCGTGTTGCGGCGCTCGGGGTCGGTGAACTGCTGGCCGTGCAACGTGGTGCCGTGATAGAACACGTTGGACTCGCGCTGGACGGTGAGGCGGTGGACCCGTCCGAACGGGAACGTGGGCACCCGGACGATCTCGGGGTAGCGCTGCCGGACCACTTCGTAGAGTCCGAAGAAGGTGCGTTCGCGGTGAAGGCTCGTGCCCGAGGCGATGCCCTGCGACGCGGCGACGATGAACAGCGCGGCCACGCCCAGCGCGAAACGGATCGGCCTGCCCACGCCGAGGTACGCGATGACGGCCGGGACGCCGACGCCGAGCACGAGCTTGAGCGGCTGGGCGAGGTCCCCGCGATCGGCCTGCGGCAGGAGCGCGCGGTCGAGCCCCCACGCCACTCGGATCGCGACGCCGGCGATGCCGAGGATCGCCAGCGGCACGATCAGGTCGTAGAGCACGATACGGACCCGGCGCATTCGGGCCTCGGAAGCGGAGAGATCGCTCGGAGCGGGATCGGCGGTCCGCGGCAGCCGCAGCAGGCACGCCGCGACCAGCGCGATCGGGTACTCGTACACGCCGGTGAACACGACGGGCGCGGCCAGGGCGTTGAACATCCCGCCGATCACGCCGCCGACGGCGATCCAGAGGTAGAACTCCGTGAGCCGGGCGGCCGCGGGGCGCGACGCCGCCAGCCGTCCGTGGCAGAGCATCGCGCACAGAAAAAACGCGAGGAGGTGCAGCAGGAACAGCAGGCCGATCGGGCGCTTGGCCTGGAGGATAAACGCAACCGCCAGTCCGACCATCAGCACCGGCAGGATTTTCGATACCGACCCAACGGGCACGAGCGTGCGCCCCGCGAAGGCGAGGATAAACGTCAGCAGGTAGATCGCCAGCGGCACGATCCAGAGCAGCGGCATCGCGGCGACATCTGTCGAAAGGTGCTGGGTCACGCCGAGCATCAGGCTCGAGGGCACGGCCGCGAGCACGACCCACAGGGCGCGGGTGCGCCACGATGGAGCGGCGTCCATGCCCGGCGACAACCCCGGCCCGGCCGGTGTGGTGTCGGTGGTCGTGGCTCGCCTGCCGTGCGCGATCGTGACCCACCCGCACGCGGCCGTCAGCCCCGCGAGGGCGCAGTACCCGATCGTCCAGGCGAACCGCTGACTCTCCAGGGACAGGGTCCGTTCCACGACCAGCGGATAGGCCAGCAGGGCGACCAGGCTGCCCGCATTGCTGGCGGCGTAGAGAAAGTACGGGTCCTTCGCGGCCCGGTGATCGGTCGCCGAGAACCAGCGTTGGAGGAGAGGCGCGCCGGTTGATAGCGCGAGGAACGGAAGGCCGATCGTCGCCGCCAGCGTGAACAGCAGCCAGCCCACGGGCGACGCGTCCGCGGGCGGGCCGGCAGTCACGCCGCCCCATCGGACCAGCAGCACGATCGGCGCGGCCAGCACGACCGCGTGGACGATCGGCAGACGTCGGGTGCCGAGTGCACGGCTCATCCAGTGCGCATAGGCGTATCCGCCCAGAAGCGCTCCCTGGAAGAACACCATGCAGGTGTTCCAGACGGCGGGGCTCCCGCCGAGCGAGGGCAGGAGCATCCGCGCGACCATCGGCTGCACCAGGAACAGCAGCAGCGCTCCGAGGAAGATGGTCGCCCCGAACAGTGCCGCCACGCTAGTCTCCCCAGCCGATGAACACCTTGAGGATGTTCGAGTAGTCGTCGGTCCAGCGCGGCGCGTCGGGCCGGGCCTGCATCTCCAGCCAGCGCTCGTCCTGAGCCAGCGTGCCCGCATCTTCCAGACGCCGGGCCAGCACGACCCACGTCGTGTCGATCTTGCCCTCCGCCTCGTCCTTCGGGTCGAGGTCCTGGTCGTCGCGGACAATCGCCACCGCGTCCGTCCCGGGCCGGGCGTTCAGGTCCTGCGCGATCGCCGCGAGGACCGGCCTCAGGTCCAGGTACCGGTTCGAGATGTGGAACGCGATCATGCCGCCGGGGGCGAGCTTGTCGAAGTACTCGGCGACGGCCTCGCGCGTGATGAGGTGGATCGGGATCGCGTCGGAGCTGAACGCGTCGATGATGATGAGGTCGTAGAGCTTGTCCGGCGCCTCGCGGAGCTTGACGCGCCCGTCGCCGATCTTCACGGTCACCTGGGCGGGCGTGCGGTCCAGGAATGTGAATAGCTTTGACTCTTTGGCGATCCACTCGACCTTCGGATCGATCTCAAAGAACGTGAACGTCTGCCCGGCCTTGCCGTACGCGGCGAGCCCGCCCGTCCCCAGCCCGACGATCGCAACCTGGTCGAACGTCGGGTCGTTCTCGCGGGTCTTGAAGACCTGCCCGATGGGGCCGGTGGGGTGGTAGTACATGGTCGGGGTCAGGGCTTTCACGGGGTCGGTGGACTGCAGGCCGTGCCGCGTCGTGCCGTGGCTCAGGAGGATCCACCGCCCGGACCGATCGACCGCCACGCGGTGGACGCCGAAGAACGTGCGCGTGACGAGGAGGGACCTGTCCACGGCCCCGGCGTAGGTGTAGAAGAGCAGGAGCGCCATGCCGGTCGCGAGGCCGAGGCGCACGCGCCGCGCGACGGACAGCCACAAAAGGATGACGATGGGCGCGTACCTGATCACTTCGCGGACGGCTCCATCGGCCAGGCCCGCCTCGTACATCGCCACCAGCGCGAACCAGAACGCGACGAAGACGTACAGCGGCGTCAGCACGTCGAGAAGGACCGAAGGCCAACGGGCCCTGACGAAGACGACGCGCAGGGCGATCATGGCCGCCGACACGGCCGCGAGCGCCGGCCCCATCCACGCGCCCAGGTGCGTGCGCGGTGCGGGGGGAATGTCGGTGAGGTCCGCACCGATGACCCGCGCCATCCATTGACCGGGCGCCCAGGCGTGCCAGAAGAAGGCGTGGAGCGCCGCGAGGTACAGGAGGATCGCGATCGGGATGAACAGGTCGTGAACCGCGGGGCGACGCACGCCCCGCCACATCGCGTACGCAAGGAGCCCGCCCCCGCTCAGCCCGAAGGCGATCCAGAACCCGAACTGGTTCCCCGCGCCGCCGGTGAGCGCCCAGGCGAACACGAGCGCGAAGGCGAGCGAAGCGATCACGGCGTAGGCGCACTCCCGGGCCGCGATCATCCGCGTCAACGCGTTGTCGGCCGGGATGGGCCTGTCGCCGAAGCTCGGCACGCACAGCAGGCACGCCGCCGTGATCGCGATGGGGTACTCGCCGATGGAGTTGAAGATCACCGGGGCGAGCAGCGCGTTGAACGCTCCGCCCAGCACGCCCCCCACCGCGATGAGCAGGAAGAACTCGGTCAGCCGGCGCGGATCGGGACGCTCGGCCGCGAGCCGCCCGTGGCAGACGAGCCCCGCGAGGAACATCCCGAAGAAGTGGGCGCCGATGATCGCCGCTGCGGGGCGGCCCATCCGCGCCAGCAGCGACACCGCGACGAACACGGCCACGACGCCGAACACCCGGGATGTCCATTGGAGCTGCACGCCCCGCCCGGAGAACGCGAGGATGAACGTGAGCAGGTAGATCGCCAGCGGGATCACCCACAACAGGGGCACGGACGCGATATCGCTCGAGACGTGCTGGGTGACGCCGAGCATCAGGCTCGAGGGCACGGCCGCGAGCAGCACCCAGCGCACGCGGGTCCACCACGAGAGTGGCGCGAGCGGGGCGTCGGCCTCCTCGGCGGCGGGCGTGTCGGCGGTCCCGCGCGCTTCATACTTCATCTGCCGGCGCATCTGCCGCGAGAGGGGGGTGCCGCTCCCCGCCCCATCGCGCCGCGCGCGCAGCATCAGCACCCCGCACCAGGTCACCAGGGCCGCGAACACCCAGAACCCGGCCGCGAACCACCGCCGCTGACCGAGCAAAGGCAGGCTCGCCTCCATGACGAACGGGTAGCCGAGCAGGGCCAACATGCTGCCGACATTGCTGGCCGCGTAGAGAAAGTACGGGTCTTTCGCGTGCCGGTGCGTGGTCGAGGAGAACCAGCGCTGGAGCAGCGGCCCGGTCGTCGAGAGGACGAAGAACGGCCCGCCGACGGCCAGGGCCAGCGCCCCGAGCAGCCACAGGGTGGGCGTCGCGTCGCCGGGGGGGGGGAAGCCCCGTGGGTCCAGCACGGGCAGCCGCCCGAGCAGCGTGACGATCAGCAACGGTGCGAACACCACGCACGCATGGACGATCACCTGGCGGCGGGGCGCGAGGTGGCGCGTGACAAGGTGGGCGTACAGGTACCCGGCGAGCAGCACCCCCTGGAAGAACACCATGCTGGTGTTCCACACCGCCGGGCTCCCGCCGAGCATCGGGACGAGCATCTTGGCCGCCATCGGCTGCACGAGGAAGAGCAGCGAAGCGCTGAGGAAAACGGCGGCCGTGTAGAGGAGCAGCATGAGAGGGGCTGGAGGATATCAGTCGTCCACCCGGTCCACTACTCGTTCGCCGTTCCCGCGGCAGGGCCGATCGAGCGACTACCGCTCCGTTTGGGGCAGGCGTCCCGACTGTCTCTGCTTCTACGACCCGCCCATCGCACTCGAACCCCTACACTCCCGCCCGATGCCGACGGAGCCGACGCCCTTCCGCAGCTCTGGCCGCTTCGACGCGGTGGTCTGCGACATTGACGGGTGCCTGTCGCCCGAGAGTTCCGATCCGATGGACGCCGCCCGGCTCGCCCGCGTCGCCGAGCACAACCGGGTGGCCCGCGAACGCCGCGACCGCCCGATGGTGACCGTCTGCTCCGGCCGTCCGCAGCCGTTCGCCGAGGCGATGTGCCGTCTGATCGGCAACGACGCGCTCCCGTGCATCGCGGAGAACGGCGTGTGGCTCTACCACCCGGCCGACAACCGCTACGACATGGACCCGCGGATCACCGAGGTCCACCTCGCCGCCGTCGCGGCCGCGGAGGCGTGGGTGCGGCGCGACCTGGGCGCTCGCGGCGTGACGATCCAGCCCGGCAAGGCCGCGTCGATCTCGCTCTACCACGCGGACGCGGCCGTTCTGCGGACGCTGGAGCCCGTCGTCCGCGAGCGGTTTGCCCGCGAACGCTGGCCCCTGCGCGTCTCGATGACGTGGTTCTATATCAACTGCGACCTGGAGTTCATCAGCAAAGCCACGGCTCTGGACCGCTTTATGGTCGTCACGGGCCTCACACGCGATCGGCTCGCCGGAATCGGGGACACACCCGCCGATGCGGCCATCGCCGATCGCGTCTCGTTCTTCGCCTGCCCGTCGAACGCGGCCGCGGAACTCAAGGCGCGGGCGCACTACGTCTCGCCATTCGCGGAGACGGCGGGGGTGCTGGACGTGCTCGAACGAGTGAGCCGTTGATCAGCCCCTACGATCACCCGTGGACCCCGACGACCACGTCTGCCTGTGCTTCCACGTCTCGCTGCGGAAGATCCGGACGTACCTGTCGCGTGAAGACCCGCCCGTGGCTTCGCTCATCAGCGAGTGCCTCTCCGCCGGGACCGGGTGCCGCTGGTGCGTGCCGTTCCTCAAGCACCTGCACGATCAGCACACGCGCGGCGAAACGCCCGACCTGAAGGTCTCGCCGCAGAAGTACTGCGAGGCACGCCTGCGGTTCCACCAATCCGCGACACGCGACGAGAGCGTCGTCCGCGAGGCGGGCGCGCCGGACGACACGTCGCCACATGGGGATTCGACCGGCGCGTGAATGAGGCGCGCGTGCCGCTAGCGGCGCGGCGGCGGCGTGGCATCGCCACCTTCAAGCATCGCCATGTCCTGGTCGGACAGGTCGCGCTTGAGGTCGCCGGTCACGCGGTTGAGCGTCTCGATCATCCGCTGCACTGATGCGATCCCGTTATCCATGGCGGATTTGCCGGTGACGGCCTTGAGCGCATCGGCCTGCTTGAGCTCGGACAGCCGCCGCTCGGACTGAGCCTTCGCGTCCAGCAGGCCACGGAGCAGCACCTCGGCCTGATCGCGGGCCGCGGTGATCTCCAGCAGGATGCGTTGCCGCGTGGACATGGATACGTCGGACATCGGTCGATCCGGCCCCCGGCTCAAGCCTTCATCGCCGGCACACGGCCTACGGGGTGTGAGTGATTGTCCGGCCCCGGCGTCCGGGATCAAGAGATCGGGCACACGAATCAGCGCGCCGCGGCGGTTCGGGTCATTTCCGGCACGTGCCGCCGGATGGCCGCCAGCACCGCGTCGCGGTCCCGGCTTGTCCGGACTTGGCCCAGGTCGGCGATCATGGACGCACAGTTCGTGCGGGGCGCCGGGCCGGCCCAGGCGTTGATCCCCGCGTGGTCCGTGGGCCGAAGGTCCTCGGCCTCGTACGACAGCTCTTCGTACAGCTTCTCGCCGGGGCGGATTCCCGTGAAGACGACCTCCATCGTGGGTCGATTGGTCGTCGGGGCGGGCGGGCGAACAAGCCCGTGCCGGTCCGCGTCGGCGACGCGCGGCTCGAAGCCGTGTGCCCGCGCGAACCGCTCGGCCAGGTCGAGGATGCGGATCGGCGCGCCCATGTCGAGCACGTACACGGCCGCGGATCGGCCCGCGTGCGCCGGGCCGGGGCCGGGCTCGAGCGCCGCCGACTGGACCACAAGGGCCGCGGCCTCCGGGATCGTCATGAAGTACCGGGTCATCCGCGGGTCGGTGACGCTGATAGGCCCGCCCTCGGCCAGCTGCGCCGACCAGATCGTCAGCACGCTGCACGCGGACCCGACGACGTTGCCGAAGCGCACGATGCTGAACCGCGTCGCGCACTCCGCTTCGCCCGCGATCCGGCGCGAGGCTTCGTGGGCCCAGTGCGCGTACATCTCGGCCAACCGCTTGGTCGCGCCCATCACCGACGTGGGGTTGACGGCCTTGTCCGTCGAGACGAAGACGAACCGCTCGGCCCCGACGGCGGCGGCCGCGTCCGCGATCGACTTGGTGCCGAACAGGTTGTTCGTCACCGCGTGGCTGGGGTGGTCCTCCATGAGCGGCACGTGCTTGTGGGCGGCCGCGTGGAAGACGACGTTGGGCTTGAGGTCCACGAGCAGCGCGAGCGTCTGGTCCGCGTCCACCACGTCGTGCAGGATGGTGCGCCGCGGCAGGCCCGGGGCGAGGCGCGCGATGACGCGGTCGATCTCGAACAGCGCGTTCTCCGAGCGGTCCATGAGCTGGAGCTGCTCGGGCCCGAACGACGCGACGACGCGGGCCAGCTCGGCGCCGATGGAACCGCCAGCGCCGGTGATGAGCACGCGCTTGCCCGCAAGCACGCGGCCGACGGCGACGCGGTCGATCTCGTGCGCGGCGCGCCCGATCAGCTCCGCCAGGTCGAGGCGTGATGCCAGCGTGGCCGAGGTCGCGGGCAACAGCGCGGGGAGCGCCGTCGGCGGGTTGTCCAGAAGCTCGCCCAGCGGGGGCAGGAACCGCTCGGGCACGCCAAGGCGGGCGAGCTCGGTGCGGATGCGGGCGATGTCGTCCCGCCGGGTCGTGGGCAGGCTGACGACCGCCAGGTCCGGATGGTGCTCGTGGATCGCGGTGGCCAGGGCGTCGGCGGCGCCAAAGACGGGCAGGCCGCCCCCGGCCCGGGGCTGCACGGCGTCCAGCAGGATGCACCCGATCGGTTCCGGCCCGCCGTCCACCAGCGCGAGCTGGTCGCGGGTGAGCTGGATCGTCGCGGGCGTGCCGATCAGCAGGGCGCGTCGGACCAGTGTCACCGCCGGGACAGGCTTGGGTCGCGTCGCGGCTCGGATGGGCGTGGTCATGCGCGCAGTCCCTCCTAGCACTAGCATCGGTCAGCGGAGGCCCGAGGGATCGACGAAGGCATACGATGACCGCCGTTGGCGCGCGGCGCGGCGTACTTTCTGCTTTACTGCCGCCCATGATCTCGCGGATCAGCGGAACCCTGGAGGCGCTCGACGGGCTCGAGGCGACCGTCCGCCCGGAGCCGGGCGGAGTGTCGTACCAGGTCTTTGTGCCGGCGTACTCGACCGACGCGCTGCGCGATTCCGTCGGCAAGAGCCTCACGCTCCACACGATCCAGTATGTCGAGCAGCAGGGCCCGAGCGGGGCGATGACGCCGCGGCTCGTCGGGTTCGCGTCCATCCGCGACCGGCGGTTCTTCGAACTCCTCACGGCCAACGTCGAGGGCGTCGGCAACCGCAAGGCGCTGCGGGCGCTCGTTCACCCGCCCGCGGCCATCGCCCGGGCCGTGGCGTCGTCCGACGCGGCGTGGCTCCAGCAGCTCCCCGAGATCGGGAAGAAGACCGCGGAACGGATGATCGTCGAGCTGCGCGACCGCGTCGCGCCGTTTTTGATCGGCGACGCCGCGTCGATCGAGCCCAAGGACCGGGCGCGGCGCGATGACGATCCGGCCGCCGAGGCGATCGGGGCGCTCACGGCCCTCGGAGAGACGCGGGCCGATGCCGAGCGGATGGTCCAGAAGGCCCTGCGGAGAAACCCGAAGCTGACGACGCCCGACGCGATCGTGCAGGCGGCCTACGCGGGGTGACGGGATCGGCGGCGCGCGGGTCGGGGCGCCCCGTCAACCCTGGCCCAGCTTCCGTTCCCATTCCTGCGGGCCCAGCGGGGGACCGCGGTCGAGTTCAGCGGCGCTGGCCTGCCCGGCGGCGCGGTCCCGGATGAGGCGCTCGGCCGCGTCGCGGTGGATGGGGGCGTTGTCACGGTCGCCCCGGAGCCGGTAGATCGACGCCAGGAAGCGGTGAGCGTCGATCAGGCCCGGTTGCATCGAGAGCGCCACCTTGAACGACTGGATCGCGTGGTCGTACTCGCGCATCCACGTGAGCACCACGCCGAGCGTGTGGTGCGCGTCAGGGTAGAAGTGCTGCAGTTCCAGCGCCCGCAGGCAGTGGTCCACCGCCCGGTCGAACTGCCCGCGCCCGGACGCGACCAGCGCGAGCCCGTGGTGCGCCTTCGCCTCGTGCGGGTCGAGCGCCGCGGCGCGGGAGAACACGCGATCCGCGTCGTCGTAGCGCCGCAGAAAGATGTAGACCGTGCCGAGCAGCGTGTCGAGGTCGGTCCGCCCGGCCGACTCGCGCTCGGCCTCCTCGAGCACGGCCCCGGCTTCCTCCAGTTTCTGCTCGGCGAAGAGGGCGGCCCCGAGGTGGAGCTTCGCGTCCGCGTGTGCCGGATGGGCGCGGAGGAAACCGCTGAGCACGCCGCGCGCGTCCGGGAAGCGTCCCACGTTGTGGTAGCACTGCGCGAGATTCAGCACGTACCGCGGCTCGTCGGGCGTTTGCCGGGCCAGTTCCTCGAAGATCGGCATGGCCTGGGCCACCCGGCGGGTGGACATGTACACGATCGCCAGGTTGAACCGTGTCTCGCGCGCCACCAGCGCCCGCTGGGCGGCGGCATCTTCCGGCAGGGCCTGGATGTACCCCAGGTCGGCGAGCTGTTTCATCGCTTCGCCGGCCTCGAAGGGGTCGACGCGCAGGTCCGACGGGTGCTGCCCGGCCTCGCCCTCCATGGTGTCCCACGAGAAGAGCCGTTCGATCGGCGGCGGGGTTTCGAAGGCCTCCACGAGCACACGCCCGTCCATGTCCGCACCGACCGGCAGGCCCAGGATCGTCAGCGCCGTCGGCGCGATGTCGAGCAGGTTCGTGCCGTACACGTGCTCGCCGCGTTTCAGGCCCGGGCCGCTCACTGCCAGCACGCCCAGGGGGCGGTGCCACGTCGCGTCCATCGCCGCCATCGCATCGTCGGGCGAGGGCTGCACGGCCGGGCGGAGATGGTCGCTGTGGAATCCGTGGTCGGACAGGAGAATCACGGCGGCCTCGGGGCCGGCCAGGTCCGTCAGGGCGCCGAGCATCATGTCCTGGAGCTGGTACACCGCAGACACGACCGGCGAGAAAACCCCGAAGTCTCGCTCGGAAACGTGGGGCATCCGCGGTGGATGATACTGCATGAAGTGGTGCCCGACCACGTCGATCGTCTCGTAGAACACCATGGCGCAGTCCCACGCGCCGTCGGCGAGCAGGTGTGTGGCCGCATTGTGCGTCGACGCGTTCTGGGCCAGCAGCTTCGCGAGCAGAGCGACGCGCGGGTCGCGGGGGTCGATCTCCTTGAGGCGCGGCGCCAGCGCGAAAAGCTCCTCGGCCCGCACCTCGCCGGGATGCAGACGCAGGTCCGCGAGACGCCCGACGGCCCCGGGCGGATGGATCGCGCCCGGCAGCACAGGCCACGGGTCGGTCGGGCGAGCGGGCATTCCCTCCTGGAACAGGTTGGACACGCACGCCCCGAGGATCGGCTCCGCCGGGTGGGTCGCGTACCACGAGACGAGGTGCGTGCGCAGCCCGGCCTGTGTGAAGATGTTCCAGAGCGCCTTGGTGCGTCGCGTCGTGCCGCAGGCGACGCGCAGGCCCGGGCCGGAAGGGTCCGGCTCGATGAAGTTGAGCACGCCGTGCTTGTCCGCGGTTTTGCCCGTGGCGATCGAGGTCCACAGCAGCGGCGAGAGCATCGGGTGGAGTGACGAGAGGTCCCCGCGGACTCCCGCGGCTAGCAGACGCGCCAGGTTGGGCATCGCGCCCCGGGCCAGCAGCGGGTCGATGATCTTCCAGTCCGCGGCGTCCCAGCCGACGATGAGCAGCCGCTGAGCCAGTCGTTGGGGCATGGCGGATGCTATCTCCCCGAGGGTGCGCACAAAAACAAACACGGGCGGCCGAGGCCGCCCGTGTCGTGGTCAGGTTGAGTTCTGGTTGAACTCAGAACCGGTCGAGATCACCGACGCCGACGACCCGCGAGGCCGACCGCCCCGAGGGCGAGCAGGGCCAGCGAACCGGGGGTCGGGACGTCGCCGGCGTTGATGCCCGCGCCGGCCACGTTCTCGTACGCGTACTCGACGATCGCGCGGGGCTGGGCGCCGAACGTCGCCGAGAGCGAGATCCGCATCCAGCCGTAGTGCGTCGCGTTGCCGTTCGCCTCGTTCTGGAACCGGAAGCCGACGATGTTGTTGGAGCTGTTGAACACGTGGGGCAGCAGACCCGTCGAGGCGGCCGTACCGGCGCCGTAGACGCTCGCGGCGCTGATCAGCGTGCCCGGGACAAGGTTCGCCGTGTTGGTGCCCGTGCCGCCACCCTGAACGTACACGCCGCCGGCGGGAGCCCCGGGGTTGAAGTAGTTCAGCGCGGTCGTGCTCCAAGGGTTCACGTCCCAGCCCGGAACACTCGCCGGGACGGAGCTGTTGAGGCCTGTGACGAAGTTCACGTACACGCCGGCCGTCGTGCTGGGGATGTTGATGTTCACCACGCCGCTGTAGACGATCGCGGCCTCAGCGGACTGCTGGGGCACAACAGCCACAGTGGCCGCAGCCGCGGCGGCGGAGCAGGCGACGAAGTGCCTGTCCAGTCGGGACTTGAGCGAACGAACCATGGTCTTGCTCCCTCTCTCTGGACCGAACATCAACGACGCCCAACAACCGTTGGACAGCCCCCACGTTCGGTAAATGTTGCGGACTCTCTCCTCCCAGCAGCCACCCGCAGCGGGAGGCTCAACAAACAGAATACTCCGTGTCGCCGGCGTTGCAAGAAAACACTCGCTGTTTTCTTTGCGTTTCACCAATGATCGTGTTCCGGACGGGTGGTAGTTTCGTCACCCGCGATACCGGGCGGTAGGCCGTGTAAGCCTGGGTAAGACCAGGTGCATCGGCGTGCCGCGGCTGTGTGGTGGACTCCGGGCATCACCTCCGGTACCGCAACGGCGTGGCGTGTCGCCCGGCGTACGCTCTTCGCGTGACGCCATCCCGACCCGGTGAAATCGTGATCGTGTCCGGGCTGCCCCGTTCGGGGACCTCGATGATGATGCGGATGATCGTTGCCGGCGGCGTCCCCCCGCTGGTGGACGGCGTGCGCCCCCCCGATGTGGACAACCCGCTCGGGTACTTCGAGTATGAGCCCGTGAAACGGACGCGCGAAGACCCGACATGGCTCGGCCTGGCCGGCGGGCACGTCGTCAAAATGGTCCACGTGCTGCTGCGCGATCTGCCGGCGGGGTATCCGTACGCCGTCGTGATGATGCACCGCGATCCGGGCGAGGTGGTCGCGTCCCAGCAGAAGATGCTCGCGCGGCTCGGGCGCGCGGGTGGTTCGGCCGCGGGCGATGCGCTCCAACGGGTGTTCGCGGCACAGCTGGCCGACGTCGAACGTCAGGTGGCGGCGCGCGCCGAGTTTCGAACGCTGGATGTTCACTATGCGCGTGTGCTGGACGACCCTGCCGCGCAGGCGGGGCGCGTCGCGGCGTTTCTTGGGCTGGGCACCGCGCCGCTCATGGCCGCCGCCGTGGACGCGACGCTCTACCGGAACCGCGCGGCTCCGCAGCGCTGATCGGCCCCGTCGTCCACCGAGCGCGCAGCGGACGCCGCCACCGACGCCGTAGAATCCCGTTGCAATGCCCGTTCTCCTCCGCTGGCTTCTGGGCTTGGCGCCCCTCAACCCGATCGCGGTGAGGCTCGTCCAGAACGGTTCGCGCCGGACGAGGCACCTCTACATCCGCTCGGCGTACCTGGCGGTGCTCATTGTCGTGCTGCTCTGGGCGCTGCTGCTCAACACCGACCAGGACGCGATGAGCTACCGGGCCCTGGCCGAGGCCGGCGCGTCGAGCTTCGAGTGGATCGCGTACCTGCAGATCGGTCTGATCTGCGTGCTTGCGCCGGTGTTCATGGCCGGGGCGATCGCGCAGGAGGCCAACCCACGCACCTGGGACATCCTGCTCACGACGCCGTTGAGCTCGCTCCAGATCGTGCTGGGGAACCTGCTCGGGCGGCTGTTCTTTGTCCTGGCGCTGCTGGCGTGCAGTCTGCCGCTCTTCGCGCTCACGCAGTTCTTCGGCGGGGTACCGGGGAGGAGCATCTTCGCCAGCTACGCGGTGGCGGGCTGCGCCGCGGTCCTCGTGGGCGCGATCGCGATCGCGCTCTCGGTCAGCCGGCTCGTCGGACGGCGGGCCGTGTTCGCGTTCTATGTCTCGGTCGTCACGTACATCGCGGTGACGTGGGCGATCGACTACGGGCTGACGTCCGTGGGGCGCGGGGCCGGGCCGGCGGGCGCGGGCGTCACGTGGATGACCGCGATCAACCCCTTCCTGGCGCTCAACGCGCTGCTCAACCCCTCGGGATACCCGCGGGCCGAGGCGGGGCCCGGCGTGCAGCTCTCCGGCCTGGCGGCGTGGTTTCTCGGCGCGCCGGTCACGACGTGGTGCGTCGGCAGTCTGCTGCTGTCGCTCGCGCTCATCGGGGCCTCCACGTTCACTGTTCGCGCGGGCGGCCTGGGCGCGATCGGCGTGGGCTCCGTCGGCGTGCCGTGGTATCGGCGTGCCTTCGGCCTGGGCGGCGCCGGCGCGGAGCACCGGGCGCCGCGGCCCGTGTGGGTCAACCCGATCGCGTGGCGCGAGGCCGCCGCACGCAACGCGACTCTCGGGCGCGTCATCGCCCGCTGGTCGTTCATCGCGGTGGGCGGGGCGTGGGGGGCGTCGCTCGTTGTCATGCACTTCACCGGCGTGTTCACGACCGCGACCCTGCGGATCGCCCTCCTGGCCACCGTGTGGGCGGAGTTGGCCGTCGCGACGCTCGTCGCCATCAACATGGCCGCGACCGCCATCAGCCGGGAGCGCGAGGACGGCACGCTCGACCTGCTCATCATCACGCCGATCACCGCGAGCCAGTACCTGACCGGCAAGCTCCGCGGGCTCGTCGCGTACATGCTCCCGCTGCTGGCCGTGCCCATCGGAACGCTGCTCATCGCCGGGCTCTACGCGCTCTTCGAGGGGCTCGGCGTGCCCGGCGGCGTGATGATCGCGGCCGCGCCCGCGGGCTGGACCGGCACCGGGCCGATCTCGGCGCCGTTCGTGCTGCCCGAATCCGGGCTGGTCGCGGCGGTCGTCGTCGTCCCGTTCATCGCCGCGAGCGTGATGGTCGGGCTCAACTGGTCCCTCCGACGCGCGGGCACGCTCGGGGCCGTCGTCGTCACCGTCGCGGTGGTGGGGGTGATCTCGGGTGTCGTCGGGCTGTGCGGGTGGAACTCGGGGTCGAGCTTTCCGTACCTCGGTCCGGCCCTCGCGGCCCTGAGCCCCGCGTCGCTCGTCTATTCACTGGTCGACCCGGTGGGGGGTGCGACGCGTACCGTCATCGACCAGGGCGGTCGGCTCACCGCGACGCGGCTGGCGCTCGCGGCCGGCTCCGTCGCGGGCGCGATGATCTACCTCTTCGTGGTCTACGGCATCCATCTGTCGATGGTGAAGGACTTCGACAAGGCGATGCGCAACTTCGCCGGCGCCCGCTGACTCTTGCCGGTGCGCATGGAACGGGCCGGAGGGTGACACACCCACCGGCCCGTTGGAGGCTCATGCGATAGCGGATCGGTTCAGCGGCGGCGGCGCGATGCGGCCAGGCCCGCGAGTGTCATCAGCCCGAGAGCGCCCGGCGACGGGATCGCGGCCGACCCCGAGAACGAGCTTTCCGAGTACCACTGCTGCACCGGCATCATCGTGGCCGGCGTGAATCCGACGCCCAGGTTCTGGAAGTTGAACGGGATGACGCCGTTGGTGTTCAGGGCGGAGAGGTCGAACCCGAAGTCGGCCGGGCCGAGCGCGCCGGGCGCCAAGCCGTACCCGGGAAGCGCCGCCCCGCTCCAAGTCATGTTGACGATCGACCCGACCGCGGCCGACGCCTGGAGACCGCCCGTCGAGCCCCACGCGAACTCCGTCCCGAGCGAGGTGTAGAGCCCGTTCGAGAACGTGACGTTCAGGAGCGTGACGCCGGAGAGGATGTCGGTGAAGCTGAACGAACCGGCGGCCTTGTAGTTGTGCGAGAACTGCCCGCCGCCGAGCGGCAGGCTGCCCACCGGCGTGAGCGTGATGCTCGCGTTGAACTGCGTCGAAACCGACAGCGGCGGGAGCGGGCCGTTGTTGTCATCAACCACGAGGTGAGTCGGGTTGTTGGGGCCGGTCGCGTCGGTAAACGTGAGCCCCGGGCCGCCGGAAAACGTCCAAGACTGGTCGCCCAGGTCGGACGCGAAGCTGAAGAACACCGCGTGAGCGGACCCGGCCGAGACCGCCACCGCGGCGGCGAACATGCTGGTACGGAGCAAGGCTTCCTCCTCTCGATCGCGCTTCGATCGACGAGCCGCGCCCGCGCCCGGAACGTCCGGGTGCGGTGCGCCAAACGCCTGCTCTCGCTCTTCCCCCCGTCGCCGGCATTCCTCAGCGGTCGAGTTACAGCCGAACGACAGAATCAGCCGCATCGACGGATTCCCCGCCGACGGACCGCACGACTTCTCTCTTCTCTCCGCCGGGTCGGCGAGCCTTGAACACGGCTCACGGGTGCCTGACAACCGCTTGCGCGGCCGCCACGCGGACTCAGCCCCCAGAAGATACGTCCATCCTCGGCCTCCGCCAGCGCCGGAGCCCGGAAATTGTGACCTGTTTGGACGGGACGGAAGCGCAACCCTATCGCGTACCGTACCGACTTGCGAAGGCGGTCCCGCTCACATCGGCTTCTTGCCGATCGTGACGTCGTAGACCTGCAGAAGCTTCTCCTTGTCGAAGACCATCTCCTGCCGCGTCAGCCCGACGACGTCGTACTCGGTGGTCAGCTCGATGGCGTCGACCGGGCACGCCTCCTCGCACATCCCGCAGAAGATGCACCGCAGCTCATCGATCTCGAACTTCTTCGGGTACTTCTCGCGGTCGTCCCAGGGGCTCTCGGCGGCCTCGATGTGGATGCAGCGCGCCGGGCAGATCGTGGGGCACATCATGCACGCCACGCAGCGGACCCGCCCGGACTCGTCGCGGTTGAGCCGGTGGACGCCGCGGAAGTTCGGGGCGTGCTGCCCGCCCTCCTCGACCGGCATGTGCTCGCGGCGCTGCTCGGGGTACTGGAATGTCCGGCTCGTCTTGCCCTGGCCGAAGGACGTGAAGAAGTGCCGCATCGTCGTGCCGAAGCCCTTGAAGACCTCGGGGAGGTAGACCCCCTCGAGGCGGTTCATCGGGCGGGGCTTGATGACGCGCACGTCCTCGTCGCGGATCGACATGGGGCGGAGTATAGGGGACGGCACGAACGCCCGGCGCGTCGTAGAATGCGGGCATGAAGCGGCGCGGCCCGGCCCTGTTCGAGTTGATTAATGGCGGCGGCGTGGGACGACGCCCAGCGCCGATCGTGACGCTGCGGCCGCCGCAGGCCGTTGCGCCCCCGCAGGCCGACACGCCCGTTCGCGCGACGGACACCCAGCCCGAGTCCGAGCCGATCGCCGGGCGGAACGTCGAGCGTCGCGATGAACCCGTTGACGCATCGGATTGTGCCGAGGACTTGCCGGCGCGGCCCGGGGCTCCGCGATTCCGCGTGGTCGAGCGGCCGGCCCGCGTCACGCCGCCGGGGCCTGTGGAAGACGAACCGGTCGGGCCCGCCGCCGCGGCGCCACGCGACGAGCCCGGACGGCTGAACATCTCGCCGAGCGTCCTCTTGCTCGCGGGCGCGGGTGTGATCGCGGTGTGCGTGCTGATCTGGTCCGTCGCGTACGACGTCGGCAAGGGAGAGGCCGAGGAGGCCGCGCGGCGCGAGCTTCGGCTCCAGGCCGACGGCACGGTGCACGACCCGCTCAACGCGGACCTGCCCCTGAATACGAACCTGGTGAGGCCGGAGACCCGCCCGACCGCACCCTCTGCGGCGCCGAATGGCTCGGGCGGTGCGGGCACGCCGAACCCGGCCGGCCTGGCTCCCCCGGCCACGGCGGGCGACCCACGCGAAGTCGGCAAGAACTACCTGCAGCTCGTGACCACCGACAAGACCGAAGCGGATGCACTTGTGAAGTTCCTGGGCGAAAACGGCGTATCGGCGTTTCAGGTGTCGCTGGACGGGCCGGGGACCGGGGCCAACAATCGGGCCCGGTTCACGGTGTTCTGCTCTCGCGGGATCTCGCGTGAGGAACTCAAGGACCGGGTGCCCGCCCGAACCGAGTTGGATGACGCGGTCGGCCGACTGGGGAGGGTTTGGAAGGGCGAGCGCCGAGGGTCCACGGATTTCTCGGGGCGAATCTGGAGCAAGTTCACCCGCTAGCCGCGCGAAGGAAGTTCACCCCATGAGCCTCGACCGATCCCTGAAAACCACGGGCGGCCTCGCCGCAAAGCGCAGCGTCATGACCCGCACCGAGCGGATCGCCAAGCTGACCGAGGACAAGAAGCTGGACGCGAAGAACCCCAAGGCGCTCGGCCTGCCCAAGACACTCGTGCCCAAGCTCTGAACGGGTGTCCGTTCACGGTTGCCCACCCGTCGCGCATCCCCGCGCCCGACCGACCCTCATGGACCTTTCGCGTCTGTTCTCGCAGCGATCCGCGAATGTCCGCGAGTCGGTCATCCGCCGCGTCTTCGAGGAAGGCCGCGCTGTCCAGGACCCGATCGACTTCTCGATCGGCCAGCCGGACTTCGCCGTGCCCGAGCCGATCAAGCGGGCCGCGATCCGCGCGATCGAGCACGACCGCAACGGCTACGGCCCCAACCGCGGCGTGGACCCGCTGCTGGCGAAGATCGCCGAGCACCTCAAGCGCGACATCGGCTGGGACGCGGCCGTTCGCGCCGATCCCTCGCGCCCGCAGATCGTGGTCACGATGGGCACGTCCGGCGCGCTCATCTGCGCGGCGATGGCCCTGCTCGACCCCGGCGACGAGGTCATCATCCCCGATCCGTACTTCGTGCTGTATCCGCGGCTCGCGGAGCTGACCGGGGCGACGGCGGTGACGTGCGATACTTATCCGGACTTCCGCATGACCGCCGCGCGGGTCGAGCCGCTCATTACGCCGCGGACCAAGGCCGTCCTGATCGATTCGCCGAGCAATCCGTGCGGCGTGGTGCTCACCGAGGCGGAGTGCCGCGATCTCGTGGACCTGTGCCGCCGGCGCGGCGTGCTGCTCATCAGCGACGAGATCTACGACGAGTTCACCTACCCCGAGTCACGCACGGCGAAGCGCCCGCGCGCCGACGCCCGGGGAGACGAGGCCTGCTGCCCCAGCCCGTGTCGCTTTCCGAGAGCGCAGGAGTGCACGCTGCTGGTCCGCGGGTTCGGCAAGACCTACGGCCCCACCGGGTGGCGGCTGGGGTACTGCGTCGGTCCCGCGCCGCTCATGGACCGGATGGTGCGGATGCAGCAGCACCTGTACATTTCCGCCCCCACGCCCTTGCAGTACGCCGCGGTCGAGGCGTTCAACGTGGACATGACGGCGCTGATCGACCGCTTCCGGGCGCGCCGCGACCTCGTCCACGGGCGACTCTCGCAAGTCACCGAAGTGCCGATGCCCGGTGGGGCGTTCTACGCCTTCGTCCGCGTGCCCGATCGCCTGAAGATGACCGCGAGCCAGTTCAAGGACGCGGCCCGCGCCCGCAAGGTGCTCGTCGTCCCGGGGACGGCGTTCTCGTCCCGCGACACGCACTTTCGGCTCAGCTACGCCGTGGACGACGCGAAGTTGGCGCGCGGCCTGGACATCCTCGTCGAGTTGCTCCGGGGCTGATCGGCCCCGGGTTCAGCGCGCCGGGGCGGCGAGCACTCTGACTTTCTTTACCGCCTTCTCCTTCGCGCGCGTCACCGTGACGGTGTACTCCCCCTGCGGCACGAACTGGGGCTGCTCCGCGTAGGTCGGATCGTTGATGCGGTCATAGGGCTCGCGTTGAAGGTCCCAGATCACGCGGTTCAGGCCCGGGCGCGTGCCGCCGGTGAGCGTGCGCACATTCACGCCCGCGATGTCGGTGATGGCGATGCTCACGCTCTCGCCGGTGTCCTCGCCGAGCCAATAGGAGACGCGGGCGCCCATCGGCGGGTTCGGCGCGCCGAACGCGCCGTCGCCCCACAGCCCCGCGTGCAGCAGGAACTGGCGCGGCTTCGCGTCGGGCACGTCGAACAGGTGGAAGCCCGAGCCCCAAACGTCGGCGGTGAGCTGCGCCAGCGGCGAAGCGTCGTCGAGGATGAAGATCGATCGCCCGTGCGTGCCGATGACCAGGTCCAGATCGCGCGGGTGCTGCTGGATGTCATCGACGGCGACAGTCGGGAGCGACTCCCCGTTGAGCCGCAGCCAGTGACCCCCGCGGTCGAGGCTGGCGAAGAAGCCCCGTTCCGTCCCGGCGTAGAGCACGTTCGCGCTCCGCCGGTCCTCGCGCACACACTTCACCGAGCCGTCCGCCGGCAGATCGCCCGCGATGTTCGCCCAGGTCCGGCCGAGGTCGCCGGTCATCAGGATCATCGGGCCGTAGGCGTCGGACCGGTGCCCGTCCACGGAGACGTACGCCGTATCGCGATCATGATGCGACGGCTCGATGCGGCTGACGTACCAGCCGTTGACTTCTGGGGGCGTGACGTTGGTCCACGTCCTGCCGTCGTCGGTGGTGACGTGGATGAGGCCGTCGTCCGTTCCGGCCCAGAGCACCCCGGCGGCACCCGCCACCGGCGACTCTGCGATGGTGACCACCGTGCCGTGTGTCTCGGCTTCCGAGCCGACCGCCTCGATTTTCTCGAGCGCGCGCGTGGAGAGGTCCTCGCTGATCCGTTCCCAGCGGTCGCCCCGATCGGTCAGCTTGAAGACGTAGTTCCCCCCGAAGTACAGCGTCGTGCCGTTGTGCGGCGAGATGAAGAACGGCGAGTTCCAGTTGAAGCGGAACCGCGGCTCACCCTCCTTGGGTGAGGGCTTGATCATCCGCGTCACGCCCGTGTCCAGGTGGATGCGTCCGATGTTCCCGCCCTGCCACTCCGCGTAGATGATGTTCGGGTCGGTGGGGTCAAAGGCGACGTGATAGCCGTCCCCCCAGAACCGCAGCTTCCAGTCGGCGTTCGTGAGCGCGACCGGGGGGATGCCGGGCTGCTCGCCCGTGGTCGAGTTCGACGCGCTCACGCCGAACCACGAGCCATTGTCCTGCAGGCCGCCCGCGACGCGGTAGGGATCGGAGCCGTCGATCGCGATGTTGTAAAACTCGCCCGTCGGGACGTGATCCAGGAAGTCCCACGTGCCGGCCTTGTCCCAGGACAGGTACACCCCGCCGTCGGTGCCCATGAGCAGGTGGTCGGGGTCCGCGGGGTCGATCGCCATCGCGTGCATGTCGCCGTGCGGCTTGCGGGCGCCGCCGGTGCGGAAGTGCTTCCCGCCGTCGTCGCTGATCCAGAGGCCCCAGCCCAGGACGTAGACGCGCTGGTCGTTGTCGGGGTCCACGCGAACCTTGGAGAAGTAGAACGCCCGCGGCGTGTGCGGGCTCATGCGGGTCCATGTCTCGCCCGCGTCTTCGGACCGGAAGACGCCGCCGGCCTTGCTCCGGTCGTCGAACGGCTCAACGCCCCAGCCCCCGTCGTCGGACTCGACGATCGCGTAGACGACCTTCGGGTTCTTGCGGCAGACGTCCAGCCCGATGTTGCCCGTCCGTTTCGGCAGGCCGTTGGTCAGCCTGGTCCACGTCCGCCCTGCGTTCGTGGACTTGAAGATGCCCCCTTCCTCGCTGCCGCTGGTGTAGCGCCACGCCTTGCGCTCACGCGTGTACATCGCGCAGTACACGGTGTCCGGGTCCGCGGGGTCGAGGATCACGTCGGTGGCGCCGGTGCGGTCGCTGACCTGCAGCGAGGCGGTCCACGTCCTGCCGCCATCGGAGGTCTTGTACAGGCCGCGCTCCGCGTTCGGGCCCCAGAGATGCCCCAGGCACGCGGCGTAGCACACGTCAGGGTTGCGCGGATCGACCGCCAGCCGCGGGATGTTGTGCGAGTCGCCCAGGCCGCAGTGGGTCCACGTCGCGCCGCCGTCGGTGGAGCGGTAGACGCCGTTGCCCCACGACGAGCTGTTGCGGTTGTTCCCCTCGCCGGTGCCGACCCAGACGATCTTCGCCTTGCCCTTGTTCTCCTCCGCTTTGCGCGCGGCTTCGGGGTCTTTGGCGGCGAGTTCCTTCTTGCGCTCCTCCTCCGTGGTGTCGGCCTTCTCGTCGTTCCAGCCCGGCCAGTCGGAGGGCGCATCGCAGACGACGACGGATCCGATCGAGGCCGTCGCCTCCTTGTCGAAAACAGGCGTAAGCGTGACGCCGTTGTTGGTGCTCTTGAACAGGCCGCTGGTGCCGTAAGCGACGAAAAACGTCTTGGCGTTGCCGGGGGCGAAGCACACGTCGGCGACGCGCCCGCCCATGTTCGCGGGTCCGATCGAACGCCACGTCAGCGTCTTGCTCAGGTGCTCCGGCTTGATGCCATCGGCCGGCTGACCCGCGGAACCGCGCGGGCTTCCCGATCCGGCGGATGCCGACGCGGTGACCGGCGCGGCTCCGGGTCGCGCTGTCGCGGATTCCGACCCGCCACCCTCGTCACCCGGCAGGCCCGTGGAAACGCACCCGGCAAGGACCAGGGTTGACAACGCTGCGACGAATCGACTCTGCGCACGACGCATCGTGGAACCTCCCATCGCGAGGGCGTCATGCTACCGGAATCGTCGGGAGGTGGGCGTCACCGCACCGGCTGAATCCGGCGCGATTTAGCGTCCATCACGCTCTTGAGTTTCGCGGGGTCCACCCTCACCGGCCCCCTGATCGGGGGCGGAGCACGCTGGAAGTACCTGAGGGTCGAAAGGTCAAGCTTCCCGAGCGCTTCCTCGCTGGGCGATCCGGCGGCGCCGGCCTCCTCAACGCGCTTGACCGCCGAGGCCTGGAGCGCCAGGTACTCCGACTTGATTTCTGCGAGGTACGTCTGAATGTCGCTTCGAGCGGCGGCCTTGGCGCCGGCCGCGTCGATGCGGGCGTCCAAACCGGGAGCCGGGTTGTACAGCAGCACCGCCTTGGCCACGGACCAGTACTCGGGATCGAGCCCGCCGCTCGACAGGTCGGCCAGCAGCGCGTCCGCGTCGGTCGCCACCTTCGACTCGTCGCTCGACTGGGCCAAGGAGGCGATGGTCTTGAAGAACTCCGCGGCCTGCGGCAGGAACCCGGGCCCCCATCCGCCCACGCCGATGAAGACCAGGGCCCCGCCGAGCAGCGTGATGCCGGGGCGGAACACGGGGCGCGGCTTCTCGTCCGCGGCTTGCCGGCGCAGCGTGCCGATCACGAGGATGGCCACCCCTCCCAGACCCAGCAGGACCCCCAGGAGGACCGACGCCCAACTCGCGACCGGGATGACGCTTTGCATGGAATGCCCCCTCGGCGCGGCCGGAACACCGCATGATCGCTCGCGGCCGCGGGGGATTGTCGCGTGCCGCCCGGAAGGGTGCAACAGACGGCGGGGATGCACCGCCGACACACAGGCCTCTACAACGTGGCAGCAGCGCCCCATCCCGTCAGAGTTGAACCGACCGGTCCGCCGTCGTCCGACCGGTCCCTGTGCCCTGAGCCCTGTCCCCTGTGCCCTACTTCTTGTAGTACTCCAGATTGATCTGGACGAACTTGTTCCACTCGCCCGGCAGGTCCTCCTGCGGGAAGATCGCCTTCACCGGGCACTCGTCCACGCACAGGCCGCAGTCGATGCAGGTGTCCGGATCGATGAAGAGCTGGTCGGCCTTCTCGAACTCGGGCTCGTTCTTCGTCGGGTGGATGCAGTCGACCGGACAGACGTCCACGCAGGAAACGTCCTTGGTTCCGATGCAGGGCTCGGCGATGATGTGCGGCATGGGACGTGAAGCGTAGCCCGTCCCGGCGCGTTCACGGCGGCGGCAGGCAGGCCTCCGGCCCGTCGAAATCACGTCCGGCGAGCAGGTTCGTCGGGCAGCCGCGGGTGTAGCGGAAGCGACCGACGACCGCGTCCGATGCCGCGCCACTTATCGTCGGAGGGTCCCATTCCTGCGGGGTGTAGCTGATTTGCGATGGCGACGGCAAGACGGCGAAGTTCGGCTGCCAACCCTGGTTCGACTCGGACGCGGACCTCACGGTCACCGCCCCGTCTGCGAAGAGGACAGGCAGCCGCGCCTCGTCGTGCGTGCAGTACGGCTGCCGCACCCCGAAGTGACGCCCGTGGATGTCAGAAACGAGCACCTTGCTCGCGGGGAAGGCGACCTCCGACAGAGGCCGCCCACCGAGCACGGCCCCCTGTGGAACGAGGAAACTCGAATGCGGCAAGCCGTGTTGGCTGACCCGGGAGCCTTCGCGTGATCCGTCGTACGCCGCGATCACGAGCTGGAAGCTCGCGGAGCGAGGCCGGGTATGGCAGTGGGGGGTCGGGATAGGCCCGCCGCAGGGATACGGGCCGTATGGTCCCTGGCCAGTGCCCGTCGGGTTCTGTGCCCATTGGAGCCGCACTTTGTCGGCGGAGGAGATGGAGCCGAAGTCCGGCAGCGGCCGCCGCTGGTGCACCGCCAGCGCAAAGTGGCTGTATTGAATGTTGGCGATCCAGTTGTTGATCGGCTGGGCCAGGGGCACGTTCCCGTGCGTCCGCAGGATGTAGATCGCCTGATTCGCTTGGGCCTGCAGGTCTGTCGACGCGGAGTTCAACTCCGGGTACGGCGTCGTGTACGTCACGCCGCCCTTCCAACTGAACGACCAGATCGAGTCCTGGTAGTCCGCGGCGTAGGCCGCCGTGGCCGCGCCCAGATCGCGGAGCTTGGCGATGTCGTCGCCGAGGCGGGCCTGGCGGCGGGTGTTGCTCCCGGCCGCGAGGAGCAGCGCGAGGAGGATGACGGACAGCGCGGACGCCGCGACGGCTTCGATCAACGCGAACGCGTGGCGTGCCGGCTCGAGGTTTGACGATGCAGTCCGATTCATCGTGCGCTCCTTCGGAATCACACTCCGTCGTGCCCGCGCCTACGGCAACGGCGTGCAGACCTCCGGCCCGTCGAAGTCACGCCCCGCGAGGAGGTTTGCCGGGCAGCCGCGCGTCCAGCGGAACCGACCGAAGACGATTTCGGCCGCGGCCCCGCTCATCGTGGGCGGCTCCCAGAATTCAGGGGTGTACACCAGATTGGTCGGCACGAAGATAGTGGGGTGGTTGGGTTGCCACCCGGGGTTCGACTCCGACGCCGACCGCACCGTCACGCCGCCATCCGTGAACAACAGCGGCAGCCGCGCCTGGTCGTGCGTGCAGTACGGCTGGCGCACGCCGAAATGCCGGGCGTGGGTGTCCTGCATGAACACCTTCACGGCGGGGAACGCAACCTCGGATTGCTGGCGACCACCGAGGACCATCACGCTGGCGTTGGGGACCCAGAACTGATTGTGCGAGAGGCCCACCTGGTGGATGCGCGCACCGATGGGTGACCCGTCGAAGAATCCCGCGCCGATGCTGAAGCTTGCGCTGTACGGCCACCGCTTCGGGCCGTTCGATCCTGGAAGCGGGGGGTTCGGGGAGTAGAGCCCGGCGTCGAATCCGTGAGGATCGCGCGCGCACATCAACCGGTACTCATCCGCGGCCGAGATCCCGGCGAGGTTTGGAAGCGGTGCGCCGACGTACTCGGACAGAGGCAGATGACTGTATCCAACATGGGGGACCCAGCCATTGATCGGCAGGATGTCGGTTCGACCCGCCAGACGCCGCAGGATGTCCACGCCCTGCGCGGCGCCGGCCGAAAGATCGCTGCCCTGTGCTTGCGCATTCAGGTCGGGCCACTGGCTCTTCGAGTAACCCTTCCTCCAACTGAACGACCAAAACAGATCCTGATTGTCCGCCGCGTAACTGCCGGTCCACACGCCGAACTGGCGGAGCTTGGCGATGTCGTCGCCGAGGCGGGCCTGGCGGCGGGCGTCGCTCGCGGCAGCCGTCAGCAGCGCGAACACAACGAAGCACGCGACCATGACCACCAGCGCCTCGATCAACGCGAATCCCGTGCGCGGCCCGCGAGCGGGCACCGGTGACGGCGGGGGATGGGTCCGTTCCATGGTGCGGCCCCTTCGATTGTCACCCCACAGAACGTGGGGCCTGAACCAGACCCGGTCGAGGCCGGATCGTGCGGCGGGCCGGATGAACACCCGGCCCGACCTGCACAGGCTACCGCGCGGCACCAGGGCCTGCAAGGCCCTTTATGGCGAGCCCTAAGGCAAGAGCCGCCGCATGATGGCGGCGGCGTCAGTACTCGCATACATCCGCCAGACCGAGCCCGCGCGAATCGTGATGGTCCCGCTCGGCCCGCTCTCGGTCGAAGGCGGCGCGACGGCGATCTCGGTCTGCTCCAGCGGTTCACCGCCGAGCGTGCGCAGCTCGATCGCCCATGCCGCCTTCCAGCCCTCCGGCTGGGCGAGCCGGACGGCGTCCGCGGGCGCTTCGCACAGGAACTTCACGAGGGCGTTCGCGGCGTCGGCATCCTCTTTCGGCAGCGGCACGCGCTCGCCGCCGTGCTTCGACTCGGCCCAGCCGTCGATCGTGCGGGCCAGCGTCCGCTCGATCGAGCCGCGACGGATCAGCAGGCCGCCGGCGTCACCCGCCCGGGTCCGGCAGGACGCCCGCGCGACCAGCGCCTCCGGCGATGACGGGATCGCCGCCACCCCCGCGAGCGTCGTGGTGAAGGCGGACTCCGTGGCCGCCGCGACCTCGGGCGCTCCGCCCGCCCCGCGCGTTTCGGACCGTCGGCGCGTCCGCACCAGCACCTGATCGCCCGCGAGCCCGACCACCGCGGCGAACTCCGCTTCGTGGATACTCGTCCTGGTCACAAAGCCGTCTCCTGCCGCTTCGCGGGCGTCGGATTCGACGACGAGCGACGCGAGGGGGGGGAGGTTCCCGGTCGGCTCGGGCAGGCCGCGATCCCCGTCGCCGAAGTCCGTCACACGCATCGCCGCCAAGGCGTTGAGCAGCATCACGACCGCCCGCTCGTCCGCCGGGGCCGCGACGGGTTCGCGCATGGCCCACGCGCCGCCGACGCGGGCGAGGACGATCGTGCCCCCCGCCCCGGTGAGTTTCACGCGAGACGCCTCGCGCCCCAGGTTCGGGAAAACCGTGGTCTCGCGCCACGCCCGGAGCCCCGTCGCGACGAGCATCTGCGAGATCGCCCCGTCGGTCCAGTAAACCTTGCCCTTGAGATCGGGCCTGAGCGGGCCGGGGTCCGTCAGTTCGACCAGCACGCGTCCGGACAGCATCCGCGAGCCCAGCTTCATGGCGCGGGTCGTCCCGTCGTCGAGCAGCAGTTCGACCGCGACGCCGTCCGCGTCGGGTTCGGCTCCCGGCTGCGCCACCGCGATCGGCGCGAGCGTCGAAAGGATCCGCATCGCCGATCGGACCTGCGTGGGCGAGGCGGGCCATGCGTGCGACGCATCGCTTCCCGCGGGGCGGTAGAGGACCTGCCACACGCTCCCGTCGCCGACCGCCTCGGTGCGCTCGATCGTGCCGTCGCGCCGTTTGATCGTGAGCGCGCGAGCGTCACCGCCTATGAAGTCGAGGAGCGTGCCGGTCGGCGTGGGGGGCGTGCGCTCCACGAGCAGCAGGTACGCTGCGGCGCTGAGCGCGAGCGCGACGACGATCGAGACGAACGCGGCCTTGCGTGACATGAACGGAGTCTATCGGTCCGGCTCGCTACCATGCGCGCGTGAAACCGCTCGTCGGCGTCACCACCGACCTCGTCGAGATCTACGGCACGCTCCGCTCGGCCGCCGGGGTCGCGTACGCGCGAGCCGTCGAGGAAGCGGGGGGCGTGCCCGTGCTGCTGGCGCCCGTCGTCGCGCTCGTGCCCGAGTATCTCGCCCGCCTGGACGCCTTTGTCTTCACCGGGGGCAAGGACGCTGACACGGAGCTGTTCGGTCAGCCGCGCCACCCGAAGTCCGACCTCATCCACCCCGATCGCCAGGCGTTCGAGACGGCCTTGCTCGGGGCACTGCGCGATCGTCGGCCCGAGGCGCCCGCGCTGGGCATCTGCCTGGGGATGCAGATGATGTCCCTCGCGGCCGGGGGAAGGCTCAACCAGAACCTGCCCGACACGCTCTCTACGCACGAGCACCATGTCGGCAACCGCGTCCACGCCGTGGCGCCCTCGGCCGCGACGGCCGCACGATACGGCATCGCCTCTGGCACGGTGTGCAGCAGCCACCGCCAGGGCGTCGCGGACCCGGGCCGGCTCGCGGTGCTCGCGTACGCGGACGACGGCGTGATCGAAGCCGTCGCGGACCCATCGCGGCCGTATTACGTCGGCGTGCAGTGGCACCCGGAGCGGACACGCGACGCGCTCCTCGGTGCGGGGCTATTCCACCGGTTTGTGGACGCCGCGCGGGGAATCCGCTGATCGGGCGCGGGTATCGACGGCGCCGCATTCCGGGCACCGCCTCTTCCCGTCGCTTGCGGCCCGCAATCCCGCGAGCGCATACCCGCATGATTCGCAGACGTTCGGCGGCGCTGGGCGGTCCGCGGCGACGTGAGCGAAGTGAGTAAGGACGGCGGACAAGGTCATGGCCGCGAGGAGCGCGACGCCCCCGGTGATCGGGTAGCCGTTGAGCAGCACGAAACCGCCGACAGCCAGCGCGATGAGACCGAACCACGCAGCGAACCAGGCGGCGTGGCGCAAAGTGTGTCTCATCCGCTCCGATCCCATCGTGTGCGGGCGAGCCCGATCACATCAGCCCCCGCGAATCCTGCACGCCCAGCGTCGCATAGATCTCCCGCGTCGCCGTGCTCCGGTTGAGGGTGTAGAAGTGGATTCCCTGCACCTGATGGTCCAGCAGGTCGCGGCACTGTTCGGTGGCCCAGTGGACGCCGACGCGCTTGACGGCCTCCTCGTTGCCGCCGGTGCGGTTGATCGCGCGGATGAGCGGCGCGGGGTAGCGGGCGCCCAGAGCCAGGTCCGCCATGCGCTTCATCCCCGCGATCGAGGTGACCGGCATGATCCCCGCGATGATGGGGACGGTGATCCCCGCGAGGGCGCACCGGTCGCGAAAGTCGTAGAAGTCGCGGTTTTCAAAGAAAAGCTGCGTGACGATGAAGTCCGCGCCCGCGTCCACCTTCGCCTTGAGGCGGTCCATCTCGACGAGGCGGTTGGGCGTGTCCGGGTGCCCCTCGACGTAACCCGCGACCCCGAGGCCGAACCCGCGCGGGTCGGGGTGCCGCCGCCCCGAGCCGAACTCGCGGATGAACGCCACCAGGTCGGCCGCGTGCTTGAAGTCGCCGTGCGGCTCGCCCGGGCCGGCCCAGTCGCGCGGCGGATCGCCGCGCAGCGCCATGATGGTGCTGATCCCCGCGTCGGCGTACCGCTGGAGGATCGCTTCGATCTCGCCCTTCGTGTGGCAGACCGTGGTCAGGTGCGGTACCGGGTCGAGCGTCGTGCGGCTCTTGATCTGCACGCACAGGTCGCGCGTGAGCTCGCGCGTCGAGCCGCCCGCGCCGTACGTCACCGACACGAACGTCGGGCGCAGCTTCTCGAACTCGCCGATCGACGCGAACAGCTCATCCGCGGAGGCTTTCGTGCGCGGCGGGAAGAACTCGAACGAGAAGGTCGCGGGCTGACGGGCGAAGATGTCGCGGATGTGCATGGCCCGTGATCCCGACCCGTCAGTGCCCGCGGAACGCTGGGGAGTATCGGCCGTTGGGGGACGCGACAACTATAGCCCAATATCCGGATAATAGGCTAAAGATCCGATGGTGGAGCGGAGTCGTCGAACGCGGTCATTTCTCGACCGGCAAGCCCGCCTGCTCCCACGCGGTGAACCCCCCCGCGAGGTTGATCGCATCGAACCCCGCGCGGCGCAGGAACGCGACGGCCCGCGCCGACCGCCCGCCGCTGCGGCAGTTCACGATGATCGGGCGATCGCGGGGCAGGTCGGCGTTGTGCGCGATCAGGCGGGTGTGCGCGATGTTGACGGCGTTGGGCTCGCGCCCGTCAACGAACTCTGAGGCGCGTCGCACGTCGAGCGCCACGGCTCCCCCGGTTCTCAGCCGGGTGTGGGCGGCCGCGGGGTCGATCTCGGCGCTCGGCGTGAGTGTCCCGCCGCCCGATCGGTAGGGCTCCAGGTCCGCGGGGTCGAAGCAGCCGACGACGCGGTCGAGGCCGATGCGGACGAGGGCCCTCGCGGCCTCGTCGGCGCGGGGCGGCTCGACAATCAGCACGATGTCCTCGTCGTCGCGGATGAACGAACCCGCGTCGGTGGTGAAGCTGGTGTTCAGCGGCAGGTAGAGCGATCCCGGGACGTGCCCGGCCAGGAACGCCTTCCAGGAGCGCGTGTCGATGAGCGCCACGCGACGGGTGTCGAGCGACGCCAGTTCGGAGCGGGAGAGAGAGCGCGGCGACGGGGGAGCGCCGAGCACCGCCGGCCCGTCGCGGTTCTGCCGTTTCATCCGCGCGAAGTACGCCGGGGGTTCGGGCTGGCCCGCGAGGACGAAGTCCACGAACCCGCGCTCGTCGCCGGCCTCGCGCAGCGCCGGGTTGAACCGCTTCTCGTACCCGACCGTGGACTGCGGCACGGCCCCGAGCGCCTTGCCGCACGCGCTGCCCGCCCCGTGCGCGGGCCAGACCTGGATGAACTCCGGGAGCGCGGCGAAGCGGCGGAGCGATCGGAAGAGGTCCCGGGCGGCGGGCCGGGCCGAGCCCGCGTGGCCCGCGGCGGACTCGAGCAGGTCCGGTCGGCCCACGTCGCCCACGAACACGAAGTCGCCCGTCAGCACGCCCATCGGCGTGTCCGCACCGCCGCCGCGATCCGTGACGAGGAAGCACACGTGCTCCGGCGTGTGCCCCGGCGTGTGGATGGCCGTGAACTCGATCGCGCCGATGCCGAAGCGATCGCCGTCCTTCAGCAGCCGGTGTTCGTAGCTCCCGCCGCCGGTCTTGCCGTCGAGCCAGCGCGGCGTCCAGTCCGCTCCGCCCTCGCCCGACGCGTAGACACGTGCTCCCACCCGCTCGGCGAGCTCGCGGGCGCCGGACAGGAAGTCCGCGTGGACGTGCGTCTCCGCGACAGCGGTGATCCGCAGCTCCTCGGCCTTCGCCAGTGCAAGGTACCGGTCCACGTCGCGCTCGGGGTCGAACACGATCGCTTCCCCGGTCTTCTGGCACCCGAAGAGGTACGCGGCCTGGGCGAGCTTCTCGTCGTAGACCATCCGCATGAACATGGCGGGCCTCCCCGTGAGGGTAGATGCGGTCGCGGTTGCGAGTCGCCCAACGAAAAACGGCCGGCGCTCATCGCGCCGGCCGTTGGGTTCGAACGAGGAATGGCGTGCGGGTTACTGCGAGCACCCGGCGTTGTAGGCGTTCTGGAACGACCCGAAGTCGGCCACGGTGAGCTGCCCGTCGGCGTTGAAGTCGCAGCGCAGGTCGCCGAGGACGTAACGGGTCTGGAACGACCCGAAGTCCGCGACGCTGAGCTGGCAGTCGCCGGTCATGTCCGGCTGGCAGGGGCAGGGGACGATGGCCGGAGCCGAGAACTCCGCCGCGGGGCTGCCCGCCGTCGTCGGCTTGAACAGGCCGACGGTGAGCGAGCCGTTGTTCTTGGGGCCGACGTTCGACTGGAAGCGGTAGTTGTACATCGTGCCCCAGCGCACGGCGTTGGCGAGAGCGTTCTGCGCGTGGGTCTGCGGGCTGTTCCACACCACGTTCGGCCCGGTGCGGGATGACGTGAAGTCCGTCCCGTCCCAGGTCTCGCCGCTGTGGTAGTTCACGTCGTGGAACCCGATGCTCGTGGCCGACGCGAACAGCGGCACGGGCACGGCGACCGCGCCCGCGGCGCGGTCGGACGTGAGGTTGTAGACCACATACTCGTAGTTCCACAGGCCGTTGCCCGCGGACCAGGCCTTGGAGCCGATCCAGAAGCGCCCGTCGCCCTGCACGTCGACGGGGTTGAGCACCACGGAGTTGTCCACGGTCCCGCCCGGCCCGCCGTACTGCTTCCACGCGTGGATCGCGGGGTCGCGGCGGCGGGTTTGATCGGTGAGCGTAAAGGTGCGGCTTGTTCCGTTCACCGTCATGCGCCGGTACGACGCGTTGTTGGCGTTATTGCCGGCGGCCGTGTCGTCCGGCGTGATGTAGATGCCCTCGGCGAAGTAGAGCGTGTTCGGGTTCTGCACCGAGTCCTCGATGTCCGCGTGGGCGACCTGGATGCGCTTGGACAGTGC
Source organism: Phycisphaerales bacterium (assembly GCA_046153875.1). Lineage (GTDB taxonomy): Bacteria > Planctomycetota > Phycisphaerae > Phycisphaerales > UBA1924 > JBJXFE01. The sequence goes on from JBJXFE010000063.1 coordinate 65,822, forward strand.
CGTGGAGTTCGGGTGGCTGGCGTAGGGGAAGGGGAACGCGCCGGTCGAGGCGTTCACCTGGTAGCGCGGGCCGAGGTTGCCCTGGCTGCCGTTGAGGCTCGAGGAGTAGGGGTCGGAGCAGCCGACGCCGAGCACGGCGCCGCCGAGGCCGTTGCACGTGTACCCCTCGTTGCTGCACGCGTTGTAGGTGAGGGCGGTGAAGCCGTGCTTGAGCCAGCCGATGCCGATCATTTCAAGCCGCCCGTTCTTGAGGCGGTACATGTTCTGCGCGATCACCGGGTGGTTCGGGTTGTTCGCCTGCCACAGGAGGCTCGCCGTCCCGATGTTGCACGACGTGGTGCCCACGCTGTACGCGTTGACAGCGCCGACCGTGCCGAGCGGTGCGAGCGTGAGGGCCATCGAGCCGCTCGAGCTCTGACTCTGCATCAGTTCGCCGACGATGACGTCCGGGCCGGCGTCCGGAGACCCGATCAGGCCGTTGACGCCCGCCTGCAGCATCGAGCGAGCGCGGACTGCCGGATCGACCAGGGTCGGACCCGAAGCGAACGCGACGCCCGCTGACACGACCAACCCCGCCGCCGACAGCGCTGCCACTCGATGCTTCATGACTTGCCCTCTGCAGTTGGTGGAACCACGGAATCCGACGTGCCCCGACGAGGCTGCAAGCGTACCACGTGACAGACCCCGCCGCCAGTGCCTCGCAAGGCCGCGGCCGAGAACAAGGTCCCCGCCCCGTCACATCGCGGGCCGTCTCCCGCTCTGCGGGCCGATGGCTCCGGTCGTCAACGATGTTCGGGGCGGCCCTGCTGAAGGAGGTCGTCGAGCTTGGTTTGGGCTGCCTCCGCCTCCGCATCGTGACCCGCGGCACGCAGGAGTTCGACACGCCTGAGGAGCAGGGCAGGATTGTTCGGTTCTCGTTCGACGGCCTCGGCGATCTCTGTGACCGCGTCCGTCGTCCTCCCCGCGAAGTGGAGCGCGAGCGCCCGCTCACCCCGCAGGACGCCCGACGAAGCGTCGAGCTCGATCGCCTTGCCGAACGCCGAGATCGCGGGACCCCATCGCTCCAGCCCCATCAGGAGCGACCCGGCGGCGGCCAGGATCGCGGGATCGGTCGAGCCGAGCGCGACAGCACGTTCGGCGAGGCGGGCGGCTTCGGTCGTGTTGCCCTGAGCCAACTCGACGCCGGCGACGGCGACGTGCGCACCCGCTTGGCGTGGGTGCCGCGCGAGCACCGAGCGATAGAAACCCTCGAACTCCTCCGGGGCCGCGCCGCGCCGCGCGAGGAGGGCGGCCGCGTAGCGCAGGAACTCGTCGGTCGGCTCGCGCTGGTCGATGGCGCGCCGGGCGAAACGGTCCGCGTCATCGAACCGCCCGACGATCGCGGAAAGGGACGCGAGCCGGGTGTTCACGTCCGCGCTGCGCGCCCACCCGATCCCGCCGTCACCCGGTGGGCCCGCGCGGCGCAGGTGCGCGATCGCAGTTTCGGCCCGCGCCCGGTCCGCCTCCGGCGGCGCGAAACCAGGGGCGAGGTACTCCGCGGCCGCCAGGCGCACGCCCGAATCCAGCAACCCGCCGCGCCACAGGTGATAGCGGACGACGATCCCCCACGCGCCGGCAAGAAGCAGGGCCGCGGCGGCGGGCGCGAAGGCCAACCCGGCGCGCGTCCACCGTCCTCGGTATCGCAACTGGAGGTTCTGCAGCCGCACGTTCGGCACGCGCGCCATGCACCAGAGCTTCCACGCGGCGAAGGAGCCGATTCCCGCGAGCCCCGCGGCCATCAGCAGCGGCACCTGGTCGAGGAACCCCCGGAACCCGAGCAGGAGCGCGACGAACAGCGCCGCGAGCACAACCTCGCCCGCGCGGCTCAGGTCGTAGGGGCGCTGGCGTTTCACGGCCTTCCGTCCTGCTTTCGCCCGTGCGTTGAACATCGGCGGCGGCGCGAACCCGAACCGCAGCGCGCCATTCGGGCACACGCTCACGCAGTCCATGCACTTCATGCACCCGGGATCGACGACCATCCCGTAGTCGCGCACCTCCTCGTGCACGCGGACGTTGGAGGTGCATACGGCGGTGCAGTGCCCGCAGTGTTCGCAGTCGTCGTTCACGAGAATGCGCCCGACTGCGACCGTGTCGGCGGGGCCGAAGAAACCCCCATACGGGCAGCCGTAGGTGCAGAAACCCTTGGCTCCGAGGAAGTAGACGGTGGCGAACCCGCACACGCCCAGGAAGGGGATCGCGACGTACCACGCGGGGAACGTGGCCCAGAAATCAGGCACGAAGAACTCGGGGTGGAGCGCGGGCCGGTCGGCCGGGGGCCCGATCCACAGGGGCATGGCGGCCCCGGAGGCGGTGAACGCGGGCTGGATCAATTCGCGGCGCAGCGTCGGCCAGACGAACATGTAGATCGCCAGCCCCAACGGCGCGAGGATCAAGAGGCGCGTGCGGAACGGCTTGGGATGAACGCCCACCCGCTTCATCATCCACCCGCACAGGTCCTGGAGCGCCACGACGTGGCACCCCCAGCCGCAGAACACGCGCCCGAAGACGAGCGTGGACAGGATCGCCAGCGCGAAGAACACGAACCCCGCGTTGAGCAGCCCCCGCTCAAGCGTGTACATGCTTTCGGAGGGTTCGACCGGCGAGAGCGTCATCCCGGCGTACATCCACTGCGCGATGTGGATGGCGAACACCACGTGGACGAGGATCAGCACGCCCGCGCGGCGCGGACCGCTGCGTGACCGGCGGACCTTCGGCGCGGACGAGGCGAGCAGCGGGAGCGGGATCGACGCGGCACGGGCGGCACGCTCCCCGCAGTGTTTCACGTGCGGCGCGGCGGTGGGGGAGTGGGCCGGGGCGTCCATGACCGCGTAGACGGTAGGCCGACGCGCTTGTCTTCCGCGTAACGCACGTCAGGACTCGATCCAGGCCCACACCCCCAGCACGATCAGAACGATCAGCACGACGCCCATCACGGCGGCGATCACGTTGGTCATGTGGGTCTTGCGGCGCATGGGGCCTCACTTCCCCGTGGAGTTGCGGCGGTTCTCACCGGGCTCACGACTTCACGGTGCGGATGCGGTGGACCAGGGTCTGGGCCTTCACGTCCACGCCCTTGAGCATGCTGTCCAGGGCCTGCTGGTTGGGGGCGAACGCCATCGCGGTCTGGAGCGCGACCATTTCCTTCTTCACCAGTTCCGAGAGCGAATACGTGAAGCTCCGCATCCCTTCGTGGATGGACCCGTTGATGATCGCCGGCACGTCCTGCTCCTGCCCGTCACGGATCTTGTCGCGGACGATCGCGGTGTTGAGCAGGACCTCGGTCGCGGGGATCATGCCCGCGCCGGTTTCCGCGAGCGCGGGCAGCAGCCGCTGGGCGCACACGGCCCGCATGCTCGTGGCCAGGGCCGAGCGGATGAACGAGTGCTCCTCGCGCGGGAAGAACTCCAGGATGCGGTTGAAGCTCTGCATCGTGTCGGCCGTGTGCAGCGACCCGAAGACCAGGTGCCCGGTCTCCGCGGCCTGGATGGCCGCGAGCACGGTGTCGTGGTCGCGCATCTCGCCGATGAAGACCACGTCGGGGTCCTGGCGCACCACGTACCGCAGGGCCTGGGCGTAGTTGGGCACATCGATCCCGATCTCGCGCTGGCTGATGATCGCCTTCTTGCGCGAGAAGTGGTACTCGACCGGGTCCTCGATGGTAATGATGTGGACGGCCTCGCGGCTGTTGATGTGCTCGATCATCGCGGCCAGTGTCGTGCTCTTGCCCGAGCCCGTGACGCCGCAGACCAGGACCATGCCCTCGTTGGTTTTCTCGACCAGCTCGCTGTAGATCGGCGGCAGGTGCAGGTCCTCGTAGGTGGGGATCTCCGACTTCACTCGCCGGATCGCGGCGTTGGTGTGCCCGCCCGACTTGAAGACGTCCACGCGGAAGCGATCCCCGCCGACGAAGGTGGCGAAGTCCACGCCGCCTTCGGCCTCGATGCGCGGGCGCAGGTGGGGCAGGATGATCGGGTCGAGGATGTGGTCCGCTTCCTCGGCCGTGATCGGCGCCCCCTGGATCGGGCGCAGCGTCCCGTTGATCCGGTAGGTCGGGGGGATCCCGACCTTGATGTGCAGGTCCGAGGCGTCGAGTTTGCCCATGGACTCGAGCAGCCGGTGGATCGTGACCGCGCCTTCCAGCATGTGGTCGCTCCCGGTTTGTCACCGCCCCAGCACGAGTAACCCGGCGGCGAGGTGGATGAGCGAATGCCCGAGGGGAGAGGATCAGGTCAACGGGAGTGTATCAGAAGGGCTGGCGTACGCGATTGCCGACGGGGAGGCGAAGAGTTGGGAGCCGAGCCGGTGCTTCGATCCGCCCGCCGCTGTTTCGCCTCTCGACGTGTTCGTCCGGCGCCCTCCGCGCCTCCGCGAGAGCCTCGCGCCGCCGACACGCGGTTGCGGTCAGTACATCAGCGCGATCGCCAGGTCGTTGACGTTCGTGCCGGTCGGTCCGGTCTTGATGTGCCCGCCCACCCTTTCGAAGAACGTGTACGAGTCATGGCGCTTCAGGGAATCGGGAGGGTCGCAGCCGACGCGCCGTGCCCGCGCATGCGTCTCGCCGGTCACGATCGCGCCCGCCGCATCCGTCGGCCCGTCGACGCCGTCGGTGGCGAAAGCCGCGATCGCCGCGTTCGACGCTCCGTCCAGCGCGATCGCGGCCGCGAGCGCTAGTTCCTGGTTCCGCCCGCCCTTGCCGCTCGCGCGGCCGACGGTGACCGTGGTCTCTCCGCCCATCACGACGCACGCCGGTCGCGGGTCTGCGAAGGCGCGAACCTCGGCTGCGAGTTCCCGGCCCGTGGTCGCGGCCTCGCCGGCCGCGTCGTGTCCGACACGCGCGAGCATGAACCCCAGCTTCCGGGCCTCGGCCGCCGCAGCGTCCACAGCCGTCGCGTTGTTCGCCACGATGAAGTGACGGACGCGGTCGAACATGGGGTCGCCGGGTTTGGGGGTCTCATCCTCGCCGCGTTGGCGACCGCGATAGAGTCGCCAGATTGCCGGATACCCGTCGTAGATGTCGTCAAGGTACGTGGAGTCGCCCTCCGGCAACGGTCGCCTTCCGTGTTGAGTGAGCGCCGGCATCATCGCCTGGGTGGCCAGCGTGAGCGCGTCGAGGAATGTCGTCGGATCGGGCGCGCACGGCCCCGACCCGATCACGCTCACGTCGTCGCCGAGCACGTCCGACAGCGCGTACACGTCGCACCATCGCGGCGCGATGCGGGCGGCCAGTTTACCGCCCTTGAGCCGGTCGAGGTGCTTGCGGACGCAGTTGAGCTCGTGGATCGTCGCACCGGCTCGCAGCATCGCGTCGGTCAACTCCCGCACGGCGGCCACGCCGACCCGTTCGTCCGGGCACATCATCAAGGACGACGCTCCGCCGGAGAGCAACACGACGAACCCCGCGTCGGGTCCGGCTTCGTCGTGGAACGCATCGACGAACTCCTCGATCGCCCGGCCCGCAGCCTCGCTGCGTTCGGTCGGCAGGGGGTGGTCGCCGCGCAGAGCCCACGCCGGTGCGCGGCTGCCCTCGGGGACGACCATGAGTGACTCGCCGGGCTTTTCCGAGCGCCCCGGGCGGGCATCGGCCAGCCCCTGCCACATCGCCGCCGCGGCTTTGCCGGCGGCGATCACCGCGAAGCGGTCCCCGCGCGGCGGGTGCCTGGTGAGCCCTTCGCCCGTGCGCGCGCGCGGGTCGGCGGCGGCGAGCGCTGCGTTCATGATCGCCCGCAGGTGCCGCTCGTGGTCGATGAAGAGAGGGGGGCTCATCATCTTCTACAGCATCAACAACCCGAGCGCCATCCACGCTGCCGCCGCGACCATCGCGATCGCGGTGTACCCAACGATGTCGCGGGCCTTGACTCCTGTGATCGCCAGCAGCGGCAAGGCCCAGAACGGCTGGAGCATGTTGGCGAGCTCGTCGCCATAGCCCACCGCCATCACCATCGTGCCCAGGTCCACGCCGTGGCTCGCGGCGCTTTCCAGCGCAACCGGCCCCTGGATGCTCCACTGCGCACCGCCCGAAGGCACGAACAGGCCCACGAGCGTCGCCGCGAGGAACGTCAGCACCGGCAGCGTGTCGGCGTCCGCCGCGGCCGTGATTCCCTGCGCGAACTGCCGGTTGAGCCCGGATACCGACATCATCCCCATGATCCCCGCGTAGATCGGGAACTGCACGACGATCCCCGCGCACCCGGCGGCCGCGTGCTCCAGCGCGCGGAGGTACGACCGCGCCGAGCCGTGGCATGCGAGCCCGAGCGCGAACATCAGGGCGTTGACCTCGTTGAACCCGATCGCGCTCCAGCCCTTCTCCACGACGAACCGGGCGACGGCCGCGACCAGCACGAGCGCGAGAGCCCACACGACGAGCGGCGTTCGGTCCAGCCAAGCCGGGATGCGCCCGGCGCCGTCGGCTTCATTGGGTGCCATGGGTTCGCGGCGCTCAGCCGCGCACCCGTGCGACGTGTCTTCTACCACCGCTGCTCCGGAGGACCGGCGAGCGGCGGCACCCGTGGCTGGGTGCAGGAGTGCGAACAGCAGTGGCAGCCCGAGGACCAAGCCCCCGGTCACGACGAGGTTCAGTGTTGAACCCAGCGTCAGGTCCAGGCCGATTCCGCGGCCGTTCAACGCCGCGACGTGCTCCGGCCGGAGCACCTTGGCGGCTCCCTCGGGCGTGCTCATCGCCAGCGGCGCGGAGCCCGAGAGCCCGCCGTGGAACACCAGCAGCCCCATGTATCCGGCCGCGGCGAGCAGCGGGCAGTGAACCGTGATGCCGCGGCGGGCCGCGGATCGGCCCGCGTCGCGTGCCAGCACGGCCCCGACGATCAGCCCGAGCCCCCAGTTGATGACACCGGCGAGGCACGCGATGAGCGCAACGAGCGCCGCGGCCTGCGCCCCGGAGCGGGGAAGGTCCGCCAGCCGTCGCAGCACCGCGGCCACGGGGCGGCTCGCGGCCAGGGCGTGCCCGGTCACAAGGATCAGGCACATCTGCATCCCGAAGCCCAGCAGCTTCCAGACTCCTTCGCTCGAGCGCCACTCGTCGAGGAGCGCGAGCGCCCTGCCCTGAACCGTTCGGGGCGCACCCGCGCCGCCCGGGAAGTCCCCGCACACGAGCGCGAGCGCGGCCGTCAGCACCATGAGCAGCACCGCGATCACGAACGGATCGGGGACGACCTTGCGGAACACCGCGCTGAGCGCCAGACCGAGCCTACTGATCATCCCGTCAGCGTACCGGCCCGGGTTCGATCGCGCTTATGCCGTGTCATGTGCGGGGAGGGGCGGAGGTGTCTCGGTGCCTCGCAGGGAGGCATGTGCCGATCAGCACACACGTGACTACAAAACAAGCAAGCGCGCAACCGGCCGACAGGAAGAGAAAGACGGTGCCGGGCAGCCGCTCCAACCCGCAGAGTTCGTATCGGGCAACGAGTCGCTGTGCAACACCGGAGAGTGCCGGAGCACCGGCGGCGACGTCCACAGTCAGGCGGTAACGCCCCTCTCGGAACGGTCTGACTCTGAACACCCGCGTTGCCTCGGAGTTTGGGCCGAGAATCTCCCATGACGGCGGGAGTTTCTCGCGGAGCACTTCGCGTCCGTGCTCGTCCATGATGGTGAGAACACCCTGAAGGCCCGTGAAACGTTCAGCGTCGGGCGCGCCGCCGGTTGGCGTGTCAGGGGTGACGACCTCAATCACTTCCGCGTGTGTTACGGAGCAAGTCTGGAGAAACGAGCCCTCGAATGTACCGGGTGCGCTCAGGTCGACTGGGAGGTCGATCGGGCGCGCCACGAGCCATTCGTCGAATCGTCGATGCCACTCGCGACCATCCGTGAAGAACTTGATGGCTCCGACCAATGACAAGATCGCCACGCACAGGCCGATCCACCACAACGTCCGACGCATGGTGCGCCTCCGGCCGAAACAGACACTCGCCCTGCACTTCTGTACGCGGGGGGTCGCGGCCCGTTCCTCCGCGCGATCGGCGGCATCGCCTATTCGTCAGACGCGAGCGTGAACCTCGACCGGCCGCACACCATGCGGCGGAGCGCCCGGGTATCGTCTCACGCAATGAAGCCCGACTCGAGCCCCGACCTCGCCGCGCCCCGTCGACCGGGAGGGAATGCGCTCACTCGGGGCGTGGCGGGCGTGCTCGGGTTGTCGGTGCTGGCGCTGATCGCGATCGCGTGTCTGGGTTCGCTGCCGTACACGCTCGGGGCGGCGCCAGCTGACGCATCGGGTGCGCCGACCGGCGGGGGAACGCCCCGCTACAAGCTCGATTCGCCCGGGGTGCGCCTCCCGCCGTGGTGGGTGACGCCGGACCCCGAGGCGACGAGACGGCTCAACGCGATGGTCCCGGCCCACGCCGTTCGAGCGATCGCGTCGAAGCACGGGCTGGACCCCGCGGCCGTGGTCGCGCTCACGACCGAGACCACCGGCAACGACTCCAATCCCGGGTTGGCGTTCGAGGAACTCAAGAAGCTCTGGCCCCGCTACTGGCTCGGCACCGACTTCCTGGGCCGGAGTCTGCTGATCCGTCTACTGACGGGCGGCGGGGTCTCGCTGGGCATCGGCCTGGCGGCGGCGTTCATCTCTGTTCTGATCGGCACGCTTTACGGCGCATTCGCGGGGTTCATCGGGGGTAAGACGGACGCGGTGATGATGCGCATCGTGGACGTGCTCTTCGGCCTGCCGTATGTGCTGTTGGTCGTGCTCATCGCGGTCGCGTCGGACGCCGCCCTGGACGAGTTCATCGGCCGCGGGCACGCTCGGACGCGGTGGGTCGAGCAACAGGCCGCCCGGGACGCGGCAGATCGAGGGCTTTCGACCGACCGCAATGCGGTGCGCGGGCTCCTCGACGCCGACGCCGCGTTCCGCGAAGACCTCGAGAACCGGGCGCTCACCGCCGTGCCCGCCCGCGTGATCGGCGAGGGGCGGCGGGCCCTCTTCGACGTGGCGACGCTGCTCGTGGCCATCGGGGGCGTCAGCTGGCTCACCATGGCCCGCGTCGTCCGCGGGCAGGTGCTCAGCCTGAAGGCCCAGCCGTTCATGGAGGCCGCGCGGGCCATCGGCTTGGGGTGGTCGGGTCAGTTCTTCCGCCACCTGCTCCCGAACCTGGTCGGGCCGATCGTTGTGTACGCGACGCTGACCGTGCCGCAGGCGATCTTGCAGGAGTCGTTCCTCAGTTTCCTCGGGATCGGCGTGAAGCCCCCTCTGCCGTCCTGGGGCAACCTGGCCGCGGACGGGCTGGCCGAGGTCAATCCGTACAAGTCGCACTGGTGGCTGCTGTTTTTCCCGTGCGCTGCGCTGGGGCTGATGCTGCTGGCCCTAAACTTCGTCGGCGAGGGGTTGCGGGAAGCGATCGACCCGAAGCGGTCGCGGCGATAGACCACGGCGAGGGAAGCCCCATGCAGAACCGATTCGGCTTGAAGGACTTTGTGCTGCTGGTGCTGGTGCTCGCAACGGGCGGGAGCGTCTGGCTGGCGATGGTCCAGGAGGATCGACGCTGGACCGAGGTCCACGCCATGAACGAACGGCTCAAGCAGCAGGAGGGCGCGATCGTGCGGCTCGAACGCACGCTGGAGCGCGGGGGCGAGCCGGCGGCCCAACCTCCGCCGCTGACGACCGCCCCGCCCGGCGGGCGCGACGAGTCGTGGGCCCGCCCCGGCGTGCCGGTAGACTGGCAACCCCCGTGGGGCTTCGTCAACGACCCGCGCGACAAGCCCGGATACCGCCCCGGCGGCGAGTTCACGGAGGTTTTCACGGTCCAACCCGCGAAGCTGACGCCGTACATCTCCACGGACGTCTACGCGCGCCGGATCATCGACCTGACGGTGGACACGCTCGGGGCGTACGACCCCGCGACGCTCAAGCTCCGGGGGTGGCTGGCCGAGGCGTGGCAGTACGCCCCGGACGGTTCGTGGCTGCGCGTCCGCATCCGCCCCGAGGCGCGCTTCAGCGACGGGCTTGCGGTCACGGCCGAGGATGTGCGGTACACCTGGCACGACTTCGTGATGAACCCGGAGATCGAGGCCGAGCGGGCCCGGTCCATCTACCAGGACATCATCGACCGCGTGACGGTGATCGACGCCCGCACGGTGGAGTTCGCATTCAAGGGCGCGTTCTTCTCGAACCTCGACTCGGCGCTGACGCTGTTCATCCTGCCCAGGCACTTCTATTCGGGGTTCTCCGCGGCGGAGATCAACCAGTCCACGGGGCTGCTCATGGGCTCGGGCGCGTACAAGCTCGAGACGCTCGACAAGGACCGGCAATGGGCTCCGCCGGGCCCGGTGGTGATCGTGCGCAACGAGCAGTACTGGGGCCCGCGCCCGCCGATCGACCGGCTGCGCTTCAAGGCGATCGACAACGAACTGGCCCGGCTTACCGAGTACAAGACCGGGCAGGCCGACATGGTGGAGCCCTCTGCGCCGCAGTTCGTCGCGCAGCAGCAGGACCCGGCGTGGATCGCGGGAAACCACAACCTCAACTGGGTCAACATGCGATCGGGGCGCACCGCGCTCATCTGGCAGTGCGGGCCGCGCGGCGGGCCGGACGGCCGGTTGACCCCGTTCCGTGACCCGCGCGTCCGCCTGGCCATGACCCACCTGCTTGACCGTGAACGGATGATCCGCGACATCTGGAAGGGCGTCGGGCAGGTGGCCGTCGGGTTCTTCAACCCCGGCACGATGGGGTCGGACCCCGGCGTGATGCCCTGGCCCCACGACCTCACCCGCGCCCGCGAGCTGCTGCGCGAGGCCGGTTGGGAAGACCGCAACGGGGACCGCGTCCTGGAGGACGCGCAGGGCAACGAGTTCCGGTTCGAGTTGACGTTCTTCACCGCGGGCGAGATCGGCGAGCGCATCTCCAAGTTTGTTGTGGATGCCTGCGCGGCCGCGGGCATCCGGTGCACCATCCGGCAGATGGACTGGTCCGTCGGCGAGCCGGTGAGGCAGCAACGCGACTTCGACGCGATGATGATGGGCTGGGGCGCCAACGCCCCCGAGTCCGACCCCAAGCAGATCTTCCACTCCGAGTCGATCAAGAACCTGGGCGACAACTTCGGGCAGTGGAACAACCCCGAGGCCGACCGCTTCATCGACGCGGCCCGCAAGGAGCTGGACGCCGAACGACGCGAGAGGCTCTGGCGCGAGGTCGCCCGCGTGATGCACGAGGACCAGCCGTACACATGGGTCCGCGTCCAGCCGTTCGTCCGCTTCGTGAAGCCCGACGTGGGGAACATCACGCCCTACGCGCGGGGTCTGGAACTCTGGGAGTTCTTCCGCGGCGGCGCCGCCACGCCCGGCCCGGGCACCTGATCCCCCGCCTCGTCCTGTGTATCCGTCGGTCTGTGTGCGATCCGGCACAAGCGGAACCTGCCTATGGGCGCCTACATCGCTCGCCGCCTGATCCTGATGATCCCGACGCTCATCGGGATCACCTTTCTCGTGTTCATGATCGTGGCGCTCGCGCCCGGCGGGATCGGGGCCTCGCTGAAGGTCTCCGGCGGCAACCTGCAATCGCAGTCCAGCGTCGCGGTGCTCCAGGCGTATCTTGAAGACCGCTACGGGCTCGACGACCCCGTCGTGGTGCAGTATGTCCGATGGCTCGGGCGCATCAGCCCGATCAAGTTCGGCCCACGCGACCAGGTCGCCCCCTCGGGGGAGCGGCTCCGCCCGCCCAAGGAGATCAAGCCGCCCCCGTTGTGGCGGTTCTTTGCCGCCGAACTCCCGGTTCCCGCCGAGCTCGCGCCCGCGAGCGGCGCCCGCGAGGAGCGTGTCGCCGCGCACCGCGAGGCCACGGTGGCCTTCGCCGGCGCGCGGGCGCGAGCCATCGAGACCCGCACGCTGCTGGAACAGCGGCTGATCGAGTACGCGCAGGAAACGAAGATCCCCGGAGCGGTGACCGGGGACGGCAAGCTCGTTCCCGCGGCGTTCGACGGCCCCCCGCCTCGGATGTCCACGGGCCAGTGGGAGCGGGTGTCGAAGGCGGGCATCGCGGCGGTGGAGGCGTACCGGGCCGCGATCGACGCGAGGGCACGCCTGCGGGCGGCCTTCGACGCGCGGCCGTACCCCCAGTCGGGCCTGCCGCTCATCCCCGGAGCGATCAGCCTCGACCTCCCGGACCTGGGCATCGCGTATAGCCGCCAGCGCCCTGTCGGCGACCTCATCGCGCGGGCCCTTCCCGTCACGTTGATGATCAACCTCATCGCGTTCCCGATCATCTACATGGTGGCGATCCCCGGTGGGATGCTCGCCGCGACGCGGCGCGGCTCGATCGTCGATACGGGCCTGGGCGCGATGTTCATCGGTCTGTGGTCGATCCCGGGCGTGCTCGCGGGAGTCTTTGCGCTCGGATTCCTGGCCAGCCCCGACTATCTCGCGGCCTTCCCGGTCAGCGGGCTGCACGACAACAACGCCGCGGATTTCCGCTTCCTGCCGTTCACCGACTCCGCGGGTGCGTTCCACCGCGGGTACCTGCTCGACACGGTGTGGCACCTGTGCCTGCCGGTGCTGTGCCTGACGTACGCGGGGTTCGCGATCCTGAGCAAGCAGTGCCGGGCCGCGATGCTCGACAACTTCAGCGCCGACTACGTCCGCACGGCCAAGGCCAAGGGTGTGTCCGGGCGGGACGTGGTGCTGAGGCACGTCTTCCGCAACAGCCTTCTTCCGCTGATCACGATGTTCGTCACGATTTTTCCCGCGATGCTCGCGGGCTCGGTCGTGGTGGAGAAGATCTTCACGATCCCCGGGATGGGCAGCCTGATCCTGGAAGCGATCAGCCTGCGCGACCGCGAACTGATCCTGGCCAACACGCTCATGATCGCCGGTGTGAATCTCGTGGCGCTGCTGCTCGCGGACGTGCTGTACGCGCTGGCGGACCCGCGGGTGAGCTATGCGTAGGGGTCGGCGACGAAGAGACGAAGAGACGAAGAGACGAAGAGACGAAGAGACGGAGTACCGGTTGAGTCAGAGTGTTCCCCAGCCCGAGTTCCCGGCGGTGGTGACGGGCGTTCAGCTCATGCAGGGCGTCGGTGCGCCCCCCGCGCTGGGGTTCTGGGCCGACGCGTGGTCGCAGGTGGTCAAGCGGCCCGGAGCGGTCGCGGCGCTGTGCTGGCTGTCCGTCATCGGCTTCTTCGCGGTCTTCGCACCCTTGCTGGCGAACGGGCACCCAGTACGGATGATCGACGAGTTCGATGAGCGAACCGCCGCGGACGCCGCGGGCGCATTCGAATCGTCCTTCGAGCTCAAGGACGACGAGAATGTGGGCTTGGATCTCGTTCGGTCGGCGCTCGACTCCGAGCTGCGCTGCCACAATCCTCGCCTCCGTCCGCGGGAGTTTGTCGCGGAGGGGGAATTGAAATTCGACGCCGCCGAGTTGGCTGCGATCGCCGAGCTCCTGCGCGGCCGATCGGAGTTGGACGAGCTGGGCGGACCACTCAAAGCGACGTATCCGCTGGCTGAGCACCTTCGCCCGGCCGACGTCGTCGTGATCGTTGGCACCCTCCTGGGCCTCCCGTTCATCCTGTTCAGCGCCGCGGGCCGCGCGGGGCGGTTCGGCGCGGCCATCTACGGCGGGGTGCTCGCGGGGATCATCGTCGTGGTCTCGACGCTGTTCCGGTCCGCCGTGACGGGACCGGGCGCGAGCGACTGGGCCGAGTCCATCCGCGATGAACCGACGGGCTACCTCGTGGGTCTTGGTCTCGCCGTCGCCGTCGTTGGCGTGCTCATCCCCGCGATCGCGTCCTGGTCCCGGCGGATCGCCGTCGTGATCGTCGCCTGCGCGTTGGCGGTCATCGCGGTCGATCTCACATGGAGCCACCCGCTCGAGACGTTCGACTATCCCGAACGTGAAGCCCGCGGCGAGATCAGGGCCGTCTACACGCTGATCCCGTGGTCGCCGTACCAGCGGTTCTCGTCGCTCGACCGGCAGCCGCCGATGAAGTCGTTCGGCGAGGCGATGCACCTGCCCGAAGGAACCCCGGGCGCGTCGCGCCGGTTCTTGCTGGGCACCGACGCCTTCGGGCAGGACGTGCTGGCGCAGGTGCTCTGGGCCTGCCGCCTGGCGATCTCGATCGGCCTGGTCTCGACCGGGATTGCCGTGCTGATCGGCGTCACGATCGGTTCGATCATGGGCTACTTCGGCGGCTGGGTGGACCTGGTCCTCTTCCGCGTCGTCGAGGTCTTCATGGCGGTGCCGCTGCTCTTCCTGCTCATCGTGGCCGCGGGGGTGCTGCCCTCGGAGTTTCGCAGCACGTACGTGATGATGGCGATCATCGGATGTGTGACATGGACCGGTGCGGCCCGGTTCACGCGGGCGGAGTTCCTCAAGCTCCGCTCGCAGGACTTCGTGCAGTCGGCCCGGGCGGTCGGTCTGCCGCTGCGATCGATCCTGTTCCGCCACATGCTGCCCAACGGGGTGACGCCCGTCCTCGTCGACGCCTCGTTCGCCGTGGCGGCCGCGATCAGCATCGAGGCGACGCTCAGCTTTCTGGGGCTGGGCCCGGTCGACCAGGCGTCGTGGGGAAAGCTGCTGGCCAGCGCCGTGAGCGCCGAGGGACAGTTCAAGTGGTGGCTCGCCGTGTTCCCCGGGCTGGCGATCTTCCTGACCGTGCTCAGCTACAACATCATCGGCGAGTCGCTCCGCGACGCGATCGACCCGAAGCTCAAGAAAGCCCGCGTATGACCGCGACCCCGGTTCCACCTTCGACAAACGGCGCAGCGAAGCCCGACGCCCGCCCGATTCTCCGCGTCGAGGACCTGGGCGTCTCGTTCGAGCAGGGCCGCGGCCCGCGCGTCCAGGCCGTGGACGGGGTGCGTCTGACCGTCCACCCGGGCCAGACGCTGGCGGTGGTGGGAGAGTCGGGGTGCGGCAAGTCGGTCACCGCGATGAGCACGCTCCAGCTCATCCCGCGTCCCCCGGGCCGGTTTGACCGCGGGCGAGTCATGTTCCGCTCGCGCCTGGCCGGCGACGACGAAGTGGACCTGTTGTCGCTCCCCGAGCGCGACATCCGCCGCGTCCGCGGGAACGAGATCGCGATGATCTTCCAGGAGCCGATGACGAGCCTGAACCCGGTCTACACCGTCGGCGACCAGGTCATCGAGGCGATCCTGCTCCACCAGCCGGTGGACCCGTCGCGGGCGCGGGAGATCGCGCTGCGAGCGATGACCGACGTCGGCATCCCCGAGCCCGAGCGCCGCATCGACCAGTACCCGCACCAGTTCTCCGGCGGGATGCGTCAGCGCGTGATGATCGCCATGGCCCTGGCGTGCGAGCCGAAGCTGCTCCTGGCGGACGAGCCGACGACCGCCCTGGACGTGACGATCCAGGCGCAGATCCTCGAGCTGCTCCGCGACCTGCAACGGCGCCGCGGCATGGCCGTGATGCTCATCACGCACGCGCTCGGGGTGGTGGCCGAGAACGCCGACGTGGTGTGCGTGATGTACGCGGGCCGGGTCGTCGAGTACGCCACGGTGCTGCAACTCTTCGACAGCCCCATGCACCCCTATACGCGCGGTCTGCTCGCGAGCATCCCCCGCATCGGCGCGCGCCGCGACCGTCTCTTGACCATCAAGGAGATCGTGGAGGACCCCGCCCAGTTCGCGCGCCTCCCCGGGGCCGATGGGGGCGTCCGCCCGTGGTGGCCGTGGCACGACCCGCCGAAGGACCTGGCCCGGCGCGACGGTCCGGCCGGGGACTACTGCCTGCGCGAAGTCATGCCTGATCACTGGGTCGGTGTGTGGCGCACGGCGGCCGTGCGCGACGACGACAGCCGGCCGCCGGACCTGCCCTTTCGCGTGGGAGCCGACGGCATCGGCTGATCCTCTCCCGCTCGCGCCCGGCGCACGTCGTCCGTGCCGTCCGGCCTCCGCCGCGCCCGACCCGTGGTATCCTCGCCCTTCGGGCGATCTCTCGAGCAGGTCCACCATGCGCGCCATGATCCTCGCCGATGCCCCCTTCGCCGTGCGTGAGGGCGGGATGCTCTCCCGGCTCGAAGTCGGGCTGGTGGACGAGGGTGTGCGCCTGGTGCATGCGGCGCCGAACTCGGTGGCCCGGGGTCAGCCGGGGGCCCCGGCCGGCGAGCTGTTCGTGCGGGTCATCCCCTACGAGGATCGCGGGCCCGGCATCCTGCGCCGCCTGCGCGACCGCCGCTTCGCCGCGGAGTTGGCCCGGCTCCGCGAGCCGGACGACGAGCGGCCGATCGACGTGATCCACGTTTTCGGCGAAGGGGCGTGGGCGACGGGTGTCGACCTCGCCGAATCGCTCGACGCGGCTCTGGCCGTTGAGGCCTGGTCGGCGGGCTTGATCCCCCGCATCGTCCGGACGCGCTGGCCGGGCGGCGTGGAGCGCCCGCCCCTGGTGTTCTTCGCGCCCGATCGCGCGATCGAGACGCGGCTTCGCGACGAAGTCGAGCGCCACGGCGTCGGGGCGGTCCGCCTCACGCCGTGGGGCGTCCACACGCCCGCGCACGCGCACGAACTCCTGCCCCCGAATCGTGCGCCGTCGGCAATGATCGCCGGCAGCGGGCGCGACCCCGAGGCGTGGGCGGCCGTTCTGAGCGCTCTCGCCGCGCCGGGCCCGCAGACCAGGCTGATGATCTTCGCCGACGCCGAGGCGGTCGCGGCGGCGCGCGCGTGGCCGGTCGTGAATCGCCTGGGGCTCACCGACCGCTTCACGCTGACGCCGTCGGTCGAGGCCCGACGCGAGCTCACCCTCCAGTGCGACCTGCTCATCCTCCCGGAGGCACTAGGCGAGCACAGGTCGCTCACACTCGACGCGATGGCCGCGGGCGTGGTAGTGATCGCCGCCGCGGACCCGATGGTCGCGGTCTTCGCCGAGGGAACCACCGCCCGCGTGGTGGAGCGCCCGAGCCACGAGCGCTGGTCGGCGGCCTTGGCGGCGCTTTTGGACAATCCCGACCAGGCCCGTGCCCTTGCGGAGTCCGCCCGCGACCACGTCCGCCGCAACCAGAGGGCCAGCATGCACGTGGCCTCGATTGCCGACGCCTACGAGTGGATGACCGCCGGCGACACGCTGCCGTTCGGCCGGCTTCCGCACGTCCGATAGTCTCGCGTTCGGTGGTCCGCCGGCGACTTCCACGCCGTTGGTGCGGCCTAAACCCTTGCGGTTTCTCGGGTTGGAGGCATGTTTGATTGGAGGCACCACCCCGGTTGGCGCGGCCCGCGCCGCTCCAGGATGGGGCGACCTCCAACACGAACGGTCCCGGGGGAGTTCCCGGATCAAGACCGCGTCGGCACCAGGATGGTGTGCGCCAGGACGGTGAAAGGAAGAGAGATGTTTGTTTCGATTCTGGCCGCCGCGGCGGCCGCGTCGCTCGGGCAGGTGTACCAGGTGTCGCGGTACGACCGCCCCATTGCCACGATGGCTCCGTACCCCGCCAACGTTGCCGATGACGTTCACCGCCCCGGGTTCAACGGGCGGCTGTGGATCAGCCGGCCCGTCATGGGCGGGCGGAATGGCCCGTATCCCTTCGGCGATGCGTCACCCGGCGCGGAGTCCTACGGCGCGTACGGCGACGAAGGTGCGGTGGCCTATGCCCGCGTCGGACTGCTCGCCATCGGGATCGATCCCTGGGAGAGCATCGGCCCCGAGAACCTCCGCCAGCTGCGCCGTGCTCAGGACTTCTGGCTCGAGGAGAACGGGTACACGGGCGGCGTGCGCACGCACGTGAACGACCTGTACCTCTCGAAGCACGTGCGGGCCGATCAGCCCGAGAGCGCGGTGTACACCGCCAAGCCCGAGAAGCAGGGGTTCCCGGAGCCGCGCGGGATCATCGAGATCGCGCCCGAAACGCCCCGGATCAAGAACCGGATCAAGGTCGAGGTCGCACCGAAGAGCCGCCCCGATGCGATCGTCGTCCTCTCGAAGCAGCCGGTCAGGGTCTCGATGCCGCCGAACGCGCCATCGCAGTCCGTGGCTCGCGTCGAGACCGAGAAGAGCGAAGCCCCGAAAGCCGAACTGGCCGCGGCGAAGGACCGGGCGGGGGACAACAAGTAGTTTCGACGAGAAGTCGGACGGAGCAGATCACCGGCCGCGGCCCGAGAGGACCGCGGCCGGCTTCATTGGTGGCCGGTCGATGGGCGCACAGTCGCGCGGTTCCGCGCACGATCCGCGCCCCAGGGTCATCATGGGCCGCGCGCGATCCGGCGCAACATCAGCGGTCGACCCGCGCCATGCAACCCCATGACATCCCGACCTGCGCCCCGGGCGTCGAGCGTTGCGCGTTGTCCTCTGGCACGCCGGTTGAGGTGTCGAGACCCGGGCCGCTGCGCCCGCGGAGCGCCGCCGATGACCGAACGAGTCCATGAACCGTTGCCACCCCACGTCCGACCCGGTGCGGCCGAGGACCTCGCGCAGATGCTGCGAGCCGGGACGCTGGGCGCACGCCTGGTGACCGCGGCGCAGCGCGGCGTGGAGCTCGATCGCGGGGCCGAGCTTCCTGCCGGAACGGGCACGCACGCCGCCGCGCTGGACTTCGCGCCGCCGACGCGGAGGGCGATCGGATGAACTACGGCCTCTACATCTCGGCGTCCGGCGTCGCGTCGGCCATGTACCGCATGGACGTGGCCGCGAACAACCTCTCGAACATCAACACGACCGGCTTCAAGCCGGACCGCACCGTGGAGCGCCAACGCGACGCGGCGCGCCCCGAGGACGGCGCCTGGAGCCTGCCCTCGAACGTCCTGCTGGAGCGGCTCGGCGGCGGGGTCCACATGCACCCCAACCGCGTCTCCTTCGACCAGGGCCCGATCGTGACGACGAGCGGCGAGCTCGACCTGGCGATCCAGGGGCCGGGGTTCCTCGTCGCCCGCGACGCGACCGACAAGAACGGCGACCGCGTCCGCCTCACGCGCGACGGGCGGCTCTCGCGCAACGCGCGCGGGCACCTTGTCACGTCCGGCGACGGCATGCCCGTTCTCGACGTGAACAACCGCGTGATCCAGCTCCCCGAGGGTGCCGTGGCGATCGGCGGTGACGGATCGATCCGCCACAAAGGGCAGGTCATCGCAAATATCCAGTTCATCGACGTGCCCGACACCTCGCGACTCATCAAGATCGGGCACGGCATGTTCCAGGCGCCCGCCGACGCGCTGGAGAACCGCCGGGCCGCGGCCGGGACCATCCGGCAGGGGCAGCTCGAGGGCGCCGCGATCGACCCGATCCAGGCGATGCTCGCGGTCAAGAACGCCGGGGGCGATGCGGATCGGAACGTCGGCATGATCCGGCATCACGACACGCTGATGGACCGGGCGATCAACACCCTGGGGCGCGTGGCGTAAGAGAAGCGAGACAGCGAGACGGGGAAGACGGGAGATTGTGAGACCTTGACCGTGTGTTTGCAGAACTGATCTGAACAACCACCTTTGTCCTCCTTGTTCTTCGTGGTGAATGACCTATGGCGATCAACGCACTCCAATCGGCCGCGACCGGGCTCTCCGCCCTCAACACCAAGCTCGACGTCATCGCCAACAACCTGGCGAACGTCAACACGACGGGGTTCAAGGCGAGCCGCGCCAACTTCCAGGACCTGCTCTACGTCGAGAAGGCCCAGCCCGGCGTCGAAAACGCCAACGGCGACCAGCGCCCCACCGGGCTCTATGTCGGCCTGGGCGTGAAGGTCTCCGGCACGCAGGTGGACTTCAAGCAAGGCGCCCCCATCAACACCGGGCGCGACCTCGACATCATGGTCGAAGGGATCGGGTTCCTCCGCACGCAGGTGGAGAACGGCCTGGCCGGCGACGGGATCGCCTACACGCGGGCCGGTAACTTCACGCTGAACGCCGACGGCGAGATCGTGATGGCCAACGACCAGGGGCGGCGCCTCCAGCCCACGATCACCATCCCGCAGGACGCGGTCAGCATCTCCATCGACGCCAACGGGCGGGTCTTCGTGCTCCAGCCGGGCGACGTCACGCCGACCGAACTGGGGCAGATGGAGCTCGCCGCGTTCGTCAACCCGACGGGCCTCAAGCAGGTCGGCGAGAACCTGTTCGTCGAGACCAACGCCTCGGGGCCTCCGATCCAGGGCAATCCCGGTGAAGAGAACTTCGGACGCATCCGCCAGGGGTTGCTGGAGACGTCCAACGTCGATCCCGCGTTCGAGCTGATCGAGCTGATCCGCACGCAGCGGGCGTTCGAGATGAACAGCAACACCATCCGCGCCGCGGACGAGACCCTCCGGGCGGTGGCGCAGTTGAGACAATGAGACGGTGAGACGGTGAGACGGTGAGTCCGGTGAACCGAGGGACCACGATGAGCAAGGCCGTGATGTTCACTGTACTTCTCGCACATTCGTTGGCGGTCGGCGCGTCGGCGCAGAGCACCATCACGCTCCGTGGAGCCGCGCGCGTGCCCGCCGCGGCTCCCATCACGCTCGCCGACGTGGCCGGGCTGGTCGGCCCGGACGCCGAGGCTCTGGCGCGCATCGTGGTGATCGCTCCCGAGTCTCGCGGCGCCCGCGTGAACGCCCCGGCCGAGCGCGTGGACGCCGACCTGGTCCGCCGCGCCATCGACGAGCAGACCGCGAGAAACCCGGTGAACTGGGGCCGTATGACGATCGCCGGCGGCACGTGCGTGATCCTGCCGCCGCTCGACGGCTCACGCCCGGTCGCTGGCGCGGCCGCTCCGCACCCGGTCGCGGCGCCTTACGCCGGGTCCGTGCGCGCGGTCGTTGCCGCGCGGATCGCGCAGATGCTCGCCGCCGAGCCCAGCGACCTCAAGCTCACCTTCGACGATTCCGACCGCGACGTGCTGGACCTTGCCGCTGTCGGGCGCACCGTGGACGTGCGGGCCGCTGGGGTCTCCGAGCGCATGCCGATGCAGGTCACCGTCTACGAGAACGCGGGCACAGCCGGCGCGGGCGGAGGACGAATCGTCGCCGGCAAGACGGTGCGCGTCGGCGTGCAGGTGCGCCGGCCGATCGTGCTGGCCGCCGGTCCCAAGCGGCGCGGCGAGATCATCGGACCGTCGGACGTGGCGGGCGAGCTGCGCTGGGTCGGACCGGCCGTCGGGGGCTTGACGCCCGACCGCGTGATCGGCTCGGCCGTGCGCTCGCGTCTCACACCCGGCGCGGTCGTCACGGCGCAGGACGTCGAGCCGCCGCTCGTCGTCGAGAAGGGCGAGCTGGTCAGCGTCCACTGCGTCAGCGGCGCGATCGTCGTGCGGATGACCGCACGGGCGCTCGCCCCCGCCCGCGACGGCGAAATCGTGAGGCTCCAGTCGATGACGGACGAAGACCGCACGTTCTACGCCCGGATGAACGGGCGTGGGCGGGCCGTCGCCGTGACTCAGGATTCACCGGAGGTTGTTCGATGATGTTGCCGCCGCGTGCGCGTGTCACCTTCGGTGCGATCGTGCTGGCCCTCGCCGCCGTCGCGCCGACCGCCTCCGGGCAGAGCCTGTTCCTCATCCAGCCCCCGCCGCCGCCGATCGGAGAGGACGAGGTCTACGACCCCTCGGCCCCGCTTTACGCCATGAGCCTCTTCGCCGTGGAGCCCCCTCAGCCGCGCAGCTACCGCGTGCACGACCAGGTGACGATCGTCATCGACGAGACGACGCGTCAGCAGGCCCAGCAGAGCCTCAAGACGGAGAAGGAGTACGACATCCAGGCCGCGCTGGCGAAGTTCCCCAGCATCCGCAATCTGCTGGAGTTCCAGCTCACCAACGGCGACGACAGCACGCTCGCCGAGCTCGACCTGACCGGGCAGAACGACTTCAACGGCAAGGGCACCTACCTGCGCAACGACCGCTTCAACGCGAAGATCACCGCCGAGATCATCGACGTGAAGCCCAACGGCACCCTGGTGCTCGAGGCCCGCAAAGAGATCCGCAAGGATGAGGAGGTCCAGTTCCTCCTGCTCAGCGGCGTCTGCCGGCGCGACGACGTGACCAACGCCAACACGGTTCTCTCCAGCCAGCTTGCGAACCTCACTCTGATCAGCCGCAACGAGGGCCAGGTGAAGGACTCGGCCACGAGGGGCCTGATCCCGCGCGTGCTGGAGTTCCTCTTCGCGTTCTGAGTCCCGGGCTCCGCGCCCCGGAGTCTCCGTGGTTTGTCCCCTGTCCCCGGCACGCCGTTCGCGTGAAGGCCTCCCGAGATGTCGCACGCCAATCACACGCGCACGTCGCACGCTGTCGCGGCCGGTCTTGCGCTCCTGGGGGCAGTCTTCGCGTTCGTCGCGGCCGCTGCCGGCACGACCGTCGGCGAGATCGCGCGCATCCAGGGCCAGGGCGAGTCCATCATCGCCGGGCTCGGGCTCGTGGTCGGGCTCCCCGGGACCGGCGACGCGGGCAAGGACCTGGTGATCGCCCGGCCGCTCGCCGAGGTCTACCGCAACAACGGAATCCCGGTCCCCGACCTGTCCGACCTGAAGAACGCCAAGACCGTCGCGCTGGTCTGGGTCACCTGCACCATCTCCGAGAGCGGAGCCCGCACGGACGACACGTTCGACTGCGCCGTGATGGCCCAGCACAGCGCCAAGAGCCTCAAGGGGGGACGGCTGATCGTGACACCCCTGCGGCACACCTACCGCGGCGGCGAGGTCTACGGGTTCGCCGAGGGGGAGATGATCATCGAGGACACGACGACGCCCACGGTCGCGCGCGTCCGCCACGGCGTACGCATGATCCGCGACGTGAACACCGGGCGCATCCCCGGCGACTCGTTCACGCTGGTTCTGCGCCCGTACTTCTCCGGCTGGCCCGCCGCGTCGTCTATCGCCGCACAGATCACGCAGGAGGTCTACGGCCGCCCAGACAACGAGCTCGGGTCGCTCCCGCCCGTGGCGACGGTGCTGGACGATCGCACCGTGCGGATCGACATCCCCGAGGCCGAGCGCGGCAACCGGGCCGGTTTCGTGGCCGACGTGATGTCCACCCGGATCGACTCGGCCCTGCTCAAGCTGCCCGCGCAGGTGGTGTGCAACGGGCGGACGGGCGCGATCATCGTGACCGGTGATGTCGAGATCAGCCCCGCGGCCATCACCCACAAGGACCTCACGATCACGACGACGATCCCCACGCCGGTGCCGACGGCCGCCAACCCTTTGCTGGAAACAGCCCGCTGGACGGACGCCGGCACGCGGCTCAACCCGGTGGAGAGGGCCAAGCTCCAGGACCTGCTCGCGGTGTTCAAGCAACTGAACATCCCGGTCACGGAGCAGATCGCTGTGCTGGAAATGCTGCACAAGGGCGGGCAGCTGCAGGCCCGGCTGATCCTGGATTGAACATGGTGCACTCGATCCCAACGACCCCGGCTCATGGCGCAGGCGCCCCACCTGCGATTGCTCCCCCCACGTTTCAGTGGGAGCACGCGCCGTCACTCGGTGGGCTTGCCGAGGAGCAACGCTCGTTCGCCGCGGTGCTGGCCCGCGGGCAGAGCGCGAACACGATGACGCCGCAGGCGAAGGCCCGCGAGGCCGCCATGCAGCTCGTCGCCGTCGCGCTCGTGCAGCCGATCCTCAAGGAGCTGCGTGACACGAACTCCGCGGCCCCGCCGTTCGCACCCACGCAGGGGGAGCAGCAGTTTCGCGCACTGATGGATGCCGAGCTTGCGCAGCGGGTGGTCCAGGCCGCGAGGTTCCCTCTGGTGGACCGGCTGGCACAGGAACTGCTCGACCGTGCGGAGCGGGCGAACCCCACGACGCCGGAACCCGGGGCCATGTCTGGCGCCGAGACGGGCGCGTAGAACGAAGGAGCAGAACGTGGCGCTGCAATCTCCCCCCAGACCCACCCCGGCCCGGTCCATCGCCGTGAAGGCCTCGGCGCCCTCCCCGGTCGGACCGGCCGAGGTCGAGGCGCTGCTGTGCGACCTCGTTGCGGCGTATGAATCGCTCGGCGCGCTGGCCGGGGAGCACCGGGCCGCCATCTCGCGAGCCGACGGAGACGCCGTCGAGGTGTGCGCGCGGCGCGAAGCGGAACTGGCCTCGCGGCTCGCGGAACTCGAGTTGCGACGGCGCGCCGTAGCCGGGCCGGGCGGGGCTGAGGGTCAGCGTGTGACCATGTGCAGCGTGATCGAGCGGCTTCCCGAGCCGGCGCGTGGTCGTGCCGCGGCGAGCGCCGATCGCCTGCGCGACCTCGTCAAGAAGGTCCAGCGCGACTACCGCACGATCCGCGAAGCGACGCGGTCCATCGTGGCGCACATCGACGGACTGGTCCAGCAGGTGAATCGGCGGCTCAACAGCGCGAGCACGTATGGGCCGGCCGGTCGCGTCGACGCGCCCGGGCCGGTCGCGTGCGGGATCGACCTGACGCATTGAGGAGGAGGTTTGTCCCCGCCATGGGCCTGACGAGTTCATTCTGGATCGGCGCGTCGGCGCTCAACGCAAGCCAGGTCGCCCTGCAGGTCACGGGCAACAACCTGGCGAATGCGGCCACTCCGGGTTACACCCGTCAGATCGCGCGGATGTCGCCGCAGCGCTCGCAGCAGCTTTCGCCCCGCACGTCGGTCGGGCAGGGCGTCCGCGTCGCCGAAGTCCGGCGCCAGATCGACGAGGCGCTCCAGGCGCGGCTCTGGGGCGGCATCTCCACGGAGGCCCAGGCCGCGCAGCAGTTGGGGGTGCTCTCGCAACTGGAGTCCACGCTCAACGAGCTCTCGGGCCAGGACCTGTCCACAGAGCTACGCGAGTTCTTTAATGTATGGTCCGAGCGTGCCAACCTGAGCGAGTCCAGCGCCGTCGTCGTGCAGCAGGGGGAACGGCTGGCCAACTTCGTGCAGCGGCTCCGGGCCGACCTCGTGGACCAGCGCGGGCAGGTTGACCGTCAGCTCGGGTCGCAGGTCGATCGCGCCGGCGCGCTGCTGGACGAGATCGCCGGGCTGAACGTCGAGATCGCGCGGGTCGAGGGCGGCGGGGGCGGCACGGCCAACGCCCTGCGCGACCGGCGCGACACGCTCGTCACCGAGCTCAGCGGCTTCATCGACGTGAACACCGTCGAGCGCGACACGGGGACGATCGACGTGCTGGTCGGCTCGATCCCGGTTGTGCTGGGCAACATGGCGCGCGGGCTGACGCTGCGGAGCGAGACCGTGGATGGTGAGACGCGCGTGGCGGTGGCGGTGCGCGACGACGGGAGTGAGCTGAACGTCCAGGGGGGGACGATCGGCGGTCTTCTCGCCGCCCGCGGCGGGGGTGTCGACGCGTCCATCGCCGAGCTCGACGGTATCGCCTCGCAGCTCATCTTCGAGGTCAACCGTGTTCACAGCACGGGGACGAACGCGACGGGGCTCAAGACCACCACCGGCTCGCTCGGCTTCTCGGCCGCGGATCGCCTGCTCGCGCTGAACGATCCCGACAACACCGCGACCGGCTCGCTGCCGTTCCGCGCGGTCAACGGCGGGTTCCTCGTGCGGGTCAAGCAGTCGGCGACCGGAGCCGTCGAAGAGGTCTTCGTCAAGGTGGACCTGGACGGACGCGACGCCTCCGGCGCCCCGGGCTTCGACGACGACGCCACCGCCGAGGGGGTTCGCGCGGCGATCGACGCGGTGGACGGCGTGCGTGCGTCCTTCACGGCGGACGGCAGGCTGAAGGTGGACGCGGAGGCGGGGTTCGAGTTCTCGTTCCGTGACGACACCTCGGGCGCGCTGGCGGTCCTGGGAGTCAACTCCTATTTCACGGGGCGGGACGCGGGCGACATCGCGGTCCGCGGGGCCCTCGCCTCCAACCCCACGCTGCTTCTGGCCGGACGGATCGTCAACGGCACCCTCGTGGAGAACGCCAACGCGATGCGGATTGTCGCCGTGGCCGACAAGACGCTGAGCCAGCTCGGCGGGCGGAGCATCGGCGGCGCCTGGTCCGACCACGTGCAGCGCGTCGGCGCGAGCACCCAGTCGGCCCTGACGCGGTCCGACGCCGCCACGCTCGTCCGCGAAGGCCTCGACGCGCAGCGTGCGGCCGTCAGCGGCGTCAGCATCGACGAGGAGTCGGTCAACATGATCGCGCTCCAGCGGCAGTATCAGGGGGCGGCCCGGTTCATCGGCGTGATCGACGAGCTGACCCAGACCCTCATCAACCTCGTGTAGCCCCACCCATGAGCTCCATCCCCGCCAACCTGACGCGCGTTCCGAACCTGCTCGTGTCGCGCAGCGCGCTGGGGAACCTCTCGCGGACGAGTATCGCGCTCTTCCGTGTGCAGACCCAGATCGCGACGGGGCGGGCCGTAAACCGCTTCAGTGACGACGCGGTCAAGGCGGCCGCCATCGGCGTCCTCGACGACCGGCTGGAGCGCGCCGCCCAACGCACCCGCAATCTCCAGCACGCCGACTCGTCGCTGACCACGCTCGACCAGGCCCTGGGCGACGCGAGCGACCTGATCCTGGACGCGAAGGAGATCGCCTCGACCCAGGTGAACCTCGGCTCGACGCCCGAGGAGCGGGCGTCCCAGGCTCTGGTCGTCGGGTCGCTGATCCAGAGCCTCCTGTCCATCGTCAACCGCGAGGGCGTAGCGGGGGCGATCTTCGGCGCGAGCACGCCCGGCGTCGCGCCCGTCCAGGAACTGCTCGGGTCGTTCCGCTATGCCGCGCAGGGCGGCGGGCTGCTGACCGACCTGGGCGACCTCGAGAGCGTCCCGATCACCATGGGTCCCAACGCCCTCGGCGCGACCTCCGCCCGCGTCATCGGCGACGTCGACCTCGACCCCGTCCTCACCGGGGACGTGCGCCTGTCGGAACTCGGTGGTGCGCGAGGGCTTGGCGTCGCGCTCGGCGAGATCGAGTTCAGCTTCGACGGCGGGCCGCGGACGCGCATCGACCTCTCCGGCGCCGAGACCGCCCAGGACGTTTCCGACGCCATCACCGTCGCGCTCCAGGACTACGAGGCCGCCAACACCGTGGCGATCCTCGGGCCCGGCGGCGTGGGGTTCGACGGCGGGTCGTTCGCTATCGACGTCGCCGCGGCCGCGACGGGGCCGGACCCGGACCTGAGGTTTTTCGACGTCGGCGCGGGCGTGGCGGCCCAGGACCTGGGCATGGCCGGGCAGCCCGCGGTGGCGTTCAGCGCGACGAGTGCCACCGGCCTCGACACCGATCCGCGCCTGACGTCCCGTACCCCGATCGCGGACATGGACGGGTTGACCGGGCCTCTCGGCGCGATCCGCGTGAAGAATCTCGGACAGACGCGGGTGATTGATCTCTCCGCGGCGGTCACGCTCGGGGACATGAAGAACCTGATCGACGGCGCCGGGCTGGCCCTGCGCCTGGAGATCAACGAGGACGGCGCGGGGATCAACATCGTGAACGAGGCCGCCGGCGGGCGAGCCCAGGCCATGGCGATCGAGGAGGTCCCGGGGGAGGGCTTGACCGCCACGCGCCTGGGCATCCGTTCGATGACGGGCTCGACCCGATTGACGGACTTCAACGACGGGCAGGGCGTCCGGCTCGTCCACGGGTCGGTCAACCCCGTTACCGGTTCGCCCGAGCCGAGCCTGGACGTGGACTTCGCGATCACACTCGGCGACTCGGGCGGCACCGAGATCACCGTGGACCTGCGCCCGCAGGACCTCCTGAGTGTCCAGACCGTCATCGACCGGATCAACGCCGAGGCGGCCGCGCAGGGCGCGAGCGTCCCCGCGGATTTCGAAGCGGTGCTGGGCGACGGGGCGAACGGTATTGAGCTGCGCCAGAGCCAGACCTTCCCGAGCGCCCTGACGGTGGAGCGGCGGAACAACTCAGCCGCGGCCGAGGACCTGGGGCTGCTGGACGGCACGTTCGATCTGCCGACCGGCACGTTCCGCGCGGAGGACCGCGCGACCGTGCGCGTGGACAGCCTGTTCACGGCCCTGGTGGACCTGCGCGACGCCCTGGCGGAGAACAACACGTCTGGCATCACGCTTGCGGGGGAGAAGGTGGAAGCGTTCGTGGATCGCGTCGCCCAGGGGCGCGCGCTCGTGGGCGGCTTCGCGGCACGGGTGGAGTCGTCGACGCGGCGGCTGGAGGATCAGACCGTGCTGGACGAAGCGACGCGGAGCGGGTTGGCCGACCTGGACTACACGGAGGCCGCGGTGCGGCTGAGCATGCTCCAGACCCAGCTCCAGGCGGGCCTCGCGGTGACGGCGATCGCATCGTCGATGACTCTGCTGGATTACCTCAGGTAGTTGCGGCGGCGGGTGGCGTGTGGGCCGGGCGTTCCGCCCGTGCAGGAGGGTTGGTGTCACGGGCGGCTCGCCCGTGCGGACGACGGACCGGGTTGACGCCCGTCGCGTCGGATTTCCCGGGGGACCCGCATCGGCCGTGGGCCCGGGCTGAACGGCGGCGCCGCGTTCCGAGCGGCGAAGGAGCCGTGCGGTCGATGGTCTTCGAGGCCGTCGCCGCCGGCGCACACCGGTCTGGAGACCGGTGCCGTCGGGATTCAGCGCGATGGATCGGCCGAGTTCGGAGCGTGCCATGGACGTGCGGACGACACGGTTCGGGACGGTGCGGATCGCGGACGACCGCGTGGTCACCTTCCCCAGGGGGCTCCTGGGTTTCCCGCGGGCGACACGGTACTGCCTGCTCGAGCCCGGGGATGACGCCGCGTTTTTCTGGCTTCAGTCGATCGACGAGCCCAGCCTGGCGTTCGTGGTCACGGACCCGAGCCTGTTCCTGGGCGACTACTCGGTGCCGATCCGGCCCGAGCAGGCGTCCGACCTGGCGCTCGACACGCTCGAGGATGCGCAGGTCTTCGTCATCGTGAACAAGGTGGACCAGCAGCTCACCGGCAACCTCCAGGGCCCGCTCGTGGTGAACACGAAGACACGGGTGGGGGAGCAGCTTGTGCTGGCCGAGAAGCGCTGGACGACGCGGCACCCGCTGGTGCGCGTGGACGCCGCGGCGCGGGCCGCGTCGGCGTGAGCGCTCCGGGCGCGCCGCCGGACGGACCCGGCGGCCAGCGCGCCCCTTCGGAGCGGATGGTGCGGAGAGATCGGAAGCCAGCCGGGGACGCGCCGCGCGCCCCCGGGGACCAGCGAGGAAGGAGCCGACGATGCTGGTGCTCTCACGTCAGCGCGACGAAACGATCATGATCGGCGACGAGATCGAGATCACGATCGTGGATATCCGGGGCGACAAGGTCCGCCTCGGGATCACCGCGCCGACCCGGATCGCCGTTCACCGCAAGGAGGTGTACGAGGCGATCAAACGCGAAAACGAGCACGCCGCCAAGTTTCAGAACGGCGTGCATCAGGGGGAGCTCGACGCCGCGGGGCGCGCGGTCGCGCCGGGGCCCGGCAAGACCCGATCCCGCCCCGCGTCGCGCCTGGCGGCCCGGGCCGAGCCCGCCGCCCCCGAGCCACCGGGGCGGCCCGTGGAGACGCGCCCCGCGCCGCTGGGGGTTCATCCATGACCACCGGTCGGCCATCATCCACCCGTTCTCATCGTCGCCGCGGCCCGTGCGCCCGGCGGATCACGACCCCCCGCCCCGTAGCCTCAATCACGGAGGATTGCAATGGCTAGGATCAATACCAACGTCCCGAGTCTCGTCGCCCGATCCCAACTGGTCCGCAACAACAGCGAGCTGGAGCTCCGGCTCCAGCGGCTCTCGACCGGGCTGCGGATCAACCGGGGCGCCGACGACCCCGCCGGTCTCATCATCTCCGAGCGTCTGCGCTCGGACGTGCGGGGCGTGCAGCAGGGCGTCGACAACGCGGAACGCGCCTCGTCGGTCATCTCGACGAGCGAAGCCTCCCTGGCCGAGGTGAGCGACCTGCTCAACTCGATCAAGGCGCTGCTCGTCAAGTCCGCCAACACCGGCGCGAACTCGAAGGAGGAGCGCGAGGCCAACCAGCTCGAGATCGACTCGGCGATCGACTCCATCACGCGCATCAGCAACACCGCCTCGTTCGGCGGGCTCAAGCTCCTCAACGGGTCGCTCGACTACACCCTCTCGGGCGTCTCCGCGTCGGACGTCGCCAAGGCGCAGGTCTTCGGGGCCAGCTTCGTCGCGGCGGACAATCTGCGCGTCGACGTCGACGTGCTCGCGTCGGCCCAGACCGGCGCGCTGTTCATGCGGGGCGATTACTCGGGCGCCAACGCCGCGTTCAACGGCGAGGTGCTCTCGACCACCACGCTCCGCATCGCGGGGTCGCGCGGCGTCGGTGAGATCACGGTCGTCTCGGGCGCCTCGCTCTCGGCGATCGTCACCGCGGTCAACAACATCAGCGCGCTCACGGGAGTCGAGGCCGCCCTGCTGAACACGACGACGGCCACCTCGGGCCTCGTGTTCCGCTCGTCGGAGTACGGGTCCGATACCTTCGTCCAGGTCGAGCGACTGGGCGGCCCTGACCCCAGCCAGGACTACTTCCAGACCTACAAGTTCGCCGACGCGGCGCAGCTCCCGAGCTTCCCGCCCTTCGACTGGACCACGATGATCACGGCCGGGGACCTCACGGCCGGCAAGCAGGACGCGGGGCGGAACGTCAGCGCCCTGGTCAACGGCACCCTCGCCACCGGCGACGGGCTGTCGCTCTCGGTCAACTCGCCCGCCCTGAGCCTCAAGCTCGCCCTCACCGAGGCGTTCGCCACCGACCCCACCTCGCCCGAGACAAACTTCTACATCACCGGCGGCGGCGCCCTCTTCCAGCTCGGGCCGCAGGTCACCGCCCAGCAGCAGACCAACGTCGCGGTCCAGTCGATCGCGGCGTCGAGCCTCGGCGGGACGCTCATCAGCGGTTCCCTGCAGTTCCTCAACTCCCTCAAGTCCGGGCAGGCGAACAGCATCTCGACGAGCGTGGCCCGCAGCGACTTCGCCTCGTCGAGCGAGATCCTCGAGTCCGCGATCGACGAGGTCTCGATCCTCCGCGGGCGGCTGGGGGCGTTCGAGCGCAACGTCCTGCAGACCAACGTGCGCTCGCTCCAGGCCGCGTTCGAGAACCTCAGCGCCAGCGAGTCGGTGATCCGTGACGCGGACTTCGCGTACGAGACCAGCCAGCTCACCCGGGCGCAGATCCTCACCAGCGCCGGCACGACCGTGCTCGGGCTGGCGAACCAGCAGTCGCAGCAGGTGCTGCAGCTCCTCGGGTAGGCGATAACACGCCGGGGACCTCCCCGGACCCTCCATCCGACGCCGCGTCCGACCCCCCGGCCCCCAGTGGCGGGGGGTCTTTTTTTCGTGCGCCGGCCCGAAAACCGGCCGCTTGCCCTCCCATCGCTCAACTCCCCCCCAAGCTCAACCGATGCTGGACCCCGAACGGGTGGCACACCCGTCATTGGATCGGCCCGGAGCGGACACCGGGCAGGAGCGGGCCAAGAGGCACGGACGCTCCGGAAGATCCAGCTCCGCCGGCTGAACGGCGGACGGCTTCGGCGACCCCTCACACCAGGGGCGACACGAGGGCCGTTGAAGCACAGGCATGGAGGTCTCGCATGAGTCGCATCAATACGAACGTCACGTCGCTCATCGCCCAGCGCGTCCTGGGGTTGAACAGCGTGGGGCTGACCCGGTCGCTCGAACGGCTGAGCACGGGTCTCAAGATCAACCGCGGCAAGGACGACCCCGCCGGGTTGATCGCGTCGGAGAACCTGCGGTCGGATATGAAGGCCATCGGCGCCGCCATCTCCAACGCCGAGCGCGCCGACCAGGTCGTGAACATCGCCGAAGGCGGCCTGCAGGAGGTCTCGAGCCTCCTCACCGAGCTCCAGGGCCTCGTGACGGCGACGGCCAGCAAGGCCGGCCTGTCCGACGCGGAGCGTGAGGCGAACCAGCTCCAGATCGACTCGATCCTCCAGACCATCGACCGCATCGCGTCATCGACGTCGTTCCAGGGCATCAAGCTCCTGAACGGTAACTTCGACTACAAGGTCGAGAACGTGGACTCCGGCGTCACCGACTACCGCGTCAACGGCGCCAAGTTCAGCGGCGACTCCCTCGCCGTGGACGTCGTCGTCACCGGCTCGGCCCAGCAGGCCGGCCTGTTCCTGTCGTTCGACGGCGCCGCGATCGACCTGAACGCGACGTCCTCGTTCACGTTCGAGATCGCCGGCAGCCTCGGCAGCCGCGAACTGACCTTCAGCTCCGGCACCACGCTCGCCAGCATCGAGGCCGCGATCAACTCGTTCACCGACGTGACGGGCGTCACCGCGACCGCCTCGGGCACCGGCATCAAGCTTACCAGCGACAGCTTCGGCTCGGATGAGTTCGTCACCGTGACCGTGACGGACGACGGCGGCGCCGCCGGCGACGGCATCTTCCAGCTCGCTGCGGCCAACTTCAACGCGTCGCAGACCAGCGGCGCGACGACGTTCGCCACCTCCGACAACGGCATCACGGATGAGGGCGTGGACCTCGGCGCCACGATCAACGGCATCGCGGCCACCAGCAAGGGCAAGACCGCCCGCATCAACACCGACTTCCTCGACGTCTCCGTCACGCTCGACACGACCACGGCCCAGTCGCTCGCGGCCGTCGACGCCTTCGACATCAGCGGCGGCGGCGCCGACTTCCAGCTCGCGGCGAAGGTCGACATCGCCGGCAAGGTGAGCATGGGCGTCAGCGACGTGGCCACCCGCAAGCTGGGCAACAGCGATGTCGGGTTCCTCGACGACCTGGGGTCCGGCAAGGACTTCAACGTCGTCGCCGGCACCGATCTGAACGGCGCCCAGAAGGTCATCAGCGAGGCCATCGAGCAGGTCTCGGCCCTCCGCGGCCGGCTCGGCGCCTTCCAGAAGAACACGGTCGGCGCCACGATCCGCAGCCTGGGGATCTCCGCCGAGAACACCGCGGCCGCCGAGAGCGTCATCCGCGACGCCGACTTCGCCGCCGAGACCGCCCAGCTCACGCGGTCGCAGATCCTGGTCTCCGCCTCGACCAACGTCCTGGCCCTGGCCAACACCCAGCCTCAGACCGTCCTCCAGCTCCTCGGCTAAACCCCGAGCGCTGAGAGACGGCAAGTCCGCAACCCGCCCCGGTCGAAAGACCGGGGCGGTTTTTTTTGAGCCATCCGCATTGAGCAACGGGCAACTGGCCGGGCGCGGCGCGACAGGCCGATGAATGGCGTGCCGTGTCCGCCGCCGTAAGATCACGACGCCAACCCCGTGCCCCGGCCCGTCGCGGCCGTCGCCCGCGGCTCCCGCACGACGCCGGGCCCTTCGAACCCGTCCGGCACGATTTCTTGACCTTCCTCCGCATCGAGTGCGGCGCGGCCGGCAACACCATCGCCGCGTACGACCGCGACCTGCTCGACCTGTTCGCCGACCTCTCGGCCGCGGGGGTCACGACGCCCGCGGGCATCACGCCGCGCCACCTGACCACGCACCTGGCCGGCCTCAAGAGCCGACGCGGCATGGCGGGGTCGTCGGTCCTGCGTCATCTGGCGACCATCCGCGTCTTCTGCCGCTGGCTGGTGGGGCGCGGACACCTGGCGGAGAACCCCTCCGACATCCTCGACCGGCCCACGCGGTGGAAGAACCTGCCCGACGTGCTCTCGCCGCGGCAGCTCAAGGGGCTGATCGAAGAGGGGACGAGGGAGCGGCACGACGCGAAGGCGGTGGCGGAGGTGCGGCCCGCCGGCGATCCACTCAGGCTGCACCTGCGCGACCGGGCGCTGCTGGAACTCATGTACGCCAGCGGGCTGCGGGCCTCGGAAGCCGCCGGGCTCGGCATCAACGACTACGCCGCGACCCTCGGCGTCGTCCGCGTCACGGGCAAGGGGAACAAGCAGCGTCTCGTTCCGGCGGGCAAGCCCGCGCGGGCCGCGATCGACCGATACCTGGACGAGTGCAGGCCAATCCTCGCGCGGAACGCGCCGCGCGAATCGGGTCGTCTCTTCCTCTCGCGCACCGGCCGACCGATCGAGCGCGTTGCCGTCTGGCAGATCGTCAAGCGTGCGGCGGCCGCCGCGGGCATGACCGGCGTCCACCCCCACATGCTCCGCCACAGCTTCGCCACGCACCTGCTCGCGGGCGGCGCGGACCTGCGCGTCGTGCAGGAGCTTCTCGGGCACGCCGACATCGCCACCACGCAGATCTATACCCACGTGGACCGCTCGCGCCTCAAGAGCGTCCACCGCAAGTTCCATCCGAGGGGATGACGGGCGCGACGCCCGCACGCGCGATCACGCCGTCGGGGTCATGCCTGCGGGATGGTCGGCCGACCGCGCTGCCCGGCCTTCTTCCAGTGCCCGAACGCGCTCTCGCGGTCGGGGAACTCGCGCGTGTAGAACACCACGCGCGACGCACCGATCTCCAGCTCGTCGCCGTCCACCAGCTCGATCTCGGTGGTGAGCCCACGCCCGTTGATCCGCGTGCCGTTCGCGCTCTTCATGTCCAGCGCCACGTACCCGCCTTTGTCCGTCTTGCGCACCTGCACGTGCTTGCGGCTTACCTTCTCATCCGTGACCTGGATGGTCGCGCCCTCGTCGCGCCCGATCACCACCGTGCGCGTGCCCAGCGGGTAGTAGCTGCCCTCGTTGGGCCCGGAAACGACGACGAGTGAGGCCATGCGTGCGGCTCCGCGTTGCGTAGAGGGAAGGTACCGCGCGGAGGGCCGACTGACAAGCCGTTTGCTTACGCGCGCGGTTCTTCGGGCACCGCGACGGCCCGGGTTTCGCCGCGGGATTCGATCTCTCCCCGCAGCGCGGCCACAAACGCGCCCAGCCCCATCGCTCCCAGGTCCCTCTGTACGCCGCGGGCACGGACCGAGACCTCGCTCTTCTCCTCGTCCCGCGGGCCGACCACCAGCAGGTACGGGATTTTCCACTCCGTCGCGGCCTTGATCTTCGCCTGGATCCGCTCGCCGCTCGCGTCGAGGGTTGCCCGCGCCCCCGCCTCCTGCAGCGCCGCCAGCACCCGGCGCGCGTACCCCTCGCTCTTCTCGCTGATCGGCAGCACGCGGACCTGCTCCGGCGCGAGCCACGCCGGGAACGCCCCCGCGAAGTGCTCGATCAGCACGCCGCAGAACCGCTCCATGCTGCCGAACGGCGCGCGGTGGATCACCACCGGACGATGGGCCTGATTGTCCGGCCCGATGTACGACAGGTCGAACCGCAGCGCCATGTTGTAATCGACCTGCACGGTCCCGAGCTGCCACTCGCGACCGATCACGTCCTTGACCACGAAGTCGATTTTGGGTCCATAGAACGCGGCCTCGCCCTGCTCCTTGTTGAACGGCACGCCGAGCGACTCGGCCGCGGCGATGCACGCCGCCTCGGCCTTGTCCCAGCTCTCCCTCGCCCCGGTGTACTTCGCCGCGTTCGCGTCGCGCAGACCGACCCGCACGCGGTACTCCTTCATCCCCAGCACGCGGAAGATCACCTTCACCAGTTCCAGGCACCCCTGGATCTCCGCGGGGATCTGGTCCTCGGTGCAGAAGAGGTGCGCGTCGTCCTGGGTGAAGCCGCGGACGCGGGTCAGGCCGTTGAGCTCGCCCGACTGCTCCCAGCGATAGACAGTGCCGAACTCAGCCAGACGCACCGGCATGTCGCGGTACGAGTGCGGCGCGCTCGCGAAGATCTTCGCGTGGTGCGGGCAGTTCATCGGCTTGAGCATGAACCCCTCGATCAGCTGGTCGTCGGGTTTCACGCGGTCCGCGGCGATGGTCTGCGCCTTGGTCCGCTCATTGATCCCCGCGGCCAGCCGTGCGCTCACGGCCTCGACGCGGTTCATCATCTCGGCGCAGGTGCAGCCCGCCTTCGAGAGCTCCTCGAGGGCGTTGCGCTCGATGATCGGCGCGAACTGGCTGTCCTTGTAGTAGGGGAAGTGCCCGCTGGTCTTGTAGAGTTCCAGCCGCCCGATGTGCGGCGTGAAGACCTCGGTGTACCCCTGCTTCTTCAGCTCCGACCCGATGAAGTTCTGGAGTTCCTTGCGCACAATCGAGCCGTTGGGGGTCCAGAGAATGAGCCCCTGCCCCACGTCCTCGTCGATGTGGAACAGCCGCAGGGCCCTGCCGATCACGCGATGGTCGCGGTGCTTGGCCTCGTCCTGCTGCTTGAGGTACGCGTCGAGCTCTTCCTGAGTGGCGAAGGCGGTGCCGTAAACGCGGGTGAGGCGGTCGGAGTTCTCGTCCCCGTGCCAGTAGCTCGACGCGAGCGACATAACGCGCGCAGCGCCGATCCGGCCGGTGCTCGGCACGTGCGGCCCGCGGCACAAGTCTTCCCAGTTCTGGCCGGGGACGCCGGTGGCGTAGAACGACAGACTCTCAGGGCGATGCTCTCCGGCCGGTGCACCCTGTGCGACGGGCTTGCCGCTGACGTAGACGGAACTGGGAATGCCGAGCGCCCGCTCCGCGTTGTCCAGCTTGTACTTGTTCCCTTCAGCACGCAGCTTCCGCAGTCCCTCGTCCGATCGTACATCCACGCGAGCGAAGGCACGATTCTCCCCGATGATCGCCGCCATCCGCTGGTTGATCTTGTCAAAGTCGTCGCTCGACAGCTTCTTCCCCTCCGGCACGTACATGTCGTAAAAGAACCCGGTGTCGGTCGGCGGTCCATACGCCAGCAGCACGTCCTTGCCGATCACGTCCTGAATCGCCTCCGCCATCACATGCGCGGCCGAATGCCGAATCAGGGTCAGCGCTTCGGGGCTGGTGGGTTGGCCGGGCTTGGCCGACGTGATGAGCGCGACCTTCGCGTCCCGATCGATCACGTGCGACAGGTCGCGGGCCTCGAAGCCCGACCCATAGTCCACCTTCACCGCCAGCGCGGCCTTGGCGAGCCCGGCGCCGATGGAGGCAGCCACTTCCAGCCCGGTCACGGGCTTGTCAAAGCTCTTGGTCTTGCCGTCGGGAAGGGTGACGGTGGGCATGAGTGGGTCCTGGGAAGAGGGTCAGATCAGCGGAGCACCAAAGCATGAGATCAGCAAAGCAGCACATCGATTGCGGCGGCACACGCCGCGGCAGGCGTCGAGGCCGGGACGCGGTCACGTCTGATCGAACGCGTACAGGCGCAGTGCGTGGCATTCGGGGCAGCGATAGGCCGTGACCTTCAGGCCCCGCTTGAGCTGAGAGGACTTTGCTTCCCCCGTCCACAAGCTCGATTCGGGCTCGCCCCCGCACCATCGCGGCAGATGGATGGAGTTGAGGTGCCCGAGATCGGTCAGGAACCCGGGCTGCATGTCCTTCTGGCAGACGAGACAAACGGGTTGCTTGGCCATGGCGAAAGGCCCTTTGAAGTCTGATGAGAATAAAGAAGCCCGGCTCGTTCGGCCGGGCTTCGCAGGGTGCTACGTCTCGCTCGCGGGTCCAGCCTACCCGGAGCGAGCGGTCGTCGTCGTCGTGCTGCGCGTGGCCGGGCTCATGACCCAACCGTAGGCCCCGGACGCCGCATCGGCCAGCAGTGGTGGCTCCGCACGAACGGCCCTGCCTCCCAGTCGCTCATCCGTGTCCTCCGCGAGGGACCGAGGAGTTTTCCCGAACTTCAGGGCGGCGCTTGACGAATATATCTGGACGCGATATATTGGCCCTAGAGCGGGTCCGCGAACCCGCCCGGGAGCAACCCCGTGGTCTGGCGCAACGAGCCCAGGGAATCCATCGAACTGGTGGTCCTCTCCCTCCTGGCCGAGGGCGCCCGCCACGGCTACGGCATCCTGAAGGAAGTCGCCGCCCGCTCCGAGGGGCAGGTGCGGCTCGGGCCGGGCGTGCTCTACCCGCTGCTCAAGTCGCTCGAGTCGGGCGGGCTCGTGGCCGGGTCGTGGGAGACCGTGCGGGCCGAGGAGGGCGAGGGCGAGGGCCGCCGCCGCAAGTGGTACCGGCTGACGCCCAAGGGCCGAAAGCGTCTGGACCAGCGTCTGGCCGCCCACCGCCGCTATCGCGCGCTCATCGACGCCCTGACCGGGCGCACCGGCGAGGAGGCGTCGTCGTGATCGCGACCCACCCGCCGACGGTCCCGCCTTCACCGCCGCCCGCGCCGCCGTCTGCTCAGGTCGCCCGCGACGACGACGCGATCGCCACCTGGCTGGACCTGTTCGCGCGCCTGCTGAACCTTCCTGAACACGATGCGCGGGACATCCGCGATGAGATCGAGACGCACCTGCGCGAGCGGGTGCGGGACATGCTGGTCGAGGGTGTGGACGAACACGAGGCGGTCCGCCGGGCCGTCGCGGAACTGGGCGGCGCGGCAACGCTCGCCCGCAGGTTCCGCGCCGCCGGTCGCGGACATCGAAGGAGATTAGCGATGAACATGGCGATGCTGTCAGCGGCCGGGGGGGCGATGGTCCTGAGCGTGGTGGCGGTTTCCCGTCCGGGCGGCGTGGAGGCGGGCGCCCCGGCGGTGCGCCATCAGGTCTACCAGCCCGCGACCCGGGCCCCGCGGGACGCGGGCCCGAAATCCCCGTCGATCACGGCGAACGACGCGAGCCTCGAGGACGTCTTCAACCTGCTCACCGACGGCTTGAAGACGCCGATGACGGTGCGCTGGGCGAGCCTGGGCGAGGCCGGCCTCGATCGCGAAGCCAGGCTCAATGTCCATGTGCCGCCGGGCGCGATCGAGGGCGCGTTCGACGCGCTCAACGACGCCCTGGCCGCGGCCGGGCAGGGCGACGCGGCCCTCGACCATCGGACCGAAGACGGTGTGATCGTTGTAGCCACCCGCGCATACTTCGACCGCCGCGAGTCGGTTCTGGCGGCCTATGACATCGAGCCGGTGGCCGCCGCGGGCGTGGACTGCGGGGAGTTGGTCCAGGTGATCACCCAGTTCGTCGATCCCGACGGCTGGAAGCAGAACGGGGGCGATCTGGCGACGATGACCATCGTCGGCCCGCGGCTCTTCGTCCAGGCGCCGCCGAGGTTCCACGAGGGCGTGAAGTGGTTCATCGCCCAGCTCTCGCCCGAGCCCCAGCCGCGGGCCGACGCCGCGGGGAACGATGCTCCGGCCGCGGATGATCCGTTGGTCAGGCTCGAGCAGCGCCGGGGGGCGATCCGTCGAAGCGACCAGGTGATGCTCAGCCCGGAGCTCACCGTCAACGTCCGTCCGACGATGCCGCTCGCGGGGAGGTTCCTCGAGCAGGTTTTGGCCGAGCAGCTCCTGCCCGTGGAGCCCACCTTCCGCGCGATCCCGCTGATGCACACCTCGGCCGACGCCGTCCACACTGCGGTGCAGGCGGTGGCCGCGAGCGTGGACGGCTCGGGGCTGAAGATCCTGAGCGACCATATGCGCAACTCGGTGATCGTGCAGGGATCGGCCGAGCAGGTCGAGGCCGCGGCCCAGGCGATCGCCAAGATGGACGAGCTGGTGCGGGTGCTCAAGGAAGGCCCGCGCTGACCGGCGGCTCGGACACACAATGCGCTGGATGTCCTGCATCGAATCCGTGCTGGTGAGGGCTCCAGCAGCCCGCACCCGCCCGCTCATTTGACGACCGCGGCTCCATGAGCGACCATACCCGTGGGGTGTCGGTGGGGACCGGCACCTACCCCTCGGGCCGTGGGAGCCGCCGCGTGATCTGTCCGTACTGCGGGCACAACGACGACAAGGTGATCGACAGCCGGTCGAGCGACGGCGGGCGCGTCATCCGTCGCCGCCGCCAGTGCCTGAAGTGCTCAAAGCGATTCACGACCTACGAGCGCGTCGAGCAGACGGCCCGGCTCATCGTCGTCAAGCGCGACGGCCGGCGCGAACCCTTCGACCGCGAGAACATCCTCGCGGGGATTCACGCGGCGTGCGGCAAGAGGCCGATCCCCGAACCCGTGCGCCAGAAAGTGGTGGACGAGGTCGAGGAAGAACTGCACCGCGAGTTCGAGCGCGAGGTGGATTCGCGGACGATCGGCGAGCGCGTGATGACGCGCCTGCGGGCTGTCGACGACGTTGCGTACTTCCGCTTCGCCAGCGAGTACCTGGACTTCAAGGACGTCAAGGACATGAAGCAGGAGCTCGAGGCGATCGCCACGCGGGTCAAGGACGTGCGCGAACAGCAGGCGTTGTTCTGAGCGAGAGACGACGACACGCAGTGGCGGGGGAGACGGGGCTAACCTGTGGGCATGAACAGGCATCAGTGGACGGCATGGGCGGCGACCGCGGCGGGAGTGGTTCTGGCCGGTTGCGCGGGACGCGACCCCGGCGCGGCCTCGCGCCGCACGCCGGACGCGCCCGCCGGGCGATCCGCGCCCGATTCGGGCGAGCCGCGCGTCGGGCGCGTCGAGCCCGTCGAGGACGACGTCCCGGCGATCATGGCCGCCAACGCCGATCGGCCCCGCGTCGCGCCGGTGGCCCCGCCGAGGCCCGTGACGGTTGAGGAGTTCCGCCCCGCATGGTGGCTCGCCGCCCCGGAGCGGTCCGACGGTCGGATCCGCGTCACCGCCCTCGGCGAGGACGTGGGCCTGGTCGAAGCACGCATGGACGCGCTGGAGGCCGCGGGGCTCAGCCTCCGCACGGAGCTGGGGCGCGCCGCCGAAGGCGTCCAGACCGAGCGGTACACCGTCGTGCAGTTGCCCAGCGGGAGCTACCGTGCGTTCGTGCTGGTGAGCGGGAAGGAATAGGCGGCACGGGATCGGGGACGGAGGCCCGCGCACGGCGCCGCACGAATGATCCGCAAACGCTACGAAACCGCTGTGGCCGCGATGGCCGACCTGAAGACCCGCGGCGTCATCCGCGACGGCATGACCGTGATGGTCGGGGGTTTCGGCCTCTGCGGCATCCCGGAGCAGCTCGTCATCGCGCTGCGCGACTCGGGCGTGAAGCAGATCACCTGCATCAGCAACAACGCGGGCGTGGACGACTGGGGCCTGGGTCTGCTTTTGCAGACGCGACAGATCAGGAAGATGATCTCCAGCTACGTCGGCGAGAACGCGACCTTCGAGCAGCAGTTCCTCAAGGGCGAGCTCGAGGTCGAGTTCAACCCCCAGGGCACGCTCGCGGAGCGCATCCGCGCCGGCGGCGCGGGCATCCCCGCGTTCTACACGGCCACCGGCGTCGGCACCCCGGTCGCCGCGGGGAAGGAAATACGCGAGTTCTGCCGCCCCAGCGACGACACGGCTTTCCACAACCGCACGCCCGTGGCCGCGTCGGGCACATACCCGCAGATGAAGGACCGCCTCCCGCCGCGCGGGCCGGAGCACGCCTCGCGGCGCGAGTACGTCCTGGAGACAGGGCTGTACGCCGACCTCGCCCTGATCAAGGCTCACAAGGCCGACGAGTTCGGTAATCTCGTGTACCGCAGGACCGCCCGCAACTTCAACCCCATGATGGCCCAGGCCGCGGCGTTCGTGATCGCGGAGGTTGAAGACGTCGTGCCGCTGGGCGCGATCGACCCCGACCACGTCCACACGCCGGGTTCTTACGTGGACCGGATCGTGCAGACGGTCAGCGAGAAGCGGATCGAGCAGCGGACGGTGCGGAAGGCGTAGGTCGGCGACGCTCCGAGTGCGGATGCCGAGGCTGAGCGACTCCGCGAACGAACCCTCGGGTGCTTCCTCACGGAGGATCAGGCACGCAAGTATGGCCGGGCTTGATCTTCCCTACCTCTGGGGTGTGTTCGCGGCCCTTGCGATCATGTACCTTGTCGCGCCCATCGTCATTGCGCGGCGCCGGCGCGCGGAAGGGGGGGTGTGGCTTGTCGCGGCTGCGTGCCTTCTGCTCGGATGGTCCATTGCGGGATGGGCATTTGCACTGTTCATGGCCACCATCCTCGGTCCAGTGGGGACAACTCCGGCCGAGCGGGCGCGCGATGAAGCGTCTTGGCATCGCCGCACGATGATGCTGATCAGCCTGTTTGTGGCGTACGCCTCGGTC
This sequence comes from Phycisphaerales bacterium, assembly GCA_046153875.1. Classification (GTDB taxonomy): domain Bacteria; phylum Planctomycetota; class Phycisphaerae; order Phycisphaerales; family UBA1924; genus JBJXFE01. The sequence continues at coordinate 107,484 of JBJXFE010000063.1, forward strand.
GTTGCGTTCACCTCGGTTGTCGTCGCGAGCGAGTTCGGAAAGGGCCCCGACGATCCGCGTGCATTCGCGACGCTTCTGTACGGACTTGGCCTCGCCGGGCACGTCGGCATGAGCGCATGCGTGCTCTTTCTGTTCACGCTCGTGAGCTGGCTGAATCGTGGCCCTCCGTCGACGCCCTCCGACGGATCCTCCAGCACGCGATAGACTGGTTGGCGTGCGCACCATGCTCGGCCTCATCCTCGTCCTGCTCGGCGGCGCCGTGATGCTCTACGGCTTCGGCGCGGCCGTCGTCGAGCTCATGGGGCTCTACCAAGGCACATTTGATGATCCCATGGGCCAGCCGGACGGTACTGAGGAAGGAGTGTCGCGACGGATGATCCGTTCCGTCATCATCGGGGCGGTCGGCGTCCCAGTTTTTATCGTCGGATCCGTGATGCTCAAGATCACCCTGCTCCAGCGCGTGCGCGGACGCCGAGGCTGAGGAGGGTCGCCGCGCCGACCGACGAAGCCTCGGATCCGTGAACCCCGGTGTTCCGTGCTCAGGCTTGGTAGCCGTCGTCGCATCCGAGCCTTCGCTCGAAATCTCGCTCAGGCTCGGCGTCCGCCCGGGCGACCAAGAATCCGCGATGATCGACTTCACCCCCGTGCGTGCGCTGACCTTCGACTGCTTCGGCACGCTCATCGACTGGGAGACCGGCATCCTCCAGGCGGTGCGGCCCGTCCTTTCGGTTCACGGCGTGCGCGCGACGGACGAGGCGATCCTTGAGCGGTTCGCGCGCCTTGAAGCCGAGGAAGAGGCGGGGGAGTACCGGCCCTACCGCGACGTGCTGCGGAACGTGATGGGGCGGCTCGGGCGGGCGTTCGAGTGCGAGCTGGTGGAGCGCGAGCTCGACCGCCTCCCCGACTCGATGAAGCGCTGGCCCGCGTTCGCGGACACCGCGGCGGCGCTCCAGCGCCTCGCCGAACGCTTCACCATCAACATCATCTCGAACGTGGACGACGACCTGTTCGAGGGCGTCGCCCCGAAGCTCGGCGTGGACCCGGACCGCGTCGTCACCGCGCAGTACTGCCGCTCATACAAGCCCGCGCCGCGCAACTTCAAGGTGATGCTCGCGCTGCTCGACCTCCCGCGCGAACAGGTCGTCCACGTCGCACAGAGCCTGTACCACGACATCAGGCCCGCGCGCGAGCTCGGCCTGAAATCCGTGTGGGTCCGCCGCGGCTCGACGAAGGCCGGCGGCGGGGCAACGGTTCCCGCGCCGGACGCCACGCCGGACATCGACGTGCCGGACCTGAGGGCCCTCGCCGACGCGGCGTGCGACTCCTGATCGTCCGGTCCCTCGTGTTCCGACGCTGGGCACTCCCGCCGACGATTATCGCCCCAGCGCCGCGCCGGCCGCACAACCGTCACGAACGTCATGAGCTCGGATGGCCCCTGAAATGACATTCCGGCCCGCCCGGAAGCGCTCAACTTGACTCGGCCACTCCCCGAACTCTGGGGGATGCGCGCTCCGGAGGCCGGACAGCCCGCGCCGCGCGGCACGGCGTTCTCTCACGAGGGCTGTCGGTACATCCCGATCGATCCGGACTCGCTCGGAGACGGCACGCTGCGGATGCCGCTTTTTCTGCGCCACGATCCGAAGGCCGCGCCCGTGCTGTACCGCTCCACAGGCATCGCGTTCTCGACGGACGTGGCCGCACGCCTTCGTGAGAGCGGCGTGAACTCGGTCTACGTCCGTGCCGAAGACCACGGCGCCTACCGCCGGATGCTCGGCACGCGCCTCACCTCCCTGCTCGCGAACGTGGCCCCGAACCCGGAGCGGCACGCCGGGCAGGTCCGCGCCGCGTGCGCGGGGCTCGTCGAGGACGTGCTCGCGGGACCCGGCCAGCCCGAAGCCGTGGACGCCGTCGCCGAGGTCAGCCGGCACCTGGGCGACTGGGCCACGCGCCACGAGGACGCCTTCACGTTCCTCATGGAGATGTCCGCCCACGATTTCTACACCGCGTCGCACATGGTGAACGTCAGCGTCGGGTGCGGGCTCCTGTACCGCGCCCTGCGTCCGGCCGATCAGGCCGCGCTCCCCGCGATCATCCAGGGCGGGCTCCTGCACGACGTGGGGAAGCGCGGCGTGCCCCACACGATCCTCAACAAAGTCGGGAAGCTCACGCCCCGGGAGTGGCAGATCGTCCGCGCCCACCCGCGCCTCGGGTACGCGGAGCTGCGCGAGCACCCGGGCGTCCCGGCCGTCGTTCTGGAGATGACGCGGGACCACCACGAGCGGCTCGACGGCAAGGGCTACCCCAACGAGCTGCCGCGCGAGCGGATCGGCTTCGCGGCCCGCGTGTGCGCCGTCGCGGACGTCTACGACGCGCTCACCTCCAGCCGCCTCTACCGCAAGGCGCTCACGCCGCGCCAGGCTCCGGCGCTCATGGCCGAGGGCGTCGGTTCGCACTTCGACCCCGGCATCCTGACCGTGTGGTGCGAGATCGTCGAGCGGCTTCTCGCCCGTGCCCCCGAGCGCGCGGCGGACCCGGCCATGGTGCCGGCGCGGCTGTCGCTCGCCGGGTTCCTGCCGTACTGCGAGGTCTCGGGAGCGCCCGGCCCGTCCGCGGCCAAGGGCGGCGACCGGCGCGCGAACCCGCGCACGCCGTGCAATACCGTGGCGCGGGTGGTGTTCGTCACGCAGGGTCGGCCCTGCCCCGTCGCCGTCGGCGAGCCGTTTCCGGCTCTCGTAGTGGACGTTTCGGCGACGGGCATCCAGCTCCGCACCCCGTGGCCGCTGAGCCTCGATGATCGGCTTGAGATCGACCTGCCCGGGCGCGATGGGAGGACCGGGCTCCTTCCGGCACGTGTGGCGCGGGTCGCCGAAGCGTCGCAAGGCCGCTATGTCGCGGGTCTGCGGTTTGTCGAGGCGGACCGGGAACCGGCGAAGCAGGCCGCCTGAGGCCGTGTGCCCGGCGCGCGTCATCGCGGGTTCGCGCGCCGAAGCCGAATCTCGCGGTATCATGCGGCACGATCGGCCCGTCGCCCGGTCGCGCGGTCTCTTCACCCCGGAACCGACGCCATGCCCCTGACCCGCGAGCAGATCACACGCCGCGCTGCCCGTGAGCTCCGCGACGGCTACATCGTCAACCTCGGCATCGGGATGCCCACGCTCGTCGCCAACTACATCCCGCCGGGGATGGACGTGTGGCTGCAATCGGAGAACGGGCTGCTGGGGATCGGGCCGTTCCCGGTGGAGGGCGGCGTCGGCGAGTACGAGAGCGCCGGCGTGGACCCCGACCTCATCAACGCTGGCAAGCAGACGATCACGGCCCGCCGCGGCGCGAGCTACTTCTCGTCGGCCGATTCGTTCGCGATGATCCGCGGCGGGCACATCGACATGTGCATCCTCGGGGCCATGCAGGTCAGCCAGGACGGGGACATCGCCAACTGGATGATCCCGGGCAAGATGGTCAAGGGCATGGGCGGGGCGATGGACCTGGTCGCGGGTGTGCGCCGCGTGGTCGTGACGATGGAGCACAACGCGAAGGACGGCGGGGCGAAGTTCGTCAAGGCGTGCTCGCTGCCGCTCACGGGCCAGCGCTGCGTCCACATGCTCATCACCGACCTGTGCGTGATGGAGCTCGACGCGGCCCGCGGGAGATTTGTCCTGACCGAGGTCGCGTCGGGCGTCACCGCGGACGAAGTGAAGGCGAAGACCGAGGCGGAGTTCATCGTGGGGCCGAACGTCAAGGCGGTCGCGGTGTAAGCGGGCCATGCGGAACGGACGCGATCAACCGATCCGCCGATGGGCGCTCTTTGTCGCGGGGCTTGTCGCATGCTGGTACCCGATGACGGCCGTTCACGAGTCGGGCCACGTGCTGCACGCGTGGCTGAGCGGCGGGCGCGTTGAGCGAGTCGTTCTGCACCCGTTGGAGTTCTCGCGGACCGACGTCGCCCCGAATCCGCACCCGCAGTTCGTCGCCTGGGGAGGAGCGATCTGGGGAACGTGCTTTCCGTTGATCGTCGCGCAAGCGGTGCGGCGAGCCCGCCGCAGAATCGCGCGGACCGCACGGTTCTTCGCGGGCTACTGCTTCGTTGCCAACGGCGTCTATCTCGGTTCGGCGGTCGTCATGCCTGTCGGCGACGCCGAGGATCTCATTCGGTTTGGGGTGCCGGGCGCGGTTGTAGCGGCGATGGGGTTGTGCGGATGGGTATGCGGGCTCCTGATATGGCGGACGATCTTCCGGTACGAGCGCACGCATCGTGTCGCGACGCCGAGCGCGATCAGACCACCAGCGGATTGACGACCCGGAGCGCTGAAAACCGGGAGAAGTCGCGGTCGGCCGACCACAGCGCCTCGACCTCGTGATCGATGCAGATCGCGGCGACACGCGCATCATGCACCAGGGGCCCGGTGATTTTCGCGGCGCGTACACACGCCCGAATCGTCCCCCAGTGCATCGGGGATTCGCCCCCGACCACGACCGAGTGAGATTCCAGCCAGTAGTCGGCTTGGCGCACCGCTTCCTCCGGCGTGCTCGGTGGCTTGAAGACCCGTGGGTGAGTCACAATGGCGAGGAACTCGTGGAGACACGGCCACGGAATCAGCCAGGGCGCCGTTCCTTCGGCTAGACGGCGGATGCACGCGGCCGCGTGCTCGTGCCATACCGAGTCCGTCCGGTGCGCGTAGATCAGGATGTTGGTATCAACCGCGATCACCCGCCTCGACCCTCATAGGCCATCGACCGGATCTGATCCCAGTCGCCCTCGCGGACGCCCGCAGCCAACCCTTCGCCGCGGACCGAGCCGTCCTTGAGCTTGAACTTCCCATTGCCTTTGGTGCGGGCGCCGAGGAACTGGCGGAGGGCCGCATGGATCAGGGCCCGGAGCGTGGTTTTCTCTCGGCCGGCGCGCCGACGAAGCTGCTCCAGCAACGCGTCCGGGATTTCCACGGTCGTTTTCATATGCCCGTATGGTACCATATAGCCATATATATGGCAACCCGGGCTGCGGCGGCGCAAGGCGCGACGCCAATGGCCGCCGACACCGTCGCATGGCTTCCCGGTTGCAGCGGCAGCGCCTACGCTGACTCCGTTCGAGTGCTGGGGAGTAGCCTCCCGCGTCTGGACCGATGGTCGGTTCGCACGCGGGCGGAGCCGGTCGTCAGTACGGGGTGACGGATCGCCGTCGCCCTCGGCCGCTCCTTGCGTTGCGACGCAAAGCGCAAGACCAACACAGGCCGGGGGCGCGCCGTCGACGCGTTCCGCGGTCCGGTTGTCTTCGCGACGCAAGGACCCTCCCCGATGGATCGCGCCGCATCCTCGCTGCTCACGCTCTCCCAGGCCGCCGCCGAACCGGGCATCGCCTGGTTCTACGCGGGGTTCATCCTGCTCGTGGTCGTTTTTCTGGCGCTCGACCTGGGTGTCTTCCACCGCTCGGCCCACGTGGTGTCGGCCAAGGAAGCCGCTACCTGGTCCGCGGTCTGGGTCGGCTGCGCTCTGGCCTTCAGTGTGTTCGTCTATTTCGGGTACGAGCGGCACTGGTTGGGCCTGGGCCTGGGCGTGCCGGTCGTCGGCAAGCCGGGGGAGACCGCGACGATCGGCGGCCTCACCGCCGCGGAGCACTACCTCACTGGGTACGTAATCGAGTGGTCGCTCTCGGTGGACAACCTCTTCGTCATCGCCGTGATCTTCTCCTACTTCGCGGTGCCGCCCAAGTACCAGCACCGCGTGCTCTTCTGGGGCATCCTGGGCGCGCTCGTGATGCGCGGCGGGATGATTGCGCTCGGGGCCGTGCTCATCCAGCGGTTCGGCTGGATCACCTACGTCTTCGGCGGGTTCCTGATCCTGACGGCCGTCAAGATGGCCTTCGCGGGGAGCGAGGGCGTCCACCCCGACAAGAACATCCTGGTGCGAGCCGTCCGCAAGATCTGGCCCGTGACGTCCCACTACGACGGGCAGAAGTTCTTCACCCGGGTTCCGGGCCCCGGCGGCAGGCTTGTCCGGGCCGCGACGCCGCTCTTCTTGGCCCTGCTCATGGTCGAGTTTACCGACCTCGTTTTCGCCGTGGACTCGGTGCCCGCGATCTTCGCCATCACCGGCGACCCGTTCATCGTGCTCACGTCCAACGTCTTCGCGATCCTCGGGCTGCGATCGCTGTACTTCCTTCTCGCCAACATGCTCGGCGCGTTCCGGTTCCTCAAGCCGGCGCTGGTCGCGATCCTGCTCTTTGTGGGGATCAAGATGCTGCTCGTCCACAGCCCATTGAAGATCGACGCGACGGTCTCGCTCGGGGTTGTCGTCGGCCTGCTCGCGTCGGGAGTCGGCGCGTCGCTGCTCTTCCCGGCCAAGCCTCGCGAGACGGGTGCGGGGCCCGCGCGGGAACCACAGGACGCGCACCCGCGAACATCGCCGGGGTAGATCGGGCGGTACACCGGTCGGCGGGCGAACGGCCCGCGACGCCGGGGCGTACCTCCGCCGCGGAGTGTCTCGCGGACGCTCCGCGCCCCGATGCCGGGAGGGTGCCATGAACATGCGGGTCCGTCGTGCCGCAGCGCTAGCCGCCGCGGTGGTGGCCGTCGGTGCATCCGGAGCGGCCGGCCTCTTCGGGCTTGCCAAGATCGGCGGCGTTCTCCAGGGCTCGTGGTCGGTCCTCTATTCGGCGAGCGCGCTCCACAGCCCGGCGCAGCCGCAGCCGCCCAGCGAACGATCGCGCGACCGCCAGTTCGCCGCGTGGATCCCGCCCGGCGAGTACCACGCCATCGTGCTCTGCTCCAGCGGTGACGAGCGGCGCTGGGCCGTGTCGCTCACGACGACATCGAAGAACGTCCCGATCGTGGTCCCCGCGAACGACAACGTGGTCATCGAGTTCAAGGAAGGCTGGACGGTGCAGCCGAACGACGAGGCTCGGATCGTCTCGCGCCTCGTGCCCTTCGACGACGCGGCCCGCTTCAACAAGCTCGGCGAGCGCCCGGACTACGTCCTGTCGGCCTGGGGCATCGGACCGAACGGGCCGGTGGAGTTCGCGTACCGCGAGATCAAGTGAGCACGCGGATCGCCGACGCCGGGGTGCCGTCGCGCGCCCTACCGCAGCATCTCCGTCACGAGGGCCGTCCACCCGGTCTGGTGCGACGCGCCGAGGCCGCGGCCCGTGTCGCCGTGGAAGTGCTCGTGGAAGAGCACGAGCCCGCGCGAGTGAGCGTCCGTGAACAGCGGGTCCGCCGCCAGCGCGGGGCGCACGCCCCCCGGCCCCGGCAGGAACAGGCTCGCCAGCCGCCGGCGCAGCCCGTCCGCGGCCTCGGCCAGCGTCATCATCCGCCCCGACCCGGTCGGGAACTCGACGAGCGCCGCGTCTCCGAAGAAATGGTGGTACCGCTCGAGCGCCTCGACGATCAGGAAGTTGAGCGGGAACCACACCGGCCCGCGCCAGTTCGAGTTCCCGCCGAACAACCCGGTCGTGGATTCGCCCGGCGTGTATTCCACGCGGTGCAGCTCGTCGCCGACGCGGAAGACATACGGCTGGCGGGCGTGAACCTTCGACACGGATCGCACGCCGAACGGCGAAAGAAACTCGTCCTCGTCAAAGAGGTACCGCAGCACGCGAACGAGCCGGTCGCGGATCGGGATCGCCAGCAGGCGGTGCTCGCACGCGCGCCCGTCCCCGTCGCCGCGATCGTCCGGCTGCATATACGCGATCAGGCCCGCCAGGTCGCGCCGGTGCCGCAGGAACCACTCCATCCGCCGCTTGAATCCCGGAAGCTTGTCGATCGTCTCGCTCTCGAGCACCTCGACCGCCAGCAGCGGCACGATCCCGACGAGCGAACGCACGCGCAGCGGCACCGCCCTGCCGCCCAGGCTGATCTGGTCGTAATAGAACCCGTCCTGCTCGTCCCAGAGGCCGGTGCCCCCGAGCGTGTTCATGGCGTCCACGATCGCGACGAAGTGCTCGAAGAACTTCGACGCCATGTCCTCGTAGGCGGGGTCTTCCTTGGCCAGCTCGAGCGCCATCGAGAGCATCGTCCCGCAGTAGAACGCCATCCACGCGGTGCCGTCGGCCTGCTCCAGCTGTCCGCCGGTCGGCAGCGGGCGGTTGCGGTCGAAGACGCCGATGTTGTCCAGCCCCAGGAACCCGCCGCTGAACAGGTGTTTGCCGCTCGGGTCCTTGCGGTTCACCCACCAGTTGAAGTTCAGCAGCAGCTTCTGGAAGCACCGCGCGAGGAACACGCGGTCGCGCTTGCCGCGCGCCCCCGTCATCTTGTACACGCGCCAGCAGGCCCACGCGTGGACCGGCGGGTTGACGTCCCCGAGCGCGAACTCGTACGCCGGAATCTGCCCGTTCGGGTGCATGTACCACTCGCGCAGGAACAGGACAAGCTGCTCTTTCGCAAAGGCCGGGTCGATCCGCGCCATCGGGATCATGTGGAACGCCAGGTCCCACGCCGCGTACCACGGGTACTCCCATTTGTCCGGCATTGAGATGACGTCGCGGTTGTAGAGGTGCGGCCAGTCGGCGTTGCGCCCCTCCTTGCGTGGTTCCGGCGGCGGCGGTTGATCCGTGTCGCCCGCCAGCCAGTCGCGCACGATGTAGTGATAAAACTGCTTGCTCCACAGCAGCCCCGCGCACGCCTGCCGCGCCACAGCCGCCTCGGGAGTGCCGGGCCGAGGGGCCAGGCGCGCCGCGTAGAACTCGTCCGCCTCGCGCACCCGCTCCTCGAACACCCGGTCGAAACCGGGGCCGAATGGCGTTGCCGACGCCTCGCGCTCGATCGTGAGCCGCAGGCGCAGCACCACGCGCCCGCCCGAGGGCACGCCCAGCTTGTGCCACGCCGCGGCTTTGGTGCCGACCAGCTTCGTGTTGACCGCCTCGACCCTGCCGCCGACCACGCGCTCGTGGAACGCATCTTTCACGTACGGCGTCGGGTTCGGCACGCCGTGGAGGCGCTGCAGATTCGTCTCGTTCTCGGTGAACAGCAGCTCCGGGGCGGCGCCGTCGGGGCCCGTGTCCACCGCCAGCCGGTACGCGCCCAGTTCCGCGTGCTCCGCCAGCAGCGTGGTCGGCCCCGCCGCCGCGATCCGCGGGCGGACCGTCGTCCCCTCGTGCAGGCAACCCCACGACCAGAGGTTACGGAACCACAGCGTCGGCAGCACGTGCAGGTCCGCCGCTTCGGGTCCTCGGTTCTCCACCGTGATCCTGATCAGCACGTCCTCCGCGCTCGCCTTGGCGTACTCGGCCGTCACGTCGAAGTACCGCCCGCCCTCGAACACGCCCGCGTCCGAAAGCTCGAACTCCGTCTCGCCGCGCCCGCGCTTCTTGTTCTCCGCGACAAGGCGTGCGTACGGAAACTCCGCCTGCGGGTACTTGTAAAGGGCCTTCATGTACGAATGCGTCGGTGTCGAGTCGAGATAGAAGTACTGCTCCTTGACGTCCTCGCCGTGGTTGCCCTCGGGTCCCGTCAGGCCGAAGAGCCGCTCCTTCAGGATCGCGTCCCGCCCGTTCCAGAGCGCCAGCGCGAAGCACAACCGCCCCTGCCGGTCGCAAAGGCCCAGCAGCCCGTCCTCTCCCCAGCGGTACGCGCGGCTCCGCGCATGGTCATGCGGCAGGTAGTCCCAGCAGTTGCCGTCCGGTGAGTAGTCCTCGCGGACGGTCGCCCACTGGCGTTCGGCGAGGTACGGACCCCAGCGCTTCCAGTTGTTGACGCGCCGCTCGTCCTCCGTGAGCCGGGCGGCCTCGGCCTCTCGCGGCGCGCGTGCCGCGCCGGGCGCGGGAGGCGGGGGTCGGCGCGACGTCTGGGTAGCGGGCTCGGGCATCGTCTGTTTATCGTACATCAACCGACCCCGCATCACGCTCGCAGAAGCGAAGCACCGATCGATCCGTTCGAACGCACCCGCCACGCCCACGATGAGCGAATCCGCGAGCGAATCGTGCGCCGGGACCACTACACTCCCGGCTCATGGCGCGTCTGCACGAGCACCAGGGCAAGGCGATTCTCGCCCGTTTCGGGTTCCATGTGCCGCGGGGGGCGCCCGCCGCGACGCCCGCGCAGGCCGCCGACGTCGCCGCGTCGATCGGCGGGCCGGTGGTGCTGAAGATCCAGGCGTGGACCACGGGGCGGGCTTCCCTCGGCGGGGTCGCCTTTGCCGACACGCCCGACCAGGCGCGCGACCACGCCCGACGCCTCCTGGCGATCAAGGTCGGGCAGTTCCCCGTCACGGAGGTCCTCGTCGAGGAAAAACTCGCGATCGCCCGCGAGCTTTTCGTGTCGCTCTCGATCGACGACCGCGAGCGCGCCCCCGTCATCCTCCTCTCCCTCGCGGGTGGCAGCGGCATCGAGGCGCGTGCGGCCCAGGTCCACCGGATCGTCTGCGATCCCACGACCGGCCCCGACGCCGCCGCGCTGGCGCGCGCGATCGAGGCGTCGGACCTCAACGCGGCCCAGCAGCGGCAGGTCTCCGCGGCCGTCCATTCCGTGTTCACCCTCGCCCGGGGCTGCGACGCGCGCTCCGTCGAGATCAACCCGCTCGTCTTTACGATCGACGGCAAGCTGGTCGCCGCCGATTGCCGCATGACCATCGACGACTACGCCGTCTACCGTCGACCCGAGCTCGGCATCGACATCGCCCGCGAGCTCGACCACCCGCCCACGCCGCTCGAGCGTGTCGCCTACGCCGTCGAGCAGGCCGACCATCGCGGCACCTTCTACTTCGCCCAGCTCGCCGCGCACGCCGCGCCGGGGTCGCGCGGCCTCATCGGATTCCACGGCGCCGGTGGCGGCGGGTCCATGATGGCTATGGACGCCGTGACCGCCGAGAACTTCACCGTGGCGAACTTCACCGATACCAGCGGCAACCCGTCCTCGGCCAAGGTCTACAGGGCCGCGCGGATCATCCTCAGTCAACCCGGACTCGTCGGGTACTTCGGGTCCGGCTCGGGAGTCGCCAGCCAGGAACAGTTCTGGTCCGCTTACGGGCTCGCCAAGGCGTTCCAAGAGGTCGCGCTCGACGTTCCCGTCGTGATTCGGCTCGGCGGGAACACCGAGGACCGCGCGGTCGAGATTCTGACCTCTGCTTGCCGCGGGCTGCCCGCAACGGTCGAGGGGTACCGCAAGACCGACCCGCCGGCGTTCATTGCGCGGCGCTTCGCCGAGCTGGTTGAAGCGGCGGGCGGGACAACCTGGACGCCGCGCCCCCGCCGCGTGCCCCCGTTCGTCGGTTCGTCACAGGCGGTGTCGTTCCCGATCAAGGGCGGCCGCGTCTGGATCGACGCGGCACGCTGGGTGCAGGCCAAGTGGACGGTGCTTGCCCACGCCGCGGGTCTCATCCGCGACGACGACGGACGCCCCGTGCTCGCGGTTTCCGAAGCAGAACTGGCGGGCAAGGACAGCGAGTTCATCGCCTGCGAAATCGAGTGCCGGCGCGCGGGTACGGACGCCGTCTTCGTCGATCTGGAAATCCCAGGCCTGGAGACGCCCAGGGCGTGACACCCGCCGGCGGCCGCAGTTTACCCCGGCTCCCCGCCCGTCTATCCTCATGGCCCCGGATCGCGGGCCTTGGAGACCCAGCCATGGCGAAAGACGGCGTTCACCCCAAGTACTACAACTGCAAGGTCTTTCACAACGGGCAGATCGTCATGACCGTCGGGGCCACGGTGCCCGAGATGCACGTCGAAGTCTGGTCCGGCTCCCACCCGTTCTTCACGGGCAAGCAGACCTTTGTGGACTCCGCCGGCCGCGTCGAGCGCTTCCAGCGCAAGTTCCAGGGGTCCTACTTCAAGGCCAAGGACAAGAAGGCGTCCTGAAGCTGACGCACCTCCAGATTGAACAGATGGAAGCCCAGCCGTTGGAACGGCTGGGCTTCTTCGTTTGTGCCGACCCCGCGCCTCCTTATCGGGCGAGCAAAACAATCATCCATTGATCCGGCTGAACGGATGAAGTACCATTGACAGGCCTTGGCCCCTTGTTGACCGATCAACTCTCCGCCCGTCTCACGGATCGCCCCTCGCATGACCAGCCGGGTCCTCCAGGAAGCCCAGCGTCGCGTCCTCGTCGTCGACGGGGCGATGGGCACGTCCATCCACGAGAAGGACCTGGACGTCCACGCCGACTACTGCGGGTGCGAGAACTGCACGGACATCCTCGTCCAGACCCGCCCGGATGTGATCCGCGAGATTCACGAGTCTTTCCTGGCCGTCGGCGCGGACGCGGTGGAAACCGACACGTTCGGCGCCAACACGCTGGTGCTCGCGGAGTTCGGCATCGAGGACCGGACGCGCCAACTCAACAAGCTCGCCGGCGAAGTCGCGCGTGCCGCGTGCGACCGCTTCTCGACGAGCGACAAGCCCAGGTTCGTGCTCGGGTCGATGGGTCCGGGGACAAAGCTCATCACCCTCGGCAACACGGACTGGGACACGCTGCTGGCAAGCTACCGCGAGCAGGCCCGCGGCCTGCTCGACGGCGGCGTGGACGCCTTCATCATCGAGACCTGCCAGGACCTGTTGCAGGTCAAGTGCGCGATCAACGCCGTGCTGGCCGCCCTCGACGAGCGCGGCAGGACGCCGCTGGACGTGCCCATCATGGTCTCGGTCACGATCGAGACCACGGGGACGATGCTGCTGGGCACCGAGATCGCCGCGGCCGCGGCCGCGCTGGCCGGCTATCCCATCATGTCGCTCGGGCTCAACTGCGCGACCGGCCCCACGGAGATGACCGAGCACGTCCACTGGCTCGGCAGGCACTGGGCTGCGATGGGCGCTGCCCCCGGTGGTAAGGGCCTCCGGCCCGTTTCGGTCGTCCCCAACGCCGGGCTGCCGATCATCGTGGACGGCCGCACCGAGTACCCGCTGGGCCCGCGCCCCTTCACCGACGCGCTCCTCAAGTTCATCGAGCGCGACGGCGTGCGGATCGTCGGCGGCTGCTGCGGGACGACGCCCGAGCACATCCGGCTGCTCGCCGAAGGAGTCGCCGCGCTCGACGGCGAGAAGCGAAAAACGAACAGCGATCCGTCTCTCCGTCTCTCCGTCTCTCCGTCTCTTCAGCCGCCCAAGCCCGGCGTCACCTCGCTCTACTCCGTGCAGGACTACCGCCAGGACACGTCGATCCTGATCATCGGCGAGCGGATGAACTCCTCGGGCTCGCGCGCGTTCAAGCGTCTCCTGGAGGCCGAGGACTGGGATGGCATCGTCTCGCTCGCCCGCGAGCAGGTGCGGCACGACGGGGCCCACGTGCTGGACGTGAACGTGGACTACGCCGGGCGCGACAACGCCCGTGACATGATCGAGGTCGTCCGGCGCGTGGTGCGACAGGTCAACATCCCGCTGATGTTCGACTCCACGCAGATCGGCACGCTCGAGGCGGGGCTGCGCCACGCCGCGGGCAAGTCCATCATCAACTCCGCGAACTTCGAGGACGGCGACGAGAAGTTCGACCGTGTCGCGCGGCTCGCGAAGACCTTCGGCGCGGCCCTCGTCATCGGGTCCATCGACGAGGACAAGGAAGCCTCGATGGCCCGCACGGCCGAGCGCAAGCTCGCGATCGCGCGCCGGGCCTTGGAGCGCGCCACGAGGGTCCACGGCCTGGCCCCGGACGACATCCTCTTCGACCCGCTGGTCCTGCCCGTCTCGACGGGCATGGAGACCGATCGCCGCTCGGCCCTCGAAACGATCGAGGGCGTGCGGCTGATCGCCCGCGCGTTCCCGGAATGCCAGACGACCGTGGGGCTCTCGAACGTGTCGTTCGGGCTCAAGTCCACCGCCCGCGTCGTGCTCAACTCGGTGTTCCTCCACGAGCTGCAGGAGGCCGGGCTGACGAGCGCGATCCTGCACTTCTCGAAGATCCTGCCGCGGAACAAGATCCCGGACGAACAGTGGAACGCCGCGCTCGACCTCGTGTACGACCGCAGATCCGCGACGACCGTGGACCCCCTGCAGGTGTTCATCGAGCTCTTCAAGGATGCTGACGCGCCCGGGGCCACAAAGAAGGAGAGCCGGCAGCTCACCCTTGAAGAGCGTCTGCGGGCCCACATCGTGGACGGCGAGAAGGAAGGCCTCCCGGGCACGATCGACGAGGCACGCACCCGCTACAAACCCCTCGACATCATCAACGACCACCTGCTCGACGGGATGAAAACCGTCGGCGACCTCTTCGGCTCCGGCAAGATGCAGCTCCCGTTCGTGCTCCAGTCCGCGGAGGTGATGAAGGCCGCCGTCGCCCTGCTCGAGCCGTACATGGACCGCGTCCAGGGCCAGGCCCGCGGCACGATGGTCCTCGCGACCGTCAAGGGCGACGTCCACGACATCGGCAAGAACCTCGTGGACATCATCCTCACAAACAACGGCTTCAAGGTCGTGAACCTGGGGATCAAGCAGCCCCTGCCGGACATCATCCGCGCGTGGAAGGAGCACAAGGCCGACGCCATCGGGCTCTCCGGCCTGCTGGTGAAATCTGTCAACGTGATGGAGGAGAACCTCAAGGAACTCAACGAGCAGGGGCTCTCGCCCACGGTCGTGCTCGGCGGAGCCGCCCTCACCCGCCACTACTGCGAGGGGCGGCTGCGCCCGCAATACCGGGGCGAGTGCTTTTACGGCAAGGACGCATTCGACGGTCTGCGGATCATGGACCACATCGTGACGGGCCGTTCGACGGCCCTCGCTGAGGAGATCGTGGCGCGCCAGGACAAGCGCTCGGCCGCCGAGGAACTCATCGTCAAAACCCGCGCCGAGAAGCTGGCGGCCGCGAACGGCCCCGGAGCGTCGCTCGCAACCGGCACAGGAGTCGCGGTCCGCAGCGATGTATCAGTTGTCGGCCCGGTCCCGACGCCCCCGTTCTTCGGATCGCGCGTCGTCTCCGACATCAACCTCGACGACATCTACCCCTTCATCAACCCGGTCGCGCTTTTCCGCGGCCAGTGGCAGGTAAAGAAGGGCGCGCTCTCCGACGCCGAGTACGAGGCGATGCTCGAGGACAAGATCGCCCCCGTCTTCGAGCGGCTCAAGAAGCAGTGCCGCGACGAGCGCATCCTGCGGCCCGCGGTCGTTTACGGCTACTTCCCCTGCAACAGCGACGGGGACGACTTGGTGATCTGGGATCCTTCGTCCATCATTGACGCACCTGTCTCTTCGTCTCTCCGTCTCTCCGTCTCTCCGTCTCTCCGCGAAGCACTCCGCTTCACCTTCCCCCGCCAGAGCGACAAGCGACGCCTGTGTATTAGCGACTTCTTCCGCCCCATCGCCTCGGGCCAGACCGACGTGCTCGGCCTGCACTGCGTCACGATGGGGCCCGCCGCCAGCGAGGCCGCGAAGAAACTCTTCGAGCGCAACGACTACACCGAATACCTCTACCTCCACGGCCTGGGCGTGGAGACGGCCGAGGCCCTCGCCGAGTTCTGGCACAAGCGGATGCGCCAGGAGCTGGGCATCGCCGGCGAGGACGCCCCCCGGATCAGGGACCTCTTCACCCAGCACTACCGCGGCTCGCGGTACAGCTTCGGCTACCCCGCGTGCCCGAACATGGCGGACCAGGAGAAGCTCTGGACCCTGCTCGACCCGTCGCGGATCGGCTGCGTGTTGACGGAGAACTGGCAGATCGACCCCGAGCAGTCGACGAGCGCGATCATCGTCCACCACCCCGAGGCAAAGTACTTCAACGTGTAGCACGCTGCGTATCGCGTGTGCTGCACAGTTGTTCCGGCATCCTACCGCTGCTTGTGGCACAGGCGTCCCGCCTGTGCCTACTCCCTCTACGCGTTTCACCTCGTGCCGGAGAGCGCCCGGAACACCTCCATCACCCGCTTCCGTGCCGCGCCGTGGTCCACGATCGGCTCCGGGTATCCCAGCCGCGTTCGCACCAGCGGCGGTGGGTCGTGGATCGTCTCGGCGTCGAGGGACGCGAGCTCGGGCACGAAGCGCCGGATGAATGCGCCCTCCGGGTCGTTCTGCCGCGACTGCGACGCGGGGTTGAACACGCGGAAGTAGGGCACGGCATCCGTCCCCGTGCTCGCCGACCACTGCCATCCGCCG
The DNA here is from genome assembly GCA_046153875.1 of Phycisphaerales bacterium. Taxonomy (GTDB): domain Bacteria; phylum Planctomycetota; class Phycisphaerae; order Phycisphaerales; family UBA1924; genus JBJXFE01. The sequence continues at coordinate 123,478 of JBJXFE010000063.1, forward strand.
TTGTTGCTGGCAAAGAAGCCGTCGATCAGGCTCTGCATGAAGAACCGCTCGCCGCGCCGCCAGTCGATGAGCAGGTCCTTGGTCAGGAACATCGCCGCGATCATCCGCAGCCGGTTGTGCATCCAGCCGGTCTGAGCGAGCTGGCGCATCGCGGCGTCCACGATCGGGTAGCCGGTGCGTCCCGCGCACCACGCGTCAAAGCCCGCCTCGTCTTCGCGCCACACCAGACGGTCTGTCACCGGCTTGAACGCCCGGTTCATGCACACACGCGGGTAGCCGGCCAGCACGTGGACGTAGAACTCCCGCCAGATCAACTCGCTGATCCACGTTGCGGGCCCGACGCGCCCGCCGTCCGCGCGCCCCCCGTTCGCCTCCATCGCGGCCGCGAGGCACTGGCGGGGCGAGATCGCGCCCACGGCCAGGTACGGCGAGAGCGTGCTGGTGCCCTCGATCTCCGGCGCGTCGCGGTCGGACTTGTACCGTCCGATCTTCTCGGCGGCGAACCGCTTGAGCCGGCGCAGCGCCTCGCCCTCACCCGCGGGCCACAGCCGTGAGTCGATCGGCGACTCGAAGCCGCTCACGCTCGACGGCACGGCCGTTGTCGCGACGCCCGTATCAGGCTGTCGACGCGGCGACGCGAGTGGGGCAGGTGCGGGGATGCCCTGCTCCGCGAGCCGCGCCAGCCACGCCCGCTTGTACGGCGTAAACACCGTGAAGAACCGCCCGTCACCCGTCCACACCTCCCCCGGCGGCAGGATGACTTGATCGTCGAACGCGCGGACGCGCCGGCCAGACTTCTCGAAGGCCGCCGTCACCACCACGTCGCGCCGCGATTCATCCACCTCGTATTCGCGGTTGAAGTACAGCCCATCGCATCGGGCTCGCGTCGCCAGTTCCAGCAGCAACCGCGGCACGTCCGCGCCGCTCGCCGCCGTCAGCACAACCAGAGGGATGCTGTGGCCCGCGAGCGACCGCGACAGCTCCGCGAGCGTCCGCAGCGTGAAGTCCACCCGGCACGCCGCCACGTCGTGCGCCCGCCACGCTTCGGGGGCGATGACGTAGGCCCCGACGACGCCCCGGTCCGATTCCGCGGCCGCCTGCCACAGAGCGCGGTTGTCGCGCGTCCGCAGGTCCGACCGGAACCAGACGAGGGCCCTCATCGCCGAGCGGTTCGACGGCGCGCCCGGGGTGGATTCGCGGTTAGATGGCGCAAAACTCACCGCGACGCGCCCGGGGCGTCGATCGTGAGAGGAAGACGTCCCCGGAGCCACGCCATGCATGGTGCCTCGCCCGCCTCGTCGTCGGCTTCGTTGTTCGCGGCTCAGGCCCGATTGTTCGCAACCCGTGGCACCATGCCTCCTCCGTCAGTCGGCGGTCCCGGCGCCTCGCCGCTCCGCGCAGGGGTAGGCGGGCTCGACGCGATCCTCAGGCAGGTCCAGTCGCTGGCGCGGGAGCTGGGCGAAACGGGCCAGGCCTCGTTCGCCGCGCGGGCCGGGTCGCAGCGCGAGCTGGATTCCGCGGCGGCCGGCGTGGACGCCGCGGTCCGCCACATCGAGGACGGCGGGGACGACTGGCCGGGCTACCAAGTGATCGGCGTGTCGCCGGACATCTCGGCCTACCACCTCCACCGCGTGGATCTGAAGCCGGGCGAGGCCCTGACGCCGGCGATCGAGGTCCAGGCATCCGCACAGCTCGGAGGGTTGTACTTCTCGGCGGCCATTCCATCGGTCAACTTGAACCCGATGTCCTCGATGACTCTTCGGATCACCGGTGGGCGTGGCAGCGCGGAGCTGACCTTCTCGTCGGGAACGACGCTCGCGGCCATCGCCGCCGCGCTCAACACGATGACCGGGCAGACCGGCGTGTCCGGAGTGGCGTCGGGAACCGGCATCCGGTTCGAGACCGATGGCTATGGCTCGGACCAGTTCGTATCGGTGAACGTGGTCAGCGGCGGCGGTCTCACAGGCTCGAACGTCGGGCTGTACGAACTCACATCGGACAACTTCGTGCGGGCCGATCCCAAGTCGCACAGCGGCTGGAGCACCGGCCTCGGCGTTTCGGACCGCGGCCAGGACGTGTCCGCCACCGTCAACGGCGTCAAGGCCCACGGGCGCGGCGAGTTCCTGCGGTTCGATCTGCCCGAGGCCGCGGGGTGGCTGCGGCTCACGACCGGCAGGGCCACGAGCCTGGCCAACGCCCAGACGCTCGGCACGTTCCGACCGTTCCGCATCCTCGGGCGACCCTGAGCGCCGGTCCTGATATCGTGTCCGCCATGCGTTCACCGGCTTCCGCCGAGCCTTCGCCGCCGACCCCCACACCCCGCCGCTCGTTCATCGCCGACCGCTTCGCGCCCTTCGGCACCACGATCTTCGCGGAGATGACCGCGCTTGCCAACCGGCACGGTGCCGTGAACCTCGCCCAGGGCTTCCCCGATTTCGATGGCCCCGAGTTCGTCAAGGACGCCGCCGCTCGCGCCATCGCCGAGGGAAAGAACCAGTATGGGCGGATGCAGGGCTCGCTGGAGCTCAACGCCGCTATCGTCGCCGCGTGGAAGCGCTCGTCCGGCCTCGACATCGACGGCGAGTCACAGGTGACTGTGACCGCCGGTTGCACCGAGGCCCTCGCCGCCACCTTCCTGGGCCTGATCAACCCCGGCGACGAGGTGATCCTCTTCGAGCCGTACTACGACTGCTACCGCGCCGGCGTGGCGATGGCGCAGGGCGTCGTGCGTTCCGTTGCGCTCCGCCCGCCGGAGTCCGTCGCACCGAGCGGCGACGGCATCGTCCGCGCCGCGTTCACGTTCGATCCCGACGAGCTCCGCCGCGCCTTCACCCCGCGCACGCGCGCCATCGTCGTCAACACCCCCAACAACCCCACCGGCAAGGTCTACACCCGCGAAGAGCTCTCGCTCGTCGCCGAGCTGTGCGTGAAGCACGACGTCATCGCCATCACCGACGAGGTCTACGAGAAACTGACCTTCGACCCCGCCCTGCCGCACCTGCACCTGGCCGCGTTCCCCGGCATGGCCGACCGCACCGTCACGCTCTCGAGCCTCGGCAAGACGTTCAGCCTGACCGGGTGGAAGACCGGCTGGGCGATCGCGTCGCCGGAGCTCTCCGCCGCCGTGCGGTCCGCGCACCAGTTCCTCACGTTCTGCTCGGTCACGCCGATCCAGCACGGGGCGGCCGCGGCCCTCAACGGCGGCGAGGCGTACATCGCGTCGCTGCGCCGTCAGCTCCACGAAGCGCGAGACTTCCTCGCCGGGGTGCTTGTGCGCGCGGGGCTGCGTGTCTACATGCCCTCCGGCACCTACTTCATCATGGCGGACCACACCTCTGTCTCCCGCGGCATGAGCGACATGGAGTTCTGCCGCTGGCTGCCCGAGAAAGTCGGCGTGGCCGCGATCCCCCCCAGCCCGTTCTACGACGATCCGGCCCGCGGCCGGTCGCTCGTCCGCTTCGCGTTCTGCAAGCGGATGGAGACGCTCCACCGCGCTGCCGAGCGGCTCGAAAAACTCCGCTCGATGTAGCTGCTTCTCCCTTCGTCCCTTGGTCCCTTGTTCCCCTGTCCCCTCACTTCCTACCCTTCCCCATGACCTCACTCGTCGCCGTGCTGATGGGTTCCAAATCGGACTGGGCCGAGACGATGTCGCACTGCTCGTCCACGCTCGACGCGCTCGGCGTTCCGCACGAGGTGCGTGTGCTCTCCGCCCATCGCACACCCGACGCGCTCGAAGCGTTCATCAAGGAGGCCGAGGGCAAAGGCGTCGAAGTCTTTATCGCCGCCGCGGGCGGCGCGGCTCATCTGGCCGGCGTCGTCGCGGCGAAGACCGTCCGCCCCGTCCTCGGCGTTCCGATCGAAACGAAGCTCTCCGGCGGGCTGGATTCGCTGCTCTCCACCGTGCAGATGCCGGGCGGCATCCCCGTGGGCACGCTCGCCGTCGGCAAGCCCGGCGCGATCAACGCCGCGCTGCTCGCCGCGGCCATCCTCGGCGTGAAGCACCCGCACCTGCGTGAAGCGGTCATCAAGCACCGGCGTGCCGCGGCCGACGCCGTCCTCAAGACCGGCGACCCGCGGACCTCAACCGCCTGAACCCACGTTCACGGCGGCGGAGCGGCGGGCGTGGTTTCGGGCGGGGTCTGGGGCTTCGTCTCGGGCGGATTCGCAGGCGGCGCCGTTTCGGGTGCAGGCTTGGTCTCGGGCTGGGTTTGCGGAGGAGTCGCGGGCTGGTCCGCCGGTTTGCTCTCCGGTTGAGGCGGTGGCGCGATCGCCTTGAGCTCCGTACCTTCGGCCGGCGCGCCCCGCGCCGGAACCCCCACGCCGTAGAGGTACACGATCCGCCCGCCGGTGTGCCCGATCCGCGCGAACTGGAACGCCACGCCCGTCGAAGCCAGGATCGCCAGCACCCCGGCCGCGAACTGCATCTTCCGCGGCCCGCCCAGCGTCAGCAGCGCCAGCCCCGCGGGGATCAGCGGCCAGATCCACGCTTGTTCGCCGAGCTCCTCGTGCCGGTGTACGGCCGCGTCTTCGACCGCTGTGAGCGCGGGCGGGCGTTTTTCCAGGGCGTGCTCGGCGTCCTCACCGGCCTGCGCCGCCAGCCACGACCCGCCCGACGCGGCCCCGAACCACAACACGATCATCACCTTCAGGGCTGAGGACTTGAACCCGCCCAGGGCCAGCAGCAGCAGGGGCAGGATGCCCAGCGCCGCCAGCACGATCGGCGCGTGCACCAGCAAAGCGTGCCGCGCGTGAGGGTCGGACCACGTCCGCGTCATTTCCTCGATGAGGGTGTTCATGGGGGAAGGGTACGGCGGTGGGGCGGGAGGGATAGTCGGCGCGGCGACCGGTACCTCCAACCCTCGGAGTGCACAGACCGACCCGGTTCAGCCCCCACGAATGGTGAGCCGCTGTCATCCGCGTTCGGTCCCGCTGGTCGCGGAATACCCGTGATCTTCACTTCTTCGGCCGGGTCGGGCTCGGCACATGCTGGTCAAAGAGGATCGGGTTGCCGTCGGGGTCGGTGAGCATGAAGTACGTCGGGCCGGTGGCGGACTCATCGGCGGCGGGGATGGCGGGGTTGGGCGTGAGGCCGCGGGCCTTGAGGGTCTTCTGCAGTTCACGGACATCGTCGAAGTCCGGCAGGGTGGCCTTGCTGCTGTCCCAGCCGGGGTTGAACGTCAGCATGTTCCGCTCGAACATGCCCTGGAAGAGCCCGATCTTGACCGTGTCGTTCTGGAGCACGATCCAGTTCTGCGACGGGTCGCCGGAAACCATCTTGAAGCCGAGCTTCTCGTAGAACGCGCGGGACGCGCCGATGTCCTTGACGGTAAGGCTGACCGAGAAGTTGCCGAGCCGCATGGCGGGGTCTCCTGGAACGGGGGTGGCTTTGGGGGTGACTGAGGAGTTCGTGGCGTTCTTCGTGGCGCAGGCCGCGAGGGCGCCGACCAGGAGGGTGATCGCCGCGGCACGCATGAATCGTGGCATGGTTCGTGACATCGCTCGCTCCGCGAGAATCCGCGCTCCGACCCTGCATTGCTGCACAAATCAGGGTGACAGGATTTGAACCTGCGACCTGGTGGACCCAAACCACCCGCTCTACCAAGCTGAGCTACACCCTGGGTGCGGGATGATACGGGCATCGCCGACCCGGCAAAAAGCGTGACGGCGACCCGGGCTTGGCACCCGCGTCGCCGTCGGCGCACCTCTCACTCCCTCGTCCGATCAGAGCGGCAGTTCCTGCAGCATCAGGATCCTCGGTTTGTCGCCCTTGCGGGTGACGTTCGAGCGGTCCACCACCATCAGGTAGCGCTTGGCGACGGTGGGCACGAGCGGGTCGGCCCCGGCCGCGGCCGGGTCGTTCGGGAACGGGCGCAGGCCCTCCACGTCCGACCGCTGGTAGCCGTGCAGCACGAACCACACCGCGAAGACGTCGCTGCGGACGCTCGTGGTGTTGGAAACCGCGTTGGCGAGGATCAGCTTCTCGTCGAAGTCGTCGGGGATCGCGTCGATCAGCGTCGGCGCGGTGGTCACGGTCGCGCCCTGGTCACGGTAAAGCATGGTGTCGACGCCGACGCGCCCGCTGCTGGGCGTGGCGGGCGGCTCCTTGCCCATCCCATCGAACCGCGCCGCGTTCGGAAGCCGCGGGCTGGCATCGGGCGCCGTGACGCACATCAGCTCGCCCAGCGAGGCGAGCCCCGGGGCCTCGCGCACACCCCGGAACTGCGGCTGCGTGGTTAGCGCGCCGACCTGATCCGTCGCGCCCAGCGTGTAGCCGCGCCCCGTCCACGCCATCGGGTTATCCAGCGACGGCCGCAGCGCGTCGTCATCCCGGTACGTAGCCGGCAGAGACGTGGTGTCGATCAGCGTGACCTGGGTCTTGTCGCGATAGGCCAGGAGCGCCCCGGCCGGGTCGTCGTTGGGCGAGAGGAGGTTGGTCCCCGTGTTCCAATACTGCGCCTGACCGCTCGGGTCCGCCGGTCCGCCGTTCGGCTGGAGCATCGGCAGGGCCGACAGCACCCGGCGCGGCGCCGTGTTCACGTTCACCACGCCCGCCGTCGAGGTCGTGAGCGAGCCCAGCTCCGGGTCCAGCACGCGGAACGCGTCGAGCACCCGCAGCCCGAGCGGCACGAACGGGAAGCGCGGCACGTCGTTCGCAGGGTTGAACACGCCGTCGGAGTTCAGGTCCTCATACGGCACGAAGTCGTCCAGCACAAGGTTCCCGCGGTCCGTCTTCGGGCGCGCCGGCGTTGCCGTCCCCCCGCCCATCCCGTTGAGGAACCCGAAGGCCGCGTCGCTCACGGGCGGGTCCGCGTAGTTCAGCGCCACCGCGAGGCTCTCGGAGAGCGTGAGCCACGACTCGTCGAGGGAGACGCCCACCGGGTGGCGCGTCGGCGCGACCGCCAGCGGCAGGAGCATGTCGCCGGCGCGCATGGTCACGACGGGCGTCAGCGGCAGCGGCGGTGCGGGCGGCAGGGGCTGCGTTGGCGTCGCCCGGAACCGCGCGTCGTTGAGTTGGACCTGCGGGTACAGCTCGGCGTACGGCACCGGCACTGTCGCGAGGTTGGACCCGATCACGTCGAGCGTCTTTTCTTCGGGCGCCTGGGTCAGCGTCGGAATCTGAACCGCGACGGTCGCGTCCGTCAGTCGGTCATGGAGGGCCGTGCCCACCGCGCCGGCGTTATAGAGGAACCGCATGCCCACGGCATTGGGCTGCGGGAGCAGGCCGAAGTTGAGCGCCGACGGGACCAGCGTGTTCGCCGGTGCGAGCGGGTTGCCGATGTTCAGCGGAGCGCCCCAGGACGCGGACTTCCGCGGCGTCTCGATGCAGTACGCCGGGATCGCGCCCCGCGGCACCCCGCCCGCCCCCGTTACGGCGCCCGGATCGTCGCGGCGTTTGAACGTCGCCGAGAAGCAGATCGAGTACCCGGTGTTGTCCTGGGGGGGGGCCGCGTTGCCGTACCCCGCGGTCGGGTCCGGTCCGGCCTGCGTGCCCGTGATGTCGTTCTGCCCGAGGGGCAGGCGCCGGTCCAGCGTGGCGACGCTCGTCGTGGTCGGGTCGTACATCCGGTCCGCGAGCAGGTCGTCGTACCGCTCCGGGTTGCCGGCGGGAGGGCTCGTGCCGTTCGACGTGATCGACCGCCAGAGTCGCACCACCCGACGCTCGTCCGGCAGGCCCGGGGCGGCCGGGTCGGCGAGCAGGTCCACGAACCCGGTTTCGGTCGCCCCCGACTGCGGGTTGGCCCGCACGATGAGCGCGGGCGAAATCGGCGCCGGTTCGCTGCCGGCCGGGGCGCCGACGCCGAACACGACGCCCAGTTGGCGTTCGATGATCTGCCGCAGCCCGCCCGACGGGAACGAGCCCGTCCCGAGCTGCCCGAGGGTCGCGGCCTCAAACCGGCCCTGGATGTTCGCGAACGAGTCGTTCAGGGCGTAGAACACGCGGGTGTTGGTGCGTGACGTACCGGAGGGATCGGCCCGCTGGAGCACGACCTGGTTGAGCGTCCCGCTCGGCTGAAGGTCGCCCAGCTTGAAGTAGTTCCCGTTGAACTCGACGTAATAGTTGGTGAAGCCCGTCCCGGGCGCGCCGCCGGTCACGTCGGCGTTCGCCATCCCGAGGTCCACGTCGAAGGGGTTGGTGATCTGGAACGCGATGACCTCGCACAGGATGTCCGGGTTCGACAGCGCGATGGTCCCGTTGATGTTGATGGGGACGATCGGGATCCCCGGGATTCCCGGGATCGGCGGCGGCGGCGGCCTCCATTCGTCGGCGTCGGGCGGGTCGTTCGCGTACGCCTTCACCGGCGCGTCGGTGTAGATCACGAGGCTGGCCGCCTGCACGATGAACGGCTGGGCCTCGACGCCGAAGACGTTCATCGCCGGCGACGGCACGACCGTGTCCCCGGCGCGGGCCATGCGCGACGGGGGCAGGTTCGCCCCCGGGTCATTGTTCGTCACGCGAAGCTGGAGCGCCACGTCAAGGTCCAGCGCGCCGGGGCGCAGGACGGGGGCGCCGACGGTCGCGGCGCGCCGCGTCCAGTAGGGGAACAGCGTCGGGTCGTTGTCGATCGCGGCGAGCGAGGCCTGGTCCCCGGCGAGCGCCAGCGTGAACGCCGACGGCTCGTGCTTGTCCAGCTCCGGGCCCGCTCCAACCGCTGCATCGCGGTCGAACATATCGATCGCGTTGGCGGTCATCGCGGCCGCGTTCCACAGCGCCACGAGCGGGTCGCCCCCGTAGAACAGCGTGCGGTACGGGGTATTCGACGCGGTGTCCCAGACGCTCGGGCCTGTCGCGCTCGCGCCCGTCACCCGCCAGGAGTGGGGGAGCAGGGCGTCGGCGTACGCGGCGAAGAGCGCCCCGGCGTCGCGCTGGGTCGCGACCGTCGCCGACGCCGCGTCGAGGGCGCCGATCGCGTCGGTCTTCAGATCGCCGGCGGGGTCGAGCGTGCCCTCGAAGCCGGCGCCGACCAGCCCGGACCGCAGCGGGCGGACGCCGCCCAGCGTCGTCAGCCAGTCGCGGACGTTCGTCGCCTTGTGCGCCAGAGCGTCGTCGTCGGGCAGGCCGTTGCCCGCGCCGGTGTTCTCCTGGTTGTCCGCCTCGGCGCGCTCCCAGCGGTCCGAGAGGTTGTCGCGCAGCGGGCTGATCTGCGTCGTGCCCGCGGTGCCGCCGGTGGTGGGGTCCAGCCGGCCGCCCAGCGACTGCTCGAGGCGCGAGAGCGTGGCGGGGTCGTTCCGCCCGCCGTACGTCGCCAGCTCGAGCAGGTCCGGGAGCCCGAAGAGCCCGCCGGCGTCCATGTGGGACTGCCCCCCGCCGGTGACGACCAGCCCCGCGCCGCTCACATGGGCCCCGGTGGCGCGGAAGTACGCCGCACGCTGGTCCGCCGAGAGGGGCGCGATCACCGGGTTGGGCCACCCCCCCGTTCCGAGAGTCAGCCACGGCGCGACCGCGTCGCGCACCGCGTAGCGCAGCCCGTCAAACCCCGCGTTGCCGGCCAGCGGGGCGTTGGCCGCGGTGTACAAGGTGCGGTACGCGACGGTGGAGAACGCCTCCGGCGTCATCCCGGGTTGCGGGGGCGGGTCCGCCATGTCCAGCCACGCCGAATAGGACAGCGTGTACTGCCGCGCAACGTCGTCCAGGCGCAGCACCCGGCGCAGGTCCACGTCGCCGGGCGTCAGCCCCACGAGCCCGGAGGCCGACGGGGCCGCCCGGAACTCCGTCGCCGTGTTCACGTTGATCAACCCGGACAGGTCGATGATCCGCGTGGCGATGAACCAGCGGTAGCGATCGTCGCGCGGCAGCACCGAGACCGGATTCTGCGGGTCGCTGATGTCCACCAGCTCCTGCCAGCGCTGGTCGTACATCCCGTCCCCGTCCGTATCCGCCCACTGGTACGGGGCGTACCGCGGGTCGTCCGGGCGATACACCGTTTCACGCGCGGGCCGGTACGCGAACGCCTGGCGCGAGTCCCAGTGCATCGGGCGGTGAGGGTCGGCGTTCCGAGCCGTGTCATACTCCAGCCCGAGCGTGTCCTGGAGCTGCGCGTTGTTGCCGGTGCCCGTGCGGCGCAGCAGATTCATCCCGTAGCTCATGTCGCCGACCTGCGGCGCGCCGTCCGGCCCGAAGCCCGCGGGCGCGTCGAAGTTCGGGCGGCGCACCCCGCCGACCACCGGCGCCAGGTTCCACAGGTTCACGAAGTTCCCGCTCGGCGCGATGTTGGAGATGTGCGCCCAGTCCAGGAACTCGAGGTATTCGGTCGCGGGATTGTTGTTGGTCGCGGCCGGAACGCCCGCCCCGAGCCACGCCGGTTCGGTCGAAGCCAGCCACGGGTCGCACGGCGTGCGCCACTCGCGCTGGCCCGGGCCCGTCGGCCACACCGGGACGCCGGCGGGGTTCGCCAGCGGGAAGCCGCCGGTGGGCAGCGAGTCGAACATTCCCGGCGCGCTGAAACGCCGAGCGATCGCGACCGCGTTCGAGTTCCCGGTGCCCGAGAGCATGGTCGGGTCGGTCGAGGGATAGTCGAAGCTCTCGCGCACCAGGATCGGCCCGGCCTGCCCCGGGTTCGCCGGGTTGGCACGCTGCGGGTCCACCCCGTCCGCGTACACGGCCAGCGCGTCGGGGCCGATGACATCGCGGGCGATGTACGCGCTCACCCGGTCCACGGTCTCGCGCAGGTTGTCGCGCGACGTGACGACGGCGCTCGTCCGCCGATCGCCCTGCCCGATCGTCACGTACACCAGCGTCACGACGCTGAGCATCGCCAGCGACCCGAGGATCAGCACCAGCACCGAGCCCCGACGCCGCCCGGGCGACCGCCGCCCACCGGATACCGCGCCCGCAGCGTGCCCGGCCAGCGCGCGCAGCACGCCCGCACGCCCCGCATTGCCCTTCCGCGTCTTGATGTCCAAGCCGTCCATGTCAGACCTCCGATGCGGAGCACCACCCGGAACAACCAGAACGAAACACGCGCGGAGTCGTCAACCGCCCAACACGCCGCCCGTCCCGCCATTCACCGCGGCACAGGGGCGCAGAGAGCACAGAAAAGATCGAAACCCGGTGTCGCGCCCGTCCCCGCCGCTCCGCGATCGGCAGGTCCGGCGCGCGCCCCGCGGCCGCGGTTCCTCTCTGTGCCCTCTGCGACGCTGTGGCGAACGATTCATGGTCGGTCACGGCTCCTGGTTGGGGGGAAGCTCAAAGACGAACTGGAATCGCTGCTCGATCGTGGGGTCGGTCGGGTCGGCCAGGCCGATCGTCACGCGGACCAGCCGCGGCCAGGCCCACGGGATGGTCGTGGTCGCCGAATCCGACGGGTCTCCGTACCCGACCGCGCCGCCGCGGTCCGGGTTGAACGTCGGATCGACGTACCCGAAGTAGCTGACGATCGGTGTCCCCGCGGGCGGGACGTAGGGCAGCGGCACGCCCTGCCCGTGGATCAGCTCGGTCGCGAGCTGGACCTCGGCGGCCACGTTCGGGTACGACGCCAGCGTGCCGTCGATGCGGCGGAATTTCGCCCGGTGGAGCTGCACGTCGGCGGTGCCCGGGTTGTAAGGCTGGGCGACGATCTGCGGGTTGTCCTCCAGACCCGCCTGTGTCGCGGCGGGCTGGATCGGCACGCCGTCCTCGCGCCGCGCCATGCCGTGCCAGATCACCTCACCCTCGCGCCCGGCGCGGTAGTTCGGGTCGGTCGTGTCCGAGGGGTAGGACGCGCCGAAGGTCCACTCGACGATGAACTCCGTGCAGCGCGGCAGGAAGTTCGACGACGACAGCATGAGCTGATCGGCCCGCCGCGCGTACCGCAGGTGGTCGGGCAGGGTGCTGTAGAGGGGGTGACCCGGGTCCGTCGGAGCCAGGTAGGCCGGAGGCTCCGGCTCGCAGCGCACCCGCGTGCGCTGGTTCGGATCGTTCGCGTGCGACCACGCGGGCAGGCCCTCGATCATCCACGCTTGCGTCCGCCAGATCAGTTGCGGGTCCTGCCCCGGGCCCGTGCCGTGGATACGGAACTTGCCGTCCGGGCCCGCGTTGCCGCCGCCGTCGGGCTGCATGTTCGCCATCGGGTCGAAGAAGTTCAGCCCCGCCGCGGATCCGCTCCCGCCCGTCGGCACCGAACCGGGCCATGTGTCGGCCGTCGTGACGATCGAGCGGATTTCCGAGAGCGTCGTCGTCGCCAGGTCCACCAGCCCGGACGTGAACTGCGGGCGGACGTCCCCGCGGATCGCGTCGCCGAAGGGGAACTGCGGCGCGGGGACCTGCCCCGGGTTGGGGAACATGATGTTCAGCGCCCGGAACAGGTTCGACGCCGCGGGCTGAAACCCGACCTGCTCGTCCCGGTCCGCCAGGGCCGACGTCGGCGGGCCGACGTTCTGGTACGTCATCGTGGTCGACCGCGGCGGCGCGAGCACCGTCGCGAAGCGCAGCAGGACCCAGTCCGAGGCGTACCGATTCGGATTCGTCACGGTGATCGGAATCGCCGGCGGCGCCACGCCCAGGTTCGCCTCGGCCTCGTCGTTGTCATCGTCCAGCTCCGGGCGCAGGTACAACGTGCCCTGCGCGGTCTGGTCCGCGATGCGGCGCTTGCCGTGCCCGTAGTACACGCGCGACGCGTTGCCCCGAGCCAGGTTCGACGGGCTCAGCGGGTCGCGGGCCGACGCCGCGTCCCCCTCGACGAAGATCACCACCTCGTCGATGCGCCGCGGGCGGGGCGCCAGGTCGTCGGCGTGCAACGCGACCACGTCCTGCACGCCCGCCGTGTTCACGCCCGCGGGCCCGTTGTACTGAAAGTCCGCGACCCGGTTGCTGTCCGCGAGCTGATTGTGGATCACCAGGTACCCGTCGCGCGAGACCCGCGAGAAGTCCAGGCGCATCTGCTGCTCGAGCATCCCCGCGTAGGCGTTCAGGGCGCTCACGCGCTTGCCGACCGTGATCGTGCGGCTCGTCTGCGAGAAGACCGACGCCAGCGCCACGCCGATCAGCGCGACCGCCCCGACGGCGATCATCACCTCGATGAGCGTGAACGACGGCGCTGATTCGCGGCCCGAACCCGGGGCGGTTCGCCCCGCCGCCGCGAGGAGCGCCCCCGGCGTTCGCCGCCGCGATACGAGGATGTCGCCCGGCTGTCTCATGCGCACCTCACTCGACTCGTTCGCGCGCCTCACTTGGGGTCCTGCACCGTCAGCGTGAACACCGTCACCCGTGCGGGGATCACCGGTGAGAAGACCACCTCCCGCAGTTGGTGCTCGATCGGGAGCGTGTTCGGCAGAGGGACCCAGCCCGGGATCGGCGGGTCGATCAGCATCGCGGGCGTGCCGCTCGCCGCGTCCGCGGGGTCCACCCCCGTCACGATGTACACGTTCCCCAGGTTGTCCACGAGTTTCTGTCCCGGTTGCTGCGCCAGCAGGACCTCGTTGGCCGTCCCGTCCGTGACCAACAGCCGGTCGCGCCGATTCGAATCCCACGACACGTCGATGGTGATCAGCAGGGCGTACTCGCCGACGCCGTTGTTCGTCGGGAAGCCCGTCCCCGGATCGACCGCCACCGGCAGACGCGCCGTCCCGGTCGGCAGCAGCGGGTCGTTCGTCAGCACCTCAAAGAGCGTCCACGGGCGGGGCGGAACCGCCGCCGTGTTCAGCCCGCTCGGGAGCCGGATGCCCCGGTCGATCGGGCGGATGAACAGCGCGACCTGCAGTTTGTCCGGCTCGCCGGCCGCACGCGGCGCACGGCGGGCCGCGAAGTCCCACACGTACTGCGGGTCCACGCCCGCGCCGCGCTGAGGCCACAGCCGCTCGCGCAGCGGGATGACCACCGGGATGAACGGGTCGCTCGCCGTGTACTCCAGCCGCAGCTCGCCGGTCAGCGGGTCGAGTTCGGCCGATTCCGGCGGCTCCCAGAGGTACGCGTCCGCATTGGGGCCAGGCCCGAGCGGCGCCGGTGCGGGCGACCAGTCCGGATTCAGCAGCCAGACGCCCCAGCCCGTCCGGTTGTTCGGGCCGCCCAGACCCGGAGGGTGGAGCCGATTGAGCCCGGCATTCGACTTGAGCATGGCGACGGCCCCGTTGGCCGCCACGACGCCCAGCGTCGCGTCCGTGGCCGCCCGCTGCGAGCGCACCACCACGGGGATCACCGCGCCGAGGCCCAGCACCGCCAGGGCGAGGATGAGGATGCCGATGAGGACTTCGAGCAGCGTGAACCCGCGGTGCACGCGCCACCACGCCCGCCCTGACCATCCCTGCGCGCCCGGAGTCCTCATGGCTGCACCTGCCCGTGTGTGCCGGTCACTTCCGTCAGCCATCCCAGGTAGGAATGCACCGCGAAGACCCGCGCGTCCGAAGGGATCGGGGCGCCCCCCAGGCCCGTCAGGCGATTCTCGATCCACTGGTTGATCTGACGATTGCGCACCAGCGGATTGGTGATTCCGGGGATCGCCACGTACACCGGATCGTTCCCGGGGGCGTACAGACACCCGGTGACGTCGCTCGGGCGCGCACCGAGCGCCCCGGCCAGACGCGACTCGTTGTAGAGCGCAACCTGACCGACCGCCTTCGTCAGCACCGTGTCGCTCGCGCGATCGCCCAGCAGGTCCACCTTGTCGGACGGCTGCAGGACCGCGGGCGGGGCGGCCGCGACGCGCCGCCCGAACCGGCCCCCGTCCGCCTCGCGGTCGGCACGCATCTGCGACCACGGCGCCGACGTCCGGAACGCCAGCGACGGGCTCGGGGCGAAGACCAGCGACGCGGAAGTGTCGGAAACCTTCAGCCGGCCCGAGCCGCCCTCGAAGCGGATCATGAACGTCTGGCGATCCTCGCCGTCCAGACCGTCCACGTGTTCGAAGAACGAGGTCTCGGGGAACACCCAGTTCGGGGGGCGCTGGCCCCCGCTCCCCGACGGGTAGGTGTCCTCGTACCAGGTCTGCCCGTCGAGCGCGTCGGGGAAGGTCAGCCCGCGGATCATCCAGCCGCGCGGCAACTGCACCGGCGCGAGGCCGGGCACGGGCGCGAAGAACTCGCGCTGCTGCGACTGCGTCGGGTCGTTGTTCAGGAAGTCCAGGGCCGTCCCCGTCCGGATGCACGTCACGATCGACGGGCGATGGTCGTCGTAGAAGAACACCGCCGCCGCGTCCTGCCCGTCCGCCGATCGTGCCGCGGCGTCACGCGCCGAGGACAACCCCGCCTTCAGCGCGTTCTCGGCCAGCGACTGGTCGGACGAATACAGCAGCGACGAGAACGCGGGGACGCCGATCGCCAGCACGAGCACGAAGATCGAGATGACCACGAGCAGCTCGACGAGAGTGAACGCTCCCCGTGTGCCGCGCCGTCCGGGATGTCGGCCCTGTGGGTTCACTTGGCGGCTCCTACGACCACGACGTTGTCCACGCCGGCCTTGGCCGCGATCTTGGTCGGATCGGTCAGGCCCAGACGCAGAAGCACGTCCGGCTGGCTGAGTTGCTGCGGATGCCCCGCGGGCAGAAGGTGCTCGTCCCCGAACAGCCCGTCGCGCCCCGCGCTCACCAGTGCATACTCCGCCGAACGGACCTCGGCGCTCTCCTCCGGGTCGCCCACCATCGCGGGCACGTTCAGGTAGTCGTTGATCGGGTTGGACGGGTTCGGCGCGCCCAGGTCGGGCAGCCACCGGTAGCAGCGGAACGCGATGTTGTTCTGGTCGCGCAGTTCCACGAGCCCGCCGGGCGCGTCCACGACGAAGAGCGCCTTCGCGTTGCGGCTCGTGTCGAAGAACGGCTCGAACTGGCGGCCCTTGCGGGTGAACGCGCCCTCGCGCGTCGGCGTCGTGAACCCCGCGCCGTCCTTCCCGTCGATCAAGGCCTCGAGCGCGCCCATCAGGTAGTACGCGGGGGTGTACAGGCTGAAGCGCAGGTCGGGGACCGCGGGCGTCAGCGCGTCGCCACGGAGGGACGCCGCGTCGATCGGGTTGGCGATCGAGTAGACCACGGGCACGCGCGGGGTCCCCGTCGTCAGCGGCGCCTGCGGCGAGACGGTGTCGGGCAGGTCCTTCACCAGCGGCGGGACGAACCCGAACTCGGAGCGGAAGACCTCCATCGCCGTCTTGAGTGAGTTGAGCGTGACGGAGTCGGCGCTGGTGCGTGCGCCGCGCACGGCGTGGCGCAGCCCGACGAGCAGCAGCCCCATGATCAGGAAGATCACCCCGATCCCGAAGAGCAGCTCGATCAGCGTGAACCCGCGGGCCGCCGGGCGCCGCGTCGTGACCCGCGCCATACGCACCCCTTTCACACCGCGTTCTTCTGCAGCGATTCGATCATCGCCACCATGGGGAGGAACATCGCCACCACGATCGTCCCGACGATCCCGCCGAGCATGATCACCATGAGCGGCTCGAGCAGGCTGACCAGCGAGGCGACCGCGACGTCCACCTCCTCGTCGTAGTTGTCCGCGATCTTCAGGAGCATCGCGTCCATCTCGCCCGTCTCCTCGCCCACGTCGATCATGTTCACCACGATCGCGTCGCACGTCTTGCTCTCGCGCAGCGGGCCGGCGAAGCTCTCGCCCTCCCGGATCGAGTCGTGGACCTTCGTCAGCGCCCGCTCGTACACCCAGTTGCCCGAGGTGTCCCGCGTGATCAGGATCGCCTCAAGGATCGGCACGCCCGCCGAGATCAGCGTCCCCAGGGTCCGCGTGAACCGCGCGATCGTCGTCTTGCGGATGAGGTTCCCGAAGATCGGGGTCCACAGCACCAGCGTGTCCGTCACCGCCTTGCCCGGGCCCGCCTTGCGGATCAGCTTGAACAGGACGAACAGGATCACCGGGGAGAAGACGATGTAGACCCACCCGCCGATCGCCTGGTCCGGGTTCGCGCCGGCGACCCACCGGCTCGTGCGGATCAGGAACATCGTCAGCGCGGGGAGCTCGACCCCGAACTCCTTGAAGATCTCCTCGAACTTCGGGATGATGAACATCATGATGAACGTCAGGATCGCCACGGCGACGACCAGCACCACGACCGGGTAGACCAGCGCGCCGCGGATCTTGCGCTTGAGCCGCTGGCTCTTCTCCATGAACTCGGCCAGCCGCTGCAGGATGACGTCCAGCACGCCGCCGACCTCGCCCGCGGCCACCATCTTGGTGTAGAGCTTGTCGAAGGCCCGGGGGTGCTTGGACATCGCCTCGGAGAGCGCCGATCCGCCCTCGACCTCCTCGCAGACGCCCAGCAGGACGTTCTTCATCGCGCCGGGCTTCATCTGCCCTTCGAGGATCTGCAGCGAGCGGAGCAGCGGCAGGCCGGCGTCCTGGAGCGTCGAGAGCTGGCGGGTGAACGCCGTGAGCTGCTTGGCCGACACGCCGCCGATCGAGAACCCGCTGCCGCGCTTCTTCGGCTTGGCCGAGGTGGCCTCGCCGACGACGGCGGACTTCTTGACGCGCTGCTCGCGGACGGCCGTGGGGAAGTAGCCCTGGGATTTGATCCTCTGGATCGCCTCCTCGCTCGTCCCCGCTTCGACGGTGCCCTTCTGGGGCTTGCCCGCCGCGTTCAACGCCTCGTACGCGAAGGTCGCCATGCCCGGTCTCCCGCTTGAACCCGCGATCAACCCTCTTCCGCGATCGTCTCGCGCACCACCTCGTCGATGGTCGTCTGCCCCTCGTAGATCGCGGTCAGCCCGCTCTCGCGCAGCATCTTCATCCCGCGCTTCTTCGCCGCCTCGCGGATGACGTTCGTGCTCGCTTCCTTCATCACCAGCTCGCGCAGCACGTCGTCCATCGTGAGGATCTCGTACAGGCCGATCCGCCCGCGGTACCCCGAACGGTTGCAGTGGTCGCACCCGCGCCCCCGCATGAACGTCCGCCCGCGCACGTCCTCGGGGCGGAGGTTCAGTTCCATGAACTCCTCCTCCTTCGGGCGGTACTCCTCCTTGCACTTGGCGCAGACCGTGCGGACCAGCCGCTGGGCCACGATCCCCTCGATCGTCGCCGTCAGCAGGAAGTTCTCCATCCCCAGGTCGAGCAGGCGGATGATCGAGCTGGGCGCGTCGTTGGTGTGCAGCGTGCTCAGCACCAGGTGCCCGGTCAGCGACGCCTGCACCGCGATCTGCGCCGTCTCGAGGTCGCGCACCTCGCCCACCAGGATGATGTCCGGGTCCTGACGCAGGAAGCTGCGTAGGCACTTGGCGAAGGTAAGTCCAGCCTCCTCGTTCACCTGGCACTGGCATAACCCGTCAATGTCGTACTCAACCGGGTCCTCCGCCGTCAGGATCTTCGTCTCGATGTCGTTCAGCTCGGCGAGCGCGGCGTACAGCGTCGTCGTCTTGCCCGAGCCGGTCGGGCCCGTCACGATCACGATGCCGTTGGGACGGCGGATCAGCGCCCGGAACTTCACCAGGTCGTCCTCGCGCAGGCCCAGCCGGTCCAGCGACAGCTCGACGTTCGAGCGGTCGAGCACGCGCATCACCACGGACTCGCCGTGCATGGTCGGGAGCACCGCGACGCGCAGGTCCACGGGGTGCCCGCCGACCGTCAGCTCGATCCGCCCGTCCTGCGGGAGCCGCCGCTCGGCGATGTCGAGGTTGGACATGACCTTGATGCGGCTCGTGATCGCCGGGCCGAGGTGTTTGGGCGGCGGGACCATCTCGTAGAGGATGCCGTCGATGCGGTACCGCATCTTGAACTCGTCCTCGAACGGCTCGAAGTGGATGTCCGACGCGCGGTCCTTGATCGCCTGCAGGAGCACCAGGTTCAGGAGCTTGATCACCTGGTTGTCCGACGCCAGTTCCATCACCGCGTCGAGGTCCACCGACGCGCCGCGCCCCTCGAGCACCTTGAACCGCTCGTCCGCCGCCAGGTCGCTCACCACGTCCACGACCGACTCGGCCTTGGCGTAGTTCTGCTTGATGATCGCGTCGATCAGCCCCGGGTCCGCCACCACCGCCTCGACCGCCTCGGCGGCATAGGGTCGCGGCAGAACCACCAGATCGGCAAAGCGGGCATGCGACGCCACCAGATCGGTCAACATGCCGACCTGCACGACGGCGCTTTCCAGACCCCAAC
>JBJXFE010000004.1:0-25078 GCA_046153875.1 Phycisphaerales bacterium
CTCTGGAAGACCGGCGGCAAGACGCCGCACGCCACGGTCTACGCCGCCATCATCCGCGACATCGCGGCGCGGGGGAAGGAGTCCCGCTTCCGCAAGACCGCCCGCGGCATGTTCGAGCACGCGAAACGCTGACCGCCCGAACGCCCGCCCCAAGCCCCGACGGCGGTCGGGGCTTTCTCTTCGGCCGGAGCGTTTCCGCTGTACGCTCCGCCGCATGAACGAGGCCCACGCCCGCGTGCTGGCCGACGCCGTCGCCCGCGACTTCCCCCGGCCGGGCCCGCTGCGGCACGCGATCTGGACCGCGCCGCCGGCGCTGAAGATCATCGACTGCGTCTTCTCGCTCAACCGCCGCTACGACGAGTTCGTCGTGCCCCGCGTCGCCGCCTTTGCCGAGCGCTACCCCGAGGCCCGGTCGGCCGCAGACCTGGTTGACCTCATCGAGGCGGCCCCGTCCCCGGCCGTGTTTACTGCCGAGGTGCTGCGGGTCCGCGACTTCAGCCGGGCGCGGACCCTGCTCGGCGTGGCGCGCTACGCGGCGGACGCGGGGGCGCAGTGCGAGGGCGCAACCGAGGACGAGCGGCTCGGGCGCTGGGCCCGCTGGGCGCGTCCCGGCGACTTCCTGGCGGTCGGCGTTCCCGGCTTCGGCCTCGCGGGGTTCCAGTACCTGCGGATGCTGTTCGGCGCGGAGACCGCCAAGCCCGACGTCCACGTCGTGCGGTACGTCGCGGACGCGATCAAGCACCGGGTCACGGAGGCCCGCGCCCTGTACCTGCTGGAGCGCGCGGCAGAGCTGGCGGGCGTCCCTCTGCGCCCGCTCGACGTCGCCATCTGGGAGGCCGGAGCGAAGGCCGCCGCTGCCCGCGGGGCTACGGGTTGAGGGAAAAGCGAAGCGGGGCGGGCAGCAGGGGTGGAACAGGGAATCGTGGTCAATCGCCGAAGCGGAAATCGGGGTTCAAGTCGTCCTCGCGGAGACCAACTGAGAGCCTATCGAAGGCGTCGGCAAAGTGATTGAGGATTCCATTTGCTTCCTCAAGGGCGCCGTATCCCTGGACTGGTTCGCCGTCTTGCACATTGCGCCAACTGAAATCCTCGGGCGCGCTCTCAGCGACGGACATGAGAGTCGCTTCCGAGATCACTTGGGCCAAGCCCTGCCTAATCCTGTGAATCGACTGCCAAGGACTCCATACGTGCTCGGCATCGGCCGTTCGTAACGCCCGAGCCTGCCGAGCCGCCTCAGTAAGCTTCGCCCGTGCGAGGGCGAGTCGTCGATGGTTTCGGTCGTGGGCTTGCGCGAGCTCGCTTCTCGCCCCATCCCGATCCAACCGTACAGAGTGAAACGCGGCGAACGCGGCCGCCAGGAAGGTGCATCCGAAGATCACGAACCACACCCACGGCGGGATTTCAAAGTCCTTGTAGACGGCGACGCCAAGCCCAATGAACTCGATGACGAGGACAGCCAAGACTGTCCAGGCGTGTCGCAAGAATGCTGCGCCGAACTCGATGCCGCTCTGAATGACCGCCCACATGGAGCATTCTACGGTTGAAGAAGCAGGGTGCGGCGGTGAAGGCGAGCGAAAGCGCGAGGGCCTGCCGCCCAGTTCACAAGCTGCTTCCCGACTGCGGGATCAACGGATCGTGCGCAGCCGCTGACTCATCGGACGCGGACTGGCGAAGCCGATCACCTCCTCATTTCCACCGTCACGGGCTCCAGTACCGGAACCGGTGCGATGACGATGGCTTCGACCTCAAGGGACCCGAGCGCGCTCAGAATCTCGGCCGCGCCCGCCACCTCAATCGGTCCAGCTACGTTTACCAAGCCATCAACCTCGACCGACCCAGTGACTTCGAGCGGCCCACTGACTTCGATAGGGCCATCGACGCCAACGGTTCCCTCGACCTCGACCGGCCCGTCAATCTCGACTGGTCCATCAATCGTGACCGCCCCGGCGACCCGCATCGTTCCGGTCCGAATCGTGTACCCGAGATGTTCAAGGACTGGACCCAGGCGAACGGCTTGGACTGCGATCACCAGCAAGGCGCATAGGACGACAACACGCCACACAGCATCGAGACTTTTCATGGGTTCACCTCCGGTACTCGAACGATACCGCGCCGCGCACTCCGGCTACGTTCCCAGGAATAAAGCGCTACCCGCCCGGCATCGGACGCCCGCCCCGGGCCCCCGATCCCTAACGGGATGCCTCGGGGAAGGGCTTCGCCGCGTACACCACCACGAACCGCTTCACCACGCCCCCGCACGCGCCGCACAGCGTCGGCGGCGGCAGGGGGCGGTCCTGGTCCTCGGGCCGCCGCGACGGGGGCGCGAGCGTCTCGAAGCGCCCGCACCGGCACGGGCCGTCCGGCCCGGGCACCGCCCGCTCCAGCCGCTCGATCTTGCCGAGGATCCGCACCGCTCACCCCTGTTTGTCGAACTCAAGGCGGTACACCAGCCGACGCCCGCACCCGGGGCACCGCTCGGGGCCGGGGGGTCCGTCCCCCTCGAACGCCAGGACGTACCGGCCCGGCTGCGGACCGCCGCAGTCGCGGCACCCGCCGTCCCGGACCGGCACCCGTTCGAGCGCCGCCACCCGCCGGGCCAGGGCGGTCACGGGCGCGCCCCGCTCAGCCGTTCCAGCACCGCCCGTGCGGCCGGGTCGGACATCACCGCGTCCCACCGCTCCGGGCTGCACGGCTCGCCGGGGTCGTCCCCCAGTTGGAGCCGCTCCGCCAGCGCGAGCGCCTCGGGGTCGGCGGCGATGGCGTCCAGCGCCCGGCGGCGCTCCGGGTCCGACGGCGGCGGGGGCCAGGCGGTCGGCCAGTCCCAGGATCGCGACCGACTCGATCATCCGGGGCGCCGCCCGCCGGGCCTCTCCCATCGTCAGGTGGTGGAAGGCGATGGGGTTGATCAGCTCGGCGGGGAACTTCCAGGCCCGCAGGACGCGGTCGGTGAGCTCCGCGTGGTTGACCATCAGCAGGCGGGACTCGACCAGTTCCAGCGGCAGCTCGAGGCGCTCGGCCGTCTGCAGCACCGCGGCGTACTGGTCCGCGAGCACCTCGGTGAGCAGCATCCGGCCGATGTCGTGCAGGAGCCCCGCCGTGAACATCCCGTCGGCCGCCTCGGGGCCCGCCCCCGCCCGGCGCGCCAGCCGGGACGCGATGAGCCCGACGGCGATGGAGTGCTCCCAGAACTAGTCGGCCCGGATGCGGCCGCACCGCAGCCCGCCGAACCGGTCCACGATCTCCAGGTTGAGCACGGTCTCGCGGATCTGTGCCAGGCCGATCCGGCTCACCGCCTTGTGGGCCGAATCGATCCTGGGGCCGCCGCTGTAGGCGGACGAGTTGGCGAGCCGCAGGATCTTGACGCAGATCGCCGGGTCCTGCTTGACGGCCCGGGCCACCTCCTCCAGCGACGTGGTCGCGCTGGCCGCCATCGAGAGCACCTGGCGGGCGACCGGGGACACGGCGCGCAGCGTGACCCGGCCGTCCACGAGGTCCAGCAGATAGGTCTTCGATAGCAGCGGCTTCGTGCCCTTGAGCTCCGCGAGGGCCGCCTGCTCGCTCGGATCGGGGCTCGCGGCGGGCGGCGCGGCCGCCGGCGCGTCCGGGGGCGCTGCGAGATGTCCGTGAAGCGATGATCCGGCGCGTGCCGCGGCGTCCTCGAACGCGCCCGGCTCGCCGACGACGCCGATCCCGCGGAGGCGATCGAGGACCACCCTCCCGATCTCGGGACACTTGAGGATCACGTTGGCCACGCCCGCGCGGGCCGCTTCGACGACCAGATCGCGCGTCGCCGCGCCGGTGACCAGCAGGACGGGGACTGGTGTCTTCGACGGGGCGGAGCGGATGCACCGGAGGGCGGCCTGCCAGGTCCCTTCGGGCGACTCGGCGTCGATGAGGATGCACCGGGCTTCGCCCGTCCGGGTCGCGTCGCCCAGCGCGCCGAGGCCGTCGGTGCAAACGGCCTCGATCCCGGCGCGGGCCAGCGCCCGGCCGAGCATCTCCCGCAGCAGCCGGGAACCGTCGGCGATCACCACACGCGGTGCCATACGGGTGCCTCCCGATGGGGCGTCCGTGCCGAGCGCCGGCCCCGAGAGGCCCGCGGTGCCCGGACGAGGGCGCAACGCCCCCCCCCACGAAGGCGGTCGCCGCGGCCGAGATGTGAGCAGCGCCGCGGGAAAGGACCCGCCGGCGCTCGCGATGCCCCCGGCCTGAGCCCCGTCGCCGCTCGCCCCCTAGTTCTTCCCGAGTCCCCCGCTCGGCGCGTGTTGGGCTAACGGCCCGAGCGTTTCCGCCCCCCGGCCACGACTGGAAGTACATCAACGCCCGCCGGCGCTTCGCCTTCGCGGAACGGTCGATCGACGCCGGTACCCAATGGGCGGCCTTCGAGCCAACCGCGAGCCGCCGCTGCCCGCCGGGCTACGGGTTTGAGCAGAACGAGAAGCAGCGCGGGCATCGCCTACGGGCAGCCGACCACGTACTTGCCCTGGAAGCACCCGAAGTCGGCGACGCTGAGGGCTCCGCTCCCGTTGCAGTCAGCGTAAAGATCGCCGAGGACGTACTTGCCCTGGAAGCACCCGAAGTCGGCGACGCTGAGACTGCCGCTGTTGTTGCAGTCGGGGTAGCACGGCGGGGGCCCGCCCCCCCCGGCCCAGAACCCGCCGGAGACCTCGAACCCGCCGCCGCTGGCCGTCCCCGCGTCGGGCTGGCCGATCGTGCCGGTCAGCGTGAACCCGCCGCCGGTGGAGACGCCCCCGCCGCTGTCGATGGAGCTCCAGGAGAGGTCGAGGTTGGGGCCCATCTGGGCGCGGGCGCGCGACGCGCCGGACAGACACGAGAGAAGGGCGACGACGATGGTGATCCGTGTCATGGGGCGGGTTCCTTGTCTGCAAGATCGGCTCTGGACTCGAGTCGCCGTGCGCCCGAGTCGATCCCCTTCTCGGGCGGCTGCCCGTAGAGCTCGGGGTGCTGGTACCGGCCGCGCTCGGTGTCCATTTTCTCGTCCTCGACCGGAGCCCCGTGCACGCGGAGGCGCAGGTCGTTGCGGACGGCGTCGATGCGCCACGAGACGCGCCCTCCCGGCACGCCGCCCGCGATGCGGAACGAACAGAGGGGCAACGCAACACCGGGTTGTGCCCGCTCGCCCTCGAGCATCGCCGCGTCGCTGATCTCGTCGGCGACGTGCAGGAGGGGCATGGGCGCGCCCAGCGGCGTGAGTGCGTACCGCGGGTCCTTGTTAATGGCCGCGAAGTACTCCGGGAGCTCGACGATCGCCGCTCCCGACGCATCGAGGGTGATCTTCCCCGAGTAGAAGTTGATGACGTCGGGCGACTCGGACGAGTAATGCAGCAGGTACTTGTTCTCGGGGTCGCTCGGGTGGTCGATCCGGAATGACTTGGCACCGGACGCACCCAAGTTGCCGGACGCGAACACGCCGTACCCGGACGAAAAGAGCGTCGTCAGGCCGTACACGCCGTAGGTTGTGCCCGTCCCGCCGCCCACACCGAAAACGCCGCGGCCGGACGCGCCCGCGCCGTTGCCATATACGCCGTACCCGCCGCCGGCCGTCGCCACCCCCACCACGCCCCGCCCCGCGGATTCAGCGGACTCACCCTGAACGCCGATGGCGCCGACGCCGGCCACGCCGAATCCCTGTGAGGAGTCCGAAACGCCTGCGACGCCGATGGTGTCTCCGGTGTTGGCGTGGGCGCGGGCGTAGATGCCGTACCCGTCGACGCTGTTCGTCTCGAACCGCCCCCCGTAGTTCACACCGGTCGTGGCGGTGGCCACGCCGATGACGGCCCGCCCCGATACGGAGTCGCTCTGGCCGTACACGCCGTACGTGGGCCCGGTCGGCGCCGTCGTCACGCCGAGGACGCCGATGCCGCCCGGGCTGGGGCTTTCGCCCCAGACGCCGTAGTTGGCGCCCGTGGTGTGCGCCGCGTGGCCGAATACCCCGCGCCCGGTCGCGCTGTAGCTCAGCCCGTGCACCCCGTACGCGGTGCCGGAGGCGGCGACGGCGATGCCGTACACGCCACGCCCGGAGGTGCTGTTCGACCGCCCGTACACGCCGTAGTTGTCGCCGGTGGACGAGATCCCGTACCCATACACGCCGCGCCCTTCCGAGCTGTAGGAATGCCCGGACACGCCCGTACCGCTCCCCGTGTTCGCGTTCGACAGACCGTGAACGCCGGAGCCGGTTGTGCTCATGGAGTGTCCTTGCACGCCGTAGGCGACGCCGGTGGGGGAGCCGTTGACCGCGTAGACCCCGCGCCCCGTTGGGCTGTCCGTGAGGAAGAGCGCGGCGTCAGGATTGCCGGAGGATTCAACGGTGAGGGGAAAGCCGGGATTCGTGGTGCCGATGCCCACGTTGCCCGCGGTGTAGTACGCGCTGGTGCCATTGAGCGTGAACGGCGAGGCGCCGGACGGACCCGCCGGCCCCTCGGGGCCGATGGGACCGGGTGGGCCCTGCGGCCCGGCAGGGCCCGGGTCGCCCTGCGGGCCGGTCGGTCCCTGCGCGCCCGCCGCCCCGCTCGGGCCCTGGGCGCCCGTCGGACCCGTGGGCCCCTGCGGGCCGGCTGGTCCCTGCGGACCCGGGTTGCCCGCGAGCGCGAACTGGGCGACAGGGGCCGCGGTGATGCGCTGGCGCGGTGCGAGCGTCACAAACAACCCCGCGCCCGCGGGACTGCGCACATCGATCTCGAGCCACCGTGCCTCGGGCCCGAACGCCGCGGCCCCGAAGTCGAGCGCCGCCGCGAACCGTCCCGCGGCGAGCGTGCTGTTGTTGACGGCGATCTCCGGGCCCACCTGGGCCCCGCCGAGGTCGGCGGTGAACAGGCGGAAGCGGAAGTCCGCGCCGCCGCTGACCGGGGTGCCGGCCTGGCGCAGCTCGCCCTGGTAGTTCAGCACGCTCCCGACGGGCGTCTGGGCGCGGGCGTACCCCGCGGACAGGGCGAGCACAACGATCAGGGATGCGCGGCGGATATTCATGGGCTTCTCTCAGTTTCCCAGCGTCGCCCCCAGCGGGGACTTAATGGTCATCGCCTTCGAGTACGTGCCGACCGCGGCGTAGCCGCCGCTGTCGCGGATGAACAGCGTCCCGCCCGCGGGCGTCGCGCTGTACGCGGCACCGAATGTCGATTGCGTGAGCGGGTTGGGCAGGGTGCCCGCGCCCGTGCCGGGGTGTCCGGGCTTCCACCACCGGTCGCTCGGGAAGGGGTACACGCCGCGGCAACTCACCGAGTCGTAGTAGCTGAAGTGGTCGCGCTGGCCGATCGTCGCCGTGTACGGCGGGTTGACGGTGATCGTCGCCATCCCGTTGCACGAGAAGTCGAACGGCCCGTAGTGCATGAAGGAGTCGAAGTCGTACGCGCCGTAGATCAGCGTCCCGGTGTGGATGCTGAAGTTGCTCAGGCACGAGCCGCAGGCGTTGCACAGACAGCACTGGCTCGCAATGCAAGCCGACGACGAGCCCGAGCCGCAGATGTTGGCGGTGTTGACCGTGATGAAGGTGTTGCGGTCGGGCCGGCTCTGCTCGTGCCAGAACCCCAGCGCGTGGTAGAGCTCGTGGCAGATCACGATCTGGTTACCCCAACTCGTGATGTTGATGATCTGCACCCCGCCCTGCACGCCCACCGGCGAGTTGTTGAACCCGCTGTTCTGAAAGCGGATCCGGTTGGGGTCGGCCCCCGTCGCCGGACGGAACCCCACATCGGCGTGGGTGCGGATGGTGTTCATCGCCGCGACCGCCGCGGCCTGATTCGCCGCGGAGACCGCACCCCCGCCCGACGTGACGAAGTCGTAGGGCACGACGCCCCCGGGCCAGAACGTCGCGTCCCCGAAGATCGCCTCCGGAGGCGTCCCAGCGAGCACGGCCATGTACTGCGCGAGCGGGACCTGGATGTCCCCCTCGATGAGGACATAGCCCGGCGTGAGGTCGGACTGCTGGAGAGACGCGGCCAGCGCCCCGAAGTCGAACCCGCCCGCCGCGTGCCCGTGATCCTGCGCCGCCGCGGGCGCGGACAACCCCGCCGCGACAAGAACCGAGATGATTCGATGCGTGTTCACAGGTGCTTCCCGAAGGGACTACTGGAGATTCACAAGCACGAGCACCAGCCCCTTGCCGTCCGCGTGCGCCGTCATCGCCTTGCCGATCACGGCGCCGCCGCAGCGGGCGTCGTCACCGGCCCGCATCGCGTGCCCGGGTGTCGCGGAAGTCGTCAGGCGGTCCCCGGGCCGGATCGCCCCGTACGACGCATCGACCCAGCACCAGACGCGCCCGGTCATGGCGACCGGGTGCTCGCCGTCGGCCATGGGCTGCCCCTCGGCCCGCATGACCATGCCGGGCTCGAGCCCGTTGGCCCCGGAAATGACGCCCGCGACCTTTGTGTCGTACGGCCGGTCACTGAGCCGAAGGTCCCCGGGATTCGCCTCGTCGATCACGACGACCATACCGGGCACGATCGGGTCGGTCTCCGTTGCGCCGTGGACATTGAACGGCTCCGCCAGGTCCGACCCGCCGAGGATCTGGAGCGTCTTCACCTTGGCCAGCCCGTCGGCGTAGAGCGCGGCGCCGCCCGCGCTGGAGGTGTTGACGAAGTACCCGCCGTAGCCCGACGGGCTCACCGCCAGGCCGAACACGCCGGACGACGTGCCGCTCGACGCCGTGGAGAACCCGAAGACGCCGCGCCCGCCTGCGCCTTCCGCCCAGCCGTAGACGCCGGTGCCGGTCGTGCTGGTCGCCCGCCCGTAGATGCCATAGGTCGTGCCGCTGGCCGCGTTGGCGTGCCCGTGCACGGCGCTGCCCGCCGCCGCGGCCTGCAGCGCGTACACGGGGGTGCCGCCCCCGCTGGCGATCGCCTCGATCGTGTGCCCGCTGCCGTTGTTCTCGGCGTCCACCAGGCTCGCCGACGTGATCCCGTAGAACGCCGCGGCGCGTCCGGTGCCCGACACGTCCCCCGCGGACAAGGCCAGACCGCCAGGCCCGCCGTTCGAGAGACGCATCACGGCGCTGACGCCGTCCCCGACGACGTGCATCTTCGCTCCGGGCGACGTCGTCCCGACGCCGACCCGTCCGTTGTGCAGGATGCGCATCAGGCTCACATCGCCCGTCCGCTGGATGTCGAGCCCGTTCAACGCGCCCGGACCATTGCCGCCCACCCGGATCCGCGCCATGTCCACCCCGCCGGAGTCCAGCGCCCAGCCCATGAAGACCACCGACGTCGGATCGGCCGGGTTGATCGACTGCACGTACCCGTTCGCGGTCATGTTGCCGGCGACGTGCAGCCGCTCCAGCGGGCTGGTCGTCCCGATGCCCACGCTGCCCGTGCCGGCGGCGTTGATCAACACGTCGCCGCCGTTGTGGTTGAAGTAGAGCGGCGACGCGGCGCCGTTGAGCCGTGCCATGATCTCGTTGTCGTCGATCCCGATGTTCGCCCCGGTCAGACCTCCGAGCGTGATGAACCCGCCCCCGGCCAGACTCGCGTCGGTGCCACCCGCCACGTGCATCCGAACCAACGGGCTGTTCGTCCCCACGCCGACGTTGCCTCCCGTGTAGTACGCGGCGGTCCCGTTGAGCGTCCACGGCACGCCGGGCGGGCCCTGCGGCCCTGCAGGTCCGGCGGCTCCCTGCACCCCGGCCGGACCCGTGGGGCCTTGAGGCCCGGTGGCGCCAACCGGCCCCTGCGGGCCAGCAGGGCCCGTCGGCCCCGGATTGCCTTGCGGACCGGAAGGGCCTTGCGGACCGGTCGGACCCGCAGGCCCCGTCGGCCCCTCGTTCCCCGCCAGCGCGAACTGCGCAACCGGGGCCGTGCTGATCCGCTGGCGCGGCGTCAGCGTGACAAACGCACCCGAACCCGTCGGGCTGCGTACGTCGATCTCCAGCCACCGCGCGTCCGGTCCGAACGCCGCCGCGCCGAAGTCGAGAGACACGCCGAACCGCCCCGCGCTCAGCGCGGCGTTGTTCACCGCGATCTCCGCCCCCACCAGCGCACCGCCCTGGTCCGCCGTGTACAGCCGGAACCGGAAGTCGGCGCCGCCGCTCACCGGCGTGCCCGACTGGAGCAGTTCCCCCTGATAGCTGATGGCCGTGCCTACGGGCGTCTGCGCCGCCGCCGACCCCGCCAGTATCGCCGCCAACGCGAGCGCCATTCGCGTCTTCATGGATTCGCCCCCATGGGTTCCGCGTTCATGCCCAACGCCGCGGGCTGCCCGTACAGCTCCGGGTGCTGGTACGTGCCCTGCTCCGGCCCGGTCTTGTTCTGCTCGATCGGCGCCCCGTACCGCCGGAGCATCAGGTCGTTTCGAACTGCCTCGACGCGCCACGACACCTTGCCCCCCGGCACGCCGCCCGCGATGCGGAAGCGGCAGACCGGGGGCTCCACCCCCGGTTCGGCCTGTTCGCCGGCCAGCAGATCCGCGGCGCTGATCTCCTCCGCCACGTGCAGCAGCGGCATGGGCGCGCCGACGGCGGTCAGGACGTAGCTGGGATCGGTGTTGATGCTCGCGAAGTACGGCGGCAGCTCGACGACGGCCCCGCCCGCCCCGTCGAGCACGACGTTCCCGCGGTAGAAGTTGATCACCTCGGGCGACTCGGCCGAGTAGTGCAGCAGGTACCGGTTCGTCGGGTCCTGCGGGTGGTCGATCCGGAACGACTTGGTCGAGGTGGCGCCCAGGCGGCCCCCGGCGTACACCCCGAAGCCCTGCGTCGCCGTGCTGCAGATCCCGTACACCCCGTACGGCGTGGCGCCCGAGCCCGTGGCCATCCCCCAGCCCTGCACGCCCCGCCCCGAGGCGCTGTTCGAGACGCCGCTCACACCGTAGTTCGCGCCCGTGAGCGCGGAGGCCTGGCCGTACACGCCGATGCCGCTCGAAGCGGAGTTCAGCCCGCCCACCCCGCTGAACCCCTCGCTCGTGGAGCCGCGGATCGCGTAGGTGACATCGCCCGAGACGACATCCAGCGGATACGTGGGGGTCGTGGTGCCGATGCCCACCTGGCCGCCGTGGAGGATGCGCATCAAGCTGACGTTGCTGGTGCGCTGGATGTCCAGCCCGTTCGTAGCCCCGGCGCCGTCACCCCCGATCCGGATCCGAGCCACGTCGGCCCCGCCGGAGTCGGCCCCGAACCCGAGGAACGCCACCGCCTGCGGGTTCTGCGTGTTCACGGCGGTGACGTCCCCGTTCGCCATCACGCCGCCCGCGACATGGAGCCGGTCCAGCGGGCTGGTTGTGCCGATGCCGACGCGGCCGGCGCCCAGCGCGCCGATCAGCACGTCGCCACCATCGTGGTTGAGGTACAACGGCGACGCGGCCCCGTTGAGCCGGGCCATGATCTCGTTCTGGTCCACCCCGACGTTCGCGGCCGCCGGGTCGCCCAGGACCAAGTACCCGCCCCCGAGAAGGCTCACGTCCGTGCCGCCCGCGACGTGCATCCGCACGGCGGGGGTACCGGTGCCCACCCCGACGTTACCCCCGGTGTAGAAGGCGCTCGTGCCGCTGACCGACCACGGCACACCGGCCGGTCCCTGCGGCCCCTGGGGGCCGTCGGGCCCGATCGGACCCACAGGCCCAGCCGGACCCATCGGTCCCGGACCTCCCTGTGTGCCTGGCGCGCCCTGCGGACCCACGGCGCCCTGCGGTCCCTGGGGACCTGCCGCCCCTTGGGGCCCTTGGGGACCGGTCGGACCCATCGGCCCCTCGTTGCCCGCCAACGCGAACTGGGCCACGGGCGCCGCGACGATCCGCTGGCGCGGCGAGAGCGTCACGAACGAGCCGGACCCCGCGGGGCTCCGCACGTCGATCTCCAGCCAGCGCGCGTCGGCGCCGAACGCCGCGGCCCCGAAGTCGAGCGCCGCCGTGAACCGGCCGACCGTCAGCGGCGCGCCGTCCAGCAAGACCTCGGGCCCCACCTGCGTGCCCGCGACGACCGCCGTGTAGAGCCGGAATCGGAAGTCGGCCGGGCCGTTCACCGGGCTGCCGGATTGCTGTAACTCGCCTTGGTAGTTGACGGCGCTTCCGACGGGCGTCTGGGCGAGGGTGCCGTACGGCGCGAGAACCGTGGCCGCAGCGCCGACCCACCAGCGCAACGTTGCAGGCTTCATGGCTGCTCCTGACTGGTTTGCGCTGCGGTACGCTCGAAGGCGCCGGCGCTGCCGATCGACTCGGTCGCGGGCCTGCCGTAGACCTCCGGGTGCATGTAGCGGCCGCGCTCGCCGTCGGGCTTGTCCTGTTCCACGGGGATGCGGTTGGCGTCGGCCCACGGGTCCTTGCGGATGCCCGTGACCTGCCACGACACCTCGACGTGCGGCAGGGTGGTGCGGATCGTGAACCGGTTGTCCGCCATCTTGCGGACGACCTTGACGAGCACGAAGGTGTTCAGGTCGGATTCGTCCACGACCGTGAGCTGGTAGCGGAAGTCCCGGTTGAGCGTCTCGAACCAGTCGGGCATAACGATCGTCGCGTAGCCGTTGGCGTCGGTGGTGACGTTGCCGTTGTAGATGTTCATCATGTCCGGAGATTCGACGAACGAGTGGTAGAGGTACTTGTTCGAGGGGTCGAGGGGGTGGTCGATCTTGAACGATCCGCCCGATTTGGACAGCGTGCCGATGACCGTCACGGTGCCGTCGAACACGCCGGCCGGGCCGGTGCCCAGATTCTCGAAGTACGCCGTCGCGAAGTTGGTGCTGTTGTTGAGGCCGTAGACGCAGCGCTGGTTGGCGACGTCGACCTGCAGTTTGCCGAGCGTGGGGGACGTGGTGCCGATACCGACGTTGCCGGTGCCCGCGGCGCTGATCAGCACATCGCCGCCGTTGTGATTGAAGTACAGCGGCGCGGCGGCCCCGTTCGAGCGGGCCATGATCTCGTTGTCGTCCACCCCGATGTTGGCGCCGGTCAGGCCCCCGAGCACGAGAAAGCCGCCCCCGGCCAGGCTCGCGTCCGACCCGCCCGCGACGTGCATCCGCACCGCGGGGCTGTTGGTGCCCACTCCCACGTTCCCACCGGTGTAGAACGCGCTCGTGCCGCTGACCGACCACGGAACACCGGCCGGTCCCTGAGGCCCCGTTGCTCCCTGCGGTCCGCCCGGACCCAC
The DNA here is from genome assembly GCA_046153875.1 of Phycisphaerales bacterium. Lineage (GTDB taxonomy): Bacteria > Planctomycetota > Phycisphaerae > Phycisphaerales > UBA1924 > JBJXFE01. The sequence goes on from JBJXFE010000004.1 coordinate 13,085, forward strand.
CGGTCCGGTCAAGCCGATCGGGCCGGTGCCTCCCTGAGGGCCTGTGGGGCCTTGCGGACCCGCTGCGCCCTGGGGACCCGCCGCGCCCTGAGGACCAGCCGATCCTTGGGGACCGGTCGGGCCCTCATTGCCCGCCAGTGCGAACTGCGCCACGGGCGCCGCGGTGATCCGCTGGCGCGGCGTGAGCGTCACGAACAACCCCGAGCCTGCGGGACTGCGCACGTCGATCTCGAGCCATCGCCCATCGGGCCCGAAGGCCGCGGCACCGAAGTCGAGGGGCGTCGTGAGCCGGCCGCCTATCAGTGGCGCGTTATTCACACCGATCTCGGAGCCGACCCGCGAGCCTGCGGTGTCGCCCGTGTAGAGCCGGAACCGGAAGTCGGCGCTCCCGGTCACCGGACTCCCACCCTGGCGCAGTTCGCCCTGGTAGTTCATCGCGCTCCCGACGGGGGTCTGGGCGCGACACTCCGAGCAGGCGGCGATCGACGTCGTTCCGGCGAGCACTAGCGTGACAAGTCGGCGCATGATCGGCTCCTCGCGCCGTACGGAAGATGCGGTCGTCGCGGAACGCCGGCGCGGAGGTGACTAGGTGGGGCGCGGATCGTGGGGGACTCGGCCGATCCGATTCCCGGCGACCGGGGAACCGACGCCCGTCGGGTATGCTCAGCCCGGCGGGAGATCGGCACGAATGCACTCACCCGGCGACGCGACCAGCCCCACGCTCCTGTCCCGCGTGAGGGATCCCGGCGACACCGCCGCATGGGAGGCGTTCGAGTCGCGTTACCGCACGCTCCTGGTGCGGTTCTGCCAGCGTCAGGGCCTGCAACACGCCGACGCCGAAGACGTGGCCCAGGCGGTGTTGACCGGTCTGGTCAAGTCCCTGCCGCGGTTCGTCTACGACCCGCAACGGGGGCGATTCCGGGACTATCTGTACCGGATCGCGCGCCACACGCTGATCGCGTGGAGGAGGCGGGCGGCGCGTCCCCCCGACGGGCAAGTCCCCCTAGACAGTCGTGTCGGCGATGCATTGGCAGACGACGAAGACGGTCGACCCGACACGCAGGCCGAGCACGCCTGGCAGGAAGAGTGGGTCGCCCATCATTTCCGCCTCGCGATGCAGGTCGTGCGCGAGACGTTCGAGCCGCAAAGCGTGGAGGTGTTCAACCGGAGCGTCCGCGGCGAGCCCCTCGCGTCGGTCGCCGCGACACTGGGGATCAGCGAAGAGGCGGCGAAGAAGGCCCGACAGCGGATCAAGGCGAGATTGGAGGAGCTCATCGCCCGCCAAGTCGCCGAGGAGGACGAGGCCGGTGACCGCTAGCCCGGACACGCTGCGCGAGTCGAGCGCGATCGGCGATCCGGCCGTGCGGTCCGCCTTCGGGTTCGACCGCGACGAAGCGTGGCTCGACGCCGCCGCGCGTGCCGACGCCGAGCCCGGCCTGGGACGGATCGGGCCGTACGAACTGGTGAGCGAGGCGGGGCGCGGCAGCCAGGGGCGGGTGTACAAGGCGGTCCAGCCGGGCACGGGCCGGACGATCGCGATCAAGCGGCTCGGGGCGGGGCGGTTCGCCACGCCGGGGATGCGGGCACGGTTCGACCGCGAGGTTCGGGTGCTCGCGTCGCTGAGCCACCCCGGCGTGGTCACGGTGCACGGCGCCGACGAGGTGGACGGGCAGCGGTTCCTCCTTATGGAATGGATTGAGGGCACGCCGATCGACGCGTGGGGGCGCTCGCGCATCGTGCGGGAGCGCCTGGAGGTGTTCGCACGCGTGTGCGATGCGGTGGGGCACGCGCACCAGCGGGGCGTGATCCACCGCGACCTCAAGCCGTCCAACGTCCTTGTGGACGCGACCGGACGGCCGCGCGTGCTCGATTTCGGGCTGGCCAAGATCCGCGAGGACGAGGCGCTCGAGGCCGGCGAAGCGCCCGCCACCCGCACGGCTTCGTTCGTCGGCACGCCGGCGTACGCGGCCCCCGAACAGCTGGCCGGCCAGCCCGACACGCGGACGGACGTGTACGCGCTGGGGGCGATCCTGTACGGGTTGCTGACGGGCGACACCCCATTCGACCGCGGCGCCGACCTGCCGACCCTGTTCGAGGCGATCCGCAGCGCCCAGCCGCGCCCGCCGTCGTCGCGCGTCCCCGGCGTCGACGCCGACCTTGATGCGATCACGCTCAAGGCGCTGGCCAAGGAGCCCGAGCGGCGGTACCCGTCGGTCGAGGCCTTCGCCGAGGATGTGCGCCGGTTCCTCGCCGGCAAGCCCGTGCGGGCCCGCCCGCCCTCGGCCGCGTACCGGCTGCGCAAGTTCGCGGCGCGGAACCGGGCGGGCGTCGCGGTGGGCGCGGCCGCGGCGGTCGCGCTGGGCGCGTTCACGGTCTACGCCGTGGCGCAATCGCGCCGCTACGAGCAACTGGCCCGCGAGGAGCACCACGCCCGCGTCAACGCCCAGACCTCCGAGCAGGAGGCCGTGGCCGGGCGCCAGCGCGCCGACCGCGAGACGGCCCGCGCCGCCTCCGTCATGGAGTTCCTGCTCGAGACGCTGGCGATGGCCGACCCGGACGTCGCCCCGGTCCGCGACATGTCGGTCCGCGACATGCTCGACCACGCGGCGGTCGAGGCCGCGGCGTCGTTCGAGGGCCAGCCCGAGACCGAGGCGCACGTGCGGGCGGTCATGGGCCGGGCCTACGCCGCCGTGGGCGCGCTGCGTGAGGCCGAGGTCGAACTCGCCCACGCGCTGCGCATCCAGGAATCGCTCGGAAACAAGGACCCCGAGTCGCTCTACGAGATCACCTGGCCGTACGCGTACGTGCTCGTGCAGCTGACCGAGTCGAGCTGGTGGGACTACTGGAGCCGGCTCGAAGGCCTCCTGGTCGACGCCGTCCGCGAGACCTCGCCGCCGCTCGCCGACGCCATCCGCGCCGTGCGGGCCGCGCCCGAGGACGACGCGCCCGCCGTCAACGGCCGGATCGAGGCGCTGCTCGGCGCGGCGGCGGCGACGCTCGGCCCGGACGATCCCCGCTGGCCCTACGTCGGCGATGCCCTCTTCCTCGCCGGCACCGCGACCAGCCACAGACGTGACGCACTGGCCCGTCTGTACTTCACGGCGGCGCTCGACCTGCAGCGGAAGGTACTCGGCCAGGCCCACAGCCGGACCTTCCAGACCCTCGAGTCGTTGATCGCGTCGCAGATGAGGCTCAAGCAGTTCGACGAAACGGAGGGACTGATCCGCGGCGCGGTCGGATTGCTCAAGGAGTCGCTCCCCGCGGAGCACTGGTTCATCGCCCTGCTGGAGGGCCGGATCGGCTCCTGCCTGCTCGAACAGGGTCGGGCGGCCGACGCCGCTCCTCTGCTGCAGAGCAGTTTCGAGCGCGTGGTCGCGGCCCACGGGTGGACGCACCGGTCGCACCGCGAGACCCTCGCGCGCCTCGCCCGCGCCCATGATGCGATCGGCGAGCCGGAGCTGGCCCGGCGCGCGCGGCGCGACCTCGCGGGCGCGCTGACCCGGTCCTCGGTGTACGCCACCGCACCACTGGCCGAGGCGGCGTTCGGGCCGGAGCACGCCGAGTTCTGGAAGGATGTCGCCGCACTTCGAGCCGCCCTGAGCGCCGGGTCGCCCGAAGCGCCCGCGCTCCTCGACGGGGTCCTCGCAGCGCGCCCCGGGCGGGTCGCCGACGACGACGAGTTCGGCGCGCTGTTCGCCGATCAGCTGTTCCGGCCGTTGAACGAATACGTCAACCGCGCGGGGTTCAGCGCCGCGACGCTCGCCGCCTTCCGCGAGCTGCACCGGATCGCGCGGGCCAACCCGTTCCTGCACGTGGACAAGCGGGCCAACGCGGCGTTCTGGGTCTCCTGGAACCTCGATTCCCTCGGCGAGCACGCCGAGGGCGAGGCCCTGGCGCGCGAGGCCGTGGAGCTGGGGCGCGAGCGGGGCGCCCGTACGTTCGGGGCCGGCGGGCTCGCGTCGAGCCTCCTGGGGGTCCACCTGCTGCGCCAGCACCGGTACGACGAGGCGGAGAAGTGGATCCTGGAGGGGTACCACGTCCTGTGGGATGTGCTGGGCACGGACGACGGGAACACGCGGAACGCGTGGAGCCGGGTGGTCGAGCTGTACGTCTCGTGCGGGCGGGCCGAGGCGATCGAGCCCCACCTGCGGCGCATGCTCGACTCGAAGCCGCCCATGCGGGCCCTGGAGCGGTGGGCCTGGCAGGTGCTCGTGTGGCCGGACCTGCCGGCGGCGCTGTACGAGATCGCGCTCGAATCCGCGCGCGGCGCCTTCGCGCTCAGCCCGGAGAACCCCTACGTCGTGCACACGCTGGGCATGGCGCTCTACCGGGTGGGCCGTTTCGAGGAGGCGATCGGCTTCATGCGGCGCGCCGATGAGTTGAGAGCCGAACCCGCCAATGCGGAAACCCTCGCGTTCCAAGCCCTCGCCCTCCACGCGCTGGGCGACGGCGACAGGGCACGGGCCGCCCGGGATTCCATGATCACCCTCATCGAGAACGGGACTGATCGCCCCACGGCACGCCGGATGCGCGCCGAGGTGGACCGGGTGTTCCAGCCCAGGCCGTGAGCGCCTCGGGGGGGGGGGATCGCGCGTCTCACCTTATCACGGGCAACCCTGGACAAACCTCCCCTGGAAGCAGCCGAAGTCGGCGATGGAGAGGCCGCCGCTGATGTTGCAGTCGGCGTAGGGATCGCCCAGAACGTACTTGGACTGGAAGCACCCGAAATCGGCCACCGTCAGCTCCGCGTCGGCGTTGCAGTCCGGAAAGCACGACGGGCCTAGATGCGCAATCCAACCCTCCGGGAACCCCGTCGGGTTGGTTCCGTAGCCGGCCACCACCGTCCCGTCGGCCGAGATCCCGCCGTGGTGCCCGTTCAGAAGCCAGTCGCCGACGGCCGTGGCGCCGAGACTGATCAGCCGCTCCCTGAGGTTCTGCATCCCTCCCGCGGGGGTCCAGATCGAGTACTCCTCACCCTGGGTCGTATGCCCCGCACACAGAATCGTGTTCCCGTCCGCGCTGACGCCGATCGCCATGCTCCGGAACTGACCGCCCGGAAGGTCCCCCAGCCCGATCATCCCGCCCGCATCAGTCCACCGGAACGCCTCGAGGCCCGCCCCGGACTGGCTGAATCCGACGACCACCGATCCGTCGGGCGTCATGGCGGTCGCGAAGCTCTGGAACGTTCCCCCCGGCAGGTCTCCCAGTCCGACCATGCCGCCCGCCGCGGTCCACCGAAACGCCTCTTCCCCAAGGGCCGAAGACGAACGTCCGCAGATGATCGAGCCGTCCGCCGAGGCGGCAAAAGCGCCGGAGTCGAACGCGCCCCCGGGCAGATCGCCCAGGCCGACCATGCCGGTCGTCTGCGTCCAACGGAACGCCTCCTGCCCGCCGGCCGACTCCGAGCGACCGACGACGGTTGACACGTCGAGGGAAACACCGTTTGCCCGGCTCGACACCGCGCCTCCGGGGAGGTCGCCCAGGCTCACCATCCCCGACGCCTGCGTCCAGCGGAACGCCAGACCGCCCGACAGGCCGCTCGCTTCCCCGACGACCATGGCTCCATCAACCGAGACACCCAGGCCGACACTATTAAACACGCCACCAGGCAGGTCGCCCAAGCCGACAAGCCCCGTCGAAGTTGCCCACCGGATCGCCTCCCGACCCGCGCTGGAAACACTCGACCCCACCAGCACGAGACCGTCGGCGGAGAGCGCGAGGCCCACGCTGTCCTGGGTTCCGCCGGGCAGGTCGCCGACTCCTTGGAAGCTCGGTGCCTGCACGCACGCCGCGCACGCCGCGCACGAGCAGAGTGCGGCAAGTCCGACGCCCGGCCCCATCGGGATCACCGACCGTCGTCTCTGCGTCCGCGTCATGGCGCACCTCCCTTGGGTCGCCGGTTCAGCCAGCGGACGACGGGCTCTATCCCGCGCAGCCAGTGGCCGACCAGCATCCGCTCCGCGAGTTGCAGTTTCCCCGCCCCCCCTTCCCGAAGCGATCTCGCGATCGCGCGGTGCTCCGCGTGCGAGACGAGAACGTCCCCCGCCTCCCGCCAGTAGGCGAGGTCGTAGCGACGCACGGCGTTGCGCAGGTCCTCGATCATGCCGAGCAGCCGTCGATTGGGGCATCGGGCCACGAGCAGGGCGTGCCAGTCTCGATCGAGGTCGAACAGGCGCCGCGCGCGCCGGGGTGAGCGCCGGATCCGGTCGTTGAGGCGGGTCAGGGCGTTGAGGTCTTCGGGCGGCGGCACGCCGGCCAGCCGCAAGGCCAGTCCGTCGAGCGTCGCGAGGATCGTGTAGGCGTCCTCGGCGTCGCGGGCTTCCAACGGGCGGACGGCGAACCCGCGTCCGACCGCCGACTCGAGCAGGCCGCGGCCCTCGAGCGCGAACAGAGCCTCCCGGAGGGGGCTGCGGCTGACCCCGAACTCCTGCGCCAGCGCGGGCTCGCTGATCGGCGTGCACGGCGCGAGGCGGCCGTGGAGGATCCGTTCCCGCAGGGTCGTCAGGAGTTCGTTCCGGAGGGGCCGTCGTTCGATCATGGGCGTGCATCCTGGAATTCTGTCGACAGTATACAATAGGCTTGGAACCGGGATGCGGCCCCGTCCGTCCGACACGAGGCCGGGGGGTTCGCGGGCCGGCCCATCAAGGAGAACGGCATGGCGCTCTCACGACGTGGCTTCCTGGCGCCGGCGCTCGGCGCGTGCACCGCGGCCGGCATTCTCGGCGCCGGGTCGTTGAGCCGCGCGTCGGGATCGGACGGCGAGCCCGGCCTGCCGCCTCACGCCGCGGACCACGCCGCGTGTTCCGGTCCGGCGGAGGCCCGTTCGATGGGCAGAACGCGTCCCGCGCGGGACCAGGAGAGCGACGCCTCGCGGTCGACGGAGCCGGCCGCGGTCGAGACGCTCATCGACCGCGCCGAGCCTGCGCTCAGCACGAACGGCTCGGACGTCAGCGCCATTCTGAGCGATCCGGGCTATCTCCCGGTGCACGGCTGGCCCCGGTTTCGCGATCTCATCAAGGCCCACGCCAAGGGTTCGCGCATCACGATCGTGACACCGCAGGAACCCGGGACGCGCCTGCGGGTGCGGATGCGCCTGGTCGACGCGGATGGATCGGCGGCCGTTGGCGCATCGGTCTATTTCTATCACACCGACGCCCGCGGCGACTACGGCCCGAACGACGCGCGTGTTCCGCTTACCGGGAGCGACAACAACTACGCCCGCCTGTTCGGTTATGCGGTGACGGATTCCGACGGGACGATCGAGATCCAGACCATCCGTCCCGGCGGCTACCCGGACTTCAGCGCCCCCGAACATATTCACCTCAGGATCTGGTGCCGGGACAAGCGCTCCTTCGGAGGCGAAGTGTGGTTCGACGATGATCCGCGCGTGGACGGTAAGGCGCGCGAGGAGGCGGCTCGTGGCCGGATCGCCATCTGTCCCGTGACGATCGACGCCCAGGGTCATGCTTCGATCGATGCCAGGATCAAGCTCGATTGACGTGAGGCGCGGGGCCGGTCGGTCCGACACGCGGCCGGAGCTTCGCGGGCCCGGCCCATCAAGGAGAACGGCATGGAGCTCTCGAGACGTGGTTTCCTGACGGCGGCCCCCGGCGCGTGCGCGGCGGCGGGCATTCTCGGCGCCGGCTCGTTGAGCCGCGCGTCGGGCCGAGCGTCGGGTTCGGCCGGCGATCCCGGCGCGGCCGCACTGGCGGCGTTCCCCCGTCAGGACATCGACGCGGTCCGTGAGACCGTCGGCGCTTCCCACCGCAACTTCGAGCGCGTCAAGGAACTCGTCTCCGCCCGCCCCGCGCTGGCCAAGGCCACCTACGACTGGGGCTTCGGCGACTGGGAGAGCGCGCTCGGCGCCGCCGCGCACACCGGCCGCCGCCAGATCGCCGAGTTCCTTCTCGAGCACGGCGCCCGCCCCGACATCTTCGTCTTCGCGATGCTCGGCGACCTGAATGCCGTCAAGGCCATGATCGAGGCCCGCCCGGGAGTCCAGCGGATCCCGGGACCGCACGGCATCCCCCTGCTCAGGCACGCCCAGGCGGGCGGCGAACAAGCCAACGCGGTCGTCGAATACCTCCAGGCACTGGGCGACGCGGGGATCGAGCAGGAATCGCTCCCGCTGGCCGACGACCAGCGTGCCGCGTACCTCGGGACGTTCGAACTCGAAGGCGGCGGAGGCGTGCGCTTCGAGATCAAGGACCGGAACGGCCAGCTCGTCCTCGACCAGGGAGGCTCGTTCCGCAACCTGTTCCACCAGGGCAACCACGAGTTCCACCCCACCGGCGCCAAGGCAGTACGCATCAGATTCGGGCTCGACGCCGGGCAGGCGTCCCGCGTCACGATCGCGGACGGACCCGCCGTGCTCGCCGCGTCGCGCATCTGATCGAGGGCCCGACGCCCGAATCCCCAGGGACAGACCCCCGTCCGCGCACGTGGACAGCCCCGCCGAGCGCCGGCGCGTGGGGTCGATCCTCGAGCGCCTGGCGACGGGCGAGCGCACACGCCCTTGGCTGGTGGGCGCGGCCGGGATGTGCCTGCTCATCGGGGTGCTGCCGCGGACGATCCGGCGCTGCTCGCCGTCCCTTAGAGTCCCTTGATCCCTTGGTCCCTCGATCCCTTCCCCCTACGGACACCCCAGCACATACTTGTTCTGGAAGCAGCCGAAGTCGGCGATGGTGAGGTTGCCGCTGGCGTTGCAGTCGGCGTAGGGGTCGCCCAGGACGTACTTGCCCTGGAAGCAGCCGAAGTCGGCGACGGTCTGCGCGCCGTCACCGGTGCAGTCGGGGTAGCACAGGTCGTAGCGCGCGAGCCAGGCGTCGTTGAAGCCGCCGCCGCCGGGCGCGAAGGTGCCCTGTGTGTACCCGGCGGCGAAGACGCTGCCCGGGCCGGCGAGCGCGAGCGCCGACGGGCTCTCGTACGCCGAGGATCCGAACTGGTCGATCCACGCGACATTCGTTCCGCCCTGGATGTGAGCGATCCAGACGTCGGCGCTGCCGGCGCTCGGACCTCCAAAGGAGCCGTTGGTGAGCCCCGCCAAGAACGCACCGCCCAGGCCGTCGGGTGACATGGCCTCGACATCGCCCGCGGCACCACCTCCGAACTGGATGATCGACTGCTGCGCCCCTCGCGTGTCATACCGCGCGAGCCAGGCGCCGCCGTTCACCGACCCGGCCATCAGGCCGTTCGTGCTCCCGGCGAGGAACGCGCCCCCTAAACCGTCGGAACTCAGGGCACGCCCCGTGTCCCACTGGGCCGTCCCGATCTGGCGACCCCATAGCAAACGCCCGTTCGCATCGAACCGCGCGATCCAGGCATCGGGCTCGCCCGCCTGCGGGCCGAAGAGATCCCCCGAGGTTGAGCCCCCGATGAAGAAACCACCGGCCCCGTCAGGGGATATTCCAACTGGGTTGTCATTGCTCGGCGTGCCGAACTGGATCAACCAGAGCCGCTCCCCATCGGCGTCGTAGCGCGCGACCCAGGTGTCGAGTGCACCCGCGTTCGGTCCTCCCAGGCTGCCGCCGAACGTCCAGCCCCCGCCGACGACACCGCCCACGCCGTCTGAACAGAGTACCGTGGCGACGTCCATCGACGGTGTCCCGAGTTGACGAACCCAAACGGGACCGCCGGTCGAGTCCCGGCGCGCCACCCAGGCGTCTCCTTGTCCGGCCGGCGGCGCGCCGAAGTTCCCCCCTGTGAAGCCCGCGACATACACGCCGTCGTCGGGCGCGGGCGCGAGGGCCGAGGCGTTCTCTCCAGAACTGGTTCCGAACTGAACGCCGACGATTAGGTTGCCGGCATCATCGAACCAAGCCAGGTACACATCCTGCAAGCCGAAGCTCGGACCGAACAGAGATCCGAGCGTTCCGCCCGCCACCACGACCTTGGCCGGCTCGACCATGAGCAGCGCCGACGCCCCTTCGTCGCTCGACCCGCCGAACTCGCGGAGCCAGGTCGGCTCCTGCGCGCTCACGCTCGCCGCGAGGAGGAGCGCGATCGCAGTTACAACGGGCGCGGTCGCCCCGCGAGCCGGCGAACTGAGTGAGCTGTGTCCCATCATGGCGGTCCAAATGCGGAGGAGGGAGGCGTCTCGCACTCGCACGGCAGCCACTTCTGGTTCGGGTTCCAGAGCATCGTGTGGTCTCCCACCCCGAGCGGACCGCCGTCACCGAGCCACCACGGATCGTCTCCCCAGTTGCCGTCTCGGATCACGAACTCCGCCCAGTCTTTGTCGAGCTCATCCACATCCCCATCGCTGTCCATGTCGCCATGAAAGTAAGTCAAGACGTGGGTCTCAGGAATGATGCACGACGGGTTGCTCCACTTGGTGTACTGGGCGTCGTACGCCGCCCAATCGGCCGGGGTCCGCTCCCCATCGCCGTCAAAGTCGCCCGGGGGGTCGATCTTGCCGAAGCTGAACAGACGCTCCGCGAACCCGCTGTACTCGTTGGCTCCACCCTGCCAGAACGTGAAGCCCTTGCAGATGTACCACTGGTAGAGGTTCTCGAGCCGCTCGAAGGGGTAGTAGTACTCGTGGGGACCCTCGTCCTTGGCGCCGTTCCAGTCCGGGTGGACGCTCCCATCCGGGCACGTCGGGAGCTTGACAGGCCAGATCGCGGCCTCGCGGCGCTGGGACGCGAGCGTGGGCAGGCTCCAGGTGTGTCCCACGGGCGGGTAGGGCACCGGACAGGGCGCGCCGTTGAAGTAGTGCTTCTCGGCCAGCCACAGCTCGATCACAAAGGGCATGTAGGCGAACTGCGCCCAGTCCACCGTGTACCGGTCCGGTGCGGGGATGGCGTTCTCGTCCGAGAGCGGGAACGCCTCGCCGCCGAAGATCAGCGGCGCGATCGAGTCGCTGAACAGCGCGGGGTTGTACGCGAACTGGAGCAGCTCGGTCGAGCCGTTGTGGGCCGACACCGCGGCGAAGTCCAGCCAGAACCGCTGGACGCCGACCTCGCGCCACGGGGCGACGTTCTGCCAGGTCTTGCCCATGTCGGTCTGATTCGTCGTCAGGGGGTAGTGGGCGGCGGGCGCGCCGAAGCAGGGGTACATGAGTGCACCGGGGCAAGTCGCCTGGATGGTGCACGTGAACGGCGCGATGTTCGTCTGCATGCACAGCGAGCAGGGGTTCTCGATCGCCCAGCCCATGTAGATGCCCACCTGCACGTCCGGGTGGGCGTCGATCCAGCCCGCCAGGCCCCACGTGTGGGGCTGGCCTTGGACGCCGGTCTCCTCGAACCAGTCGCGGCGCCACTCGGCCATGGGCCACCACTGCGATGGGGGAACGAACTGGCACGACGCCACGCCCGCCGGCGCATAGAGCACGATCCGTCGGTAGCCGAGCGCGTAGCGGTGGTCGAGGTGCGCGATCAGCCAGTCGAACTGGTCGGGGCGGCCGTTGCTGACTTCTAACGAGAACCAGTTGCTCTCGATGTCGAAGGCGCTCCACTCATCCACCAGCGTGTCCGTGCAGGTAATCGGCGGGCCGTCAAACGTCGCGTCCCACCATAAGTCCAGCAGACCCCGATCGTTGTCCACGTAGTTCCCGTTGCTGAGGCGGATCTCCGCCGTGGGCCGACGATCGGCCCACGCGGTGGTGTTGGGTGGGTCGGGGAACCACTGGCAGTTGCCGCAGCGGTAGGGGATGTTGATCGGCCACGGGTCGGCGCACGCCGAGGACATCGGCCCGAACTGCGCTCGTGCAACCATCGGCGTCACCACGGACAGGGCTGTGGCCGCGGCGGCCACGAACGGCGCGAGCGACCGAACTACCTCACGCCCCCCCCCCCCCGACCCGGTTCATCGTCATCGTCATCACGGCGTCCCCTTTCGCTCGCGCGTCCGCGCGTTCGACCCGGCGCGCTCGCGCGCGCCACCTGGAGCACGCCCCGCAACACAAGGGCACGCGAGCGAGCCGGAACCGGCCGCCGCAGCTTCTCCAACCTACTACGGGCCGGACGCATGTCAACCGGAATCCGGCGGAATCGG
>JBJXFE010000005.1:0-7935 GCA_046153875.1 Phycisphaerales bacterium
CCGCCGAGGAGCTCCGCCCGATCACCTCGGCCGTCGAGCGCTTGCTGCGCCGGATGCGTGCCGCCATCGAGCGCGAGCGCCGGTTCACCGACGCCGCGGCGCACGAGCTCCGCACGCCCATCGCCGAGCTGCGGACGATCGCCGACGTCGCCGGGCGCTGGCCCGAGCCCGACCGCCTCAAGCACGCCGTCGCCGAGGCCCGCGCCATCGCCGCCGAGATGGAGGCCCTGCTCGACGCCCTGCTCACCGCCGCCCGCGGGGGCGAGGCCGCCGCCCAGCCCCGCGAGCCGATCGCGCTCCTCCCGCTCGCCCGGTCGGTCGCCAACGGCCGCCCCCAGAAGCTCCGCGCCCGCGGCGTTTCCTGGGCCTTCGAGGGCGACGAGACCGCCCGCTGGACCGCGCCGCGCGGCGCCGTCCTCGCCATCGTCCGCAACCTCATCGACAACGCCGCGGAGTACACGCCGGACGGCGGGTCCATCCGCGTGCGCGTCACGGCCAACGGCGCGGGCACGGTGCTCGAAGTGGAGAACGGGCCTGTCGCGCTCCGACCCGGGGACACCGAAAAAATGTTCGAGCCCTTCTGGCGCGCCGACGACTCACGCACCGACCGCAACCACCGCGGCCTGGGCCTCTCGATCGTCGCGGCCCTGGGCGACGCGCTGCGCCTGCGGCGGCAGGCGGCGATCACGCCCCAGCACCGCCTGCGCATCAGTCTGACGGCCTGACGACCACGCTACTCGCTCAACAGCTCCGCCAGCAGCCGCGCGCCCCACCCCGTCGGGCCCTTCACGAACGGCCCCGCGTCGGCCTCCGCCGCGTGGACCCCCGCGATGTCGAGGTGGCACCACGGCACGCCCTCTTTCACGAAGTACGACAGGAACGCCGCGCCCTGGATCGGGTGGGCCTTGCGGTTGGGGTTGCTGTTGAGGATGTCCGCGACGGGCGACTTCATCATGTCCCGGTATTCCGCGTGCATCGGCAGGCGCCACACCCGCTCGCCGCTGGCCTTCGACGCGGCCTCGATTTTCACCCGCAGCGCATCGTCCTCGCAGAACATGCCGCAGTACGTCGAGCCGAGCGCGACGACCACGCCGCCGGTGAGCGTGGCCAGGTCGATGATGCACGCCGGATCCTCGACCTCGCACGCCCAGCAGAGCGCGTCGGCGAGCACCAGCCGCCCCTCCGCGTCGGTGTTCGTCACCTCCACCGTCACGCCGTTGCGGTAGGTGATGATGTCGTCGGGCCGGTACGCCTCGTCGCTGATGGAGTTTTCGGCCGCGGCCAGGAGCGCGACCACCCGCCGGCGCGGCTTCACCACCGTGGCGATCGCGTGCATCGCCCCCAGCACGGCGCACCCGCCGTCCTTGTCGCGTTTCATCCCCACCATGCTGTTGTTGATCTTCAGCGAGAGCCCGCCGGAGTCGTAGGTCATCGTCTTGCCGATGAGCACGATCGGCTTGGCGGCCTTTTCAGCGTTCTTCGGGTTCCACTCCAGCCGGATCATGCAGGGCGCGTTCTCCGACGCCTTGCCCACGTTGATCAGGCCCGTGAACCGCTCTTTCGCGAGCGCCTCGCCCTTGAACACCTTGAACGAGAGGCCGCTTTGACCCGCCATCCTCTTCGCCTGCTCGGCCATCCAGTCCGGCGTGGCCACGTTCGGCGGCGTCTCGCTCAGCGTGCGCGTGAAGTTGGCCGAGGTCGCCACCGCCAGCCCGCGTGAAACCCCCGCCGCGAACACCGCGTCAGACGCCTGCACCCGCAGCGCCCCGCGTTTGAGCGGCTCACCCGCCTTGCCCTTGAACTGGTCGCACACCCACCCGAGCAGCCCGAGCCCCTCGCCGAACGCACGCCCGGCCCGCTCCGCGTCCGCCTTCACCGCCTCGAGCGCCCCGCCGAGCTCGACCTGGATCGAGCCTTCCTTCGCCGCCGCCAGCCTCCGCCCCACCGCCGCGGCCGCGTCGCGCAGGTGCCCGACCTCGAACTTGTCCTTCTTGCCCAGGCCGACGGCGATGACGCGCTTGAACTTCCCCTTGGGGAAAGCCTCGACGACCCGGCCCAGGTCGCCGGTCGCCTCGCCGCGCTTGAGCGCCGCCGCGATCGCCCCGCCGGTGTCGAGTTTCTTCGCGGCCTTGTCCAGCGGCTGCCCCTGGAAGTGCCCGACCACGAGAACCGCCGCCTTGCCCTTGCCGACGCTGATGGACTCGAACATCGCCGCTCCCTGTGTAGCGCGCCGCAGCCGCGCGAGCCGGGAGTGTAGCGACGATCGAGTTACCGCCGGCGTCGCGACGCGGCCAGGCCCGCCGCGCCCAGCACGCACAGGACGCCCGGCGCGGGGATGAGCCCCTCGAAGGTGAAGTCGTCGAATGCCATCGGGCCCTGCTTGATGACCACGCGGTGGATCAACCCCGGGAACGAGACGGTGAGGGTCGCGGAGGCACCGCCGGTGGTCTGCCCGAGCAATGTGCCGTTCAACGCAAAAGCCTGAAAGGTCGAGAGGGACGAAGAGTTCGAAAGCGTGATCGAGACGAGGTCCACCGTCGCGGGTGTCGTGCCGATCATGAACGTCGCGGTCACGTCGTGCGTTTCGCTGAGTACAGGTCCCGGGCCAGTGGCGGTGGCGGTGTTTGGCGTGCTCACAGGGTTTCCTGGCGCGACGATGGCGATGCCTCCACCGGTTGAAGAGAAAAGCACGCCCAGGAGTTCGTATTCGTCGTCCACAATGAACTGCGGCGCGACGGGTGCAGACAACGAAAAGGGAGGCGGCAGACCCGGTCTATCGTCGAAGTTGATCACCGTTGCGCCGGCTCCGGACGCGAAGCTCCCGCTCACGATGCACCCCGCCAGCAGCGAATCTCGGTATCGCATCGCTTTATCCTCCCACCATCGCACACGGAACGAGGGTACAGCCTACCACGAACCGCTCTGTATCAACGCGATCTCCTGATACCAAACGGGTCGCCCATCCGCCGCGCTCGCCGTCCACCCGCGATCCCCCGGTACACTCCGCCCATGCCCCCCGACCCCGTGCCGCCGCGCACGCTCAACGCCCCATGGCGGCAGGACTACCTTGACGCCATCGACCAGGCCGAGCGCACGGGCGGTCCACCGTCCACCGGCAGCTTCATCCTCGATTACTGGCTCGACCCCGCCAGCGACGACAAGAACCACGTCATCGTCCGCACCGCCGACGGCCTCATCCTCCTGAACAAGTTTCCCTACTCCGGCGGGCACCTGCTCGTGGCGCTCGGCGAGGCCCGCCCCACGCTGCTCGACTACTCACCCGCCCAGCGCGCCCGCCTCTGGTCCCTCACCGACGCGGCCGCGGCCCTCATGCAGGCCGCGCTCGAGCCGCAGGGGATCAACATCGGCGTCAACCAGGGCCGCGCGGCCGGGGCCGGCGTCCCCCAGCACCTGCACGTCCACCTCGTCCCGCGCTGGCACGGCGACGTGAACTTCATGGCCGTCGTGGGCCAGGTGAAGCTGATCTCGTCGTCGCTCGACGCCATGGCCGCACGCTACAGGCAGTCGTGGGCAAGGCTCGGTCGTCCCATGCCGGGGGCGTGAAGCCGCCGCCGACCCCCCTCTCACGCGGCGGTCTGAAAACGCCGAAATAACACCCCGGCGGACTCCCCGTCCGTACAATCTCCACGCGGAGCACCGGCGCGATCCTCAGGTTGGGGCGGGCCGGACGAGAGCGGATTCAACGGAGTAGACCCATGCCGCGCACCAGAACCGTCTTCGCGCCTTGCGCAGCGTTCGCCGCCATGCTTCTCGGCGCGTTCGCGTGGATGCCCACGACCCTCGCCCAGGGCCCGGACACCCCGCCGGGGAAGCCGGCCGCGACACCCGACGAACCACCCGAGTTCCCGAAGTTCGAGGAGGTCTCCAAGGACTTCAGCAAGGTCACACCCTCGGCCGACGGCCCGGGGTACTGGACGCTCTGGAAGCGCGCCAAAGACGCGCAGCTCCTGGCCGAGCTGCCGCGCGAGTTCGAGAACAAGCGCTTCTACATCGCCCCCACCGTCTCCTCCGGCGATGAAGAGGCCGGCGTCTTCACCGCGTACACCCGCTGGGGCGGCCCCGGCGACCGCTACGTCTACTGGAAGCGGTTCGACAAGCAGCTCGCCCTCATCGAGCCCAACCTCACGCACCAGTCCTCGGGCGACGCGGAATCGAAGGCCGGTGTCGAGCGCGTGTACACCGACACCGTCGTGATGACCGTGCCGATCCTCACGATGGGCCCGGGCGGCGGGCCGGTCATCGACCTCGACGGCCTGCTCGTGGGCAACGCTTCGGCCTACTTCGGGTACTTCACGATGGGCATGAACCCGTCGCTCGCCGAGATCACCAAGGCCAAGGCCTTCCCGCGCAACGTCGAAGTCTCCGTGCGCCTCCCCGTTCTCCGCGGCCGCCTCGCCGAGCTGCACTGGTCCATCAGCGACGTCCCGCAGAACACGGGGTACAAGCCCCGCGAGGCCGACCGGCGCGTCGGGTTCTTCTATCTGAACTACGAGGACCGCGCCAAGTACGACGACAACTGGCAGACCGTCCGCTACGCCACGCGCTGGCACCTCGAGAAGCGCGACCCGTCGCTCAAGCTCAGCCCGCCCAAGGAGCCCATCGTCTTCTACATCGAGCACACCACGCCCGTGCGCTACCGCCGCTGGGTCCGCGACGGCCTGCTCGAGTGGAACAAGGCCTTCGAGAAGGTCGGCTTCCTCAACGCCGTCGAGGTCTACCAGCAGGACGCCCAGACCGGCGCCCACATGGACAAGGACCCCGAGGACGTCCGCTACAACTTCATCCGCTGGACCAACTCGTACATGGGCTACGCGATCGGCCCGTCGCGCATCAACCCGGAGACGGGGCAGATCCTCGACGCGGACATCGTGATGGACGAGGTGTTCCTCACCGGGTGGGCCCGCTCGTACCGCGAGCTCCTCCCCGAGGCCGCGATGGGCCGGTACGACGCCGAGACCCGCGCCTGGCTGGACCAGAACCCCGACTGGAGCCCCCGCGTCCGACTCGCGGCCGCGTTCCGGGCCCGGCCCGTGGGCGTGCACGCTGCCCCCATCACTCCCGCCGAAGCCGGCGACCCCGCCCACGCCGACCAGATGGCGCGCCAGCAGCCCACGCTCCTGCAGCGCATGACCGCGGGCGGGCGCAAGCCCTGCCTGAGCGCCCTGGGCCGATCCCAGAGCGTCGCGGCCGCGCGGCTCGCGTTCTCCGCCGGCCTCCTCGGCGTGCTGGAAGACGAGGACGCGCAGGACGACCCCAAGAAGGACGACAAGAAAGACGACGCCAAGAAGGACGACGCCAAGCCCACGACCGAAAGCAAGGAGAGCATGCTCGACGGCCTGCCCGAGGCCTTCATCGGCCCGCTCCTCAAAGACGTCATCATGCACGAGGTCGGGCACACCCTGGGCCTCATGCACAACTTCAAGGCCTCGAGCATCTACTCCGCCGAGCAGATCAACAGCCCGGAGTGGAAAGCCCAGGGCAAGCAGGTCGCCGGATCGGTGATGGACTACCTCGCCGACAACATCTCGCCCGACCCGAAGAAGCAGGGCGCGTACTCGATGACCGACATCGGCCCGTACGACTTCTGGGCCATCGAGTGGGGGTACACGGACGGCGACCCGAAGGCGATCGCGAAGCGCTCCGCCGAGCCGGAGCTCGCGTTCCTCGCCGACGAGGCGAACTACGGCCCCGACCCGGGCGCCAAGGTCTGGGACTTCTCCTCCGACTCGCTCGCCTGGGCTCGCACGCAGATCGAGCTGGCGAACAAGCTGCGTGCCAGGCTCCTCGACCGCGTCGTGAAGGACGGCCAGTCCTGGCAGAAGGCCCGCGAGGGGTACGAGATGATCCTCTCGGTGCACTTGCGGGCGGTCTTCGCCGCGGCCAACTGGATCGGCGGCACCCACATCGCCCGCGACCGCAAGGGCGACCCGGGCGCACGAGACCCCGTCACGGTCGTCTCCCCCGACCAGCAACGCGCGGCCGTGAAGTTCATCATGGAGAACACCTTCCGCGACGCGGCGTTCGGCCTTTCGCCGCAGGTGCTGGCGAAACTCGGCTCCGACGAGTGGTGGGACCAGGGGTTCTTCTTCTCCGACCCGCCGGACTACCCGGTGAACGACCTGGTCATGGGCGTGCAGGCGACGGCGCTGACCGAGCTGATGAACCCGATGGTGCTGCGGCGCATCTATGACAACGAGGTGCGCACGCCCTCGGACCGCGACATGCTCTCGATGCCCGAGCTGCTGGGGCTGATCCGCGCCGAGATCTGGTCGGAGCTCGGCTCGATCGCGTTCAACCCCTACACGGCCCGCACCCCCGCGATCAGCGGCTTCCGCCGCAACCTGCAGCGCGAGCACCTGAACCGGCTCGTGTCGCTCTCGACGTCGCCCGCGTGGTACGGCGCCTCATCGCGCCCGCTGACCAACCTCGCCCGCCAGGAACTGCGCGAGCTGAAGACCGCCCTGGACAAAGTCGGCACCGACCGCCTCGACCCCTACACCAAAGCCCACCTCGCCGACGCGAAGACGCGCATCGACAAGGCCCTCGACGCGGCCTACATCCGCGGCGAGTAGCGTGGCACCGCCCTTCCGGGCGGTGATGCTTCAGGAAGCACCGCCCTTCCGGGCGGTGGTGTTATGCTTTGCGGCACCACCCATCCGCAGGGAACTCCTGCAGGAGCCGCACGCATGCCTCGGCCTGGCGCAGGGCCACGCCCGGAACCCACACCGGGCCGAAGTCCGGTGCCACATGCCATCACTCGTGGCACCGCCCTTCCGGGCGGTGATTCCTCCCGCGCCATCGCTCTCCCGGGCGATGCCTCTTCACCCACCCCCACCTCCGCCCCGCGCCTCGTCATCCGCCACGGCGCCAACCTGCCGCACTGGCGACGCGAGGGCGAAACGTATGCCGTGACGTTCCGCTTGGCGGACAGCCTTCCTCAGGAGGTGCTCATCCGCTGGACGGGCGAGCGTGACCACACCGTCCGGCGCGCCGAGCAGTTAGGACGACCTCTGTCCGATGCCGAGCTGCGCCGTCTCCGCGAGCTTCATTCCGAACGGGTCGAGAAGTGGCTCGACCAAGGGCATGGCTCATGCGCTCTCCGCGATCCGCGCATCGCCCGCCTCGTTCGCGACGCCCTCATGTACTTCGACGGCCAACGCTACGACCTGCTGGCATGGTGCATCATGCCCAATCACGTGCACGCCGCGCTGCGCCCCCACGCGGACCAAGAGCTCTCGAAAATCCTCCTCTCCTGGAAAGGGTTCACAGGAAAACGAGCGCGCGAGATGCTCGGCGGACAGGGAGCGTTCTGGCAGAAGGAGTCGTACGACCACATCGTCCGCGATGCCAGGGACTTGGACCGCAGTATCCGTTACATCCTCGCAAACCCCGCGGCCGCCGGTCTTGTGGACTGGCCCTGGGTCGGCGCAGGTGATGCCATCGGTACCACCGCGCTCGTCCGTGGCACCGCCCTTCCGGGCGGTGAGTACTGACCGATCACCGGGCAGAAGCCCGGTGCCACAGCTGTCCGCATGGGTGGGCCGTGACGGGACCACGTGGTATCTCGATCACCACAGCGCCGGCAGGCACATCGTCACTGGTACGATCCCCGTTCAGGAGCTTCACATGCCGGTGCCCGGATACCAGGAGTTCATGCTGCCTCTGCTCAGACTCGCGGCTGATGGCAGTGAGCACACGGTCAACGAAGCCATGGACGTCCTGGCCAGGCAGTTGAGAATCGCTGATTCCGACCGTGAAGCGATGCTGCCGAGCGGCACGCAGACCCGGTACTAGAGCCTATCCCGAAACCGTTGTCGAGCTGGCGCGTATGACTCTGCACGATGCTGAGACTCACGGACGAGCAGTTGGATTGGCTGGTGGAGCGTGTGCCTGATGCGCCGGTGAGCCCGCTGG
>JBJXFE010000021.1:0-3298 GCA_046153875.1 Phycisphaerales bacterium
CCCCCCCCGGCGATCCGGTCGGCTCGGAGAGCCGACCTACCAGGCATCCATGATTCGATGTCCACCATGTCCGCGTTCTTCACTCCGAGGTCGCCCGTGCAGCACTGGAGCGGGCGGTACGGCAGGCCCAGGGATTGCAGGAGCTCCTCGACATACCCGATCATCTGCTTGTGCCAGCGGCGGCTCTCCTGCTCGTCGGCGCGGGTGATGACGACCTGTTCGACCTTGTCGAACTGGTGGATGCGGTAGAGCCCGGCGGTGTCCTTGCCGGCCGCGCCGGCTTCGCGCCGGAAGCACGTGCTCACGGTGACGTACTTGAGCGGCAGGCGGGCCTCGTCGAGGATCTCGCCCATGTGCAGGCCCATGAGCCCGACCTCGCCCGTGCCCGTGAGGTAAAGGTCCTGCGCCCCGGCTGAAGCGCCGGCCGCGTCCGCGTCCGGGCTCTGGCGCGCGGATTCGGGGACGTGGTACGCCTGCTCGCGGCCCGCCGGGAAGAACCCCGTGCCGAGCATGACTTCCTCGCGCACCAGCACCGGCACGCTCACGGGCGTGAACCCGTGGCGCTCGACCATGAAGTCGAAGGCGTACCGCAGTACAGCGTTGTGCAGCCGCATGCCGTCGCCGGTGAGGACGTAGCTGCGCGACCCGGCCATCTTCACCGCGCGCTCGAAGTCCGCGAGCCCCAGGTCGCGCACCAGTTCGAGGTGCGTCTTCGCCTTGAACCCCTTGTTCTCCGCGAACGATCGGGCCGTGTCGAAGGCGTGAGGGGGGGGCGGGTTCCAGCGCCGGATCTCGACGTTATCCTCGCTGGTGCGGCCGACGGGCACGTCCGGGTCCGGCGGCAGCGGCACGCGCAGGAGGAGCGCGTTCAGTTCCGGCTCGAACGCCGCAACCTGCGACTCCGCTCCGGCGACTTCGGCCTTGAGCGCCGCCGGCTTCGACTTGAGCTCGTCGAGCTCCCTCTGAAGGCGGTCCCTCTCCGAACCCTGGGCCTTCTTGAGCGCCCCCGCGAGCTGCCCGATCCGCGGGCCGGACTCCTTCTCCAGTTTCTTCTGTTCGGCCCGGAGCTGCTCCTGCCGGGCGAGCGCGGCCCGGCGCTGCGCGTCGAGCGCGACGATGCGGTCGATATCAACCGCGACGCCCTTCTTCGCGGCGCCGTCCTTGAACCGCGCCGGGTCCTCGCGGAGTTGCTTCAGGTCGATCATGGGCAGGGAGTCTACGCCGCGGTGTTTGCGGCGCGCGGCGGGGGAAGGGCGGCGCGGATCGGCGCGGATCAGACGGCAATGGCAGCGACCGGAGCGGCCCGAGACAGCAACCACGGGGCGGACCGTCGGTTATGATCTGTATGGAGGTCTCCTGTTTGCCGCGACTGCTCCTCAGGCCGGTCAACTGGCAGGGCCAGTTGGTGAAAGTCGAGCGCGAGCCGATCTCGATCGGCCGCCATCCCGACAACACCATCTGCCTCCACGACGACAAGGCGAGCCGCTATCACTGCGTGATCGAGCCGGACACCGACGGCGGGTACCGCCTGCGCGACCTCGGCTCGCGCAACGGCACGCGGCTCAACGAAGCCAAGGTCTCCGACGCGGCCCTGGCCCAGGGCGACCTGCTGCGCGTGGGCGACCACGAGTTCACCGTGGAGATCACCGCCGACGCCGAGGCCGCCGCGAAGGACCGGCGCAAGAAGGACGCCGCGGCCGGCATCAAGGGCCCCGTGCTGCCCAAGGGCCTGCCCGGCGAGGGCGACTGGGCCGGCGAGCTCACGCGCCTCATCGAGCAGCTCCCGCCCAAGGACGAGCGCGAGGTCACCCTCCAGATGATCGAGGCCTCGGGCAAGGTCTCCGAGGCGCTGACGGGTCAGACCGAGGGGCCGTGGGCGGTCCGCCTGCTGCTGGAGCTGGCCTCCAAGGCGCGGGCGACGGACATCCACCTGGAGCCGAAGGCGGAGCTCAACCAGGTCCGCATCCGCGTGGACGGGCAGATGGTCACCGTCGCCGAGGTGCCGTCGCGCGTCTCGGGGCTCATCGGCGGGCTCATCAAGACGGCGTGTCAGATGCAGATGGCCTCGCGCGACGCGGTGCAGGAGGGGCACTTCTCGGCCAAGTTCTCCGACCGGCGCGTGGACTACCGCGTGAGCTTCACGCCCAGCGTCCACGGGCAGAAGCTGGTCCTCCGCGTCCTCGACCAGCGGTACATCCCCCGGGCGCTCGACGAGCTGAACCTGGCCGGCTACATGTACGAGCGGATCAAGCGGACGTGCGACCAGGACCACGGGCTGTTGCTGGTGTGCGGGCCGACGGGCTCGGGCAAGACGACGACGCTGTACAACGCGCTGCGGTCGATCGACCGGCACGCGCGCAACGTCGTGACCATCGAGGACCCGGTTGAGTACCAGCTCGACAACGTCACGCAGATCCCCACGGACGAGGGCAGGGGCAACAGCTTCGGCGCGCTGCTGCGGTCGGTGCTGCGGCAGGACCCGGACGTGATCCTCGTCGGCGAGATCCGCGACGACGAGACCGCGCGCACGGCGATGCAGGCCGCCATGACCGGGCACCTGGTCTTCTCGACCGTCCACGCCAAAGACACGATCTCGTCGGTGTTCCGCCTGCTGGACCTGAAGGTGGAGCCGTACCTGGTCGCCAGCTCGCTGGACCTCGTGCTGGCCCAGCGGCTGGTGCGCCTGCTGTGCGAGCACTGCAAGCGGCCGGTGCCGGTGGCGCCGGGTCAGGCGACGCGCATCGGGCGGTACCTCGGCGGCAAGACGCAGGTCTACACCGGCACGGGGTGCGCCCGGTGCCTGCGGACCGGGTACCGCGGGCGGCGGGCGATCTTCGAGCTGCTGGACTTCAACGACGACCTGCGGGACATTGTCCTGCGCGACCCCTCCATCCAGGCCATGAAGAAAACCATCGAGCAGGGGCTGTTCACCACGCTGACGCAGTCGGGGTGGAAGCTGGCGGCCGAGGGCGTGACGTCGCTGGAGGAAGTGGACCAGGTGTGCGGGATGACATAGCCCGCCGCGCCGCGGCGGTCTTTCCCCTCTACCCCCGCTTGTGGCACGGGCGTCCCGCCGGTGCTCTACCCCTTCTACAGGTTCGGGCCCGATCTTGCCACAGAGGCGCAGAGTTCACAGAGATCGGATGAGGGGGACGGGGACCGGCGTCATCGCCCTGAAGAGCTTGTGAACGTTTCGGGCGTTGCCTCACGGGTGCTTCGTTGTCGGAGCGGCGTCCTCGGGCTCCTGTGTCTTCGGGGTCCTACAGCGGCGGCATCGGCCGGCCCACCAGGGCTCCGG
>JBJXFE010000023.1:0-149810 GCA_046153875.1 Phycisphaerales bacterium
CCCCCCCCGCCACCACCACCGCCGCCGCGACCACCCCGCCCACCGCCGCCGCCGCCGCGACCGCCGCGGCCGCCGCGACGGTCCTGCTTTTCCTCCGGCGCGCGGGGCTTGGGCGTGAACATCACGAACTTCTTGCCCTTCTCGATCTTGGCTTCGATCTCGGTGGGCCCGAGTGTGACGCCGCGCAGCTCGGCGATCTGGGCCGCGGTGCGGAGCTGGGCGATCCCGTCGAAGGCGGCCTTGAGAATGTTGATCGAGTTGGTGGACCCGAAGCACTTGGTCAGACAGTCCGTGATGCCGGCCATCTCGAGGATGGCGCGGATGCTCTGCCCGGCTACGACGCCCGTGCCCGGCGAGGCCGGGATGAGTCGCACCGTGCTGGCGCGGAAGGTGCCCTGGACCTGGTGCGGAATGGTGGTGCCGACCATGGGGATGGCCCGCATCGCCTTGCGGGCGTACTTCTGGGCCTTCTCGATGGCGCTGGGGACCTCGTTGCTCTTGCCGTAGCCGTAGCCCACGCGCCCGCGCCGATCGCCCACGACGACGAGCGCGCCGAAGCTGAAACGCCGCCCGCCCTTGACGGTGGACGACGTGCGCTGCACGGCGATGGTCGTGGATTCGAGTGAACTCGATTCGTCGAGAATTTCTGCCATGTGCGCCTCGTACCGGCTCCGCGCGCCGGCTCGCCCTCTAGAACTTCAGGCCGGCCTTGCGGGCCGCATCCGCGAACGCCTTGAGCCGACCGTGATACTTGAACCCGCCGCGATCGAACACGACCGCTGAAACACCCTTGGCCTTGGCCTTTTCCGCCAGCTTGACGCCGACGGCGGCCGCCGCCTTCGCGTTGCCGGTCTTGCCGCCCACGGCGTCCTTGACCTCGGTGGTGGACGCGGCGGCCAGCGTGTGCCCGGCCAGGTCGTCGATCACCTGGGCGTAGAAGTGGTTGAGCGACTTGTAGACCGACAGCCGGGGGCGCAGCGTCGTCCCGGACAGGTGGCGGCGGGCCACCCCGTGACGACGCAGCCGACGCGTAACCTTGTGCTTGTTCTTGTTCATCGCTGACGCTCGCTTGTGCCCCGTGCCGGGTCGGATCAGGCCGTCGCCGTGCCGAACTGCTTGCCCTGCTTGCGCTTGATGGTCTCGTCGGTGTACTTGATGCCCTTGCCCTGGTACGGCTCGGGCTTGCGTTTCGCCCGAACCTCGGCCGCGAATCGCCCGACCGTTCCGCGGTCGGGGCCGGTGATCTTGACGATCGCCTTCTCCACTTTCACGGTGAGCCCGTCGGGGATCGGCATGACGATCGGGTTCGCGTAGCCGATCGTGAGCTTGAGAGCCTTGCCGGTCAGGGCGGCGGTCCAGCCCACGCCGACAACTTCCAGGGTCTTCTCGAAGCCCTTGGTGACGCCCTCGACCATATTGCGCAGGTGCGCGCGGGTCGTGCCCCAGTGGGCCCGGGCCTGGGCATCGCCCATGTCCTTGTCGGCGATGGACACAAAGATGGATTTCTCGGCCTCGCCCCAGCGCACCTTCACCTCGGGTCGGTGGTCGAGCGTGAGCGTGCCCACGGGGCCCTGGACCTGGACCTGCGTCGGGCCCTTGATCGTGACCTTCACGCCGGCGGGGACGGCAACGGGTTGTTTTCCGATTCGGGACATGGTCTTTCGGCTCGCTTCGTCTCTTCGCCTCTTGGTCTCTTCGTGTCTTACTCGACCACGCACAGCAACTCGCCCCCGACGCGCTGCTCGCGGCAGCGGCGGTCGCTGAGCACGCCCCGGCTGGTGGAGACGATCGCGATGCCCAGGCCCTGGAGGGGCTTGGGGATGTCCCCGACGGAGCTGTAGACGCGACGGCCCGGCTTGCTGCGGCGCTCGAGCTTGTGGATGAGCAGCTCGCCGCGCGGGCCGTACTTGAGGCGCACGCGGATCTGCCCCGATCGTCCGTCCTCGATGACGTCGTAGCCGAGGATATACCCCTCGTCGCGCAGGACGTCGGCCACGCCGCGGCAGACGTGACTGTTCAGACAGTTGACGGTCTTGCTCTTGTTGCGGATCGCGTTGCGGATCCGCGTGAGCATGTCCGCGATGGGATCGGTCGTCGGCATACGTGCCCCTGCTGCTTGCCCTGCGGGTCGCCCCGCGCCACCAACTCCGTCTCACCAACTCGACTTGCGCATCCCGGGGATCTTCCCCTCGAGCGCCAGGCGCCGGAGCATGATCCGGCTGATCCTGAACTTGCGGTACACGCCGTGCGAGCGCCCGGTCAGCTCGCATCGCCGCACGATCCGGCTGCTGAACTTCGGCTTGCGCTTGGACCTCGCCACCTGTGCCTTGGTCGCCATCTCGATCTTCCTCATTCGCGCGGGGGCGAAGGGCCCCGGCGATCCGTGATCCGGTCTTACGCCTTCTTCTTCTCGCCCTTGGGCTCTTCCGGCTTGGCGAACGGCATCCCCATCTGCTCGAGCACGAACCGCGACAGGTCCGGCGTGGAGTTCGAGAACGTCATCGCTACGTGCATCCCGTGCGTGAACTGGGCCTCGGCCATGTTGATCTCGGGGAACACGCCCTGCTCCTGCAGGCCGCAGGCATAGTTGCCCTGCTTGTCGAAGGCGGTGCGGGAGAGGCCCCGGAAGTCCTTGATGCGGGGCGTGGCGAGGTTGATGAACCGGTCGAGGAAGTGCCACATGCGGTCGCGCCGGAGCGTGACCATCGCGGCAGTCTCGACCCCCTCGCGGACCTTGAAGTTCGCCACGCTCTTCTTGGCCTTGAGCACGATGGGGCGCTGTCCCGTCACCTTGGTCAGGGTGTCGATGACGGTCGTCCGGATCGTGGGCGGGATCTTGGCCCCGTCCAGGTGGCGGCCCATGTTCACGTTGAGCGTGATCTTGTCGAGGCGCGGCATGGCCATCGGGTTCTTGATGCCGAACTTCTCGGCGATGGCGGTGCGCACGCTCGAGCGGTAGAGGTCGCGCAGGCGCGGAGCGACGATGGGCTCGACCGGTCCGCCCTTCTCGCCTTTCTCGGGCTTGCCGTCGGGCTTGCCCTTGGATTTGCCTTCGCGCGGCGGCTTGCCGCCGGCCCCCTGGGGACCGCCCTTGGGCGCCTTGTCATGCGGCGCACCGCCGGGCTTGCCCCCGGTGGAACCTGGCTTGTTGTCCTGTTCACTCGACATGGTCGTTTCCGTCCGGCATCAGGCCGGCTGCTTCTCCCGGGGTCCGCGGACCGTGCCGAGGACCTTGATCACCTTGCCGGCGCGGCGCGCGACGCGCACCTTGCTCCCGTCGTCCCGGACCTCGAATCCGACGCGGACGGGCTTGCCGTCCACGACGGGGCTGACGTTGCTGAGGTGGATCGGGGCCTCCTTGGTGATGATCCCGCCCTGGGGGTTGATGCGGTTGGGCTTGAGGTGCTTGGTGCGCAGGTTGACGCCCTTGATGATGACGCGGTCGGTCTTGGTGATGATGCGCTGCACCTCGCCGATCTTGCCCTTGTGCGAGCCGCTCGTCACCATCACCGTGTCGCCTTTTCTCACGTGCCTGGGCATGGGTTCGTCTCTTGGCCTCTTCGTCTCTGCGCCGCCGTCACACCACTTCCGTCGCCAGTGACACGATCTTCATGTAGTTCTTCTCACGCAGCTCGCGGGCGACGGGCCCGAAGATGCGCGTGCCCTTGGGGTTGCCGTCGTCCTGGATGAGGACGACCGCGTTGGAGTCGAAGGCGACGTACGACCCGTCGGGGCGGCGCGTCGGCTTGGTGGTGCGGACGACGACGGCCTTGCTCTTGTCGCCCGGCTTCACGTCCGCGCCGGGCATGGCTTTCTTGATGGAGACGAACACGCGGTCGCCGACGTGGGCGACGCGGCGCGTGAACTTCCCCGTGCCCGTCGAGCCGCCGTACACGCGGATGACGTACGCGATCTTCGCGCCCGTGTTGTCCGCGACTTCGCACCGTGTTTCCTGCTGGAGCATGACTGGTTCCCGCCGTCCTTCCGAGCCCGACCTGTCAGACCGCCGCGGCCCTCTTCACGACACGCACGAGCGTCCACCGCTTGCTCTTGCTGATCGGGCGGCACTCGCCGATCTCGACCGTGTCGCCCCGCTTCGACGCGTTGTGCTCGTCGTGGACCTGGAGCACGGTCTGGCGGCGCATGATCTTGCCGTACTTGGCGTGGCGGGCCTGGCGGTCTACCACGACCGTGCGGGTCTTGATCCGCGCGTCGGATTCAACGACGCCGGTGCGCGTCCGGCGCATCGCCACATGGGATGACGCGGGCGTGCCGCCCGTCGTCGCCTTCGATCCCCCCGTCGCCTTCGGCTTCGTCGCTGCGCTCATGTCTGCGTGCTCTTTCGCCGGGCCCGGGGGCCCGCGGGTCCGCGATCCGATCCGTTCCTACGCCGTCTGCTTCGACTTCGATCCGCGCTTCGCCCCGGCCTTCGCGCCGGTCTTGCCGCCCGTCGCGCCGCCCTTCCTGCCGCCGGCCTTGGGCGCTGACTTAGGCCCGGCGTGGGCCGGGGCCGCCGCCGCGGGCTCGGGCGTCATGCCGGCCTTGGGCCCGTTCCGGGCCGCGTGGCGCGCCGTACGCTCGGTGAGAAGGCGTGCGATGTCGCGCCGCACCTTGGTGAACTGGGAGTTGTCCTCGACCTTTTCCGTGACGCTCTGGGCGCGGAGGGTGAAGAGGCGTGCCCGCAGGCGCGCGAGCTCCGCCGCGATCTCCTCCGTCTTCATGCCCCGGACTTCCTTGCCTTCCATCGATCACCTCGCAACTTCGTCGCTTCGTCGCCCCGTCCCGTGGCTCGGCGCTACACCGTCACCCGTCGGCGCACCAGCCGCGCCTTGAACGGCATCTTCATCGCCACCCGCACGAGCGCCTGGCGGGCCATCGGCTCTGGGACGCCCGCGATCTCGAACATGATGGTGCCCGGCTTGACACGGGCCGCCCAGTAGTCCACCTCGGCCTTGCCCGTGCCCATGCGGGTCTCGAGCGGTTTCTTGCTGATGGGCTTGTCGGGGAAGACGCGGATGATGAGCTTGCCCTCGCGCTTGAGGAAGTGCATCGCGGCGACGCGGCCCGCCTGGATGGTCGTGCCCTTGAGCCACCCGCCCTCGAGGGCCTGCAGGCCGAAATCGCCGTAGGCGACGTAGTTGCCCTTGGTCGCCTTGCGCGGGCGGACGCGCCGCATCTCCTTGCGGAACTTCACTCGTTTGGGCATCAGCGCCGACATGCGTTACTCCGGGAGCGGAACGAAGACAGGGTCGCGGGGAACACGGGGCGCACGGGCGCTAGCGCCGTCCGCGGGATCGGGCCCGCGCACCGGCCGCCGTGCTCTGCATCTCATCCTCCTGGCCCTGCTGGTACATCCCCTTGTAAATCCAGACCTGGCACCCGATCACACCGTAGCTGCAGAACGCCTGGGCCAGCCCGTAGTCGATCTGGGCCTGGAGCGTCGAGAGCGGGAGCGACCCGAGGCGCACGTCGATGGCGCGGCTCATCTCGGCCCCGCCGAGCCGCCCGGAGACCTGGATCTTCACGCCCTTGGCGCCGGCGGACATCGCGCTCTCGGCCCGCTGCTTGATGACGCGCCGGAAGCTGGCCCGCTTGGAGAGCTGCTCCGCGACGGCCTCGGCGACCAGCTTGGCGTCCAAATCCGGGTTCTTGACCTCGATGATCTGCATCTTGACCTTGCGCCCGGTCATCAACTGGATCTCTTCGGTCATCCGATCGACCTCGGCGCCCTTGGGCCCGATGACCACGCCGGGGCGGGCCGTCTTGATGATGACGACCAGCTCCTCGCGGGTGCGCTCGATGTGGATGTCCGAGACGGCCGCGCTCGGGCGGTTCTCGGCGCGGTTCAGGCGCTTGTCGAGGAATCGGCGGATGCGTTCGTCCTCGACGAGCAGCTCGCCGTACAGCGCCTTGGGCGCGTACCAGCGGCTGCGGTGGGCCTCGGTGATTCCGAGGCGGAAGCCGAAGGGTTGGGACTTCTGGCCCATTACGCTCGCTCCTCGACGCCGACGGTGATGTGGCTCTGGCGCTTGAGAATGGGGTGGGCGCGCCCGCGGTCCTTGGGCTGGAAGCGCTTGATGTGCGGGGCGCCGTCGACGCGGCTCTCGGCCACGACCAGCGCGGTGATGTCGGCCTGGAACTGCTCCGCGTCGGCGATGGCGGCGTTGAGCGCCTTGCGGATGTTGACCGCGGCGCGCTTGGGGGTGAACGCGAGCTGATTCAGCGCGTCGTCCACCTTGCGCCCGCGGATCAGGTTGATGAGCAGGCTGGCCTTGCGGGGGCTGCCGCGGTGGTACTTGACCTGGCTGACGAACCGCGCGATGTCCTTGGGCTGGGCGCCGATCGCCTGGGCGAGCTTGGCGATGTCCGCGGCCTTGCAGCGCGGGTGGTCGCGCCCCATGAACCAGTTGCGCACCGCGCTCAACGCCCGCGGGCCCTGGAGGCCGGTGCGCTCGACGGCCTGGGCGAGCTGCTCGGCCGTCACGCCGCGCGCCGCCGCCAGTTGCTTGAGCTTGTCGCCTCGGATCCTCACGTCGCGTTCCTTCCTGCTGGCGTGCTCCGCCGCCGATCCGCCCGGATCAGCCCTTCACGGGCGCCGCCGCCCCGCTCTTCTCGCCGCCCTCGATGCCTTCCTTCTTGTTCGTGTGCCCGCGGAAGGTCCGCGTGCTGGAGAACTCGCCGAGCTTGTGCCCGACCATGTCCTCGGTCACGAACACGTCCAGGAACGCGCGCCCGTTGTGGACCTTGAACGTGTGCCCGACGAACTCGGGCACGATCGTGCAGCGCCGGTACCACGTCTTGAGCGGCTCGCGCTTGCCCTGCTGGTTCAGCCGCTCCACGCGGCGGAAGAGCCGTTCCTCGACGTGCGGGCCTTTCTTCAGGCTGCGTCCCATCAACCACTCCTCACAATCAACGCCCGGCGATCAACCCCGGACCTTCAACTGACCGTACCGCTTGCTCACACGACGACGGATAATGAGGTCGTTGCTGGCCTTCCCCGGCTTGCGGGTCGTTCCGCCCTTGGCGTGGACCCCCGTCGGGCCGCACGGCGGACGGTTGCCCTTGGACCGCCCCGAGCCGCCGCCCAGCGGGTGAGCGTGGTGGCTCTTGGCCATGCCGCGCGTGATCGGCCGGCGGCCCATCAGACGGCTCATGCCGGCCTTGCCGAGCCGGCGGAGCCGGTGGTCGGGGTTGCCGATCTGCCCGATGGTGGCCAGGCAGTCGATGTGAACGCGGCGGGTCTCACCCGAGGGGAGGACCAGCGTCGCGTAGTCGCCTTCCTTGTTGCTCAGCTTGGCGAAGCACCCGGCGGACCGGCAGATCTGCCCGCCGCCCCGGGGGGACATCTCCACGCAGTGGACGTCGAGCCCGGCCGGGATGAACTTGAGCGGCATGGCGTTGCCCACGTCGGGCTCCACGGCGGCGCTGTGCGACGTGAGGATCGCCTGTCCGACCCGCAGCCCGCCCGGGGAGAGGATGTAGCGCTTCTCCCCGTCCTGGTACTCGACGAGCGCGATGTGAGCCGAGCGGTTGGGGTCGTACTCGATGCCGACGACCTTGCCGGCGATCCCGTCGCGGTCCTTGCGCTTGAAGTCCACCAGGCGGTACATCTGCTTGACGCCACCGCCGCGGCCGCGGGAGACGATCACGCCCCGGTTGTTGCGCCCGCCGGTCTTGGGCATGGGGCGCAGAAGCGAGTTCTCCGGGGTTTTTTTCGTGACCTCGGCGTGCGCATTGACGGACGAGTTTCGCCGTCCGGCGCTGGTGGGCTTGTAGATGCGGATGGGCATGGCGGGTCTCGCTAGAACAGGTCGATCGTGTCTTCCTCGTGCAGGCGGACGGTCGCCTTCTTGGTGATGGGCTCCTGGATGAGCCCGTACTTGAGCCGGCGCCAGCGCCCCTTGCGGACCTGGGTGCTGACGCTCTCGACGCGCACCTTGTAGGCGTCCTCGACGGCCTTCTTGATGTCCACCTTGGTCGCGCGCGGATCGACGAGGAAGCAGTAGCGCTTCTGCTCGTTCATCGAGAAGGTGGACTTTTCCGTGAGGATCGGGCGCTTGATGACGTGGACGGCTTCCATCACGCGGCCTCCTTCGCGGCCTTCGCGTGCGGCTTCGCGGCCTCACGCCCGAGAGGAGCGAGTTTGGCCGACTTGTCGGTCTGCGACCACGGGCCCTTGAGCCACGCCTCGAGGTCGGCCTTGGCGATCACCAGGTAGCGGTGGTTGAGCAGCTCGAAGCAGTTGAGCTGGTCGGCGCGGCAGAGCGTGACACCGTCGACGTTACGGGCCGACAGGCGGATCGACTCGGCGTTGCCGGTGCCGAGGGCGACCAGGGCCGAGGCGTCGATCTTCACGGCGCCGAGGAAGTCCGTGAACGCGCGCGTCCGGGCCTCGCCCAGTTCGAGCCGATCGACGATGCGGACCTCGCTGTCCACCAGTTTGGCGAGCAGCGCGTTGCGGTTGGCCTTGCGCCGCATTTTCTTGGGCATGTCCGGGCGGAAGTCCTCGCGGGTCCGCTTCTTGGAGTGCCCGTGCCCGCCGCCCTTGAACAGGTTGGGCCGCCGGTCGCCGTGGCGGGCGTTGCCGGTGCCCTTCTGCTTGTAGATCTTGCGGGTCGAGCCCTCGACTTCGCGGCGGTTCTTGGTCCGCGACGACCCCTGGCGCTGGTTGGTGTGGTAGCGGACGTAGGCCTGCTTGATGAGCGCGGGCCTGACCTCGCCGCCGAGCGACTGCTCGTCGATCGAGAGGGTGCTCACCTGAGCGCCCTTCATGTTGTAGACGGGGACATCCATCGTGTCTTCACCTCGTCAAGACGCCTTCGCTTCGGCGGCACGGGCGGCCCGTGCTCCTCTGCCTTCGCCTATCCGGCTCGCTTCCTCTTGCCCTTCTCGGGTCCCCCGCGGTCGCGGGTGGAGCGGCTCGGCTTCGACTCGGCCGTCGGTTCCTTCTGTGCTCGTCCGGCGGTTGTCGTTCCTGGCGACCCTTCCGGACCCGCGGGGTTCTCGTCTTCGTGAGCCCCGCGGTGGTTTCCATCAACTCCGTGGCACGGGCTCGAGGCCCGTGCGTGCATTCCGAATCGCTACGCCACTGCCTTCTGCTCGCCGGCCGCGGCCAGCCGCTTCGCCTTGCCGCGGTACAGCCGGATCGAAGCCCGCAGGCTGACCACGCCGCTGTTCGCGCCCGGCACCGGTCCCTTGACGAGGATCAGGTTGCGCTCCGGCTCGACGCGGACGACGTCGAGGTTGCGCACCGTGACCCTGTCGTCCCCCATGTGCCCGGACATCTTCTTGCCCTTGAGGAGCCCGCCCCCGAACCCGCGGTTGGACCCGTAGCTGCCGATCGACCCCGGCGAGCGGTGCTTGCGCTCCGTGCCGTGCGACCCGCACATGCCCTTGAAGTGCCAGCGCTTCATGACGCCCTGGAAGCCCTTGCCCTTGCTGGTGCCGGTCACGTCGACGAACATCACGCCGTCGAGGTCCTTGACCGTGAGTGCCTGGCCCGGCTGGAACTTCGTCAGTTCCTCGGCGGTGACGCGGAACTCGCGGTGGACGCGCTTGGGGGCCGCCCCGGCGTTGAAGTCGTGCGTGATCATCGCCCGGGTCGAGTTGCGCGGGTGGACGTCCGCGTAGCCGATCTGGACGGCCGCGTACCCGTCGCGCTCCGGCGTGCGGAGCTGCGTGACGACGCAGGGGCCGACTTCGATGACGGTGACGGGCGTGCTGACGCCGCCCGCGAGCACCCGCGTCATCCCGATCTTCCTGCCCAGCAGCGAGAGGCCCATGTGTTCGTTCCGGGTCGCGTCGTCTCCACCAACACAGCGGGCCGGCGCTTGGCCGGCCCGAACCCTGTCACGCCTTGATCTTGATGAACACGCCCGCGGGCACGACCAGCCGGTTGAGCGCCTCGATGGTCCGCGCCGTGGGCTCGATGATGTCGATGATGCGCTTGTGCGTGCGGATCTCGAACTGCTCGCGCGATTTCTTGTCCACGAAGATCGACCGCAGCACGGTGTAGCGCTCGATGCGCGTCGGCAGCGGGATCGGCCCGGCCACCTTCGCGTTTGTCCGCTTCGCGTGATCGACGATCTCGCGCGCGGAAGCGTCCAACGCCAGGTGGTCGTAGGCTTCCATCCGGATTCTGATCTTCTGGCCGGTCATGCCGCGTTCCGAGTCGTGCATCCACCCCGGCGGGCGATCGGGCTTCCGTCGCCCGTTCCCGCCGGTGCTGGTCGATCCTTCTCGCCGTGATCCGCAGGCTCCGGGGTTCGGCGTTGCCCACGTCGGGCCGCGCCCCACCGCCCCGGTCCTGAGTTCCGTTCCGAGCCGACAAGCATAAAGGCCTCGTGAACAGAGTCAACCCCGGTCTGCAACCGTTCGTGACGATCGCACCGGGCACCGCGGGCTGATCCCCGTCGCGGGGGAACGTCGATGTTCAGTCGGCCCGTACACTTGCCCACGGCACGGAGGTCGCGCATGGCCGCTGTTCATCGAACACTTGTCCTCGCCGCCGCCCTCGGCTGCCTCACGGCGGCCGGCGTCGCCCAGACTCGCCCCCCAACGCCCCCGGCCCCCGTGCTGATCCCGCTGGCCGACAGCCCGCTGCGTCTGGAGAGCGTCGGTCTCGAGGTGCTCCTGCCCCACGGGGCGATCAGCCAGGTCCAGCGTGCCGGGAGCGTCGAGACCGTGCAGATCACGCCCCCGCTGCCCGATGAGTCGTGGGCCGTCACCATCTCCACGCCGCGCAGCGCGAACGCGCAGCACACGCCCGAGGTGGTCGCGCGCGAGGGCTTGAAGCAACTGATCGAGTCGGTCGGCGTTCCGATGCTCGACCCCGACACGCGGCGGCCGGTGCGCGGGGGCACGTCCGGGGCCGAGGTGCTCCAGGACGTGCGGGCGCTGAGGATCGACGCCGCCCCGGAGGAGGGCTCGCGCTTCTACGTCAAGCTCCCCCGCGGCGGCGGGGAATCACCGTCCGTGCGCGGGTACACGGTCTTCCGCGTGGCGCCCGGGCGCTTCGTGGTCTTCGAGCTGTTCACCTCGGCGGGCGAGTTCGAGCGCGTCCGGGCCTACTACGAGACGATCGTCGCCAACGCGCGATTCTCGGCCCAGGACGATCGCGCGATGTCGCGCGGCGCCGCGGTGGAGTCGGGGATTGCGCTGCTCGCGGGCCTGAGCGCCGAGGACATGCGGGCGGTAGTGGAATCCCGGGCGGACCTGCTGGCGCGGACCTTCAAGGAATCGCCCACCGGCGCCGACGCGGACGCCGAGGAGATCGGCTATCAGCGCGTGCGCGCGCGGACGGGCTTCCGCGGCGAGCTTGACACCCGACGCGCCGCGAGCACCTGGGACGCGGCGGACCGGCAGGAAGGGTACCTGGTGACGGTCGAGGGACGCCAACTCCTGCGCGACCAGGGCGTGATGGTGGACAGCCGCGGCACGTACTTCATGACGCCCGACCGCACGGAAGAGGCGTGGGTGCTCGACATGGGCGTGCGCCCGCTGGCCGACGCCAAAGTTCGCAAGCCGCGCGACACCGGGAGCTGGAACGAGGTCGGCGCCCGCTCCGGAGGGAGCATGACGATCACCGTCGCGCGCAGCGGCGAGCCCGGGCAGACTGTCCGCCCCACCGTCCCGGACCGGGGCTATATCTCGCAGCTCGAGATGCTGCTGATGCCCTACATCCTGCTCCGCACGAAGAGGCCCGGGGACTACGGCTTCTACGCCTACCAATCGCAGAACGACCGGGTCGCGCTCCGCAAGGACACCATCGAACAGCACCCCGACCGCCCCGGCGTCTGGATGCTCACCACCCGCGCGACCGAGGATTCCGAGCCGCGCACCGCGACTTACACCGAACGGGGTGAGCTCATCCGCGTGACCCTGCCCAACCGGGCCGTCATCGAGCCGGTCACGCCGGACCGGCTCACCCACCTCTGGCGGACCAAGGGCCTGCCGATGAACTAAAAGGGCCGGAACAACACGCACCTTCCGCCGAAACTGGTCCGGCTATTCTGATACGCTTCCCCAGGTAGACCTTCGGGCGTCGCACCCGGCCCTGTCGCGGAGCCGGCCCGTTCGACGCCACCAGCAGGAGTGAACGATGGCGCTCGTTGAATTCCGGCGTCCCGCGTGGCTGCTCACCGCCCTGGCCGCATCCGGCGGGCTGCTCGTGACCGGGTGCGCGTCGGTCGAGAATGGCGGAACTGCTGCGAAACCCGACGCCATCGAGTGGAAGGCGGTCATCGACGGCAAGCCTCCTCAAGCGCCGCCGATGGCCCCGATGGGCGACACCGCCACGCTGCTCCGCATCCTCGACGAGGGAAAGAACCACAATCAGGTGATGCAGCACCTGACGCACCTCACCACAAGGATCGGGCCGCGCCTCACCGGCTCCTCGAACGCCGAGGCCGCGAACCGCTGGGCCGCCGACCAGTTCCAGGGCTGGGGCCTGACGCTCGGTGGTCAGTCCGGCGACGGCCTCTGGAAGTGGGGCGAGATCCCCGTTCGGTTCGACCGCGGGCCGAGCACGGCAAAAGTTGTCAGCAAGCGCCCGGGCACGGATGAGTACCGCGACCTGCGCGACATGGAGTTCACCACACTCGCCTGGGCGGCCGGGACCAGCGGCTCGCTCCGTGCGCCGGTCGTGCGGATGCCCGCCAACGCGGACGAGTTCGCCAGCGTCGAGAGCCAGCTCAAGGGAGCGTGGGTGCTCGTGCCCAGCCGCCCGCCGGGCTCGGCGCGCGGCGTCGGGGGATTCGCGGGCGGGATGTCGGCGCGCCAGTCGTTCTGGGCGGAGCTGCGCGCGGGCGGACCCAAGCCCGCGGAAGCTCCCGCGGCAGCGCCGGTCGCGGCCGCCGAGCCGATTCCCGATGACGGCGTCTCCGGCGCGTGGGAAGGCACGGCCGAGGGCGGACCGATCCCTGCGGGCGGCACGCCCATTACCCTGGATATCCGTCGGGGAGCCGACAACGCCGTCACCGGCACCTTCGGCTTCCCGGGGTACCGCACCGGACCGATCAAGTCGGGCAAGTTCGACCCGGCGACGGGCGAACTGACTTTCTCGTGGGAAGGCCCGGGAGGAGAGGCCGCGTACACACTCAAGATCGCCGACAAGACGCTCGCGGGCGCGCGCGCGGCCGGGGAGGGGGCCGCCATCACCTTCGCGGCCAAGCTCGGCGCGCCGGCCGAAGCGGCGCCCGAGGCGCCCAAGGTGACGGTCGAAGAGCTCGTGTTCCGGGCCGGCCCCGCCGGGTACATCTCCGCGTCCACCGACGAGCGTGTCCGGACGGGCGGGGCGCGCGGATGGCGGACGATGGACCCCGCGAAACTGCCCGAGGACGTTGAGATCATGGTCCGCCAGTCGGACTACGACTACATCAACTCCAAGCTGACGGACGGGTGGCCGATCGAGGTCGACGCGACCCTGGACCACCGGTTCACGCCGGGGCCGATCCCCGTGTACAACACGGTCGCCGAAATTCGGGGCACCGAGAAGCCCGACGAGGTCGTGATCGTGTCGGCCCACGTCGATTCGTGGAACGGCCCGGGCTCGCAGGGCACCACGGACAACGGCACGGGTACGTCGGTCACGCTCGAGGCCGCTCGCATCCTCATGGCCGCCGGGGCCAAGCCCAAGCGCACCATCCGCTTCATCCTCTGGACGGGCGAGGAGCAAGGGCTGCTCGGTTCGCGCGAGTATGTCGCGGAACTGAAGCGCACGGGAGAGCTCGCGAAGGTCTCCGCGGTGTTCGTGGACGACGGTGGCACCAACTACGAGGGCGGGCTGGCCGGCACGGCCGACATGATGCCGATGCTCGCGGCCGCCACGGCCCCCGCCACCACGACGTTCCCCGACATGCCGGTCAACGTGAAGGTCGTCGAGCGGGCGGGCGGCGGCATGGCGGGCGGCAGCTCCGACCACGCCTCGTTCCTCCGCGAGGGTGTCCCGGCCTTCTTCTGGGATGAGGTGGGGCGCGCCGACTACGGGTACGGCTGGCACACCCAGCACGACAAGATCGACCTGGCGATCCCGGAGTACCTCGTGCAATCGTCGACGTGCGCGGCCGTAACGGCGTACAACCTCGCGTGCGCGGACACGATGCTCCCGCGTCAGCCCGTGCCGCCGCCGGGCGAGCAGCCGGAACGCCCGCGCGGTGAGGGCCGGCGCGGCGGCGGGCAGGCGCGGGGCGGACAGAACTGACCGGGGCTCATTGCTCGGCACGCGGAATCGCGGTACGCTCGGCTCATGGCGACGGAACGCCTTATCTCACCGGCCGCGGTCGAGCCCGAGGACGAGCGGATCAACTGGTCGCTCCGCCCCACGTGCATCGGCGAGTACATCGGGCAGACCGAGCTGATCGAGCGGCTGTCGATCGCGATGCAGGCCGGCAAGGCGCGCGGCGATCCGCTCGAGCACGTGCTGTTGCACGGGCCCCCGGGGCTGGGCAAGACCACGCTCGCGCACGTGATCGCGTCGGAGATGGGCGGGCGCGTCCACGGGACCAGCGGCCCGGCCCTGACCCGCGGGACGGACTTGGTCGCGGTGCTCACCCGCCTGGCCGAGGGGGACATCCTCTTCATCGACGAGATCCACCGCCTGCCCATCGCCGTCGAGGAGTTCATCTACCCGGCGATGGAGGAGTTCCGGGTGGACGTGTGCGTGGACACGGGTCTCAACGCGCGGACCATCCAGATCAACTGCAAACCGTTCACGCTGATCGGGGCGACGACCCGCGCCGGGCTGCTCTCCGCGCCGCTGCGGTCGCGGTTCGGCCTCGTGCATCACCTGCGGTTCTATGCCCCGGATGAACTGCTGGAAATCCTGCGGCGCAGCGCCCGCCTGCTCGCGCTGGAGGCGCCCGGCGACGGCCCGCTGGAAGCGATCGCGGCCCGATCGCGCGGCACGCCCCGCATCGCCAACCGGCTGTTGCGCCGCGTCCGCGACTTCGCGCAGGTGAAGGCCCGCGGGCGAGTGTCGGCGGGCGTGGTGGACGATGCGCTGAAGCTGGAGGCGGTCGATCGCCTGGGGCTTGATGAACTGGACCGGATGTACCTGCGCACGATCGCGGGGGTCTATGACGGCGGCCCGGTCGGACTTGAGGCCGTGGCGGCGACGCTCAACGAGGACTCGGGGACGCTCGAGGACGTCGTGGAGCCGTACCTGCTCCAGATCGGGTTCCTGGCGCGGACACGGCGCGGGCGGATGCTGACTCGGGCGGCCGCGGAACACCTGGGATTGAAGTGGAAGCCGCCGCGCGAGGACTCGCCGCTCTTTGAGAGCGACGCGGTGTGACTGCTACCCGCCCGGGTCGGGCGCGTCGGACGGCGACCACGGAGTTGCTTGCAGGCGCGTGACGCGCAGGTCGCCGGACTCGAACAGGATCGATTCGTTAGGCCCGGGGGCGAGCCCGTCGCGGCGGTGATACAGCAGCACGGCGCCGGCCGCGGGCTCGGATTCCCGATCAACGACGAACCTTCCGCGTGCGTCGCGCGTGGGGCGCGGCCACTCGCCGTACCGCAGGTAGACCCGCGCGCCGCGTTCGACGGCGAACGCCCCCTGCCAGAAGTCATCCGGGCGAAGCTCCCGCGCCTCCACACGCACGTCAATCCACGCGTACAGAGCCGTCCACTGCGGGTCGATGGGGCGCTGGACACGGATCGGCAGCACGGCGACGACGACGCCGCACGCGCCAACCAGCGCCGCGAGCGCGACGGCGGCTCGCTCGAACCCGGGCCACGGTCTCGTCCAGGGCGCCACGGCGACCCCCGCGAGCACCGCAATCGCCGGGTGCAGAACCAGGGCGTACCGGTCGCGTCGATCGGGAAAGAGCGTGAGGGCGGCAAACCAGACGACGAACCATGCGAGGGCCCACGTCTCGGCGCGCCCCGAGTCCGTCAGGCGCGTCCCGCGCACCCGGGCCACGAGGCCGATGGCGGCGACACCGATCCACGGCCAACCGGTTCGCACGAGCTGCGCCGCGTAGAACCACGCCGGTTCGTGCCCACCCTCTCCCACGGGGAGCGCCCCGGCCGCCCGCGTCGCGACCTGCAGGCCGAGATACTGATCGATGAACTCCGACCCGTGCAGCCACGCCATGGAGAGGTGCCACGGGGCGGCGAGGAGCACGCCGACGCCGCCCGCGGCGAATGCGATCCACAGCGCGCGAACGCCGCACGTCCAGACGAGCCACGCGCCCATGCAGACAGGAGCAAGGAGGGCCGTGAAGGGCTTGCACATCAGCCCCGCGCCCAGCGCCAGCCCCGCGAGCACGACGAACCGCGCGGTCCGTCGGCGCGTCGCGTCGCCCGCCGCGACCATCGCCCACGCGAAGAGGAGCATGAAGAACAGTTGCCAGAGGTCGGGTGAGATCTCGCGCGTGCGTCGGAAGAACTCGTAGGTCAGTCCCAACGCAACGCCCGCGCACAGTCCCGCGCGGTCGCCCGCCGTGCGGCGGGTCAGCGCGACGATCACCAGCACGCAGCCGAGCGCCGCGGCCACGCCGGGCAGGCGTGCGGCCGGCGCACCGGGACCGAGCGCGTGCAGCGCGAGCCCGTGAATCCAGATCACCAGCGGCGGCTTGTTGAAATACGGCTGACCCGGCTCGGCGTACAACGTCCAGAGGGAGCCGGTGCGCCACGCCTGGAGCCCGATCGCCGCGTAGCGCCCGCTGTCGGTGCGCTGCCAGTCGCCCTGGGCCAGATGGGGGAGCGCGACCGCGAGCAGCACGACCGCGGGCGTGAGGTACACCCACGCGGCGGCCCGCGCGCCCGCGTTCAC
This sequence comes from Phycisphaerales bacterium, assembly GCA_046153875.1. Classification (GTDB taxonomy): domain Bacteria; phylum Planctomycetota; class Phycisphaerae; order Phycisphaerales; family UBA1924; genus JBJXFE01. The sequence goes on from JBJXFE010000023.1 coordinate 16,778, forward strand.
CGCTTGGACGACGCCGGCTGCCATTGCTCGGCCGCCTCGCGCTCCATGTAGAGGATGCACCCGCACGACACGCAGAAGATGAGCTTCGACCCGGAGATGAGGGTGCTGATCGTCTCGATGGGCACGCTCATCATGCACGCCCCGCAGGTCGCCTCGTGCCGCTTGCGGTCCTGGACCTCGACCGAGGCCATGGCGTCGTCGCCGCGCTTGGACAGGAGCTCCGCGTAGGCCGCCATGGCGTCCTTGGGCACGTCCACGGCCAGGGTCGCCCGCTCCCGGCGGAACTCGTTCACGCGGTCGCGGATCTCATCGGCCCGTTTGTCCCGCTCGGAGGCGGCGACACCGCGGACCTTCGCCCGCTCGGCGGCCTTGGCGTCGATCTCGGCGAGCTGCTTGCGGAGCTCGTCGGCCTTGGTCATTTTCTCGAGGGCGGCGGTATCGATGAGGCTCTTGTCGGCCTTGAGCGTGTTCACCTCGACGAGGAAGGCCTGGTATTCCTTGTTCGTCTTGGCGTGGTTCATCTGCTCGCGGAGCTTCTCGGCGCGGGCGTCGATGGCCCTGGCCTCGCCCTCCTCCTCGCCGATCTCGGCCTGGAGGTGCTTGAGCTGCGCACCGATCGACCGCTGCTGCGTCTGCAGCGCGTCGAGCTGGCGGCTCTGCTCGTCGTGGAACTTCTCGGCCGCCCTGAGGCGGCTCTCGAGCCCTTGAAGCTGCTGGTCAACACGGAAAACGCGGAGGAGTTTCTCCGTCAGACTCATCGAGTCCTCCACAGGGGCCGCTGGTGCGCCCGTAGTCTAGCCCGGCGCACCGCCGACGTGAAACGCGCCCCGCTCCGTCACCCAGTGGAGCCACCAGTACGCCGCCGGGGCGACCAGCAGCGGCGAGTCGAGCACGTCGAGCACCCCGCCGAACCCCGGCAGAATGCGGCTTGAGTCCTTAAGCCCCGCGTCGCGCTTGAACAGGCTCATCACCAGGTCGCCCAGCTGCCCCACGACAGCAAAGAACACGCCGCCGGCCGCGCCGGTCCAGATCGGCGGCACGGCGAGGCCCGCGCCATCCCGCAAGGCCATGAGCCCCAGCGCCCCCACCGCGGCCGCCAGCGCAATCCCGCCGAAGAGGCCCTCCCACGTCTTGCCGGGGCTGAGCCACAAAATGAGCTTGTGCCGCCCGATCGCCTTGCCGGTGAAATACGCCCCGATGTCGCAGGCCTTGGTGGTCAGCAGGAACCAGAGCAGCACCCACGCCGCGTGCTCGCGCCGGATAGCCAGCACAAAGCCGAACATCAGCCCGAGGTAGACGAACGCGAGCAGCGCCCCCCCGGCCGCGGCCACGGTCCCCTCGACACTCCTGTGCCGCGAGTAGAACGCCAGCGACGCGATCAGCACCCCGGCGGCGGCCGTGCCCACCGTCGCCACGGCCAAGGGACTGTCCCAGTAGCTCGGCACCAGGCACGAGACGGCCAAGCCCGCGACGGCCGCAAACGTGACCACCCGCTTGGACGCGGGGATGCCGTTGCTGGCCATGATCGCGGCCAGCTCGCGGGCCGCGAGCACCGCGACGAGCACGCACGCGGCGAAGATGGGAACACCCGGCGGCGGCGTCTCGCGCCCCCCGAAGAGGTCACGCCAGAATCCCGACAGCGCGATCGCGTCCATGCGCTCGTCGAGCCAGATGAGCCCGACGAGGGCGGCGATCAGCACGGGGCCGAGGAGGAGCCGGGGACGCACGGGCGGGAGGATAGCGGAATCAGGCCGCGCTCGAATCCGGTGCAGTGGGCCGCGGTTCAGAAGTCGATGTCAACAATGTACTCGTCGAGGCTGTACACCGCCGGCGCGCCAGTCACGCCGGCGCACTTGAGGTTCGAGGTCGGGACCACGCGGTAGATGATGGCGTCGAGGTCCCAGGGAGTGTCCGGCGTCAGCACCAGCTCACGCGGGTTGTTCGGGTTGATGTCGAAGATGAAGTCCGCGGTGATTTCGATCCACGTCTGTGAGGGGTGGACGCGGTACCAGACGGTGACCGGGTCGCCGCTCGACCACGACAGCGGCCCGTACCAGCGCAGGCGGAGCTTGTTGTCACCCGGCGGCGCGCCGGAATATCCGTTCGGGGGCGTGCAGTCCTCGTCGTGCAGGTGGAACGGCGCGAGGCCGACGGAGCCGCCGCCGAGGCTGGATGAGGTGTTGGTGTAGTACAGCCCGCTGAGTGTGGTTGAGCCGATGGTGACGCCGCCGGTCCACGTGCCACCCGAGTTGCCGCCGTTGACGATGATCTGGCGCTGCAGGCCGCCGGACGCGAGGGTGACGGTGCTCGACAGGCTGCCCGAGACCTCGATCCCGGGCACGCCGGACGAGGTGCCGGTGAGATTGAGCGCCTTGATCGAGCCGGCGAGGTTGCCGGAGGCCGCCTGAACCCTCGTGACGTTGCCGCGCGACGTAGACGTGCCCGCCTCGATGTCCGCGTTGATGCTGGCGGCGGTGATCGTTTCGATCGGCGCTCCGGGCTCGGTGGTGGTGATCAACACCGGACCGCCCGCGCTGGTGGCGATCGCGCCCGCAACCTCGATGTTGCGGATGAAATCGCCGCCTTTGATCGTGGCGCGAAGCGTTCCCGCGATGATGTCGCCAATACCCTCGTCCAGTGCTTCGATCGTCCCCGCCAACGTGCCCTGGACGTCGATCCTGGTAATCGTCCCCGAGGTCGCGCCGATCCCGAAGATGGAGGTGGACCCGGCAAAGACTCTGAACAACTCCTCGGCAGCCGGTGAGATGGCCGCACTCAGCCCGCCGACAAGGACTCCGTCCACATCCAACCGATAGATCCTGCCCACGTTGGTCGGTCCGAGCAGGTCCCCCGTGATGTGGCCCGCGAACCGGGTCACGCCGCGGAGCGCGTTGTCGTTCCCGAAACCGATGCAGCAGAGGTCCCTTGCCGCGGCCGCCGACTGCCCCATGAGATACGGGAAGTCGCCCTGCCCGATGAAGATCTCGAGGTACGACGGGAGCGTCGCGCCGGGGCTCACGCGCTCGATGCTCACGGCGCCGATGTCGTGCTCATCGGGATCATCCGCCCAGATGTTGACACGGCGCAGGCACGAGTTTACTTCGACGACAATGCTCTGACCCGAGTCGTACAACTCCTCGCAGTACGCGGTGGGAGCACACGGCGACGTGCAACCCGTGTGGTACCAGTACTCGACGTGGATGACGTCGGGACGGGGCGGTTGCGCCCCCGCGGTATCAGTGAACACGAGCGACAACGTCAGTGCGAAGAGCAAACCGATGGACGATCGCAGGTTCATGGGGTTCTCCTCCGTGGACGTGACCCGAACACGATCAGGCCGGCACCCAACACCGCAACCGGCCCCGGCGCGGGAATCGCCGCAGCAATCCTGAGTCCGTAGGACGAGTATGCAGTCCAAGGCCTACCAAAATCCGCGGCGTAGATGCGATCCCAGGGCTCCGGCCCCCCTCCGGCGGTGGACCCCCGCGCGCCGCGCTCGACGTACGGGCCCTCGGGGAACCACCAGAACTCGGTGTGCTCCTTCGCCATCCCCGCCGTGTCCAGCAGGCCCCAGGGCGACTGGATGTCCGGGTACGACCCCAGAGCAATGTCCAGGTGCCCGAAGTTCGGGAGGAAGAACCCCGTGTTCGCCTGGCCGACGCCCGGGGGGCCGCCGATCGCGGGCGCGTCGGACCGGTGCGAAAACTCCCAGTACCCTCCCTGCCCGGGCCCGTACCGGTTGGGGTCGTAGTGCGCCGCCTTGACGTGCTCGTCGAACGTGGGGATCCAGTACTTGGCGCCCGGGTTGTGGGTGAGCTGGTCGTTGAACGTCCCGTTCGCGTTGGTCGTGAACGTCGAGGTGTCGTAGGCGCCGTTCTCGATCGCCCACGTGCCCGACGCCTTGTCGTTGTGCAGCCAGTTGGCGAACATCGCGCTCTCACGCCACGAGATGCCGTACACCGGCGACATCGCGGCGTTCGGCAGGGACGAGTTGAGCATGTGCCGCTCGCCCGGCCCGGTGTAGCTCGGGTCCGGCACCGCGCCCCAGTGCTGCGGCTCGGCGAAGAACGTCCACGAGCCGCCGAGCACGGAGTAGGTGTTGACGAACTCCATCCACTGGGCCGTGGTGACCTCGTAGCGCCCGATGCGGTACTCGTAGTCCACGCGCCCGCGGCCCTGGACGTTCAGGTACCCCGGCGGGATCGGCCCGGAATAACCGGGGTTCCCGGGAGCGCCGATCGTGTTGAACTCGATGTCCGGGCGCGCGGCGAGCGACACGGGCAGCGCGCCGCAGACAAGCTGCGCTGCAAGCGACCATCCTCTGATCGTCATCATCGCGTGTTCCCTCCATGGAGTGCGCCGAGGATACCGCGCGCCAGACCCCGTTGCAATGCACAAAGCCCGCTCGATCGTGAATGTCGCGGCAAGACGCTTGGCGGCTGAGGCGGTTCATCACGCTCATCCGTGCACGCACCGCAACCATGCGGTCGACCCCGCGCGACCGCGCATGCGCCAAGGCCCGGAATAGGAGGCGCTCGCTTCAGGCCAAGCGTGAGGATGCGGGCGGGTTGCCGCTCACACGTCCACGCGCCCCTGGATCAGGCGCCGGAGCCGATCGAACCACTGGGCGCCGAGCGGCTTCGATGGAAGAGAGAAACGGATCGCGACGCGCTCGCCGGGGCGCGGCGTCCACTCTAGTTCGGGCACACAGCGTGAAGTTCGAGTGAACACCGCACACCGGGATCGAGGATCAGCCTGACACCACCGCCGCCGGCTCACACGCCGCCGAAACGGCGCTCACGCGAGGCGTAGTCGCGGACCGCGCGGTGAAGCTCCGCGACGCCGAAGTCCGGCCAGAGCGCGTCCGTGACGTAGAGCTCCGCGTAGCTGATCTGCCAGAGCAGGAAGTTGCTGATGCGGCGCTCCCCGGCTGTTCTGATCAGCAGATCGGGGTCGGGCAGGTCGGCGGTCCAGAGTCGCGAGGCGATCGCGTCCGCGTCGATCGCGTCGGGGTCGAGCGTTCCGGCCTTCGCGTCGCGCGCCAGCGAGCGCGCCGCGTTCACGATCTCGTCGCGCGACCCGTAGTTGATCGCGAGGCAGAGCGTGGCCGCGCGGTTCTGTTGTGTTGATCGCTCCGTCTCGTCGATCGCGGCGACGACTTCCGGCGGCAGCCCCTCGCGCCGTCCGATCACGCGGAAGCGGACCCCCTCGCGGTTCAGCGCGTCGCGCTCCCCCTGGACGTACATCACGCACAGGGCCATGAGCGCGTCCACCTCGTCGCGCGAGCGCTTCCAGTTCTCGCTCGAGAACGAGTAGAGCGTCAGGCACTCGACGCCGAGCCGCCCGCACTCCTCGACCGTCTCGCGCACCGCGGCGGCGCCGTTGCGGTGGCCGAAGAGTCTCGGGAACCCCCTCGCCTCGGCCCAGCGGCCGTTGCCGTCCATGATGATGGCGATGTGCCGCGGGATGCGCGAGGGGTGGACGTCGGGCAGGCGTCCGAGCGGGTCCGCCTTCGGGTTGTGGGCCCGCATCCGCGCGACGACCTCGAGTGCCGCCGGGTCGCTCGAGTGCGGCGATGGCGGCGGTGCGTCCGCTTGCGGCTTCGTTGGGGCGGGCGGGGGCGGGGTCATGCGGCGTCTACGTCCCGGCTCATCCTTCGGTTTGCGGGCTTGGGCGTTCCGCGCGACCGTCACTCCCCGCGGATGGTCTGCTCCCGGTCCGGCCCCACGCCGACGAAGTCGATGGGAGCGCCGACGGTGTCTTCAATGAAGGCCAGATACGCTCGGGCCGCGTCGGGCAGTTCGCCGCGTCGGCGCGCCCTGCCGAGGTCGCCGCGCCACCCGGGAAAGGTCCGCCAGACCGGCTCGGCCCGGGCGAGCTCGAACCCGTCGGGCAGGAAGCGGTCGGTCTGCTTCCCGTCGATGCGGTAGGCGGTGCAGACCCGCAGTTCGTCGATCCCTTCGAGCACGTCGAGCATGGTGAGGACGATCCCGGTGATGCCGTTGAGCATGACCGAGTAGCGGACGGCGACGAGGTCGAGCCAGCCGACGCGGCGCGGGCGGCCCGTGACGGTGCCGAACTCGCGCCCGCGCGTGCGGATGCGGTCGGCGGTTTCGTCCTTGAGCTCGGTCGGCATCGGCCCGCGCCCGACGCGCGTGCTGTACGCCTTCATCACTCCCAGGAGCCGCCCGATGCGGCGCTCCGGCACGCCCGTGCCCGCCGCTATGCCCAGGGCCGAGGCGCTCGACGCCGTAACGAAGGGGAACGTGCCGTGGTCCACGTCCAGGAGCGTGGCGTTCGCCCCCTCGAAGAGCAGGCGCTTGCCCTCGGCGAGCAGCCCGTGGAGCAGGTACGTCGTATCGCGGACCATCGGTCGCAGGCGCTCGCCCGCGGCGAGCAGCGCCAACGCAACGTCGCGCGGGTGGAACGCGGGGAAGCCGGGGCGCAGGCCCGCGAGCTGGCGGTTCTTGAACTCGCAGGCGAGCGCGACCTTGCGCCGGAGCGTCTCGGGGCGGAGCAGGTCGCCGACGCGGATCGCGGTTGAGCGCTGGGCTTTGTCGGCATACGCCGGTCCGATGCCGCGCTTCGTCGTGCCGATCTCGCCGGAATCCCCACCCCCACCGCCGTCGCCGCCGGGCGCGGGCGGGGCGTAGGCCTTGAGCAGGTCCTCGCGCAGCTCGTCCTCGGCCTTGTGGTACGGCGCGACGACGTGGGCGCGGTCGCTGATGACCAGCCCCGACGTGTCCACGCCGCGCTTCGCCAGGGCGTCGAGCTCCTCGAGCAGGCCGACGGGGTCCGCGACGACGCCGTTGCCGATCACCGCGAGCTTGCCGGGATAGAGGATGCCCGACGGCACGAGTCGCAGCGCGAACCGCTCCCCCGCGACGACGACGGAATGCCCGGCGTTGGCGCCGCCGTTGTACCGCACGACCGCGTCGTGATCGACGGCGAGCAGGTCCACGATCTTGCCCTTGCCCTCGTCGCCCCACTGCAGGCCGACCACGGCGGTGCAGGCGGCGACGGGTCGTGGGACGGGTGCGGTGTTCGCCGGCATGCGGTGGCTCGAGCGGTGGGGACCAGCGTGAACGATAGCGGCGCGGGGCGTCAATCGCACGTTCTCGGACGGGCGGGATCGGTCGCGCGGACCGGGGACGCCCGGCGCGGCTCGGCGGCACGTCCCGGAATCAAGCGCCGCCCCGCACGGGCCGATCACACGACGACGGGCCGTGTCCCCGGGGAGAACTTCCCATGTCCGAAGACGCCATCCGGGTGATGTGCCCGAACCTGACCTGCCGGAAGATCCTTGCGGTGCCGTCGTCGGCCCGGGGCAAGACCGTTCGCTGCAAAGGGTGCGCGACCAACATCCGGATCCCGGTCAAAGACATCGCCGCGAAGCCCGGCACGGCCACCGCCCAGCCGCCCGCGACCGTGCCCGGCAGCCCGGCCGCGGCCTGACACTCTCATCGTGGCCGCCCGGGTCTCCCGTCGGCGGAGAGCCGGCGGTTTGATCGGGCACGGACCGTCGGGCACGTCGCGGGCTGGCCGCCTCGAGCCGGTGCTGCTTCCGTGAGCCGCCGGTCACAGCTTCGGCTGCTTCTTCTCCTCGTCGCTCTCGTCGAGAAAGTCGAAGTTGAAATCGACAACCGAGCTGTCCTCCGAGTCGTCGCCGCTGATATCGGGCTCGTCGTCGAGCGCGGGCTTGGGCTTCGCGCCGGCCGGGGCCGAGGGCCGCGCCTTGGCGCCGGCGGCCTTGGCCGTCACCGGCTTGGGTCCTGCGCCCTCGCGGTAGGACGCGGCCGCGTCGATCGACGCGGGCTGCCCGTTGACCGTCACGACGAAAACCGCGGGCCCGATGGCGACGAGGTCCCCGGCCTTGAGCTCGCCCTGCTCGACGCGGCGGCGGTTGACGTACGTTCCGTTGCTCGACCCCATGTCCTGGAGGAGAACCCGCCCGTCGGCAAAGCGCACTTCGCAGTGCTCGCGCGACACGCTGGGCACCGGGATACGGACCGTACACTTCTTCTCGCGCCCGATGACGACCCTCTCACCCTTGATCGGCACCTCGCGCATTGTCCCGTCCGGCTTGACCAGCACCAGGGTGGCGTTCACGGCTCGCGTATCCTTCGTGAAAGTTGACCCGGAGCCGACCCCGCCCCAGACGGCCCGATCGGCTCCCCGCGCTGCCCGCGTGCCGAAAGCCGGGGCGCGGGCGCAACCCCCGCCGCAGCCAGCACGTGAGACACGATACCGCCATCCCGGTCCTGCGGCAACGCCCGATTCTGACCGCCGCGGGGCCGCTGCGCGAGGCTCGGGCGGACGCCCGGCGCGACGGCCCGGTGCGGTCCCTCTACGTTCACGTTCCTTTCTGCTTCCACAAGTGCCACTACTGCGACTTCTACAGCCTGGTGGATCCGCGCGACCGCCAACCGGCGTTCGTTGATCGGCTGGCCCGCGAGCTGGCCGCCCTGGCGCCGTGGACAACGGGCGCGGCGCTGAGCACCGTGTTTGTCGGCGGGGGAACGCCCAGCCTGCTGCGGGTCGAACTGTGGCGCACCGTGCTCGCGGCGCTCGCCCGGCACTATGACCTGTCGGCCCGGGACCTCGAGTTCACGGTCGAGTGCAACCCGGAGACGGTCACGCCGGAGTTGATGGACGTGCTGGTCGCGGGCGGCGTCAACCGTGTGAGCATCGGGGCCCAGTCGTTCGATCCGCGGCACCTGAAGACTCTCGAACGATGGCACGATCCCGAGAACGTCGCGAGGGCGATCGACCTGGCACGGCGGGCCGGCGTGGCGCGGCAGTCCGTGGACCTCATCTTCGGAATCCCGGGCCAGACGGTCGCGGAGTGGGAGCGTGACCTCGGCGCGGCGATCGCGCTGGGGACGACCCACGTGTCGTGCTATGACCTGACGTACGAGCCGAACACGGCGATGACGGCCCGGCTCAAGCGCGGCGAGTTCGTGGCGGCGGATGAGGACGACGAGGTCGAGATGTTCGCCTCCACGCTGCGGTTGCTGCGGGCGGCGGGCCTGGAACGTTACGAGGTCAGCAACTTCGCCCGGGCGGGCGACGAATGCCGGCACAACCTCGGATACTGGCGTCAGGAGCAATGGCTCGCGGCCGGCCCGAGCGCGTCGGCTCACGTCGCGGGGCGGCGGTGGAAGAACGTGCCCCGGCTGGACGACTACCTCGCGGTGGACGACGCCGGGTTCGCGCCGATCACGGATCACGAGTCACCGGACCCCGCCCGAGCGCTGCGCGAGAGGATCATGACGGGCCTGCGCCTGGCCGAGGGGCTTGACGCGGCGGCGACCCTTGCCACGAGCGACGCGCTCGGTCCATCGATCGCACTACCCGATTCACCGAGCAGCTCCGGGCGTCATCGAACGGTTTCCGCGCGGTTGGGAGGAGCGGTGGCGCGGCATGCCGAGCGCGGGATGCTGACCGCGGACTCAGGGCGCTGGCGGCTTACCGACGCCGGGTTCCTCATGGCCGACGGCATCGCCGCCGACCTGATGGCCGCGGTCGGATGAGGCGGAGAGCCCGAACTTCTTCAGCAGCGATTTCATGTCTCGCGGCATGGGCGATCGGACATCGATCGCTTCACCGGTGCGGGGGTGGGCGAACGCGAGCCGATGTGCATGGAGCGCGAGCCTCGCGGCGACCGACGCGGCCCATCGCGGCGCGTACAGGTCATCGCCCAGGATCGGGCACCCGATCGACTCCAGATGCACGCGAACCTGGTGGAGCCGACCTGTGACCGGGCGGCACTCGACCAGCGCCCCCCGGTCGCTCGCGTCGATGACGCGGTACGCGGTGAGGGCGGGTTTGCCCGAGGCGGCGACCCGCGCGGTCTTCGGGGCGGTACGGGACGACTTGGGGGAATCGTCGCCGCCCTCCTCCAGGATCGGCCTGCGGATAACGCCGCTGGGCTTGTTCGGGGCCTTGCCCGTGACGGCCCAGTAGTACTTGCGGACGCGCCGTTGCTCGAAGGCGTCCCGGAGGGCGTCGTAGGCGTCGCGCGTCAACGCGACCACGAGCAGCCCGCTGGTCTGCTTGTCGAGCCGGTGGAGGAGGCCGAAGTCGCGGTCTCGCCCGAGCTGCTGGAGTCGGACGCCGTGGCGTGCGAAGAGGCCGTTAAGCAGCGTGTCACCCTCGTGCCCGCGCCCCGGCTGCGTGACAAGCCCGGCGGGCTTGTCTGCAACGATGACGTCGCGGTCCTCGTGGCGGACCTTGAACGTGACGCGGTCGTTGGGTTCGATGGAGAGGATCAAGGACGGGCAGGGGGCGAAATGGGCCATGGGCCATGGGCGATGGGCGATGAAGCGTCAGAGCGGCCGGATCGGCGGAGCGTATGTCCCTGCCCGTCGCTCGGCACCTACACCCTGTCATTTGAGCGTTGAGCGTTGATCTGCGGGTTCTCAGGCGGGCACGCCGCGCGGTCGAGGTACCAACGAAGCTCGCCCGCGAGGGGGCTCAGGCCGGTGATCGGCAGCTCTCGGATGCGGGCTTCGGTCGACGCGGCCCGAGACCCGCGCGACGCGATCACCCGGGCGACGGTGGCGCGCTTCTTCTCGCCCGTCAGCATCACGCCGAGGAACCGCGACGCGTTCAGGAACGGCAGGGTCATCGTGATCCGCGGCGGCGGAACCACGGTCGGCCCGTCGTTGAGCACCACCAGGCGCCCCTCGGCGTCGAGCGCGGGCGACCGCGGGAAGAGGCTGGCCGTGTGCCCGTCCGCCCCCATGCCCAGCACGACGAAATCCAGACGATCGTGCCCCTTGTCGCGCCACCCCAGGTGCTCGCGCAACTGAGCCTCGTACAGAGCGTCCGCGTCGTCCGCAGTCGCGGGCATCGGGTGGACCTGCTCGGGGGGAATGTCGGAGTGGTCCACCAGCGTGTCGCGGATCATGCGGAAGTTGCTGCGCTCGTCGTCGAAGGGAACCCGCCGCTCGTCCACGACCCACAGGTGCGTCCGCTTCCACGGCAGCGACCGGTACGCCGGGTCGTACATGAGCCGGGCGTAGAGGGGCTCGGGCGTCGAGCCGCCGGAGAGCGCGAGGTGGAAGTCGCCGAACGCCCGCACACACGCGGCGGCCTGGAAGAACAGGTCGGCCGCGATCGCGTCGACCAGGTCTTCGGGGGATTCACGGGCGATCACCGTCCCGGGCAACGCGGGCCTGGGCAGAGCCGGGGCGATCTCGATCGGCGTTGATTCGATCGGTTCGGGCACGCGGGTATTGTGGCGGCGAGCGGGGCGGAACGCCAGTGGACCGGCGGGGGTCCCGTGAGCCGTCGCCCCAACGTCCGGGGCTATCGAACGCCGATCCGGGCGACCACGTCCCGCGTCCACGCGGTCCAGGTATGGTCGTGAAGCGTGCGGGCCCGGCCGGCCTCGGCGATGGTGCGGAGCCGCTCGGGGGCTTTGAGCAGTTCGCCCGCCTTCCGCCGGGCCTCGCCGGGCGTGGCGAAGGCGATGATCTCGCGGTCGTCGTCAAAGAGCGCGTCGAGCCCCACCCTCCGTGCACACAGGCAGGCGGCCCCGGATGCGGTGATCTCGAAGGGCTTGAGGTTCAGGCCCTGATCGTCCTGCCAGCGCATGACGTTCAGCCCGATCGCGGCGCGTGAATAGGCCCGGGCCATCCCGGCGTAGGGCAGATCGCCCAGGTGCTTAGTGTCGGCTCCCCACGCGGCGAGGGAACCGGTGCCGAACGCGGCGCAGCGGAAGCGACGGGCCAGGTGCGCGAAGGTGAAGGCCCGCTCCCAGTTCTCGATCAAACGGACCTTCATGGTGACCTCGACGTACAGGCGCGGGTCGGCACGCAGCGCGTCGATGGCGGCGGCCAGCGGCGCGTCCGCATCGCGGCGCACCGCGTCGATCCGATCGAGGAGCGGCGTGTCCCGCGATGCGAGCTGCGACGTGACCAGTACGTGCGCGAGTTCACGCGCCGCCGCGGGCGCCACGCGATCGCCGGGGAGCTTCGCCAGCAGCGCCGCGACCTCCGGCGTGACACGCTCGGCCTGCTCGTGGCGTATCCGGGCCGTGTCGGGCTCGTCCTTTTCCAGTTCTTCCAGCATGGTCGGCGTCGGCTTGGGGTCGCCCGGCCCGAGGCCGAAGACGATGTCGAACTCCCGCTTCTCGTCCGCGTGCGGGCGGAAGACGCTCTCGTTCACGCCGTAGGACCGAGGCAGGACGCTATCGAACCCGAGCAGTTCGGTCATCTCGCGGGCCGTGCCGGGGTTGTTGATCACGCTGAGCAGGGCCGGGCTCTTGAGCAGCGGCAGCCCGAAATGCTGGCGGAACGTCCCGCTGTGGGCCCACTGGGGCGCGTCGAGCCAGAACATCACGTGCGGGCAGCGCACAGCCTCGAAGAACGGCACGAGCCGACCCTCGACGCTCGGATGCGTCACGGAAAAGAGCCCGTTGGCCCACATGCCAATCGAGAGGTCGATCCGGTTGGCCCGGATCAGGTTGGCCAGGAGCACACTCAGGTCGGACATGACCTTGGGCTTGGCCTTGGGATCGGCCTCGTACATCCGCCAGACGGGTTCGAGTTCCCAGATGAGAGCCCGGTGGCCGTCGACCTCGAAGGCACGGACGACATCCAGCATCACCGAACGGGAAACAGCTCCGGGCTGGAGAAAGACCAGGATGTTCAGGTGTGCCCTCCTTCTCGCTCTTCAACAGGCGACAACCGGGCTCGATCCCCGGTCGGCCGATACGGCGCCACCGGGTGGCCGCCCTGAATAGATCGGGAGACACCGGCCTGACCGATGATTCTCTGATGGGCGGCCGCCCCGACCCCGCCCAAGTTGACGCTGACTCGCCGGAACCACTTGGGAATGCGCCACGGATGCGGTACATTGGATGCATGGTCAGGGTGCCGGGCGGCCGCGGCGGAGGCGGATGGCTTTTCTGCCCGCGCATCGGGTCGGGACATTGCCGGTGAAGAGGCTCAAGGAGATCGAGCGATGAACGCGAACAGGGCTTCGCGCAGCCGCATGGTGCGCACGGGTTCGGGAGTTGCGGTGATCATGCTGGGGGCGAGCGCAGGGCAGGCCGCGGCGGGCGGGCCGCTGCCGGTCAGGGTGGAACTCAGGCCTGAGAACATCAGGATGCTGCGGGTGTCGCCGGGGGGGATCGCGGGGGGTTCGCCGCGCGCTTCCGACGGCGAGTGCTTCGAATACGCCACGCACACCCAGCACCAGTTCATCAACGAGCCCCCGAACACACCGGTGACCATCCAGGCCGGGTTCGCCGAGGGGGAGATCGCGGCCGCGTCGTATACCCTCCCCGCCAACATGTTCCCGATCCGGCTCAGCAGCATCGAGATGCTCTTCGCCACGACGGCGTCGGTGCAGACGACAACCCAGTGGTCGGTGCTGGTGTGGACCGGACCTCCGACGAACGGCCAGCCGATCGCGGAGTACTCCTCGGACGGCGTTGAGCTGCCGCACCTGACGATGCCCGCTGCTTTCGGCGGCGCCCAGGGCACGGTGATCCAGTTCGCGATCGATCCCGGCGACCCGGAGCAGATCATCATCCCGGCCAATCCGTTCAACTCGTTCACTGTCGCCTTCCGCATCGACAACCATCACAACGGCCCGGCCAACGCCTGCACAACATCGCCCCCCATCAACTCCAACGCCTTCCCCACCACCGACGTCAACGGCCTTCAGGCCGCGTTCGGCAACTGGATCAAGGCGCTGAACTGTGGCGGGCTGGCGTGCCCCGGAGGATGGTTCACGTTCGGCGCCTATCCCCTCATCTGCCGCCCGAGCGGGGACTGGATCCTTCGGGCGCAGTGGGAGCCGCAGAGCTGCGGCGGGTCGTGCTACCCCGATTGCACCAACGACGGCTCGCTCAGCGTGGCCGACTTCGGGTGTTTCCAGGGCAAGTACGCCATGAACGACATGTACGCCGACTGCAACGAGAGCGGCGCTTTGACGATCGCGGACTTCGGGTGCTTCCAGGGCAAGTACGTGCTCGGATGCCCGTAGCGAAGAGGCGAAGAGACGGAGCGACGGCGTGACGACGGCACGGCGGCTGCCCGGATGACGCTCGAGATCGCGGTTGATTCCGTCGCGGACGCCGTGGCCGCGGCCCGGTTCGCGGACCGGATCGAGTTGGCGCGGGACTTGGCGTCGCACGGATTCACGCCGACCCCGCGTGTGGTCGCCGATGTGCGGGCCGCCATGCGGACGCCGCTGGTCGTGCTGGTGCGCCCGGAGTCACAGGCCGGCCCTTCGTTTCTCGCGGACACCGCGACGCTGGCGCTCATGGAGCGACAGATCGGCGAGTCGCTCGACGCCGGCGCGGACGCGATCGCGGTGGGCGTGCTGGATGATCGGGCGGAGATCGACGTGCCGGCGTGCGCCCGGCTCGTAAAGGCGTGCGCGGACCGGCCCGTGGTCTTCCACCGGGCGTTCGACCTGGCCGCCGACACCGACGCGGCGCTGAACGCGATCACCGACCTGGGATTCTCCCGAGTACTGACCGCCGGGTGCCCGTCGCTCGATCACGGGGCGTTTCCACTCCGGGCGAGGCTCGATCGGATGGCCGCGACGGCCGAGCGGGCCCGCGCGCGGATCGGCGTCGTCGCGTGCGGGGGCGTGCGGTCGCACAACATCGGTGCGTTCGTGCGGGCCGCCGGCGAGGTTCACAGCTCGTGCCGCACGACGGGTGAACCGCACAGGTTCGACGCGGATGAAGCAGAGGCTGTGCGCCTGGCGATCGACGCGGCACGGTCCTCGCCGTGAGGTCGCTTCCACGGCTCGCGTACCCTTCGGTGTGCGGCACCCCTCGCGCCACATCTTCGAGCACAACCCCGATGCGCTGCGCGAGTGGTGCGTCGCGCACGGGATGGCCGCGTACCGGGCCGAGCAGGTCCTTGACTGGGTGTACGTCAAGCGCATCGCCGATCCAGCGGCGATGTCCAACCTGTCGAAGGCGGACCGGGTGGCCCTCGCACGCGGCATGATGTTCCTCTCAGGCAACGTCGTGAAGCATCAGTCCGCGACGGATGGGACGCAGAAGCTGCTGGTTGAGTGGGGAGAGACGGAGGCGAGCGAGACAGCGAGACAGCTCGCCACGGCGGGTAACCGAGACAGCGAGACAAGGGGAGGAGAACCCGACGGAGATGGTGATCGCGCGGGACGCGGTGTGGCGCTGCCCGTGCTGAACTCCGCGGCCGAAGTTGAGCCGGAGGCCGGGCCGCGCTCGCCGCAGACCGAGTGCGTGATGATCCCGTCGGAGGACCGCAACACCGCGTGCATCTCGTCGCAGGTCGGGTGCCCGGTGGGGTGCCGGTTCTGCGCGTCGGGGATCGGCGGGCTCGAGGGGAACCTCAGCGCGGGGCGGATCGTCGAGCAGGTGTGGCGGCTCAACCAACTCCTGCCCGAGAGCCGCATCAGCAACGTCGTGTTCATGGGGATGGGCGAGCCTCTGGCAAACCTGTCGAGCGTCGTGAAGGCGGTGCGGACGATCTGCACCCTCCCGCCCGGCGGCATGGGGATCTCGGCGCGGAAGGTGACGATCTCGACGGTCGGACTGCCCAAAGCGATCGAGCGCCTCGCGGAGCAACTGGACATGCCCGTGACGCTGGCGCTCTCGCTGCACGCCCCGAACGACGATCTGCGGCGCAAGCTGATCCCGTGGGCGGAGTACACGACGATCAAGGAACTGCTCGCGGCGTGCCAGAAGTGGTTCGACAAGACCGGGCGCGAGATCACGCTGGAGTACACGGTGCTCCGGGGCATCAACGACCTGCCCGAGCACGCGGTCGAACTGTCGCAGGTGGCCAAGACGCTGCGGGCCAACGTGAACCTGATCCGCTACAACGAGGTCGATGCCCTGGAGTTCAAACGCCCGCGCGACGAGGACGTGCGCGAGTTCCAGCGCGTGCTCAAGGCACGGAACGTGAACACGCACATCCGGCGCTCGCGCGGGCGCGACATCGCCGCGGCGTGCGGGCAGTTGCGGCACGAGGCGGCGGGCGTCTGACACGGCGGCTCTGATTCCGGTGTACGCTTGCGCCACGATGCCCGCCACCGCCGTGCCCCCGGTCGCGATGCCCGACTTCTGGACCACCTTCAAGGTCTTCACACCCTTCCACTTCATCACCTTGGGCGTGTGCGTCACGCTGATCGTCGGGGCCTGCTGGCTCGGCCGCCGGTGGCGCGGCACGAGCGCCGAACCGCGGCTGCGCTGGGCGTGGGCCGCGTTCATCCTGCTCATGCAGGCGCCTTCGAACTACTACTACCTCGTGCTGAACTGGGACCTGCAGCGGAGCCTCCCGCTGCACATCTGCGACCTGACGGTGCTCATCGCGGCGGGGGCGCTGCTGACGAACACGCGGGTGCTCAAGACGATGCTCTACTTCTGGGGGATCGGGCTCTCGACCCAGGGGTTCATCACACCGGTCGTGCAGCAGGGCCTGGGCACCGGGGACTACTGGTTCTTCTGGATGAACCACCTGCAGATCATCGGGTCGGCGGTCTACATGCTCGTCGTTCTGAAGTACCGGCCCGTGCGGCGCGACTACCTGACGGCGATCATGGTCTCGTTCGCGTACATCGCCGCGATCCTGTGCTTCGACCTGGCGCTCGGCGTCAACTACGGGTACGTCGGGAACCTCACGCCCAAGACGCCGACGCTGATCGACAAGATGGGCCCCTGGCCGCTACGGGTGTACATGATGCTCGGGATCGCCAGCACGCTCTTCGCGGTGATGTGGCTGGTGTGGCCGGTGGTCTACGCGGTGCGGGGGAAGGTGTACCCGCCACCCCATGAGCCGGTGTAGGCACAGGCGGGACGCCCGTGCCGCAGGAAGGGCACAACAAGGGGTAGACTCGCTCCATGGTCTGGCTCTGCCTGGCGCTGATCCCCGCATCGTTCCTCATCGCCTTCCCGGCCACGGCGGCGCTCATCCGTGTCGGTCATCGGTTCGGCACCTTTGACTCCGAAGGCGTCCCGGGGCAGGTCAAGGTCCGCCGGCGCATCCCCAACACCGGCGGGATCGCGATCTTCTGGGCGATCGCCGTTCCGATGCTGCTGGGATTGATGCTCGTCAACGGCATCGACGCCGCGCCCGACTCCGAGTGGCGGACGGACTTCTCGCTCATCCCCGCCGATCTTCACGAGTACGTTGCGGGCATCCAGCAGGTGACGAGACCGGCGCTGATCCTGCTCGGGTCGCTGCTGTTGCTGCACGTGCTGGGCCTGCGCGACGACCGCCGCCCGATGGGACCGTGGTTCAAGCTCGCCGTCATGGCCATCCCGGCCGTGGCGGTCCCGCTGCTCACCCGCACGCGGCTGCTCGAGCTGCTCGACCCCCACGTGGGCGGGGCGTGGCTCTCGATCGCGCTCACCGCGCTCTGGTTCCTCGTTGTGACCAACGCCATGAACTTCATGGACAACATGGACGGGCTCTCGGCGGGCGTGGCCGCGATCGCCGGGAGCTGCTTCCTCGCGGGCACGCTGACGAGCCCGCAGCCGCAGTGGTTCGTGGCGGCGTGCCTGGCCCTGCTGATCGGCGCGTGCCTGGGGTTCCTGTGCTACAACGCGCCGCGCCGCGGAGGTGCGAGAGTATTCATGGGCGACGGCGGATCGCTCGTCCTGGGATTCCTGCTCGCGTTCCTCACCGCGCGAACGACCTACTACGGGGAGCCCGGGCCGTCGCACGCCGTCGCCTCGGGCAACTGGTACGCGGTCTTCATGCCGCTGGTGGTGCTCGCCGTGCCGCTCTATGACTTCGGCTCCGTCGTGCTCATCCGGCTGTCGCAGGGCAAATCGCCGTTCGTGGGCGACCTGCAGCACCTGTCGCACCGCCTCACGGGCCTGGGCCTCTCGCGCGCGTCGGCCGTCGCCGTGGTCTGGGGGCTCACGGCGGCAACCGGGATCTCCGGGATCGCGCTGGCGTCGCTGCGCCCGTGGCAGGCGCTGCTGGTGGGCGTGCAGACGGTCGTGCTGCTTCTGGTGATCGCGCTGTTCGAGTATTCCAGGGCAGGGGGCAGAGGACAGGGAACAGCGGACAGCACCGAAGTCGGCGCCGCGACGGAACGCCCATGACCGAGCCCGCGAGCGAGCCCGGGGGCCGAAACGTGCTGCACTGGTCGGCGTGGTGTGCGTGGGCCGTCCTGATGCTCAACGCGCTGGCCCGGGTCGTTGTCGCGCTCGACCCGTTCCCGTTCTTCGAGATGGATCCGACCGCGGTCTACACCCCGGCGACAGGGCTGGGACCGACCGCGACGATCGCCCTCGACCTGGCCGCGATCGCCGCGGCCGGGGTGGCGCTGATCGGTGCGTCGCTCGCGGAGCGCAGGGTTTCGTTGATCCTCGCGGCACTGCTGGCACTCGGAGCGGTGCCGGTGTTCGTCCACGCGCTGGGCGGCGGGCCCGTCCGGCTCGACGACGCGCGGCTCGGCATCTCCTGGCTCGCGGCGTTGGCCACCGGCGTCGCCATGCTCCACCTCTGCCGCGACGACGCGGTGAAGCGGCTCACTTTCGCGGTGGCGATCGGCGTCGTCGGGGCGCTCGCGGCCAAGGGCGCCGTGCAGGTCTTCGTCGAGCATCCGAGCACCGTACGGAACTTCGACGAGAACCGGGCCGCGATCCTGGGCGCACACGGGTGGTCCGAGGATTCGCCGATGGCCCGCGGGTTCGAGCGGCGCCTGAAGCAGGCCGAGGCCACCGGCTGGTTCGGGCTCGCCAACATCTACGCGTCGTTCGCGGCGGGGGCGGCGGTGGCGTTACTGGGGATGACCGTGGTGGCGTGGCGCTCGGCCCGGGCCGAGCAACAGGAGGTTCCCGACGGGATCGCCACGATCGTGACTCTCGGGTTGCTGGCGGCGCTCGGCGCGGTCGTGCTGGCCGGGGCGAAAGCGGGATACGCCGTCACGGGACTTGGCGCGGTGCTGCTGGCGATCCCGTGGCTGTCGTCGGCGGGGCGTGCGGGATCGTGGCTGCGGGTGCGCGGGCCGATCCTGGGTGGCCCCCTGGCCCTGGCGGTGATCGCGGCGGTGCTGAGCGCCGTGATCGTGCGTGGCGCGATCGGCGAAGCGATCTCCGAGCCGAGCATCCTGTTCCGCTGGTTCTACATGCAGGGCGCCACAAGCGTCTTTCTCGACCACTGGCTCTGGGGCACGGGGCCCGACCACTTCATGGACGCTTACATGCTGGCGAAGCCGGCGATCGCGCCCGAGAGCGTCGAGAGCCCGCACAGCCTGGTCTTCGACCTCGCGGCGCGGCTCGGCGTCCTTGGGCTCGCTTGGGCGCTGGTGTTCTTCGGGCTTGTCTGGCGGTGCGGGGTCGAACTGATGCGGTCGGGCTCGGCCCTCGCGGCCGCGGCCGATCCCGCCCCGAACCGGATCGCCCCGAGCCGGCCCGAGTTGTGGATGGTCGGCGGCCTGTGCGCGCTCCCCACGATGCTCTCGGCCTGGACCGAAGCGTCGATGACGACGCCCGACGCGGCGCTGACACGAGCGGTCGGGCTGGCGGCGTGGGTCGGCGTCGCGCTCGCGCTGCTCTGGGTCACGCGGGCGACCCGGACGTGGCCATGGGCCTTCGCGGCCACCGGCATCGTCCTGGCCGCCCACGCCCAGATCGAGATGACGCCCGTGCAGCCGGCGTCCGCGGCGTGGTTCATGCTCGTGCTCGGCGCGGCGGCCGCTCGGGCCGATTACGGCGAAGAGCGCGCTCCCGCCGCGCGACCTCCGCGCCGAATGTGGACCGGGCTCTTCGCGGGCGCGGCCCTCCTCGCGGCGTCCGGCGTCTTCGCGTGGGTCGCATTGCGCCCGATCGCGGCCTGGGAGCGCGAGCTGGCCGCCGCGGCGAGCCTCCTGCGTCCGTTGGCCGAGTTCCGGGGGCGGTTCGAAGCCCTGCCCGAGACCGGTCCCGTCGGCACGGACTCCATCGAGCGGATCGCGGAGGACCTGGGGCGGGTGCTCTCCCGTCCGCCCCCCGGCAACGCGGCCGAGCTGGACGGGGCGATGACGCGGCTCGCGTTCGATCGGGTCGACGGGGCCGCGACTCTCCTGGCGTCCGCGGGCGCCCGGGTCCGGCACGAGCCGACGATCGCGGCCCTGAGCCGGCTCCACCTCACCCGCGCCTCGGTCAGCGCCCAATCGGGCGACGTCGACGGGGCGCGCCGGCACGCGGACGCCGCCGAGCGCGTCGCGGGGGAGGCCGCCCAGGTTTTTCTCGATCGCGCCTCGGCATTCGGCTGGCTCGGGACGGTGCGGGCCGCCCGTGCGACGATGGAGCGCAACCCCACCCACCTCGACCGCGCCGCCGAAGCCTGGGCCCGTGCCGCGGAGTTGGATCCGCACGGATTGTCGTTCCCGCTCCAGGTCTTCAACGCCATGGTGACGCTGGGACGGCTCGATGAAGCCCGTGTCTGGGGCGCGCGAGTCTTAACGACGGATGAACGGTTGCGGCTCGATCCCTTGCTGCGATTGACCGATAATCAGCGTGCGGCGGTGGAGCGGGTGGTCGGCCGGCGCGATCCTTGACGGACCCCGCTCCCCCGCTAACATTCCCCGCCTTTTTTCCGCCTCGAGTGAGGCGCAGCACCGTCAGCGTCCGGGAGGCCCCGCCATGAGCGAGCCGCGGGACGACGACGCCGAGTGAACGGGCGCGGCCGCCGCACTCTTCTCACGCGGCGCCGAAGTCCGACAAGCACCCGACCCGAGCGATAGCAAGCTCCTGAGTGGGGCGGGTGATCGACAGCATCGCGTATCCACGGCGGCGTTCCGGCCGCCCCCCATGAACGAGTCCAGCGGCACTTCCGCCGGGGCAAGCACCCCGGGGCGATGGCCGACCCAGAATCCGCACCACGCAGCCCGCGAGCACGACCCATGTCCACCAACCTGAGCCACATCCGGAACATCGGCATCTGCGCCCATATCGACGCCGGCAAGACGACGGTGTCCGAGCGCATCCTGTTCTACACGGGCAAGACGTACAAGATGGGCGAGGTGCATGAGGGCACCGCCACGATGGACTTCCTGCAGGACGAGCAGGAGCGCGGGATCACGATCCAGTCGGCGGCTACCACGTGCCCGTGGCCGTACCGCGGCAACGAGTACAAGATCAACCTGATCGACACGCCCGGGCACGTGGACTTCACCATCGAAGTCGAGCGGTCGCTGCGCGTCCTCGACGGCGCGGTCGCGGTCTTCGACGGCAAGGAAGGCGTCGAGGCCCAGTCGGAGACGGTGTGGCGTCAGGCGGACCGGTACCGGGTGCCGCGGCTGTGCTTCATCAACAAGATGGACAAGCTGGGCGGGGACTTCGAGTTCTCGTTCAAGTCCATCAAGCAGCGGCTCGGGGCCAACGGCGTCGCGATCCAGTACCCGATCGGTCAGGGCAGCCAGTTCAAGGGCATCATCGACCTGGTCACGATGCGGGCGTTCTTCTTCGACGCGGACGAGAAGGGCGCGGTGGTGACCGAGAAGGACATCCCCGCGGACCTGCTGGAGACCGCGAAGCAGTGGCGTCACAAGCTCGTCGAGGCCGCGGCCGAACAGGACGACCACCTCACCGAGAAGTACATCACCGACGAGCACGCGATCACGGCCGAGGAGATCCGCGCGGCGCTGCGCAAGGGCACGATCGTGCGCAAGTGCTACCCCGTGCTGTGCGGTGCGGCGCTCCGGAACATCGGGGTGCAGCTCCTGCTCGACGCCGTGATCGAGTACCTGCCGGCGCCGAACGAAGTCCCGCCGGTGGACGGCGTGAACCCGCGCGATCCGGAGGAAAAGCTGACCCGCCCGCACGCCGAGGACGCGCCGTTCTCCGCGCTGGTGTTCAAGGTCGTGTCGGACCAGCACGGCGACCTGACCTACATCCGCGTGTATTCGGGGAAGATGACGAAGGGCACCCGCCTGCTCAACCCCGGCAACGGCAAGCGCGAGAACGCCAGCCGCCTTTACGAGATGCACGCCCAGCACCGCCACCCGCTCGACGAGGTCGGCGCGGGCAACATCGTCGCGGTCGTGGGGATCAAGGACAGCTACACGGGCGACACGCTGTGCGACCCGGACAACCCGGTCCTGCTCGAGCGGATGACGTTCCCCGAGCCGGTCATTAGCATGTCGATCGAGCCGAAGACCACCGAAGACAAACGCAAGCTGTCCGAGGCGCTGGTGACGATCCGCCGCGAGGACCCGAGCTTCCACTACCACTTCGACGATGAGACGGGTCAGACCATTATCGCCGGCATGGGCGAGCTCCACCTGGACATCATCCGGACCAAGCTCGTCCGCGACATGAAGATCGGCGTGGAGGTGGGCAAGCCCCGCGTCAGCTACCGCGAGGCCATCACGCGCAAGGTCGAATACGTCCGCGGGCTGTTCCGCAAGCAGACGGGCGGGCGCGGTCAGTTCGGCGACTGCACGATACACCTGGAGCCGTTCACCGCCGCGCAGGCCAAGGCCGAGGAGCTCGACTTCGACGACCACATCGCGTTCGAAAACGCGATCGTGGGCGGGTCGATCCCCAAGGAGTTCATCAAGCCTGTAGAAGACGGGGTCCGCTCGACGGCCAAGTCGGGCGTGACCGCCGGGTACCCGCTGATCAACATCAAGGTCACGCTGGTCGACGGTTCGTCGCACGCGGTGGACTCGTCGCAGGTGGCGTTCGAGCAGGCCGGGCGGCTGGCGCTGCGCGAGGCCGTCGCCCGCGCCGGCAACGTGCTCCTCGAACCGATCATGAAGGTTGTGGTGACGGTGCCCGACGACTACCTGGGCAACATCACGGGCGACATCAGCAGCCGGCGCGGGATGATCGTGGACACGGACGACCGCGGGCACGTGAAGCTGATCACGGCCGAGGTGCCGCTGTCGGAGCTGTTCGGGTACACCACGGTGATCCGCGGGCTCTCGCAGGGACGCGCCAGCGCGACGATGGAGTTCCTGGCGTACCGGGCCATGCCCGCCAGCCTGATGAAGGAAGTGCTCGCGGCCGAGTGAGTCTGCTTCCGCAGTGGTCCAAGAAACCGTCACCAACGACCGCGGCGCACCGCGCCGGCGTTCGGTATCATCGCGCGCCGAGCACGCGGAACGGCCGGCGAACGCAGCGGGAGGCAGACCCATGGGAGCGAAGGCGGAAGCCGGCCGGAAGTACCTGTCCCACACCCTCGCCGAGTGGGCGTGCGGGCTGAAGTACGAGCACTTGAGCCCCGCCGGCGTGCAGGCCGCCACGCTCTTCTGGTACGACTCCATCGGGTGCGCACTGGGCGGGAGTCAGCAGGAGGACGCGAAGGTCCTGCTCGCACATCACCGGGAGATGGCCGGGGAGAGCGCTCGCGGCGCCTGCACCTGCTTCGTCTCCGGCTTCAAGACCAACCCCGTGGACGCCGCGTTCCTCAACGCCCACATGATCCGGGCGATGGACTACAACGACATCTACTGGAAGGCCGACCCGTGCCACCCGAGCGACATCATCGCCGCGCCGCTGGCGCTGTGCGAGTCGCTCGGCCTCGGCGGGCGAGAGCTGATCCTCGCGACCGTCATCGCGTACGAGGTCGAGCAGCGGCTGTGCGAGTTCGGCGTGCCGGGCATCCGCGAGTACGGGTGGCACCACGCGACGCTGACAGCCTTCGCGGCGCCGATCGCGGCCGGGCGCATCCTGAACCTCACCGTCGATCAGATGGTTCAGGCGATCGGGATCAGCGCGTCGCGGACGTTCACGCCGGGCGCGGTGACGGCCGGCAAGCTCACGAACATGAAGAACACGGTGGACCCGTGGGCGGCCCGGATGGGGGTCGAATCGGCGTTGCTGGCCCGGCGCGGGTTCACCGGGCCCGAACACATGATCGACGGCAAGGAAGGGCTCTTCGCGGTGTTCTCGCACGTCCACCCGCCCGCGATGAAGGGCGAGGCCGCCCGATTCGACGCTGCGCGGCTGACCGACGCGCTCCCCACGTCGGCGTCCGACCACTACCGAGTCCTTGACTGCGGGATGAAGTCGTTCCCGATCGAAGCTCTCTCCCACGCGCCGCTCACGGCGATGATGAAGGTCGTCAAGCAGCACGGCATCAAGGCCGCGGACGTGAAAGAGATCAAGGTCGAAGTCATCGCCCGCGCGGCCGACATCCTGGGCGATCCCCACAAGTACCGCCCCGACAGCCGCGAGACCGCCGACCACTCCCTCCCCTACTGCCTCGCGGTCGGCCTCGTGGACGGGATGGTCACTCCCCTGCAGTTCCGCGAGTCGCGCGTGATGGACAAGGCGCTCATCCCCATCATGGACAAAGTGAAGGTGGTGGCTAACCAGGAGTTCGAAGCCCTGTTCCCGAAGTTCCAGCCGAGCCGGGTGACCATCACCACGAACGACGGTCGGAGCTTCGCGCATCGCGTGGACGTGCCCAAGGGCGACCCGCGCGACCCGATGACCGAAGAGGAGATCGGAGTGAAGTTCAACGCGCTCGGGGGCGAGGTGATCGGGCTCGACGCCTGCCGCGCGTTGGGCAAGGCGATCATGAGCCTTGAGTCAGCCGCGACGCTCGCCCCGATGCTGACCCTCGCGACGGCCCGCCGCTCCGCCTGACCCGCGCGTCTCGGCCGCGCCCGGCTTCCGCCGATCCCGCCCTATGCTGGAAGCCCGCGGCGACCAGCGGACGCCGCGCCGCCCACAGGAGCACCTGCATGATCGCCGATCGCGTCGCAGACGCCGTGCGCTGGCTCACCGACCACGAAGGGGAATCGATCGCCCACTGGATCGACTTCCTGCGGATCCCCAGCATCAGCACCGACCCGAAGTACCGCGACGAGTGCCGCCGCGCGGCCGGCTGGTCGGCGGAGCAGCTCAACGAGCTCGGGTTCAGCGTCGAGGTGTGCGAGACCGGGACGCTCGGTGCGGACGCGCGGGGCTCGGGGCACCCGATCGTGCTGGCGACGGTCGAGGGCGAGCCGGGGTACCGGGGCCCGCGCGTTCTGTTCTACGGACACTACGACGTGCAGCCCGTGGACCCGCTCGACCTGTGGGAGAGCCCGCCGTTCGAGCCCGTGCGCAAGCCCGCGGTGCCGGGCGGACCCGGCGAGCGATTGGTCGCCCGCGGCGCCGTGGACGACAAAGGGCAGGTGATGACCTTCCTCGAGGCGTGCCGCGCGTGGAAGAGCGTCGCCGGGCACCCCACCGCCGGCGCGCCGTACACCGTGCTGCTCGAGGGCGAGGAGGAGTCCGGATCCGTCAATCTCGACGGGTTCGTCCGCAAGAACAAGCGGCGCCTCGCGGACTGCGGCGTCTGCCTGATCTCCGACACCGGGATGCTCGGGCGCGGACGCCCCGCGATCACCTACGGTGTGCGCGGGCTGGCGTACACCGAGGTGACGCTCCACGCGGCGAACCAGGACCTGCACTCGGGGCTCTGGGGTGGGCGGTGCCCGAACCCCATCACGGAGCTGACGCGGGTGCTCGCGCAGCTCCACGACAAGAAGCGCCGCGTCAGCATCCCGGGGTTCTATGACGACGTGGTGCCGCTCACGAAGACCGAGCGGGCCAACTGGATGCGCCTGAAGTTCAATGCCGCGGCCGCGCTGAAGAAGATCGGCTTGCCGAAAGCCGCGGACGTCGGCGAAGCCGGCTACTCCGCGATGGAGCGCGAGTGGGGTCGGCCGACGGCGGAAGTGAACGGCATCTGGGGCGGGTACACCGGCGCGGGCGCGAAAACGGTCATCCCCGCGCACGCGAGCGCGAAGATCAGCTTTCGGCTGGTGGCAAACCAGAGCCCCGCGAGGATCACCAAGCTCTTCTTCCGCTGGCTCAACGAACGCACACCGCCGGGGTGCCGCTGGGAGCTCAAGGACCTGCACGGGGGGCTGGGCGTGACGGTGCCGATCGACTCGCCGCATCTGGCGGCGGCGTCGCGGGCGGTGCACGCGGCGTTCGGGCGGCGACCCGATCTCATCAAGTCCGGGGGGTCGATCCCGGTGGCCGGGCTGCTGAAGAAGGAGCTGAAGATCGACACGATCTTCATGGGCTTCGGTCTCGACGACGACCGCGTCCACTCGCCGAACGAAAAGTTCGAGCTGGAATGCTTCCGGGGCGGGGCGCGGGCCCACGCGCACTTCGCGGCGGAGCTTTGGAATCGCTAGCACGCGGTTGGTGCGGCCGCCTCACGGAGCGTCGGCCAGGGCCCTGATCCGGGAGCGCCACGGCTCACCGCCCAGCGCGGCGTCGAGGGATTCGAGCCGCTTGAGCTGCACGCGGACGGGCCCGGCGCGTTCGCCGCCCTGCTTCGCCAGCACTTCGAGCATCAGCGTCCAGGCGTGCCAGTACTCCTCGGGCTTCGCACCGGGCACGCCCTCCATCGCCGAGACCAGATCGCGCAGCGCGGCGAAGCCGCCGGCCTCGTCGCCGTCGAGCAGCAGGGCCCGCCCGAGCCCGAGCCGGACGCGCGCCTCGCCGCCTGGAACGTTCGCCCCGCGCGTGAGCAGGTCGCGGTAGAGCCCCGCGGCGTCGTCGGTCGTGCCGGATTCAACGGCCGCGTCGGCGCGGTCGGCGAGGAAGCGACTCAGGCTGGGACGACGACGGGACCCGGCCCACGCGGCGGCGCGCCGGGCGTCCGCGGCCGCCGCCGGCCCGAGCCGGCGGGCGCGGTCCGCGTCTCCCGCGCGCCGGGCCTCGGCAAACGCCGTTCGGGCGGCGTCGAGCGATTCCGCCATGACGCGTTCGTACAGATCGCCGGCGGCGGGAGCGACCGGCGACGACGCGTCGATCGCTTCCAGCAGCGCGAGCCCGCCTTCGCGGTCGGCGTCCGGGCCGGGCTCGAGCATCAGTCGTGCGAGCTCGACGCGCCGACGGTCGCGGTCCGCGCCGCGTGCGAACCGCGACTCCGCCAGGCGCAGCGCGTCGAGGTACACCCGCCGGGCCGCTGGGCGGTCGGCCACCGTGGCGGTTTCGTGGCTCACCCGCGCATGATGGACCGCGTAAGAGATCGCGTCGGCGGCCCGTGCATCGCGCGGATACTCGCGTGCGAAGCGGAGGGCCAGGTCGCCGGCGCGGACCGCGTCGCCTTCCGCGGCGGCCAGCACCCCGAGCTCCCAGAGTGCGTCGGCGCGGACCGGCCCGGCGTCCTCGCGGGCCACGACGGCGTCGAGCAGCCGGCGCGCCTCCGCGCGCTCGGCAGCGATGCCGCCGCGTTCGAGCATCACCGCGCGGGCCACGAGCACGGCGGATGGCATGGCCGCAACCGGTAGCGGCTCACCCACCCGACGCACCAGCGCATCCATGCGCGGAAACACCAGCGACCGCGCGGGCGACGGGTCGAGCCCGAGATCCACCCGCCCGGCCAGGATCGCCTCGTGCGGCGCGAAGGCGCGGGCCAGCCAGGCCGCGTCTCGTGTGCCCCCCCACCGATCGACGCACGCACGTCCCACCGCGTCCGCGAAGACCAGTCGCCACAGCGCGTCGGGCCGACCACGGGCCATTCGCGGGGGCAGGTCGCGTGAGCGATCGAGGTCGCGGATTGCACCTTCCGCCTCCGACAGCGCGCCCGCATGGAGGCGTCCGAGCAGAGCTTCGGCGGTCGTCGCCGGCAGGACGCCGTTGCGGCCGAGACGGGAGTCGCCGGCGGCCCAGTCGAACTGGGCGGTCGCGGCCCGGGCGTCGCCGTCGTCGCCGCGAAACACGAGCGCCGCCCCGAGGTTCACGCGCCGCGCCGCCTCCGCTGATGCGTCCTCCATCACGATCCCCGCGAGCGCGTCGATGGCCGCCTGGGCGTGCGTGGGTCGCGCCGCGGGTGCGTCCGCGGCCGCCAGGAGCGCCCGCGACCGTCCCCGCACCAGGTTGCCGCGCGTCTCGTCGTCGCGTTGGGCGGTCAGCAGCGCGGCGGCGCGATCTCCGCCCTCGCGCAGGCTCAGCCGTGTCTCCTCCTCCGTCACGGCCGACACCAGCGACCGGGATCGCTCGAGGAGCACGCCCGCCTGGGTCGCAGCGGCACAGGCCCGCGCCCGCTGCTCGTCGGTCGGCATTGCGAAGAGCGCCGTCGTGTCGGCGGCGTCGCGCGACAAGCGGGCGAGCACGGCCCCCGCCTGGTCGATCAGCCACGACACGCGGCGGGGGTCTCCGTCGGCGGTGTCGATCAACCCCGCCCGCGCGGCGATCGCGTCGTCCGCGGCCCGCTCCCGTTCACCGGCTGCGAGCGCCCCGTCGGCCGCGCGGCGTTCGAGCGCGGCCACCCGCCCGAGCAGCGCATCGGTCGCGGACACCGGCTGCCGCGCCTGCGCGGCCGAGAGCACCGAAACGCACACCAGCAGGCGGAGCAGGTGCCGCGTCATCGCACACCCAGGTCGCGCAGCGTGACGACGCGGTACGACCCCTCGCCGTCGCCGTGGCGCTCGGCGATCGCCCGCATGATCCCGGTCGGGTCCTCTTCGAGAAACTGGATGGTCTTGATGGCGACCATCCTCGGCCCGTTGTCACGGAGCGTGGGGTTGAGCCGGTCGAGCTCGGCCAGGATTGCCTCGGCCCCGTGCCCCCACAACCCGCCGGAGGGTTCGTCCCCCGGGCCGCCGCCGGTGCGTCGGATGCCGCGCGACAGGACGAACATCACGTCCGGCTCGAGCGCGAGCCCGCGGCGCAGACCGTCGAGCGGGTTGGAGCGGCCTGCCGGTTCGACCCCCGCGATCCAGCGTGCGAACGCGGACTTGTTCCCGCCCGACGCCGGCAGCAGACGCGGTTCGCCGCCTTCGGGCAGGAAGACTTCGAACGTACCGGTGTCGCCGGTGCCGGTGCGGTCGCGGAAGAGCACGACCTGGAATCGCTGGGTCGGGGAGAGCGCGACGACCGACTTGAGCAGCTCGTCCTTGATCCACTTGAAGTTCGTGACCATGGCGCCCGAGGCATCCACGACGTACACGACGCTGCGCGCCCGCTTCGTGCCCAGCCCGGCGAACGTCGCGCCGCCAACCTGCACCGCGTCGGGGCGCAGCCGCGGCACGGGCCCCTCGTCCACGCCCGAGCGCAGCACCGGGGGAGGCTCGGCGGAGGCTCCGAGGCCGGTCAGCACGGGCGGTGCGGCGTCCGAGGGCGTCCCGAGGGATGTCGCGCCGCCTTCCGCCCCGGAGTCCGCCGGTGTGATCGCCGGCCTGGGCGTCTCGGGGAGCGCGATCATCACGGGCGGACCCAGGTCCGTCCCGCGCGGCGCGCCGCCGAACGTCCAGGCAACGCCCAGGAGCATCAACAGCAGCAACCCGTGAACCGCGATCGACACGCCGAGCGGGAGCCCGAGGCGCACGACGTCCCGCCACGCTCGGCGGCGCGGTTCATCCATGCCCGCCCCCACCGGGCTTGCCGAACAGCGTGCGGTCGAGCGCCCACGCGCCGGAACCGGCGAGCGCCAGGGTCAGCGCGGCCATCAGGAGCGTGAACTGCCAGAGCACGTCCTGCCAGTCGGCGGTGCTGTACAGCGGATGATCCGGCAGGATGCCCAGGCGCGTCTTGCCGGACTGGATGGCCGGCCCGAGCTGCGTGAGCCAGAGTGCCACGAACATGACGATGGTGAGCAGGGCGGCCCAGGCGCGCGTCAGCAGGCCGATCAGGATCAGCCCCCCCCCCACGATGGCCAGCAGCGCCGCCGCCCACGCCAGGACGACGGGGGCGTTCCCGCCCGCGAGCGCGCCCGGCCACGTCGACACGACCGCCTCCCCGGAGGCATTCGCGTCGGGGTACGCGGCGTGATGGATCATGAGGGCATCGAGGTAGACGCGCCGGGTCTCGACCGGCCCGGGGAAATCGGCGGCCGAGTACTTCTGTGCGCGCGGCTCGGACGCGGGCGGCCCGCCCGAGGGCTTGAAGGCGCCGAGGTTCGCCAGGATGGCGGCGTCCCCTCCCGTCACGGTAACGGGGTCCATGAGTCGCCCCACGCCCACCCATAGGAACACGAGCCCGATGAGCAGGCGGAGCACGATCGGGGCCACGGACAGCGCGAGCTTGTCTCTGAACCGCATGGGCTCAACCCCGGGCCACGGCGACTGGTGCCGCCCGCCGCCGCGTCATGCGGACCGACGGGATTCGCGCGGGCTGGGCTCCGCCGGGCCTCGTCCATGAAACCGCAGCGCGCGATGATCCTACGCGGTGATTATCGGCTGAACCGTGCCCGCACGGGCCAATATCAGCCCCGGTCGGCCACTACCATCCCGGGATCGCGGGCGTGGCGGAACTGGCAGACGCGCGGGACTTAGGATCCCGTGGCCGCAAGGCCTTGCAGGTTCGACCCCTGCCGCCCGCATGTGACCCCGGCTCGGCGCGACCCAACATCGCCCGCCCGCACCCCTACAGTGACCCGCGACGCCCGCCGCGCTCCGGTCGGGCCGCGTCAGGGTGACGATGAGCGCGAAGTGGCAACGCAGCAAGCAATGGGATGACGAGTTCTTCCCGGCGTGGGCCTGGCCCGCCCGGGCGTTGCTCCGCGCGTTCTCCTCGATCACGCTGGCGGTTTGTCTGCTCTCCTGCATCGCTCTCTACGCGATCCTCGCCAGCGTGCCAATCGGGCTGATCGCGCAGCTCCCCACGGTGGTGGTCTACGGCCTGACGCTGCTGGTCGCCGTCGGCGTGCTCGCGGTGCTGCCCGTGGCGATCGCGTGGCGCGTCGCTCGGAAGTCTCTGGGGATCGAGCGGCGGACGTGCTTCGCGGGAACGACACTGCTGCTCCTCGTGCTTGCGACTCTCGCGGCGTGGTTGTGGGCAACGTTCATCTGGCCGGAGCTTCGCTTCGAGCCCGCCACCGGCCGGGGTTTGCGGCTGTTCGCGCCGTTCTGCGAGCGGTACAAGGCCACGACGCTCCGTCGGCTCCCCGGGCTGGAGATGTCCGAACTGGAGTTCTACTCGTGGTGGCCGCTGCGGATCGTGCTGCTGGCGTTTGTGCTCAACATGGTCACGGCGACGGTGCGGCGGATCGAGTTCGTGTTCGTCAACCTGGGCGTACTAACGGTCCACACCGGCATCGTGACGATCGCGCTGGGCAGCCTGTACTACAAGGGGCTCAAGCTCGAAGGGGACGTGCTGCTGCTCGCGGGCGAGCCCGGCCCCGACGGGACACCGACGCCCGGCCCACTCGTGCAGAACTTCTACGACAACACCCGCGTGGCCCTGTGGGTGAACCAGCGCGGGCTGTGGGAGCAGCGCCCGCTGGAGGCCGTGCCGCGCTACAACGACTACAACCTCGCGCTGGGCCTGGGCACCACCGCCCGCGAAGCCGTCGGTCGGACCGAAGCGCGGCCCGCGCAGGAGCGGACGCTGGACCTGCTCGTGCCCCCGGCGCCGACGCCAAAGACCGACCAGCCGCACCGCGTGGACCCCGACGTGCGTGTGCGCGTGGTCGGCTACGCGAGCTACGCGGCCGCGGACGCCGTGCGGGACTGGTTGCGCGCCGAGCCGCCGGCCGCGGGCGCGGCAGCGAACCCTGTCCGGTTCGTCGAGCTGCATGCTCAGCTTCCCGAGGACGCGGCGCCGAAGCCCGCGTTGCGGTTTTTTCTGGTCCCAACACGCCCTGCCGAACGGATCGCACTCTCACAACTCTTCGCGCTTGAATACACGAGCGGCATGAGCGCGCAGCGGTGGGCCGACCTGACCGGACCGCTCCCGGGCGGCGGCGACGACGAGGCAAGCGCGGGCGGCGCGCTCCACGCGATCATCGTCGAAGTTCCCGACCCGGCCGGAGGCCCTGGATACAAGGCCGTGTATCCGGCGGAGCCCGGCTCGGCGATCGACATCGGCGCGAGCGGGTACCGCGTGGCGGTCGAGGACGTGCTGCCGCAACCACCGTTGCAGATCATCACGGAGGGGTACCGCGGGGCGACGAGCAGCGTCGCGATCGTCCGCGTGACGCCACCGACCGGCCCCGCCTTCACGCGCTACGTCTACCACCGGTTCCCGGAGATCAACCAGGACCTTCTCGACACGGTAAACGATCGCGGGATGCCGACGCGGCGCGACGCCGACCCGGCGATCCGCATCGCGTATGTGGACGCCTCACTGGTTCAGGTTTATCTCGACGAGCGCGAGGACGGCTCGGTGCGCGCGGCGGTGCGGCTGCCGGGCGGGCCGGCGACCGTGACCGAGCGGATCGAGCCGGGCGGCGTGCTGGAAGAGTTCATCACGCGCCGCGATCCTGCGACGGATCCGAGAATCGACCTCGTGCTCACCGACCGGTGGGAGCACGCTGAACCGGTGGAACGCCCGCGATCAGTTCCCGAGTCGGAGCGGCAGAACGAGGATGTGGGGACGCACGCGCGCGCGATGATGGCGGTCGAGGTTTCGGTAAGTCCGGCCAATGGGCCGGAGGCTCGCGCCCCTGGGTCCGCGAACTGGTCGCGGGTGGTCTGGCTCCCGTTCACGCGGTACCTCGGCGTCGGGCTCGATACCGAGCGGAAGGTGACGCTGCCCGATGGGCGTGAGATCACCCTGGCGTTCGGGCGCGTCGCGCACCGGCTGCCGGGGTTCCGGATCCAACTGGTGGATTTCCAGGCGGTGAAGTACGAGCACCGCGGCGCGGAACGCGACTACCAGTCGCTGGTCCGGGTGATCCCCGACGGCATCGACTTCACGCTGTACGAGCACGTGACAAAGCTCAACGCCCCGCTCCAGGCTCCGTTCATGTGGAACGAAGAAGAATACTCGTGGTTCGGCAACGCCGCCCGCACGCTGGCGAGCCGACTGAACCCGGGACAGTTCAAGTTCAGCCAGTCCGGGTGGGACCGGCAGACGTGGGAGCAATCCCAGGCGGCCGTCGATCGCGGGGAGATCGCGCGCCCGTTCGTCTCGTTCACGATTCTCGGCGTGGGGAACAACCCGGGCATCCACGTGATCGCCGCGGGGGGCGTGCTGATGTCCCTGGGCATCCCGTGGGCGTTCTACGTCAAGCCCTGGATCCTCAAGCGGCGCAAACGGCGGCTGCAGGCCGAACTCGCGGCGAAGGGCCTTGCGGACGCTGCGCGCGCGACCCCTCGGCCACTGCCCGTCGGCCTATCGTGAGTTCATCATGGACGACCACGCCGAGATCGAGAGCACGGGATGGCCCGACCCGAGGCTTCGCTCGAGGTCTCGCGCCGCCTCGGCGTCTGGAGTGATGACCGCGTGCGCAGCGTTCACCGTCGCGTTGATGGCTGGTGTTGGGGTCGCCCGTGCGCAGACCGCGCCCGCGGGCAACGCCCATCCGACGCCGCAGGCCGTGAGCACCCCGGGCGAAGGGCTCACCAACCCGTTCGGCGAGGCAGACTGGACGGTCACCCCGAAGACCGCCGACGAGCGCCGTGCGGCGGCCGAGGCGAAAGCAAAGCTCGCCGCCGCGGTCGATCTGGAGCCGCTGCGCGACTTGGCGGTGTTCCACAGCGGGCGCGTCAAGATCATCGACACGCTCGCGCGTGAAACGGTCCGCCGGATCACGGGGCGCAGCCGTTACCGCGAGGACACGTACCGGACCGAAGGGCCCGGCGCACCGGCGTTGATGCCGCTGGACGCGAAGAGCGGCGTCGATCCGCTGTTCACCTATCTCGACGTGATCATCGATCCGGCGCACTACGCCGACCGCCCGCTGATCCACGCCGAGTTCGTGCCGCTGCGTCGTGCGTTGGTCGAAGCGGCCTCCCCGGGCGACAGAGCCCGGCAGGACCGGTGGTTCGGGCTGTCGCGCCTCTCGCCGCGGATTGTCGCGGTCTTCCTCCCCGAGCTGCGGGAGAAGCACGCCTTCGAGACGCCGTACCTTCGTGCGTTCGGCGAGGTGGGGATGGCGATGCAGCTCTACGACTCGGGGCACATGAACCTCGAGATGGTCGCGCCGGCCACGCTCCATGAACCGTACCGCCACCTCTCGACGCTCCCGGAGGGCGCGCCGGCACGCCGGGCGGCGCTGGATCTGGGCCGGGCGTGGCGCGCCGGCGACGCCGCGGGCGTGAACGCGGCGGTCAAGACGCTGGCCGCCAAGTTGCCGACGATCAACGCCGGGGTCTACCCCACGTTCAAGCGCGGGCTGGAGCTGACGTACAACCGTGTGAACGCGTTCGAGTGGGGGTTCTGGCTCTACGGGCTGGCCCTGCTGGCGCTCATCCTGGCGTTCGGCACGGAGCGGCGCTGGCTGTTCGGGATCGGCATCGGCGCGTTGATCGCGGCGGTCTCGCTGCACGGGCTCGGCTTCGTCGCCCGTTGCCTCATCGCGGACCGGTTCGCGATCCAGAACCAGTTCGAGTCGATGACGGGCCTGTCGCTCTTCGCCAACGCCGTCGGCTTGGGCATCATGCTGCTCAAGCGGCAGTGGCTCTTCGGTGCGGCGGCCGCGGGCGTCGGGTTCCTCGTACTCGTCTTCGCGACGCAGACGGGCATCCCCGGCGTGAACATCGAGCGCGAGGCCGCCATCCTCAACACCAGCGTGCTGCTGAAATACCACGTCACGACGGTGCTGAGCAGCTACGGCCTCATCTCGCTGGGCTTTATCGTCAGCGTGTTCTATCTCTGCACGCACTACGCGGCGAAGCTGCGGGGCACGCCCGTCCCGGCCGACCTCGCGGCGTCGGCCCTGAACCTGGGCCCCGATGAGCCGCACGGCCCATCGCGGACGCTGCGCGACCTCGACCGGGCGCAGATGACGGTGCTGCAACTGGCGTTCTGGACGCTGGGCGTGGGCATTCTGCTCGGCGCGTGGTGGGCGGACCACTCGTGGGGGCGGTTCTGGGCCTTCGACCCCAAGGAAACCTGGGCGCTCGTCACGTGGATCATCTACCTGATCGTCATCCACGTCCGCGTGGCCGGCGGATTCGACCGCGGGCTCGTCACGGCGTGGCTGAGCGTTCTGGGCTTCGTCGTGATGTGCTGGACGTACTTCGGCGTAAACCTGCTGCTGCCGGGGCTTCACGCGTATGCGTGAGAAGAGAGGGACCGAGGGACCAGGGGACCGAGGGCGGGGAACGAGAGAGATGTCGCCCACGTTCGTTGCAGCACCGGCGCCGCGTGCGGCCCGCTCGTTCTTCGCCGAAGATGCCGCAACGCTCGCGGTGCGGCTGCTCGGCCAGCGCCTGGTGCGCGTCCTCGAAGGTGGCACGCGGCTCTCCGGCGTCATCGTCGAGACCGAGGCGTACCTCGGCGTCCACGACCGCGCGTCACACGCCTGGAACGGGCGGCGCACCCCCCGCAACGAGGCGATGTACGCCGCCCCGGGCACGACCTACGTCTACTTCACCTACGGCATGCACTTCTGCTTCAACGTTGTGTGCGGACGCACGGGCGAGCCCGCGGCCGTGCTGATCCGCTCCTTGGCACCGGTTGAGGGGCTCGACGCGATGCACGTCCGACGTGAGAAGGCGCCGCGGCCGGCCCGCCCGTTGCGAGACACCGATCTGTGCTCCGGCCCCGGAAAACTGTGCCGCGCGCTGGGGATCGACCGACAACTCAACGGTGCCGACCTGACGCGCGATCGGCGGGTGTTCGTGGAACGCCTCCGCCGCGGCCCTCTGGACGTCGAACTGATCGGCACCGGGCCGCGTATCGGTGTGGGCTCCGCGGGACGTTGGGCCGCCGAGCCGTTGCGATGGTTTGTCAAGGATTGTCCGCACGTCAGCCGCTAGGAAACTCAAGGCCCGGTCCCGGATGCCCGAACCTGGGCGTTGGTGGGACGGGACCGGGCCGCTAGGATCACGTTTACCCGGAGCGGACGGCTCCGGGGTTGATCGAGGGGCAGGACCGTGGGCGAGCAGGCGAGCATCGATTGGAAGCGCATCCGCGAGAAGGCGGGGCCCTATCCGCTGGAAGCGTTCGCGTTTGTCCGCGACGGGCTCGGGCACACGTCCAAAATGCTCCATGGTGAGGGCGCGGTCTCCGGCCCGGGTATCCCCACCCCCGAGCGCCACGTGACGGGGCAACAGCTCTGCATCGGCCTGCGCGACTACGCGATCCGGCGGTACGGCCTGCTCGCCAAGACGGTTCTCGTGCGCTGGGGGATCAGGCGGACGGACGACTTCGGCAAGATCGTCTACGCGATGATCGAGGGCGGGCTCATGCGCAAGAGTGCCGACGACTCGTTCACCGACTTCGAGGGGGTCTACGACTTCGAAGAGGCGTTCTCCGCCGCCGAAGTCCTCTGAGTCCGGACGCGTGAACCCGGGCGCGCCCGGTTCGATTCCGCTACTCTTCCCGCCATGGCCGCCGGGAAGCCCAGGGACAACCCGCCGCGCGACGTCGACTGGAGAACGCTCCACCTCTGGCAGATCCAGCCGGTGCGGGACCTGCTGGTCCTCGCGGGCGCGTTCGGGCTCATCTGGCTGGGCTACATGCTCAGCCCGGTGACGGTGCCGATCCTGCTCGCCCTGGCGCTGGCCTACCTGTTCGAGCCGCTAGTCCAGCGGGTGACGCGGCGCGGCTGGATCAGCCGGCAGGGGGCGGCCGTCGCGATCATCGTCGGCGTCGGAGTCGTCGTCGTCGTGCCCGTGTCACTCGGTCTCGGGTTCGCGGTGCTCCAGGGCGTGCGCCTCGCCGCCACAATCGGCGACAACACGGGCAAGCTGATCGAGTCCGTCCAGGGCGCGACGGAGGCCGATCGCAAGGCGGCGTTCGCCAAACTGGACAAAAGCTGGCAGCCCATCAGCGACGGGCTCAACGACCTGCGGCTTCAGGTCGAGCGTGAACGCCTCCGCCGGGCCGAGGCGGCGATCGTCCCGCCGCCCGCGGATGAGCAGGCCGGGCAGGCCGAGCCGACCGCGGAAGAACATGAGGTCGCGACCGAGATGGACGTCGCGATCTATGAAGGCCTCGACATCATCATCAAGTGGGTCCGCAACAACGCCCAGACCGTGGCGAAGGAGGTCGGGCAGCGCGTCATCGGCGGCGGGGCCCAGGCTCTCTCGGCCGTGGTCGGCTTCTTCGGCTCGATCGCGGTCCTGGCCTTCACCGGGTGCCTCACAGCGTTCTTCTTCTACTTCTTCTCGACCGGGTACGGTCGGGTGCTCGCGTTCTGGGAGAGCCTGATCCCCGATCGCAAGCGGGGCCGCGTCTTCGAACTGCTGGGCCAGATGGACCGGGTCATCGCCGGGTTCATCCGCGGGCGGATCACAATCTGCGTGATTCTGGCCGTATACATGACGCTGGCGTACTGGCTGATCGGCGTGCCCGCGCCGCTGATCCTCGGACCCGCCGTCGGGCTCCTGTTCATTGTCCCGTTCATCCATGGGCTGGGCATCCCGATCGCCATGCTGCTGATGTGGCTTGAGCCGGCCGGCGGCGGGTGGCAGCGCGAATGGTGGTGGATCCTCCTCGCGCCCGTCGGCGTGTACGTGATCGCGCAGCTCCTCGACGACTACGTGCTGAC
This sequence comes from Phycisphaerales bacterium, assembly GCA_046153875.1. GTDB lineage: Bacteria > Planctomycetota > Phycisphaerae > Phycisphaerales > UBA1924 > JBJXFE01. Next base: position 54,073 of record JBJXFE010000023.1, read on the forward strand.
GCCGCGCATCCAGGGCAAGGCCACCGGCATGGAAGCGCCGGCGATCCTCTTCGCCTCGATCGCGGGCGGCGTGCTCGCGGGGGTGTACGGCCTGCTGCTCGCGATTCCCGTCGCGGCGTGCATCAAGATTCTGCTGCACGAGGTCTTCTGGCCGCGGTTCAAGGCCTGGAGCGAGGGCAAGGAAGAGGACCTGCTCCCCGTCGGACGCGAGTGAGTGCGGGACTGCAGGGGCCTGATGGAGGGGGAGCTTGGGGGCCGTCGCCGTCACGCTGATCGCTTTCGGGACGCTGGTCGCGGTGTGCGCGGTCGTCGTTTCGGCCGCGATCGGGAGGGTCACGCGGGCGCGCTCCGCGGCCATGGACACGGCGGAGCGGCTGCTGACGGCGATCGGCACGCGGAACTCATGCATCGCCCGGCTCATCGACACGGCCCGCCCGCGCAGACCCGGGGACGCGGAAGTGGTGGAAGCGGCTCGCGTGGCCGCGGGTCGCCTCGACGCATCGCTCGCCGCGATGATCGCTTCTGACCACGACGCCCGGAAGTGGATCGACCTGGCATCGGCCGACGGCGGCGCGGCGCGTGCCGCCCGACCCTTGCTCGCCATGATCGACTCCGACGGAGACGGCGCGAACAGCGGCGGCTCGATTCACCAGGAACTCGAGGCCGCCGACCGGCACGTGGCCTTCGCGGCCGAGACAGCGAACCACGCCGCGACCCGGCTTATCGCGGCGGCGCGCGGCCCGGTCGCGTCCCGGGTCGCGCGGGTCATGGGCGTGCGGCGCGAGTCGCGCGAGATGAAGCTCGAGCCGGTGCGTGCGGCGCCGGGCGGGGGTGGATCGTGGTGAACTTCGAACTGGCGCAGCGCAGGGCACGCCGGTCCACCCGGGCGATGGTGGTGATGTACACGCTGGGCGTGACGGTGATGTCTGTGATGACGCTGCCGCTGGTCATCATCGTCAGCACGGTGCTCTTCGGAGCCGCTCTGTTCTTCACGAAACACGGCGGGCCGGAGCGCTCTGCGGGGTTCTTCTCAGCCACGTGGCGTGCCGGGACGTGGATCGTGGCGACGCCCGACGGACGCGTCGTGGCGGCGGCCGGCATTGCCGCGGCGACGGGGGTCATGCTGCTCGCCAGCCTGTCGCGGTGGCTGGCTCTGCGCGAGGGCGGGCGGGCCGTCGCCGAGGGAATGGGCGCGCGGCAGCTCGACCCCTCCACCACCGACGAGGATGAACGCCGCGTGCTGAACGTGGTCGAGGAAATGGCCGTCGCGTCGGCGATTCCCGTCCCTCCGGTGTACGTGATGCGGGGGTCGCGCGGCGTGAACGCCTGGGCCGCTGGTTACTCCGCGAGCGACGCGGTGATCGGCGTCACTGAAGGGTGCATCCGAAGGCTCACGCGCGACCAGCTCCAGGGAGTCGTCGCGCACGAGTTCGGGCACATCCGCAGCGGCGACATGCGGTTGAATATCCGCCTTGTCGGGATGCTGCACGGCGTGGTCGTGGTCGGCGACACGGGTCGGTCACTGCTGGAACTGAGCTCGGGCGATGAAGATCGTGACGGCAACCTGCTCTGGATCCCCGGGCTCGCCATGCTCATCGTCGGCGGAATCGGGACCTGGATCGGCTCGGCCATCCGGGCCGCGATCAACCGCGGTCGCGAGTTCCTCGCCGATGCGTGCGCGGTCGAGTTCACGCGCTACCCGGACGGTCTGACCGGCGCGCTGAGGATCGTGGGCGGGCAGAGCAGCGGCGGGCGGGTTCCCTCGGCGACGGCGCGTGAGATCGGTCACATGCTCTTCGCCAGCGGATTCGACACGTGGGCGTCAGGGCTCCTGGCAACCCACCCGCCGCTCGACGAGCGCGTCCGGCGGCTCGATCGGGCGTGGGACGGTTCGTGGTTGCCGGGCCGAGAGTGGGCCGAACCGCCACCGAGGAGCTTCCGAGCCGCGCACCTCGTCCCGCGCCCGCGTGGTGCCGCGATTGCCGCGGGAGCGGTCCTCGCAACGCCGGTCGCGCTGCCGATCGCGGATGTCTCGGTGTTCGCCGACGCGGTTGCGCCCGCGGTGGTCCTCGCGCAGCTCGATGCGGCCCGGTCGCTGCTCGACGCGCTCGACCCCGTGCTGCTCACCGCGGCCCGCGACGCGGGCGACGCGCGCATCCTGGTGTGCGCGATGCTGATGGACGCACGCCCCGAAGTCGCGGCCGGTCAGCGGGCCGCGATCGCCGACCGGCTCGGCGCCGATGTGAGCGAGCTCGCGCAACGCTGGCACACCGTGCTGGGGCGCGCCTCGCCGGGGTCGCGCCTGCCGCTGCTGGAGATCGCGGTCGGCAGCCTGTCCGCGCTGTCGCGCGAGCAGTACCAGGTTCTTCGGGCGCTCGTCGAGGCTCTGGTGCGAGCCGACCAGCGCGTCAGCCTCTTCGAGTGGTGCCTGGAGCGCTCGGTGCTGACCCACCTGGATCGGCGGCACGGCCTCGGACAGCCGACCGTCATCCAGTACTACTCCCTGAAGCGCCTGAAGTCCGAATGCTCGGTGCTGCTCTCGACCGCCGCGCACGCGGGCAAGACAGACGAGGCGAAAGCCGCGTCCGCGGTCGCCGTGGCATCCCGCACGCTCGGCCTCGAAGGACTTCCCCTGCTGGCCCGCGGCGAAGTCACGCCCGAGCGGCTCGGGGCCGCCCTGGCGACGCTCGCGCAATCGCACACGCGCGTCCGCCGCCAGCTCGTGCTCGCGTGCGCCCAAGTTGTCGGTGTCGACGGGAGAGTTACCCCGGCTGAAGCGGAGTTGCTCCGCGCGATCGCCGACGGGCTCGATACGCCGCTGGCGATGCCGCTCAGCGCTTCCGCTTCTTGAAGCGGTCCTTCACGCTCGGCGCCTGGGTCGAGCCGCGCGAGCGGAACCCCGGCATCCCGGACATCCCCGGCACCAGCCCGCCGACGCCGGACGACCCGAGGTCCTTCACCGCTTTGACCTTCTGGAGGGCGGACATCCCGGCCATCTGACGGCTCAGCGTGCTGATCGTGTCGAACTGCTTGACGAGCTGGCCGACGTCGTTCGGCTGCGTGCCGGAGCCGCGGGCGATCCGGCGACGGCGCGAGTTGTCGATGACCGACGGCCTCGATCGCTCCTTCTTTGTCATCGAGTTGATGATCGCCTCGACGCGGTCCATCTGGCCGTCGTCGATGTTCACGCCCTTGAGCATGGACCCCACGCCCGGCAGCATGCCGAGGATGCTCTTGAGCGGGCCCATGCGCCGCAGCGTGCGGAGCTGACCCAGGAAGTCCTCCATGGTCATCTCGCCGCGGGCCATCTTGGCCTGGAGCGCCTCGGCCTCTTCGAGGCTGACCTGCTCCTGCGCCTTCTCGACGAGGCTGACGACGTCACCCATGCCCAGGATGCGCCCGGCGATGCGTTCGGCGTGGAACTCCTCCAGCGCGTCGAGCTTCTCGCCGACGCCGATGAAGCGGATCGGCGCTCCGGTGACGCGCTTCACCGAGATCGCCGCCCCGCCACGGGTGTCGCTGTCGAACTTCGTGAGGATCACGCCGTCGACCTGGAGCTTTTCGTGGAAGGCCTTCGCGGAGTTCACCGCGTCCTGCCCGGTCATCGCGTCGACGACAAGGAAGACCTGGTGCGGATTGAGCGTGCGGTTCACGCCCTGCAGCTCGCCCATCAGCTCGTCGTTGACATGCAGACGCCCGGCGGTGTCGAGGATCAGCGTGTCGATGCCCTTCGCCTGCGCCGCGGCGAGCGCCCGCCGGCACACCCCGACCGCGACGCCGACAGCCTTCCCGTACACCGCGACCTTGTCCGGCTCGCCGTAGAACTCGACCTGCGCGCCGCCGGGCATGTCAGACTGAACCTGGCGCGCCACGGTTTCGAGCTGCTCCACGGCGGCCGGTCGCTGGAGGTCCGCGGCGGCGAGCATGACGGAGCGCCCGCGCTTCTTCAGGTAGGCGGCCAGCTTGCCGCAGGTGGTCGTCTTGCCCGATCCCTGGAGCCCGCACATCATGACGATGGTCGGTCCGGGCGAGACGCTCAGGATTCCGGGCGGCTGGGGTGCGGGGGCACCCGGCTCCGCGGAGGCATCGCCGCCCAGCAGCTCCACGAGCCGCCGGTGGACGATGCCGACCATCTCCTGCCCGGGCTTGAGGCTCTTCGTGACTTCGCGGCCGACCGCATCCGCGACCACGGACTCGCAGAACTCGTCGACGACGGGCAGAGCGGTGTCCGCCTCGAGCAGCGCGGTGCGGACCTCCTGCATCGCTTCGCGGACGTTGGACTCGGAGATCGTGCCCTTGCCGGAAAGCTTCCGGAACACGCTGGAGAAGCCGTCGCTCAGGCGTTCGAACATCCCGTGAAACCCTTCTCGCGGCGCCGATAAAACCGCGGGCGGCGGCCGCGCCGACCCGCGCGACGATGGTATGACCCGCGCCGCCGCTCCGCCTTGACACCACTTCGGGGCGTCGCGCACAACCCGGTTCACCAGCCCGCCGATAGTCCCGATGCACCCCAGTCGGAGGGCCGAGCGCCCTCGGCCGGAGTGGGGACGGGAGAGGGGTGGGACATGACGGCGTTGCTGGCGACCTGCGGGCTCCTGATGATCGCGTCGATCCTGACGCTGGCCATCACGACCGAGAAGTCGTGGTTCGTGTCGATCGCGCGGGGGATCGGCGTGCAGGCCCTGATCGGGCTGTTCTTGTCGGCGTTCATCCTGTTCTTCCCGTCCGGGACCAGCCCGCAGATTCCCTCGATGTCCCAGGCGCCGGCCGCCGTGCAGGGCGTGGTCTACAACACGGGCGGGTGGTCCTCCGGGGCCCTCTACAAGAACCTCAAGCCGGGCGAGCAGCCGGAGCAGCACCTGGACACGTACCTGCCGATCGTCGGCTGCCAGGTCCTGCTCGTGGCCGTTCTGCTGGCGTGGCGCAAGATGCGCGATGAGACCAGCTTCGACGCGACGAGCTGCCTGCTCGTCATGCTCGTCCTGGCCAACGCGATCGTGAGCGTCGTGGCGACCAACTGGTGGCCGACGAGCTGGTGACGGCGCCACCACCTAACCGCGGCGACCCTTGGACTTCAGCCACTCGTGCAGCTTCTTCGCCGACCAGGCGTTGACACAGGCTTCCGGCGTCAACCAGCCGCGGCGGGCGGTCGTCACCCCATACCCGAGGTTGTCGAAGTCCTCGGGTGAGTGGTCGTCGCAGTCGATCGCGATCAGGCACCCCGCGTCCGTCGCGGCCCGCACGTGGGTGTCGCGCAGGTCGAGGCGCAGCCAGTGGGCGTTGATCTCCAGCGCGACGCGGTGCTCCTTCGCGGCCGCGATCATGGCCCCCACGTCCGGCGACAGGCCCGGGCGGCGGTTCACGATGCGCCCCGTCGGGTGGCCCAGGACATGGACGTACGGGTTGCGGATCGCCGCCAAGAGCCTCTTCGTGGCGGCCTCGGCCTCCTGCGAGAGCGCCGTGTGCGGCGAGGCCACCACCACGTCAAGCTGTTTGAGCACCGCGTCGTCGTAGTCCAGCCGCCCGTCCGCGAGAATGTCCACCTCGCTGCCCACGAGCACGGTGATCCCCTTCGTCTTCGCCCCGACGGCGCGCACCGCCTCGATGTGCTCCATGAGCCGTTCGACGGACAGGCCGCCGGCCTGGGCCGAGCTCTTGGAATGGTCCGTGACCGCGATGGTGTGGAACCCGCGCCGCTTCGCCTCCCCCACCAGTTCCTCGATCGACATCATGCCGTCGGACGCGGTCGTGTGGGCATGAAGCTCGGCCCGGATGTCGGTGAGTTCCACGAGCCGCGGGGTTTCCTTGAGGGTCAGCTCGGCGCGGTCCTCGCGGACCTCCGGCGGCAGGTACGGCAGCCCGAGTTTCGCGTAGATCTCCTCCTCGCTTTTGCCCGCGACGGGCTTGACGCCGCGCAGGTGCGGGGCCGTCTTCTCCTCGTCGATCGGGAAGAGCCCCCAGTCGTTGAGGGTGTACCCCATCTTGATCGCGCGCTCGCGCAGACGGATGTTGTGCTCCTTCGAGCCCGTGAAGTACATGAGGGCGGCCCCCCACGAGGCCGCGGGCAGGACGCGCAGGTCCACCTGCACGGTCGGCCCGAGGGTCCCGCGGATGTCCTCGCCGTCCTTCGTCAGGGTCGCGTCGTCGGACGCGATCGCGTAGCGGATCGAGGCCTTGGTCTCCCCCGCGCTGAGCACCTCGCGGACGCCCGGCATCGCGCGGAAGGCCTCGCCGACGGGCCCGGGGTCGCGGGCGGAGACCAGGATGTCGATGTCGCCGATCGTGTCCTTGCCGCGCCGCAGCGAGCCCGCGTAGGCCACGCGGTCCACGCCCTTGATCTTCGAGAGGTGCTCGACGAAGCGCTTGGCGATCGGCACGGCCAGGCCCAGCGGCAGGCGCTGCCCGCTGGTCTCCATGAACGCGAGCGAGGCTTTGATCTTCTCGACGCTCTTGGCGCCCATCCGCGGCACGGTGAGGATCGACCCGTCTTCGATGATGCGCTTGAGCCCCGCGACGTCGGTCACGCCGCGCTCGGTCCAGAGAAGCCGGACGGTCTTCGGCCCCAGGCCCGGCACGTTGAGGAGTGCGAGCAGCCCCGCGGGCACTTTCTTGAGGTACTCGTCGTACTCCCTGATGCGTCCGGTCGTCACAAACTCGATCACTTTGTCCGCGATCTTGGGTCCGATGCCGGGCACGTCGAGCAGCTCGGCACGATCGGCGGCCAGGGCCGCCACGTCGGTGGTCAGGTCGGCGATGGTTCGCGCGGCTCGCGCATTGGAGCTGGACCGGAATGAGTCCTCGCCGAGCAGGTCCTGCATCTGGCTGATGCGGGTGAGGAGGTCCGCGACGGCCTGATTCGCGCTCATGCGCGGATCGTAGCGGCGTTCATCGGACGCGCGCTGCGGCGCCCGCACTCAACCCCGGCGAGCCGGTCCGGTACACCAGGTCGCGTCCGATCGACGAGCGGATCCGTACACTGTGCACGCCATGCGCGTCTGCCTCGTTTCACGCGAGATCGCGCCCTTCTGGGGCGCGGGGATCGGCACCTACGCCGCCGCGATCCTCCGCGCGTTCGCCGCCGAGGGGCACGAGGTCCACGCCCTGACCCCGGAGCACCGCAACCTCCACGTCCTCGCCCCCAAGCTCTTCCCCGGCGTGAAGTTCCACCCGCGGCGCGCCATGCTCGGGCCGAGCGAGCTCAAGGCCTGCGTCTGGCCGTTTCAGCGCCACGCCCTGGAGACCTTCCGCACGCTCGAGGCCCTGCACGAGCGGTACTCGTACCACTACGTCGAGTTCCCCGAGTACTGGGGCGAGGGGTACTTCGTGCTCCGGTCCAAGCGGCGGCTCGGCAAGTTCCAGGGCGTCGCGATCGGCGTGCGGCTCCACACGCCCAGCATAATGTGCCGCGAACTGAACCAGTCCCCGGAGCTGACGGACGAGCAGGCGACGCTGGAGCACATGGAGGCGTCGTCGATCGCCGACGCGGACCTGCTCGTGTCCCCGTCGAAATCTCTCCTCGACAAGGTCGCCTCACGGATGGAGCCCGCGAAGGACCAGCCGGCCTTTGTCGTGCCGTACCCGTTCAGCGTCAAGGAGTTCGGCACCGCCGCGGGCGGGATGCGCCGGCCCCCGCCGTCGCACGACGACCCCGCGCAGCGCGACGCCACGAAGACGATCCTCTACTTCGGTCGGCTGGAGCGACGCAAGGGCGTCGAGACCCTCGTGGATTCGCTGCGCCGGCTGCTGGACAGCGCGATCAACGTGCGCTGCCGGCTCATCGGGGCGGACACGAACTCCGGACCGGCCGGGGGCTCGATGCTCGCGCACCTCAAGACGCGCCTGCACAACTACCGCCCCGAGACCTTCAGCTTCGAGCCGGCGGTGACCCGCGAGGAACTGGGCGACCCCATCCGCAAGGCCGACGTGGTGTGCCTGCCCTCCCTCTGGGAGAACTTCCCCAACGCCTGCCTCGAGGCGATGTCGCTGCGGGCGTGCGTGCTCGCCTCGGACGCGGGCGGGATGAGCGAGGTCGTCGAAGACGGCGTCAGCGGCGTCCTCTTCCAGGGCGGGAACACGACCAACCTGACCGCGACGCTGCGGCGGGTGCTGAGCGACGCGGAGCTGCGAGCGACATGCGCGACCAACGCGCCCAGGCGCATCGCGACCCTCTGCGACCCGGGCAAGGTGCTCGCGGCCACGATCGCCGCCGTCGAAACCGCCCGCGCCGGTCCGCGCGTCGCGGACCGGTTCGACCCGGGAAAGCACGGCGCGGCCCTGACGATCCCGGTGCCGACCGTCCGCGCGAGTGACGTGGACGCCAAGGGCGGGCTGATGACCCGGGCGATGGTGTCGGTGCTCCGCGGGCTGCGCGGCGGCGAGAGTTGATCGGTGCGGCGCGGGCGCCGCAGCCAGACCCGCCGCGCCGCCTAGCGCGCCTCGATCCCGAAGAAACGGGCCGTGTTCCGATTGATCGCCGCGTGGAACTCCTCCCACGGCTCGCCGCGGACCTCGGCCAGCCGCCGGGCCGTCAGCGACACCATCCACGGCTCGCACGGGCGCTTCCCACGGTGCGGGTCGGGCGGAAGGAACGGCGCGTCCGTCTCGACCATGATCCGGTCGATCGGCACGAGCCTTGCGGCCTCCTGGACCTCCTTCGCGTTGCGGTACGTCACCACGCCCGTGAAGGACACCAACGCGCCGAAGTCCAGCACCTGGCGCATGTCGCCCGGCGAGCCGGTGAAGCAGTGGAAGACGAACCGCGACGGCTCGAACCCCGAGGCGCGGAGGATCGGGATCAGGTCAGCGAACGCCTCGCGGCAGTGGATCACCATCGGTTTGTCGATCGACCTCTCCCCGACGCCGCCCGGCTTCCCGCATGACGCGATAAACGCGAGCTGCTCATCCAACACGCGGCGCTGAACGTCCGGGGGCGGGCGGTCGTAGTGGTTGTCCAGGCCCAGCTCGCCCCATGCCACACACCGCGGGCTCGACGCGACGCGGCGCAGGTTCTCCCAGGCGTGCGGCCCGCGATCCGCGTACAACGGATGAACGCCCGACGTACACCAGACGTTCGCGTGCGCCTCGGCGACGGCCAGCGCGTCGAGGCAATCCGAGGTTGTCGTGGAGATGGTGATCGCGCCTGTGACGGCGTGCGCGCCCGCCTCGGACAGCACGCCCGGCACGCGCCCCGCGAAGTCCGGGAAGGTCAGATGGCAATGGGTGTCGATCACGCCGGACGATAGGCCCGGGCGCAACGAAAACGCCCCGGGCAGGCCCGGGGCGCGGTGCACACGTCTGGTCGTCGGGGTCGGGTTACTTCTTGGCCTTGAACTCGGCGAGCCGGCCTTCCAGCTCCGCCTTCATGTCGTCGGGGGCGAGCGTGACCGCCTTGGTCTGGAGCTCGATCGCCTTGGCCGTGTCGCCCCTCTCGAAGTGAACGAGGGCGACCGTGTCAAGGATCATCGGGTTTTCCCACTTGGTCAGCTCGCCGGCCCGCGTCGCGGCCTTGAGGGCCAGGTCGAGGTCCTTGGTGGCGATCTTCGCCTCCGGGTCGACGATGAACCACGCGACGGAGTTCAGGACCTGCGCGTTGTCCTGGCCCGCCTCGAGGAGCTCGCGCCCGAGCGCCGAGGCCTTCTCGGCCTCGCCGGCACCGAGGAGCTTCTGAAACTGCATCATCTTCGTGGTCAGCGCGTTGGCCTGCTGCTCGCGCTTCTGGCCCTTGGCGTAGTCCTCCGCGGCCTTCTTGATGTCGTAGGTGCCCGCGACGATCTCGCCCAGCGCCTCGTCCATACCGGACATCGGATGGCCGATCCAGGCGACGCGCCCCTCCTGGTTCACGATGAAGACGGTGGGGATGCCGTTGCGTCCCGCGGCCTTCATCCAACCCTTGGAGGTCTTGCCGTTGTCGATGTTCCAGCGCTGCGCCTCGCGCGTCCCGGCCTTCACGCCCTCGGGATACGCCGGGCAGTCGTCGGACGCGACGAGGTAACCCATCCCGTCACCCTTCTCGGTGACGAAGGGCTCGACCTTCGCCTGGTCGTTCTCCCACACGCTCACGCCGATGACGGAGACGCCCTTGTCCTTGAACTTCGCCTGCGTCTCGGTCATGTGCGGCATGGCCTTGATGCACGGCCCGCACCACGTCGCCCAGAAGTCCACGACGTACACATGGTCCTTCTGGAACCCCGTCACGGGCTCGCCCTTGACCCACTTGCTGACCGTCAGCTCGGGGGCCCGGTCGCCGATCGTGAGCGACTTCTGGTCCTGCTTCTGGACCGGCTTGTCCGCGGGCTTCGCGCCCGTCGTGGCGTCCTGGCCCATCGCGGCCGAGGCCGCGAGAACCAGCGCCGCAACCATGCTTGTCTTCCGTCCCGGCATGTCCCGACTCCTTGTGGAAAAAGGTGCACATCCGCCGACAGGCCGGGGATCACCACGACGCCGGCGACGGCTCCGTTCTCCGCGTTCGGAGGATCATAGGGGGTTGGAAGCCCGGCGCGGGCAACGGTTCCCTCTGCGCGCTCAGATCACCCTCGGTGACACGAACAGACCGTGAATGGCCATGAAGAAAACGCCCCGGGCAAGGCCCGGGGCGTTGATCTCCGGTCAGTTCCGTTCGCGCGCTCAGCGCATGGCGTTCTTGAACTCTTCCAGCGCCGAGGTCAACTGCTCCCTCAGCTCGGGCTCAGCCAGGTCGATCGCCTTGGTCTGAAGCTCAACGGCCTTCTGGATGTCGCCCTCGCCCGCACGCGTGAAGTAGACGCGCGCCAGCGTGTCCAGGATGTGCGGCTGGTTCCATCCGGTCAGCTCGTTGGCGGTCTCGGCGGCGCGGAACGCCAGCCGCAGGTCGCGCTTCTCGATCATCGCCTCCGGGTCCACGATCGCCCAGGCGATCTCGTTCAGCCCGCTCGCGTTCTTGGCGCGGACCGCCTTGTCGACGAGCTTGTCGCCCAGGCTGTACGCCTTGTCGTACTCCCCGGCCTTGAGAAAGAGATTGAACCGCATCTCCACAAGAGTCTCGGGGAGTTTCGGGTGCTTCGCCTCGACGGTCTTGAGCGCGGCCAGGGCGGCCTTGGGGTCCGTCCGCGACAGACGCCACGCCTCGTTGACCGTGCCCATGGAGGACTCGATCGTCGCGTTGTCCACGTCGTTCTTCCACGAGCCCTTGACGACCTTGGGCAGGACGTCGGAGAGCCACATCGGGTGCCCGATGAACGCGACGCCGCCGTTCTTGTCCACGACGAAGGCCGTGGGGACGCCGGACTGGTCGGCCGCATTCATCCACGCCGCGTGCGTGTCGTGGCGCGAGTCCCACGCGACCGTGTACCCGATCGTGTCGCCCTTCTCGGCGACGAGCGCCTCGACCTCGTGCAGCGCGTTGTTGGGGTCCTCGCTGGTCACGCCGACGATCGTCACGCCCTTGCGCCCGTACTCCTTCTGGAGTTCGGTCAGCGCGGGCATGCTCGACAGGCAGGGCTGGCACCACGACGCCCAGAACTCGACCACGTACACGCGGCCCTTCTCGAAGCCGGTGATGGGGTCGCCCTTGACCCACTTCTCAATGGACAGCTCGGGGGCGCGATCGCCGACCCGGAGTTCCGGGGCCGAGGTGTTCGCGCTCGTCCGGCTCGGGTTGCTCCACGGGTTGTTCTGGGAGTTCTTCTGGGTCTGCGCCGCAGCGCCCGACGCGGCCAGCACCACCGCCGCCGCCGCCAACATGGTCCGTCTGAACATGGGGTTCTCCTGAATGCAGCCCGTTGGTCGGCGCCCGCCGAAGGGGCCGGACCGTGGGCCGGTCGATCCGTGTCGCCGACTGTCTATCGGCGGAATCCCGCCCGATGGTGGAACCGAACCCTGGCGGACGGGCCGGTTTGTCCGGGTTCCGTACAATCCCGGGGCGGAGTCGACCCACGGGAGCGCCATGACCGGCACACTTTCTCGTACGGACGCGGACTTCGGCACGCGGTCGCCCGACGCGAGCGCTCCGCGCCCCGGCCTTATCCGGACCCTTGTTGCGGCGATCGCGGCGCTCCTGGCGATCGCCGCCCCGGCCTCCGCGGACGACTTCGAGCGGTGGTACATCATCGAGATGCTCGGGCAGCGCTCCGGGTGGGCGATGACCTCGCAGTCCACCGAGGGCGATCGGATCACCACCGTGTCCGAGATGCGCGTCGAGATCCGGCGCGGCGCCGTTGCGGTCGCCGTGTCGATCGAAGGGAGGTTCGTGGAGGCCGCTAACGGCGAACCGATCTCCTTTGAGGTCACGCAGCGGATGGGCGCCGCTCCGACGTCGCTCAAGGCCGTCTTCGCCGAGGACGGCATCGAGGTGACGACGCGCGGCCCCACAGGGAGCAAAACCACGAAGCACCCGCGCCCCGAGGGGACGTGGCTCCCGCCCGCGGCGGCCGCGAGCTTCGTCCGCCAGCGGCTCGCCGCCGGCGCGGACCAGATCGAGGTCCGCACACTCGACACGTCGAGCGGGCTGGACCCGTTCAAGCCGGCCGCCGCCCTCAAGCCCATCCTCGTGACGCGGACGGACCTTCGCCCCGCCACGCTCCGAGTGATGGGGCGCGAAGCCGCCGCCACGCGGTGCGTCACGGTGAGCAGCGCGTTCCCCACGCTCAAATCCACCGAGTGGCTCGACGACGCGGGCGTGCCGATCCGGGCCGAGAGTCTGCTCGGGGGAATCGGCATCGTGATGATCGCGGCGGAGAAGAGCGAGGCCACAGCGCGCGTCGCGGCCCCGGAACTGATGGTCAGCACATTCGTCAAGCCCGATCGACCGATCGCCGACCCGCGCGGCGCCCGGAGCGCGGTGTTTGTCCTCTCGATGACGGCGGGCGAGATTCCGGCGATCCCCGCGACCTCAGTCCAGCGCGTCGAGCCGATCGATGCGCGATCGTGCCGCGTGACCATCGACCTCGACGCACCCGTCGAATCGCCGCAAGCCGACGCCGACACTCCGACCTACCGCGAGGACACCGGCTTCCTCGGCGGCGGTGATGATCGCGTGCGGCACGTCGCGGCGAACGCGGTGCTCGGCCAGCCCGCGGACAAATCCGCGCGAGCCGAGGCGATGCGCCGCTTCGTGGAACGATTCATCCGGCGCAAGGGGCTCGATGTCGGGTTCGCGGGGGCCGCCGAAGTCGCCCGCTCTGCGGCGGGCGACTGCACCGAGCACGCGGCCCTGCTCGCGGGGATGCTCCGTGCCGACGGCATCCCGTCGCGCGTGGCCGCGGGGCTCATCTACGCGGACGAGTTCGCGGGCGCGCGCGGGGTCTTCGCGTACCACATGTGGACGCAGGCGCTGCTGGAGGTGGACGGGCGGCGGCGCTGGGTGGACCTGGACGCGACGCTCCCGCCCGGCACGCCGATGGACGCGACCCACATCGCGCTCGTCGTCACGGGGATGGGCGAGGGAGAGTCCACCGAGGTTTTTCTCGCCATCGCGTCGCTGATGGGGCGCGTCGGCGTGAAGGTCGAGGCGGCGCGATGACCACGCTCGAGAGCTCGCCCCTGCCGCGTCTGCCCGCACGCGACCCGCGCGGGCACAAGGGCACGTTCGGTACGGTCGCCGTCTTCGGAGGGTGCGCGCACGACGACCGCCACATGCTCGGGGCTGCCGCGCTGGCCGCGACGGCAGCTCTGCGGGCGGGCGCGGGGCTCGCCAGGCTCGTCATGCCCGCGCCGATCCTCGACGCGGCGCTGACCATCTGCCCCTCGGCCACCGGCGTGCCGATGCCGGTGGACGCGGCGGGCCGGCTCGTCCCGCACGAGGCTTCGGCCGTGATCGACGAGCAGGTCCGCGTGTGCGACGCCCTCGTGATCGGCCCCGGGCTGGGCGCGAGCGAGGGGGCCCGTGCGGCGTCGCTCCGCGCCGTCCAGCAGGAACACGTGCCGGTGATCGTGGACGCCGACGCGCTGAACATGCTCGCGGAAGTCCCCGAGCTGACCCGGGACTTTCGCGCGGCCGCGGTGCTGACGCCGCACCCCGGCGAGTTCCTTCGGCTCGCGGGCTCGCTGGGGATCGCGCACGACCCGACCGACGCTTCGTCGCGCCCACGCGCCGCGGAGGCTCTGGCGCAGCGGCTCGGCTGCATTGTGGTGCTCAAGGGCGCGGGCACCATCGTGAGCGATGGACAACGCACGTGGGTGAACACCTCGGGGCACGCGGCGCTCGCAACGGCCGGTACGGGCGACGTGCTGGCGGGGCTGATCGCCGGCCTTGCGGCCCAGTTCGTGGCCGGGCCGGCACGCGGCGCGCCGGCGCGGCCGCTCGACCTCTACGACGCGGCACGCCTGGGAGTTTTCGCGCACGGTCTCGCGGGCGAGGCCTGGGCCTCGGCACGGCGCGCCGCCGCGGGGCTCCTCGCGCTGGAACTCGCGGACGAAATCCCCGCGGTGCTCGATGCGATGCGCCGCGGCGACACCCCCCGGCCGTGACAACCCGTTCGTGGGGAGACGCCGCCGCCGCCGGCAGCATCATGCCGCAACGTTCGGTGAGCACGCCGGATCGCACTTCTCGCGTCCACCGGGCGCGCAGCGGCGCTACCATGCCTAACGCGCAGAGCACGGACGCGCTGGCGTCGCCGGTTGTGCCCTTCCCCCGACCCGCGGCCCCGCATGGCAGGCAACGGAAGGCCGGAGTTGTGGCCATGCGCGATGACGCGCCCGTGAGTGCCGTTGCGGACGGATGTGTTGACGCACGCGGCGCGGCGTCTGCCGGCACGCCCCCGGTCGGTGAATCGCACGACCGGGCACCCCTGGCAACCCGCGCGCTGAACCTGACGGCGATCGCTCTCCCGTTCGCGGGGTTTGTGGCCGCGATCGCGCTGCTCTGGGGGTGGGGGTTCAGTTGGCTCCACCTGGGGTTGCTGCTGGGCGGGTACCTGCTCACGGCGATCGGCGTCACGGTCGGCTACCACCGGCTCTTCACCCACAAGTCGTTCGAGACCAACGCGGTAGTCCGCGCGATCCTCGGCGTGCTGGGGTCGATGGCGGTTGAAGGGCCGATCCTGCGCTGGGTCGCCACCCACCGCAGCCACCACCAGCACAGCGACCGTGACGACGACCCGCACTCGCCGAACACCCACGGGGACGGGCTCTGGGCGCTGATGCGCGGCCTGTATCACGCGCACGTGGGCTGGCTCTTCACGGCCTCGCCCAAACTCGATCGCTACGTCCCCGACCTCCAGAGCGATTCGGTGGTCCGCTGGGTCAGCCGGCTCTTCCCGCTCTGGGCCGCGCTCGGGCTCATCATCCCCGGCGGCATCGCGCTGGCGATCACCGGCACGTGGAGCGGGGCGCTGCTGGGGCTGATCTGGGGCGGCTTGGCGCGGGTCTTCCTCGTGCACCACGCGACGTGGAGCATCAACTCCGTCTGCCACCTCTGGGGCACCCGCCCGTTCGACTGCCACGACCACAGCCGCAACAACGTGCTCTTCGGGATCGTCGGGCTCGGAGAAGGGTGGCACAATAACCACCATGCCTTCCCGTCGTCCGCGCGGCACGGGCTGCGGTGGTGGCAGATCGACGCGAGTTACCTCGTCATCCGCGGGCTGGCCCTGGTCGGACTGGCGCGGAACATCCGCATCCCCAGCCCGGAGCGGATCGCGGCCAAGCGGCGCTGAGAGCGCGCGAGCGCCGGAACCCGATCCATGGATATGCGAAAAAACCCGGGGGCCGACACCCCCGGGCTCCATGGTTTGTCTCTACGCCTCGCGTGGTCGGCTCGGAGAGCCAACGTATCCGGCTACGGGCACCCGAGCACGTACGCGCCCTGGAAACACCCGAAATCGGCGACGGTCAGGGTGCCGCTGGCGTTGCAGTCGGCGTACATATCGCCCAGCACGTACTTGCCCTGGAAGCACCCGAAGTCGGCGACGGTGAGGTTGCCGCTGTCGTTGCAATCCGGGTAACACGACGAGATCACGGTGCGCGAGAAGTCCACGACGGTGCCGCCGGCCTCCCAGAACGTCGGACCGACGTCGCCGCGGATCGTGAACCGCTTGTTGTCGAACAGCGCGAACGGCAGGTCGTCCGGCAACTCGTCGCCGGTCAGCGCGCCGAAGCCGAAGTCGCCCAGGTTCAGTGTGTAGAGGTTGATCGGACCCTGGGCCTGCGCGTGGTAGGTGTCGCCCGCGAACCCGTTGTCGAGCACGCTGATGTCACCCGACTGGAGCTTGAAGGTGAACGAACCGGCCTCGCCCTCGAACAGGATGATGGTTCCGTTGTACTGCCCGAAGTTCGGCGCGGGGTCGGAATCGGGGGTCGTCGTGTCGAAGTTGTACGCGAACGTGAACGAATCCCCGACCTGGATCGGCGCGATGACCGGCCCGCTGATCTCGTCGATTGTTCCGGCGAACTTGAAGCGGATGATGTCCGCGTGGGCCGCCCCGCCGCAGACCGCCGCAAGGAGCACACCGAGTGCGCACACGCTCTTCATGGAATGATCTCCCTCAAGGTGGTGCCGGGCCTGGTTCGCGCCCCGTTCGCCCCGCGAATCGGCGCGGCGTTCCGCTGCACAGTCCATAGTCTACCCCGGGTTCGGACGGTTCCCACCGGTCCATCAACTTCGCGCCCCCGGCCCGCGAACAATGCCCGGTGCCCACGCCCTCGGGTTCCCGTGCGGTGGTTCGATGCTGGCGGATCGCGGCGGGGGCGGCGGCGGCGCTGCTTCTCACCGCGTGCGCCCGGCGGCCGCACGGCGAGGCCTTTCGACCCGCCGTGCTCGAACCCGGCCAGTCCGTGATCTACTGCTTTCGTGAACCGCGGGGGCTGCGCGCGCCGCCCGTCGCCGTGCTCGTCGATCAGAAGCCGGTCGGCAGTCTCGCGCCCGGGCGGTACTTGCCTGTGGTCGTCGAGCCGGGCGTCCACTACGTGCGGGTCGAGGGGAGCGCCGAGGCGGCCCGGGCCGTGACCGTGGACGCGGGGGCCTCGGCGTACATCCGCATCGACACCCGCAAGCTGCGGCGACGCCTGCCGCTGATGGATGAACCCGATGCGGCGGCCGGGCGGAGGATCATCTCTGAAACCGTGCGTGCGGACCTCACGTCACGCGAGCCGGGCGCCGACGCGCCGTTGTCCGAAGGCCCCGGCGGCTGAGGCGATCGCCGGGGTTCAGCCCGTCCGCGCCTTGGCGCCGGGCCGGTCCGCGAGCGCCGCCCCGACTTCCGCCCTGAACGCGCGGTCGAACTGTTCCTCGCCGAATCGCTCCGCGTTGGCGCGGCAGGCCGCATCGGCACCCCGTGGCGCCCGCCCGATTGCGGTGATCAGCGCCTCGGGCGTCTGCGGCCCGAAGAGCACGCCGGTGACGCCGTCGATCACCGTATCCAGTGCCCCGCCGGCGCGGAACGCGACCACCGGCAACCCGCACGCCTGGGCCTCGACCGCGACGATCCCGTAATCCTCCACCTGCGGAAAGATGAGCACGTCGGCCCGGCGGTAGAGGTCGCGCAGCTCCGCGTCGTTGACACGCCCGCGGAACTCGACGGTCGGCCCGGCGCGGCGGCGGAGCGCCGCGGCCGCGGACCCTTCCCCCGCCACCACCAGGCGATGCGCCGCGCGATTCGCGGCTTCGATCGCCAGCTCCGCGCGCTTGTACGGCTCCAGCGCCCCCGCGACGAGCCAGAAATCTTCCCGCTTCTGTCCGGCGCCGGGCGTGTAGAACCCTGTGCGCGCGGGCGGAAACACGATCGACGATTCGCGACCGTAGCAGCGGAGCACCTCGGCCTGGATGTGCCGCGAGATCGAAACGAACCGCGTGACGTTCGGGGCCGTGCGCCGATCCCAGGCCCGCAGTCTCGGGCCCAGCACGCGCAGCCCGAGCCCGCGCAGGCCTCCCGCGTAGTCGCCGCCCCGCGACCACAGGTAGCGCGCCGGGGCGAAGCAGCAGCACAGGTGCGGCACGCCCGGCGGCGGCGCGAGCCCCTTGATCGCGGCGGAGCTGGTCGAGACGAGCAGGTCGATCGGGCGCCGGGCGTGGGCCGCGGCGATCGCGCGTGACAACCGCGCCACGGCCGCGGGGTACAGCGGCAGCATCCAGCGGCGCGCACGGGCCGACCAGGGACCACCGCTCAGGAAGGACGCCGTGACGCCCGCGCGATCGCGCACCGCGTCGATGTTCGGGGCCAGCGGCCGCCCTTCGTCGAACATCGTGAACAGGCCCGCGGGCTCGAACTCGTGGAGCACCAGGCCCGCGATGCGCTCCAGCACCGCCTCGCCGCCGCGGAACCCGCAGAGCCAGTCGTGAGCGATCGCGATCCGCATGAGCCGGCATTGTTGCGGCCCCGACCCGTGCGCGCGCGCGGAAGCCCCCCGGGTCGGCGACGGATGGCGGGGACTACCATCGGCGGCATGGCCGACGGACCGGCGAGCCCTCCACGCGGCGTTGTCTCGGCGAACAACCGGCTCGGCCTGGACTACCGGGCAGAGGCACGGCGGCTCGGCCCGCCCGTGACGCCGATCATCGACGCGCACGCCCACATCGCCGGCGCGACAGCGGCGGGCATTTACGACGACGCGCGACGTGTCTTCGGCGTCACGCGGACCTACACGATGACGCAACTCCCGCAGGCCGCCGCGGTGCGCGACGCCCTGGGCGACTCCGTCCGCTTCATCGCCTTCCCGACGTGGAGCGGCGCGGACCGCGCGCGCACCCATCGCGACGACTACATCGGGGTGATCGAGTCCTTTCGGCGCGACTTCGACGCGCGGATCCTCAAGCTCTGGGCGGCCCCACGGCTGCGCGACCTCGTCCCCGACGGACGCGACGACCTGTGGTCGATCGACAGCCCGTGGCGACGCCGGGCGTGCGAGGTCGGGCGGTCGCTCGGCATGATGTTCATGGTCCACGTGGCGGACCCGGACATCTACTTCCGGACCAGGTACGCGGACACGGCGAAGTACGGGACGAAGCGCGACCAGTACGTCGGCCTGGAGCGGATGCTCGACGAGTTCGAGGGCCCGTGGATCGCGGCCCACATGGGCGGCTGGCCCGAAGACCTGGGCTTCCTCGCGGAGATGCTCGCCCGGCACCCGAACCTGTACTTGGACTGCTCCGCGACAAAATGGGTCGTGCGCGAGCTGAGCCGCCAGCCGAGCGATCGCGTCCGCGCGTTCTTCATCCGTTGGAAGGGGCGCATCCTCTTCGGGTCGGACATCGTCACCACGGACGACCACACGCGCCCGGGCAAGGAGCGCCCCGACCACCCAAAGGCCGACCAGGCCAACAGTCCGGCCGCCGCCTTCGACTTGTACGCGAGCCGCTACTGGGCGCTGCGGATGCTCCTCGAAACCGGGTACAACGGCCCATCGCCGATCGCGGACCCGGACCTGAAGCTCGAGGACCCGCCGCGTTACAACGACGACTCCGCCCCCGAAATCCGCGGCCTGAGCCTGCCGAGGCCGGTGCTGGAATCCCTGTACCAAGGCACGGTAACAACCGTGATTCAACACTGAGAACGCCGTTCGTAAACCGGACGGTGGGAACACCCCTCCCATGACGGTGTCGTACATAGATGAGGCGTTCCGGATGACTGCCGGTAGAATCCCTTGCTCGGGCGGCGGCACCTTTGCGGAGCCCGGCTGCACGGCGTGGGGAACGCCTCACGGAGAGGTTCATGATCGCGCGTGACGCATCGTACCGCTCTGCTTTCCGGTGGCTCGTCGGAGCGATCGGGCTCATGGTGTCCGCTCCCGCATTCGCCCAGGATGCGGCGACGCCCGACGATCATCCCTCCCCAGCCGCCGACACGACTTCGGCCCCGGTAGGCGGGGTGAACGCCAGCCGCGGGGTGAATGCGGCCGCGTCCATCCGGCGCATCACCGTCAGCGCGATTCCGGGACTGGGCGGTGTGAAGTCACTGCCCGGCCGCCCGCTCACCGGCGTCGGCCCGCGCCCGAAGGCTCTGGGGAACACGCGACCGAACTGGATCTCTGGCTGGCCGCGCATCCCCGACCTGCCGCAGGTCAAGGCCAAGATCGCCTACACGAACCGGATCATCAGCCGGCGCGACGTCGAAAAGAACCCCGGGCTGCTCAAGAAGCGCCCGGACAACATGACGCCGCGCGTCACGAACGGGCCGACGCGGGCGTTCCAGGACCAGAGCCAGCGGCTCAACAGCCTCCGCGACGCTGTGAAGTCCGGCGACACAAACGAGGTCATCCGGATCCGGAGGGGAGTGGGCGGAGACATCATCCCTCCGCCGCGCCCGATCAGCGGCGGGACCGACCCGCGCTCGATGAACACGGGCGTGAGTGGTGGCACGACCGGAAGCGGCGCCGCGGGCGGTGCCGTAGGCGTCGGCACAGCGACGGGCGTTCCGGGCAGCCCCGGAACTACGAGTGCAAGGGGCGGCGCGAGCGGCGGCATCGCTCCGATCAACGGCGGCGCGTGTGTCGGCGGATCGTGCGGCGTCCAACGGACGAGCGACGGCCGGGCGATCGGAGAGAGCAACGTTTCGCGTCCCGACGAGCGTCTGTTCGGCGAGCAAGGCCCCGCGATGGTCGAGCCGGCGCCCGCGCCGCTCACCGACGCGGAGCGTGCGGCCGAGTTCACGAGGGCCCGCGACACGGTGTCCGCGGCCGACGCGTACCTGCGGCATCTGGCCGACCACGAGGACGATGCGGTCGCGGCCCGGTCACTGGCTGTGGTGTTGCTGCTTGCGAACAAGCCCGTCCACGCCGGCGACGCGATGGTCGAGGCGTACCGCATGGACATCGGTCTCGCGGCGCTGCCGTATGACGCCGGCTCGTTGCCCGAAGGAGCGGGCCTCGGCGCATTGCTCAGCAAGGCCGCGGCGCGGGCCAACCGCGACGGGTCCGCCGGCGCTTGGCTGACCGCCGCGGTGCTGGCGCAGGCACAGGATCGCCGCGACGCCGCGGCGCGGTTCATCGAGCGGGCACGGGCCGCGGGCTTGGACGCGCCGATCGCGGACGCGATGGTCTCGGCGCTCTCGAACCCGGGAGCGCGTTCGAAGGAGGTCGCCGATGCTCGGGCAGGGAAGCCGTAACGTCATCCGTGTCGCTGCAATGACCGCGGTGCTCGCGGCCGCGCCGATGTCGCTGGGGCAGGCATCGGTCGGGCTCGGCGGCGTGCGCGCGGCCGGCCCGGGCGTTCGCGGCGGGACGCCCCTGTCGCGCACGGGGACACTCCTTCCCGCGGCCCCGTCGCGTCCGGCGTTCGCGCCGTCGTCCGGATGGGGCTCCGGTTTTTCGAGCGGAAGCGGGTTCCGATCTGGCGGCTCGTTCGGCGAGTGCGTGGTCGGGGGGAACTCTGTCGGAGGCAGCTTCGATCAGCACATCGACGGCCGCGGCTTCGTGAGCGGCTCGGGCTTGTCGGTCAACGGCGAGTACCGCGACGACCACTTTAACCTGCGGTTCCGGCTCGGCACGCCGACCGGGCTCATCCACAAGGATCTGTGCCGCCCGATCATCGTCGGCTCGCACCACCTGCACTATCCGTACTGGCCGTATTCCTACGGCTCGTACTGGTACGAGCGCACGACGCCGATCGACGGGTACTACCTGCCGGTGGACCCCGCGCTGGTCGGCTACACCGCGCGCCCGAACCCACCGGCCGCACCCGCGGCGGACCCGCCGACGGACCACGAAATCGGCGACTGGGCACTGCAACTGGGCTACGCCGCGCGGGCGATCACCGCGTACAAAGCCCACCTGGACGCGAACCCCGAAGACGCCGAGGTCACGCGCCTCCTGGGCCTGGCGATGATCGCCGACCGCAATGTCACCGAGGGGGTGGCGATCGTGGCCCTCGCGTACCGGCAGGACGCGACGCTCGCGGAAAGGCCGTTGGCTGACGACATCTTCGGCGGCCGCTCGGACCTGCGGGCGCAGGTGGAACGGGTTTCAAACCACGCCCGCCGCGTGAAGACGGCGTCGGCGTGGCTCGCCATGGCGGCGCTGGTGCAGGCCCAGGGCAAGGCCGACGTGGCGGCCCGGCTCGTCGAGCGGGCGCGCGGCGTGGGGCTCGACGCGGGCGTCGCGGACACGTTCATTGGCGTGCTGTCACGGAAACAGTAGCTGGGCGTCCGGCGCCGTCGACCAGTGGGGTCAGCCCAAGGGGAGAGCCCGCGGCACTGCGCCGCGGAGCAGATTCGGGAGGCGTGCGATGAACAGTCGCAGATGTGAGACCACACGCGCCATCGGGTGGCGATGGTCGTGGTGCATGGGGCTGGCGTCGGTGCTGGTGATCGCGGGGGTGGCGCTCGCCGGGCCCGATGACAAGAACCCCGGCGCGCGCTCGCGTCCTCAGGCGAAGTCGGCGCAACCCGTTCGGCGCGAGTCACGCCCCGCCGTCACGCCGCCCGCGCGATCGTCGCCGAGTGCCCGCCCAACGGCGACGCCGCCGCGGTCGTCGCCGAGCGCGCGCCCCGCCGCGCCGTCTCGGGCCGGGCCGATCGTGCGGTCCGCTCCGCAACCGGAACGCCGGACTCCGCCCGCGCGAGTGATGACGTCGTCGCCCAAGCCGGGAGCAAAGTCAGCCGGCGCGCCGCCCTCGCGCGACCCGCGCCCGATGCCCCCCGCCCGGGCAAACCCGTCGAGGTCTCCATCGCAGCCGCCGAAGGGTGCGCCCCCGCCGGTTCGGATCGGTCCGTCCAAGCCCGCGGCCGCGCCGGTGCGTCGCGACCCTGTGAGGCCGTCGGCGAACGTGCCGGCGCGCGCCGACCCCGTGAAGCCCGCGCCGGTGAAACCGACCGCCGCCCCACCCGCGCCGGTCAAGCCCGTGCGCGGGTCGCTCACACGCGATCCCGTCCGCGCGACGCCGCCGCCGGTCCAACCGACCAAGGGGGCCGACCCACGCGCACCGCTGGTCACGCCGCAGCCCGTGAAGCCGACACCGCCGCGCCAACCCCCGCCGAACGTCAACCCCACGCGCCAGCCGACGAAGCAGCCTCCAGCGGCGACGCCCGATCCGGTCCGCCCGCGCCACCCCACGGCGAGTTCAGACCCCGGCGGCCCGACGATCATCGTGAGCCCGCCGAGCACGCCCAGAGACCCGCGTCAGCCCAACGCCGCGACGCCCATCGGACCGCCTCGGATGCCGCTCGCGCCGGTGGGCGGTCCTTCGAAGCAGCCGCCCGTGGTCGGGCCCGCACCGATCGCGGCGCCCGTGCCGCCCTCGGGGAACGCGCCTCCGCCGACCCCGCCCCAGCCGCCTCCCCCCCGCGCCAACCCGGTCCACTCGCCGATCGCGCCCGCCGCGCCGGCACCGATCCTGCACGGCGCGCCGCTGAACCCGACGTTCGTCCACAACGACCGTGGCGGGCGCGATCGTTACCGCTGGTCGCGGCACTACCGCGAGTCGTGGCGCTCGGCCTGCAGCGGCTGGAGCGACCACTGGCGTCGGCACCACGAATGGCGGCGTAACTGCTCCTGGTCCTATGCCTGGAACTGCTCCTGGTCCTGGGCGCGGGCGTGCCGGCCGTCGTGGGCGGTGTGCTTCGACTCGTGCTCGTGGCGATGGCGGCACTGGCGCTCGTGCTGGTGGCTCCGCTGGGACGATTGCGGCGACTGGTCGTGGTGCTCGCCGCGGTCGCCGAGCTACTCCCACGGGCCGTGGTGGGATTCGGGCGTGTACCCCGTCGTGTACCCGGTCGCGACGTACGTCTCGTGGCGTTGGTCGGGGTACGAGCCCCCGGTGGACCTGACGCCCACGCGCGTGCTCAGCGGCGCAGAACTCGGGGATATCTACCTGCGGACCGGGGACGCCCAGGCCGCCATCGCCGCCTACCAGGAGCATCTGGCGTCGTTCCCGTCCGATGCGCCCGTGCGGCGCTCGCTCGGACTGGCGTTGCTCTGCGCCGGGCGGGCCGACGACGCCGCCGAGTCGGTGTTGCAGGCGTATACGGTCGCCCCGTGGCTCGCCGACGAGCCGATCAGCCCCGGGGCGTTCGCGCAGGGCGCGGAAGACCTGGTCCTGAACATCGAGCTCGCGTCGGCGTACGCCAACCGCGTGAAGTCGGCGCCCGGGTGGCTGCTCGTGGGCGTGCTGATGCAGGCGAACGGGCAGGGCGAACTGGGTTTGCTGATGCTCGACCGCGCGGACGGCGCGGGCCTGGACCCGGGCGTCTCATCGCCGCTGCGCGCGGCCATGGCGCGTGGGTAGTCACTGCCGCGGTGTGACGTGCGGGTGCGTGGGCGCGAGTTGTCCCCGCCGGACTCCCGGCTACACTTGCCCCTCCCCGGTTCCTGACGGGCCGGGCACAATCAGAACCGTTTGAACCACCGAGCCGCCTGTCCCCAGGCCGGGGCGGGTGTTCCGGGGCTTGTCCCGGGGCCGGTGGGAGGTGGGAACACATGGCCAAGAAAGAAATGATCGACCAGTTCAAGATCATGGCCCCCGGGGGCCAGGCGACGCCCGCGCCGCCGCTGGGCCCGATCCTGGGCGGTAAGGGGGTCAACCCCGGCCAGTTCATCCAGAAGTTCAACGCGGCGACGGCACCGCTCAAGGGCAAGATCGTCGGCTGCATCGTCACGGTCTACAACGACCGCTCGTTCGACCTGGAGATCAAGTCCTCGCCGGCGTCGGTGCTGATCCGCGAGGCGGCCAAGGTCGAGAAGGGCTCCGGCGTCCCGAACAAGGAGAAGGTCGGGAAGATCACGCGGGCCCAGGTCGAGAAGATCGCGAAAGAAAAGATGTCCGACCTGAACACGGCCAACCTCGATGCCGCCTGCCGGGTGGTCGAGGGCCAGGCCCGATCCATGGGCGTCACGGTGGAGGGCTGACCATGCCGGAGCGCGTGAGCAAGCGGCAGCGGGCCAACCGGGAGCTCGTGCCCAAGGAGCCGGTCGCCCCCGAGCAGGCGGTGGCCGTCGTGAAGAAGTTCAAGGGTCCGAAGTTCGACCAGACGGTCAACGTGGTGATGCATCTGGGGATCGACGTGAAGCAGGCCGACCAGGCCATGCGCGGGTCGATCGCGCTGCCCCGCGGGATCGGCAAGACCAAGCGCGTGGTGGCCTTCTGCCAGTCGGACAAGGTGCAAGCGGCTCTGGCAGCCGGCGCGGTGAAGGCCGGCGGCGAGGAACTGGTCGCCGAGGTCGAGAAGGGGTGGATGGACTTCGATGTGGCGGTCGCGTCGCCCGACATGATGCGCGTGATCTCGAAGCTCGGGCGCGTGCTGGGCCCCAAAGGGCTCATGCCCTCGCCCAAGGCGGGGACGGTGACGCCGAACGTCGCCGAGGCGGTGAAGGAATACTCGGCGGGCAAGGTGGAGTACCGGGCCGACACGGGCGGGAACGTCCACGCGGTGATCGGTAAGACGAGCTTCTCGGAGGCCGACCTCGCCGAGAACCTCAACCACTTCATCAAGGCGATCGAGAAGGCCAAGCCGCCTACGTCCAAGGGCGTGTACATCCGCAAGATCACGGTGTCCGGCGCGATGACGCCCGGGGTTGAGGTCAAGCACGTGGCCGAGGTTGTTGCGTAAGGAAGGGTGCGGCATGTCGAAGCGCGTGAAAGAAACCCTCGTCCGCGACTACCAGGCGCGGTTCGGCTCGACGAAGGACGCGATGCTCATCAGCATCCGCGGCGTCAAGGGCATCCCCACGACCAAGCTCCGCAAGGGCCTGGCGGACAAGAAGATCAGGATCACGGTCGTCCGCAACGCGCTGGCCAAGCGCGTGTTCCAGGGCACCGGGCTCGAGCCGCTGTCCAAGCTCCTGACCGGGTCGAGCGCGCTGGCCTACGGCGGCTCGTCGGTGGTCGAGGTGGCGCGGGAGATCGTCAAGGCCGTGGCCACGATGCCCGAGTTGGAGCTCAAGGGCGCGGTCCTCGACGGGCAACTCTTCGAGGGCAAGAAGGGGTGCGTGGAGCTGAGCAAGTTCCCCACCAAGAACGAGGCCATCGCCCAGGTCGTGACCCTGGTGGTCAGCCCCGGTCGGAAGCTCACGGGCCAGGTCAAGGGACCGGGCATGGGCATCGCGGGGATCCTCAAGGCCGTCGAGATGAAGCTGGAGAAGGGCGAGACGATCACGAAGAAGGCTGGCTGACAGCTTAATGAACTCCGACATCCGATCGGCCCCCACGGGTCAAAGCGTCGGGATTGTCCCGGCCCCGCTCGGATGAGAAGTTGGTGGGATAGACGGGCCCGAGGCCCATGCCACCGGATACACGAGGTTGACCATGAGCGCGATCGCTGAACTGGGTGACAAGCTGGCGGCCCTGACCCTGAAGGACGCCGTCGAGCTGTCCAAGTACATGAAGGACACCTACGGGATCGAGGCCGCCGCGGGCGGCGCGGTCGTGATGGCCGCGGGCGGCGGCGGCGGGGCCCCGGCCAAGGCCGAAGAGAAGACCACCTTCGACGTCATCCTCAAGACGGTCGACGCGGCCAAGAAGATCCCGACGATCAAGGTCGTCCGCGAGGCGACGGGCCTGGGCCTGGCGGAGGCCAAGGCGTTCGTCGAGTCGCCGGGGAAGCCGGTCAAGCAGGGCGTCTCGAAGGAAGACGCCGACAAGCTCAAGAAGCAGTTCGACGAGGTCGGGGCAACGGTCGAGATCGCCTGACCACGAATGCCGCGGATCGTGCGACGGGGTCCGCCCGACGGGCGGACCCCGCTTCCTGCGCGCTGGATGGGGTCGTCCACGAACGGAGGCCGTCCGCCGCGCGCGGGTTGCGTTGATGATGGATGGTGGATATACTGATCGGTTCGGGTGCGAGGACGGGCGTGACAGGGCGCGGCTGCGGATCACAGTTCATGTTCGGTGACAGCGTCTGACGCGATCAGGCGCGGCTGTTCAACCATCGCGAGGACCTCGATGGCTGCGAAGAAGGTGCGCGATTTCTCCCGGCGTGGCGACGCGATTCAGGTCCCGGACCTGACGAAAACCCAGGCCGAGGCGTACGAACGGTTCCTCCAGACCAGCAAGACACCCGAGACCCGCGATACTTCGCGTGGCCTCGAGTCGTTGCTGCGCGAGGTCTACCCGATCGAGAGCTACGACGGGACGATGAAGCTCGAGTACCTTCGGTACGCGCTCGAGGCGCCGCGGTACACGCCGGACGAGTGCCGCGAGCTGCGGCTCACGTACGGGCTGCCGTTCAAGCTGTCGGTCCGTCTGCACCGCGAAGGCAAGCCCGACATGCCCGAGGAGGACATCTACCTCGGCGAGTTCCCGATCATGATGGGCGGCGGCGAGTTCATCGTCAACGGCGCCGAGCGCGTCATCGTGAGCCAGCTCCACCGCTCGCCCGGCGTGGACTTCTCGATCGTCTCCAGCGAGGGCGACCGCCCGCTGCACTCGGCCCGCATCATCCCCGAGCGGGGATCGTGGATCGAGCTGGAGGTGACGAAGAAGGACGTGCTGGTCATGCGGATCGATCAGAGCACGAAGCTCGCCGCGACCACGTTCCTGCGGTGCCTGGACCAGTCCGTCGCCGAGACCGAGGCGATCCTGAGTCTTTTCTACGAGATCAGCGAGATCAAGGCCGACCAGGTCAAGCCCGATCACTACGCCGCCGAAACGATCATCGACAAGGAGACGGGCGAGGTGCTCGTCCACGTCGGTCGGGTGATCGGGGACGCGGCCGGGGCGATCCTCAAGTCCAATCTCAAGAACCTGCGGGTGATCCAGAACCCGTCGGACACGCTGATCCTGAACACGGTGGCCGAGGAGCGCCTCGACCAGTTCGAGGGCGAGACGGACTACGAGCGGTCCCTGATCAAGGTCTACTCGAAGCTGCGCCCGGGCAACCCGCCGCAGATCGAGAAGGCCAAGCAGCTGTTCATCGAGAAGTTCTTCGACGACAACCGGTACCGGCTCGGGCGCGTCGGGCGTTTCCGGATCAACCGCAAGTTCGGGCTCGACTCGCCCGAGGACCTCATGTTCCTGCGGGGCGACGACTTTCTTCGGGTGATCCAGTATGTGCTGGACCTGCGGTCCAACCGGCTGGACCCGGAGACGAGCCGCCCCGTCGCGATGGTGGACGACATCGACCACCTGGGCAACCGCCGGCTGCGGACGCTCGACGAGCTGGCGGTCGAGGAGCTGCGCAAGGGCTTCCTGAAGCTGCGCCGGACGGTGCAGGAGCGGATGAGCGTCAAGGACCCCGAGGAGATCGTGAAGATCGCGGACCTGGTGAACAGCAAGTCCATCAGCAGCGCGATCGACTTCTTCTTCGGGCGGTCCGAGCTCTCGCAGGTGGTGGATCAGACCAACCCCCTGTCGAGCCTGGTCCACGAGCGGCGTCTCTCCGCGCTCGGACCGGGCGGGCTGAACCGCAAGCGGGCCGGGTTCGAGGTCCGCGACGTCCACATCTCCCACTACGGGCGCATCTGCCCGATCGAGACGCCCGAGGGCACGAACATCGGGCTCATCGCGTCGATGGGCATTTTCGCGTCGATCGACGACTACGGGTTCCTGCGCACGCCGTACCGCGAGGTGAAGGCGGGCAAGCCCACGGGCAAGATCGTGGAGCTGCGCGCCGACGAGGAGATGCGCGCGGTGCTGGCGCCGGCGGACGCGGTGGACGACGAGGGGCGGCTGAAGAAGGGGGCTGTGCTCGCCCGCGTCAACGGCGAGCTCAAGGAGATCGAGTCCACCGAGGTCAACTACATCGACATCTCGCCCAAGCAGCTCGTGGGCATCTCGGCGGCGCTGATCCCGTTCCTGGAGCACGACGACGCGAACCGCGCGCTCATGGGCTCGAACATGCAGCGCCAGGCGGTGCCGCTGGTCAAGGTCGACCCGCCGGGCGTGGCCACGGGCCTCGAGAAGGACATGGGCCGCAACTCGGGCATGGTGGTGAAGGCGAAGAACGCCGGGACGGTGACGTTCGTCGACTCGCAGCGGATCATCGTGGACAACAGCGACGAGTTCGTGCTCCGCAAGTTCGTGGGGCTCAACGAGCGGACGTGCCTGAACCAGCGCCCGGTGGTGAAGATCGGGCAGAGGGTCAAGAAGGGCGACATTCTCGCGGACGGAGCGAGCACGCAGCAGGGCGAGCTGGCGATCGGCAAGAACGCGCTGGTCGCGTTCAACACATTCGACGGGTACAACTTCGAGGACGCGATCGTCATCAGCGAGCGCCTCGTGAAGGACGACACCTTCACGAGCATCCACATCGACGCGTTCGACGTCGAGGTCCGCGAGACGAAGCTGGGACGCGAGGAGTTCACGCGCGACATCCCCAACGTCTCCGAGAAGATGCTGCGCAACCTCGACGACCTGGGGATCATCCGGCTCGGGGCGTACGTCCGCCCGGGCGACATCCTGGTCGGCAAGGTCAGCCCCAAGAGCAAGACCGAGCTGACGCCCGAGGAAAAGCTGCTGCACGCGATCTTCGGGCGCGCCGGCGAGGACGTGAAGAACGACTCGCTGGAGGTCCCCGCGGGCGTCGAGGGGATCGTCATCGGCGCCCGGAAGTTCTCGCGCCGCCTCCACATGAACGAGGAGCAGAAGAAGCAGCTCAAGCGGGACATCGCGGCCTACGAGGCCGACATGGACGGCAAGGCCATCGCGCTGTTCAAGCAGATGGTCGCCAGCGTCAACGACGCGACCGGCACACCGATGGTGGACCCCAATACCCGCCAGAAGGTCGGCGCCAGCGACATCCCCGAGGTCATTCTCGAGCAGATTAAAACGTTCGACGGCAAGTGGATCAAGGGCGGCAAGGAGACACGCGAGAAGGCCGAGGTGCTGCACAAGCAGTTCTGGCCCCGCATCACGGCTATCGAGGCCGAGAAACAGCGCAAGGTCGCCCACATGAAGCGCGGCGATGAGCTGCCCAGCGGCGTGCTGGAAATGGTGAAGGTGTACCTGGCGACCAAGCGTCAGCTTTCCGCCGGCGACAAGATGGCCGGACGCCACGGGAACAAGGGCGTCATCGCCCGCATCGTCCCCGAAGAGGACATGCCGTTCATGGAGGACGGCACGCCCGTGGACGTGATGCTCAATCCGCTGGGCGTGCCGAGCCGCATGAACGTCGGGCAGC
This sequence comes from Phycisphaerales bacterium, assembly GCA_046153875.1. Lineage (GTDB taxonomy): Bacteria > Planctomycetota > Phycisphaerae > Phycisphaerales > UBA1924 > JBJXFE01. The sequence goes on from JBJXFE010000023.1 coordinate 84,027, forward strand.
TCCTGGAGACGCACCTGGGCTGGGCGGCCCACGTCCTGGGCTTCCAGGCCGTGACGCCGGTGTTCGACGGGGCGACGGAGAAGCACGTCCACGACGCGCTGGAAGAGGCCAACGCCGACGTCCGCCGGCGCCTCGACGAGCACGAGAAGACCGCCACCTGGCCCACGCCGCGCGAGCTGCTGGCCCAGATGCCCAAGGGCGGGAAGATCCAGCTCTTTGACGGTCGCACGGGCGAGCCGTTCACCCAGCGGACCACCGTCGGGTTCATGTACCTGCTCAAGCTCCACCACCTCGTGGATGACAAGATCCACGCCCGAGCGACCGGCCCGTACTCTCTCATCACGCAGCAGCCGCTCGGCGGCAAGGCCCGCACGGGCGGGCAGCGGTTCGGCGAAATGGAAGTGTGGGCGCTGGAGGCGTACGGGGCCGCGTACATCCTCCAGGAGCTGCTCACGGTCAAGTCCGACGACGTCGAGGGTCGGACGAAGATCTACGAGAGCATGGTCAAGGGCACGAACAAGCTCGAAGCGGGGATGCCCGTGGCGTTCGACGTGCTGTGCAACGAGCTCAAGGGCCTGGGCCTCAACGTGACGCTGGAAAAGAAGCAGCCCGCGGGCGGGAGCCTGCTGTAAGGCCGCCCGTCCGTCCGAACGCGCCGCGCAGTTGACCGGAACACGACCCGCCCGACCGCCACGGAGTGGCGGGGCACTCGGAGGCGATCATGGCCGAGACCGTCTACGACCGTGTGAACGACTTCACCGCCGTCAAGATCACGCTGGCGTCGCCCAACGACATCCGCGCGTGGTCCTACGGCGAGGTGAAGAAGCCCGAGACCATCAACTACCGCACCTACCGCCCGGAGAAGGATGGGCTGTTCTGCGAGCGCATCTTCGGGCCCGAGCGCGACTACGAGTGCGCCTGCGGCAAGTACCGCGGGACCAAGTACAAGGGCATCATCTGCGACCGGTGCGGGGTCAAGGTCACCCACAGCCGCGTCCGCCGCAAGCGGATGGGGCACATCAACCTCGCCAGCCCCGTGGTGCACATCTGGTTCTTCAAGAGCATGCCCAGCCGCATGGGCACGCTGCTGGGCATGAAGACCAGCGACCTCGAGAAGATCATCTACTACCAGGACTACGTGGTCACGGACTCGGGCGACACCGAGCTGAAGTACAAGCAGCTCCTGACCGAGGACGAGCACCGCCAGTCCGTCGAGAAGTTCGGCAACGCCTTCAAGTCCGCGATGGGCGCCGACGCCATCCGCGCGCTGATCGAGAAGCTGGACCTCAACGCCGAGTCGGCGCAGCTGCGCCAGGAACTCCGCGAGACCCGCAGCAAGCAGAAGACCAAGGACCTGGCCAAGCGGCTCAAGCTCATCGAGCAGATCAGGAAGAGCGAGAACGACCCGGCCTGGCTGGTGATGGACGTGGTCCCGGTGATCCCGCCGGACCTGCGCCCCCTGGTGCTGCTGGAGTCGGGCAACTTTGCCACGAGCGACCTGAACGACCTCTACCGGCGCATCATCAACCGCAACAACCGGCTCAAGAAGCTGATGGACCTGAACGCGCCGGATGTGATCATCCGCAACGAGAAGCGGATGCTCCAGCAGGCAGTGGACGCGCTGTTCGACAACAACCGCTGCCGCCGCCCGGTGCTGGGCAGCAGCAACCGCCCGCTCAAGTCGCTCACGGACATGATCAAGGGCAAGCAGGGCCGCTTCCGTGAGAACCTGCTGGGCAAGCGCGTGGATTACTCCGCGCGCTCGGTCATCGTCGTAGGCCCGGAGCTCAAGCTGAACCAGTGCGGGCTTCCCAAGAAGATCGCCCTCGAGCTCTACCAGCCGTTCATCATCCGCAAGCTCAAGGAGCACGGGCTAGCGGACACGATCAAGAGCGCCAAGCGGATGCTCGAGCGCCGCGACCCCGAGGTCTGGGACATCCTCGAAGAGGTGATCTACCAGCACCCGGTGCTGCTCAACCGCGCGCCCACCCTCCACCGCATGGGCATCCAGGCCTTCGAGCCCGTGCTCGTCGAGGGCAACGCGATCAAGATCCACCCGCTGGTCTGCGGCGGGTTCAACGCCGACTTCGACGGCGACCAGATGGCCGTGCACCTGCCGCTCTCCGTCGAGGCGCAGGCCGAGGCCCACGTGCTGATGCTCAGCACGCACAACATCTTCTCGCCCGCGAACGGCAAGCCGATCATCAGCCCGTCGCAGGACATCGTGATGGGCGTGTACTTCATCACGTGCGACGTCCCCGACGAGCGCCCCCGCGCCAAGATGCGCACGTTCAAGGACCGGCACGAGGCCATCCTGGCCTACGACCACGGCACGATCGGGCTTCACGAGCGCGTCCTCGTCCGCATCGACGGGTTCTCGCAGGTCGTGGAGAAGCAGACCGATCCGCCCAAGGACATGCCCAAGGACAACCGCCTCATCTCCACGGTCGGGCGCGTGCTCTTCGCGGACATCCTCGGGCCCGGCATGCCCTTCTACAACTGCCCCCTGGGCAAGAAGGGGTGCGCCCGCGTCATCGACGACACGTACATCTACTGCGGGCGGCCCGGCACGATCGACCTTCTCGACCGCATGAAGGAGGTCGGGTTCAAGCAGTCCACGCTCGCCGGGCTGTCCTTCGGCATCACGGACCTGCGCATCCCCGACGCCAAGACCGAGCTCCTGGCCGAGTCGCAGAAGCGGGTGGACCGCGTCGAGCGCAACTATGAGCGCGGCATCATCACCGAGCGCGAGCGGTACAACCAGCTCCTGGACATCTGGTCCCACTGCCGCGAGCAGGTGACGAAGAAGCTCATCGAGACACTCAAGCTCGACCGGCGCGACGCCGACGGCGGGTACGTCGCCGTGGACACGAAAAAGGGCGAGCTGTACCTCAACCCCGTGTACCTGATGTCCGACTCGGGCGCCCGCGGCAACGTCAGCCAGATGCAGCAGCTGGCCGGGATGCGCGGGCTCATGGCCAAGCCGTCGGGCGAGATCATCGAGACCCCGATCCGCTCCAACTTCCGCGAGGGGCTCGAGATCCTCGAGTACTTCTCGAGCACACACGGCGCCCGCAAGGGCCTGGCGGACACGGCCCTGAAGACCGCCGACTCGGGCTACCTCACGCGCAAGCTGTGCGACATCGCGCAGTCGGTGATCGTGGGCGAGCTCGACTGCGGGAGCAAGCGCGGCATCCTCAAGCGGGCCATCTACAAGGGCGACGAGATCGACGTGCCGCTGCGCGACCTCATCGTCGGGCGCGTGAGCGTCAACCCCGTGGTCAACCCCGTCAACGACGAGGTCATCTGCAAATCCAACGGCGTCATCGACACGGAGACCGCCCAGCGCATCGAGGAGCTGGGGATCGACGCGGTGCTGGTCCGCTCGCCGCTCACCAGCGAGAGCCGCACCGGCTGCTCGGTGCTCGATTACGGGATGGACATGAGCACGGGGAAGATGGTGGAGCCCGGCATGGCCGTGGGCATCATCGCCGCCCAGTCGATCGGCGAGCCCGGCACGCAGCTGACGATGCGCACGTTCCACACGGGCGGCATCGGCACCCGCAGCGTGGCCGAGACGGAGTACCGTGCGGTGAACGCCGGCACGGTCGAGCTGCGCGACTGCAACCAGGTCATCGCGAAGGACGATGAGGGGCACGAGTTCCTCGTCTCGCTCAAGCGCAACGGCGAGCTGGCGATCCTCGACTCCAAGGGGCGCGAGCTGGAGAAGTACAAGATCCCCTACGGCGGGTTCATCCTGGTCAAGCCGGGCGAAGAGGTGAAGAAGGGCCACCCGCTGGTGAAGTGGGACCCCCACCGCACACCGATCCTCGCCGAGAAGGACGGCGCGGTCCGCTACGTGGACATCGAGGTCGGCGCCACGGTCCGTGAGGAGGACGCCGGGCGCGGGCAGAAGGCCCTTGTCATCGTTGAGCACAAGGGCGACCTCCACCCGCAGATCAACATCGTCGACGCCCAGGGCAACATCCTGGACTTCCACTACCTCCCCGCCAAGGCCCGCATCGAGGTCCAGGACGGGCAGGAGATCAAGGCCGGGCAGATGCTCGCCCGTCTGCCGCGCTCGGCGGCCGGGTCGCAGGACATCGTCGGCGGCCTCCCCCGCGTGACGGAGATCTTCGAGGCCCGCAAGCCCAAGGACCCCTCGGTGATGGCCGAGATCTCGGGACGGGTCGAGCTGCACTCCGACAAGCGCAAGGGCAAGATGACGATCCGCGTGGTCTCCGACTCGGGCATCGAGAAGGACCACCACGTCCCGAGCGACAAGGGGCTGCTCGTCCACGCGGGCGACTACGTCCAGGCCGGTGACCCTCTGACGGAGGGCCCGCTGGTCCCGCACGACATCCTGCGGATCAAGGGCGAGGAATCGCTCTGGACGTACATGCTCGACGAAGTCCAGAACGTCTACCGGGCCCAGGGCGTGACCATCAACGACAAGCACATCGAGCTCATCCTGTCGCAGATGCTCCGCAAGGTGCGCGTCGAGAACCCCGGCGACACGGACCTGCTGCCCCACGAGGTCGTGGACAAGTTCGAGTTCAAGCAGCGCAACGCCGACGCCGCCAAGATGTACCGCATCTCCGACGCGGGCGGGACGGACCTGAAGATCGGCGACCTCGCCCACCGTGACCAGATCAAGGAAGCGAACGCCAAGGCCGAGACCGAGGGCAAGGACGGCGCCAAAGCCAAGCGGGCCAAGCCCGCCACGGGGCGCACGCTCTTGCTCGGCATCACCAAGGCCTCGCTCCAGAGCGAGTCGTTCCTCTCCGGCGCGTCGTTCCAGGAGACGACGAAGGTCCTCACCGAAGCGTCGCTCCGCGGGGCGGTCGACCGGCTCATCGGCCTCAAGGAGAACGTCCTCCTCGGGCACCTGATCCCGGCGGGCACGGGGTTCCGCCCGTACCAGGACATCCGCGTGAAGCTCCTGGCCGAGCCGCCGGCGAGCGCACAAGAGGACGAGCAGGCGATGCTGGCCGAGGCCGCGGCGTCCGCAGAGGCCCTCGGCGCGGACCGCAACGACACGCTCGGGGTGCCGCAGGTCCAGGTGCCGGGCCAGCCGGTGAGCGACGCGATGTCGCAGTAGGGAAACGTGGAACACGACGAGCAGAACAAGGCCGGGCGCCGTGAGCGCTCGGCCTTTTCCTTGCGCTCCGGCTCATCGCCCTTCGATGATCGCCTTCAACTGCGCATCGGGCAGCACCGGGAGGCGCGCGCGCCCGGTGGCCAGGGCGGCCATGACGTACGGCACGCACAGCCCGCACCCGCGCCCGCAGCCTGTGCGCTTCTGCAACTCCTCGAACCCCGCCCCGGTCTCGGCGCGCAAACGGATCAGTTCGGCGAACGTCGCCTTGAAGCACACGCAACGATCAACGGGCGTCGGGTCCATTCACCGTCCCACCGTCCCAACGTCCCACCGTCTCGACCGCCCCTAATCCCAACGCTTCCCATCCTGAACGTAGTGCGGATCATTCTCCGTTCCCACCGAACCGACGCGCGCGCCCGGATGCACCAGCCACTCCGGGTGTGCCGCCGCCGCGCGGGCGCTCCCGTCCGCCCTCCCCGCGACGGCCGCGCCTTTCCCCGCCCCGTGCCGGAACGCGGTTGTCGGGAAGTTGTTGATCGACCACCCGCCCGCGCCGTCATAGAGCTTCGGCGGGTCGAGCAGAGCCGTGTTCCGGATCGGCGTGACCGGGAGCATCGCGTCGGCAAACACGAACAGGTCCGCCGGTCGATCGACGTCGCCCAGCCGCTTCCAGGGGCGATAGCCGATCGTCGCGTTCCAGCCCGGCGTGGCCCGGGGCGTCAGGGCGTAGCCGTTGTAGCCGTAGGTGCTGGTGGGCGCGCCCGGCGGCGCGGCGTTGATCGGCTGGGCGCGGTAGCTCCCCCACGGCTGGGCCGGGCACTCGTACGCCGATCGCTCGCCGGGCTCCCGGGCCAGGTACGGCACAAGGAAGCCCGGTTCGTAGACGACCGCCCCGGACCCGCCGTCCACGCGACCCCACCAATAGGTCGCGTGGACAGCGGTCGATCCGGGAACGAGGTCGCTGGCGGGCATCGCGGCGTCGCCGTGGTCCCCCGCGTAAAGCTGCCAGCCGATGAGCACCTGCCGCAGGTTCACGGCGCAGCGTGCGGTGCGGGCGCTGTGCCGCGCCGCCCCGAGCGCAGGCACGAGGATGCCGATCAACACCGCGACGATCGCGATGACGACCAGCAGTTCGATGAGCGTGAAGCCCCGCTCCGTTCTGCGCCCCTCCGTATCGATCCGCGCCCGCTTCATCACGGGCACCCGATCACGTAGCGTGTCTGGAAGCACCCGAAGTCCGCGACCGTCAGTGACCCCTCGCCGGTGCAATCCGCCCATGGGTCCGCGAGGACGTACCGTGTCTGGAAGCACCCGAAATCCGCGACGGACAACGCGCCGTCGCCGGAGCAATCCGAATAGCACGCGGGCGCGCCGAACGCGCTGAGCCCGCCCGCGCCGAGCGTGTACAGACTCATTCCCCCGCCGCTCGCGCCGGCGACGGCCGGCGTGGACCCGGCGCCGACGGCATGGGCCTCGACGAACCCCGGGTCGGCCGGGTCGCGATCAACATCCAGCACGTACAGGTCCGTGCAGGCCGCGGTCCAGGTTGCGGTCGGCATCGCACCCGCGATGAGGGATTCGTCACCGCCCACGCTGCCCACGCCCACCGCGATCGGCTGGTGGGTCCAGCCGCCGACGAGCAGGTACTCGCCCACGTCCATGACGCCGTTCGCGTTGGCGTCCGTCCAGGTGTCGATCGCGGTGTCCCAGGCGAGCGCGGCCGAGGTGCCGAGGTCCTCGAAGAGCTGGAGGCTCGGCGCGGACCCGAACCCCGGGATGCCGCCCGAGACGACGACTCGCCCGTCGCCGAGCGGGATCGGCGTCGCGGCCGTACGGTTGCACGGCGCGGTCCACACCAGGGCTCCGTCCTCCGCGCGGAGCTTGACGAAGTTCCCCGCGAACTGCCCGCCGAAGAACCCGTAGGAGGCCGCGTAGATGAACCGCCCGGCGGGCGTGTCGTCAACGCAGACCCCGCCGAAGAACCCGGTGTCGATGGCGTTCTCGAAGGCCCAGAGCGGCGTCGGCGGCGCGAGCGCGGCCGCGTCGAACGCGCGCACGACGCCAAACGGCGAACCCGACTCGTCGCTCACGCTTGCGACGTACACCACGCCGTCCGCGTAGGCCGCCGTGTTGCCGGATGTCGCGCCGAGCACGACCGACCACACGGCCTGCCCGGGCATGAACGGGTTGAGCCCCGCGTCGAACGGATCGGCGTTGATGCAATGCAGCCGCCCGTCCACACCGAACGGGTCATAGTCGGTGATGAACACCCGATCCGTCACACCGCCAGGGCCCAGCCCCGCCGTCACAAGCGGCGAAGCGTTGACCACCTGCCGCGGCAGCGGGGTCTGCCAGCGCGCAGCGCCGGACGCGTGACTGAACGCCCGCACCGTCAGGCCCGACGCGACGACCACTGCACCGTTGGCCCCGTCGATCGCCGGCGTGGACCACGACCCGACGTAGGGCGCATCGACCGCCGCGGCCCACGCCACCTCGCCGTCCGTTCGCCCGATCGCATAGACCCGATCGACGCCACCGGACTTGCCCACGGCGTAGACACGATCGTCGTCCGCGACGACTCCGGACTGCCCGACGAACGCGATCGCCTGCCCCGACGCGTCGTGGTACGCGAGCCACAGCGGCACGTCGATGCCCGGCGGCGGCGCGCCAACGGCCGCGATCCTCGCCGGCGAGCCCGCGAAGTGCGACCAGGGCTGGGCCGGAGCGCCGGAACAGCAGAGCGACAGAAACGCAGATGCCGCGAGTGCACGACGCCTGCTGTCGATCCGCGGGCTCATGCGATCTCCCGGGCTCGAAGCCTGTTCGTCTGCGGTTCCTCCGCTCGATTGTTGTCGCCGCGGCGGCGCGGGCCCACCCCGGCGAGCGCCGCAAGCCCGACGGCGAGCAGCGTCGGAGCCGCGGGAATCGCCGTCACGTCCGCGAACCCGTCGATCTCGATCGTCCCCGTGAAGCCCGCCGGCGCGATGATCCGCACGAATGACACGGCCGAGAGCCCGGTCAGCCCGATGTCCAGTCCCGTGCCGCCGCCCGAGCCGTCGTACGCGGCGACGATCTGCGCGAAGTTCAGCCCCGCCGCGACCAACGCGGGGCTCACGGGGCACGTGAAGTTCGTTGGCACCAAGCCCGGCGAGGTCGCGTAAGGGCTCGTGAGGTCGGCGTAGCCCAGCGTGGGAAACTCCGAGTCCGCGGCCGCGCCCGGCACCGAGAACCAGTTCACGCCGTCGGCGCTCAGTTCAATCAACCCACCGCCCGAACCGAACAGCCCGCCGGCTACGCCGTTCGGGAATCCGACGTCGATGTATCCCGTGTTGCCGAACACAATCAAGTCCACGCCGAACGGGTTGAACGGGTCGTTCGTGACGGGCGATTCGAACTGCACCACGAGGTGCCCGCCGTTGCCGATCGAGACGAGCTCCGAGCCCAGGAACGGCGGGTTGAACGGCGTGACCGCGCCCGGGAACGACCCCACGCCGGTGAACCGCGTCGGTTCGCCCAGCGCGCTCGCCGGGTTCGTGAAGGCCGCTCCCACGCCCGACCCCGGCTCGTACGACACGACCGAGTTCCCCCACGGCCCGCCGGCGAGTGCCCCGAACGCGACTCCACCGCCGCCCATAGCGACACACACACAATGCAGCATGATCCTTCGACCTCCGGGCGTCCGACACGCGCACGGCGCGCGGCGTGATAGCCCTGTTGTCGCCTCGATGCGCGCGAGACGGTTCCCTCACAACAGGCCCTGTGCGTAGGGAATGATGCTCCGGAGAGCACGCGGCGTCGGGAACACGCGCCGCGTCACGCCGGAGCCCCTTTACGCGAGGGGCCGCCAAGCTCGGACCCCGGAACGTCCGGAGGTCCACAGCCGTCGGCAGGTCTTCCGGCTTGGGGCTGGCTCTCGTCGAGCGTCGCGGCACCCGCCTTCCCGACTCGCCTTGAGGCGATCAGTGGCGTCTGGGGCCGCGCCTGTTCAGCCCTTCACGGCGGCGCGTCCGCGGCGGAATAGGCCCCGACTTCCTCCGACGGGGCCGTCACCGCACTTCCCTTTTCACCCCGCCGCGAAGCGGGGCACCGAGGGCGAGGGCAGCATACCGGCGGCGCGGCCCTTGTCAAACGACGGGTGTGCAGTATGCTCCGGGCCGCGACAGAGGAATGCACATGCAGAATGGACCGCCGGATCGTCGGATCGCCATCGTTGTGGCGGTGGGCGCGGCGGCGTGCCTCGGCTGGAACTCGAATGCCGGCGCGCAGTTCTCAGGGCCGTACGCGCCCGCGAGCTGGACCCTGAACCCTCACGGCGGAGATGGGTCGGTGATCACGTCCGGCGCACCCGCGACGATCGTCGTCATCGGCAACGACAACGGCCAGCCGATCATCAACACCGACTACACGACGACGGCGGCCGCAACGGGTTCGTGGTCGTTCAACTGGGAGATCATCCCCCACGACTCGGGAACATACGATGCGGCGTACTACCTGCTGAACGGCTCGCCGATCTTCATCGGCTATCTGTTCGGAGGAAGCGGCGGCGTCACCAACGTGGCGGTGCAGGCAGGCGATGTGATCGGCTTCCGCGTATGGTCAGCCGATGGCGCGATCGGCACCCTCGACCTGCACGTCACGAACTTCAGCGCCCCGGTGCCGGGCCCGGGTGGGTTCATCGCCGTCGCTGCGCCGTGCCTCCTGCTCGCACGCCGAAGACGGAGCGAAGGCGGCTAACGCCGATCGGGCTGGTACAGGAACTCACCCTCGAGCTTGCGGGACTCGCTCCCGTCATGGACGGCGTACGTCGCGCCCTTCCAGATCGACGCGCTCCCGTACGCGCCGTCCTTCCGCGCGGCGTAGAACGAGACGTTGAAGTTCGGGCGACCCTGCGCGTCCAGCAGGCGCTTTTCCTTCGTCTTGTCGGCGATCTTCTTCGCCGCGGCCAGGCACGCCTCGGTCGGCGAGAGCCCGTTCTCCATCTGCTGCACGATGTAGAATGACCCGCAGACCTGGATCACCGCCTCGCCGCGACCCGTCGCCCCGGCCGAGCCGATCGCGTTGTCGCAGTACATCCCCGCGCCGACGATCGGCGAGTCGCCCAGACGCCCGGGGAGCTTCCACGAGAGGCCGCTGGTGCTCGTGCAGGCGGCGACGTGACCGCTCTCGGTGACGGCCGAACAGTGAATCGTGCCCGTGGTGTACGGCACGCCGGTCGCCGGGTCGATGCGGGCCGGGCCGGAGCCGATCGCGTCGATGTCGATGGGACTCGCCCGCCACCCCAGCGGCTTCTTCGACGGCAGGTCCTCGCGTTCGTCGTCGTTGAGCCAGTCGTCGTCCTTGCCGAGGTTGGCCCGCCACTTCAGCCACGCCTCGCGCGAGGCCTCGGTGAGCAGGTTCTCCTCCTTGAAGCCCATGCGTAGCGCGAACTTGAGCGCTCCGGCTCCTACCAGCATCACGTGGTCGGTCCGTCGCAACACCTGCAGCGCGACCGCCGCCGGGTTCTTGATGTTCTCCAGGCATCCGACCGAGCCCGCGCGGTGCAGCACGCCGTCCATCACCGAAGCGTCGAGCTGGACGACGCCCTCCTCGTTCGGCAAGCCGCCATACCCCACCGAGTTGTCCTTGGGGTCGTTCTCGACGATCGCGATGCCCTCGACTATCGCGTCCAGCGGGTGCGAGCCGGCCTTGATCATCTCCATCGCACGGTTCACGGCCGGCACGCCGTTGCCCGACGAGATGATGCACGGGCCGCGGTGCGCATCGCCCGGGCCCGCCCGACGATCGGCCGCGGGCTGTGCCGCACCGCCCCCAACGCCGCCGGGTTGAAAACCGGCTGATGCACGCGGCGCGATCGAAGCCACGGCGGCGGCGCCCGACGCGGCCACGGACGCGGTCAAGAAGTGACGGCGGTCGATGTCGTCCATGCGGGCAGTCTACAGACTTCCGTCCGGGCTCTGTGCGACGCGGCGACGCGACCCGCACGGGTTACGCACGCGCCAGGAACCCCTCGAGCCGTGCCTTCACGCCCGGCCATTCCTCAGCGATCACGCTGTAGAACATCGAATCCCGGATGTAGCCGTCGTGCATGATCCGGTGCCGGCGGAAACGCCCCTCGAACGCCGCGCCGATCCGCAGGATGGCGTTCTGCGACCGTTCGTTGCGCGCATCGGTGCGGAGCTGCACCCGCAGCGCGCCGAGCGACTCGAACGCGTGCCGCAGGAGCATGTACTTGCACTCGGTGTTGACCGGCGTGCGCTGCCACGCCGCTCCGAGCCACGTCCACCCTATCTCCAGCCCCCGGCTCTCGCGCACGATGTCCATGTAGCGCGTCGATCCCGCGACCCTTCCGGCGACATCGACGATCGCGAACGGCACCTGCGCGCCGGTTGCCGCGGCCTCCAGCGCCTCGGCGATCATCGCGCGCACGGCAGCCTCGTCGGTTGGGCGGGCTCGCGGCAGATACCGCCACACCGCGTCGTCCTGGGCGGCGGCGAACAGCCCCGGCGCGTGGTCGGGCGTGAGCGGCTCGAGCCGCCCGTGGCGCCCCGCGAGCACCACGGGCCGAGGATCGAAGTGTGCGGGCATCACCGTCCTCCGATGCGCCAGCGTAGGCGGTCGGTCGCGCTCCGCCCCACGCCGGCGTCCGCCCGCGTCTACCATCCGCTCCGTTCCCGCGGAGAACCCGGGTGATCCAGGTCCGGCGCATCACACGCGACGACCCGCTCTATGAGCAGGAGTGCACCCTGCGCGAGGACGTCCTGCTGCGCCCGATCGGGTACGACATGACGCGGTTCGCGACCGACTTCCCGGGCGTCGAGGAGCGGCTCGAACACTACGTCGCCGTGCTCGACGATCGCGCCGGCCCCAGGGTGATCGGGTGCGCCGCGCTCCTCCCGGGCCAACCCGAGAACGGCGCGGGGCGCGTCATGCAGATGGCCGTCAACCTCCAGAGGCAGGGCGAGGGGATCGGTCGGTGTCTCCTGGCCGCGGTGGAATCCCGCGCGTTCGGTTCGCTGGGCCTCAAGCGCCTGATCGTCCACGCCCAGGAAGTCAACGCCGGGTTCTTCGAGAAGGTCGGCTGGATCCCCGAACCCGGGAGCTTCATCGAGGCGGGCGTTCCGCACCGGCGGATGGTCATGGAGTTCCAGGCCGGGGACGCCCAGGCCGAGGACGCGATCGAACCGGATGCAGTGTGATCGTCCCGTGGAGTCCACGGCCCGGGCAACGGTCATCGTCGGTGTGCGGGCTCGCGCTCGGGTGAGAATACGTCTGAAAACGACCGCCCGGACCCCGGGCGCGGTGGGGGTGGCCCCGCACCGCCGGGACCGGAATAATCAGGGGTCGGCGGCGATCGCCCCGGAGTTCTCCCCCTGGACGGCACACGGGACCTCTTCCTGCGGCACGGGTTGCGCTGCACGCGGCAGCGTGAAGCGCTCTACGAGGCGCTGTCGGCGTGCAACGCGCACCCGACAGCCGAGGAACTGTTCAACCTCGTGCAGCCGAGCGCCGCGGCCGACCAGGGCGAGGCCCTCAGCCTGGCCACCGTTTACAACACGCTGGACGCGTTCGTCTCGGGCGGGCTGGCCCGGCGGCTCCCCTGCCCCAACGGCCCGGCTCGCTACGACGCCGACATGAATGACCACGTCCATCTCAACCTCGGCGACGGCCGGCTGGTAGACCTCCCCCACGACCTGAGCGACCGGCTGCTGGGCCAGGTCCAGGCCCCGATCCTCCACGAGATCGAGCGTCGGCTGGGCGTCCGCGTGACCGGAGTTTCGGTGCAGGTCGCGGCCGACCGCCCCCCCACGGGGTGACGAGCCCGCGAGCTTTCCGGACCTTTCCTGAAGATCTGAGCCCGACCGATCGATAGCAGATCGGGGCGTGCGCCCGCGCGCCCGCCCGACGCCGACGGGGAAAGAGAGTCCGGAGGCGCGACCGTGGGCCAGACCACCAATCGTCGTCGGTTCGAGCGGTTCGCGGTGCGCCCGATGTACACGCCCATCGCGGTGCGACTGCTGTCGGAGCGCGAGTTCAGCCGGCTGGGCCACGCCTACGACGTGAGCGAGGGGGGGGCCCAGTTCGAGCTCGACGATCCCATCGCGCCGGGCACGCCCGTCGAGATACGGCTCGCGCTTCCCGCCGACGACGGCGGCGGCGAAGACGAGCACACCGTCACGGTGCGCGGGAACGTCGTGTGGGTCAGCCAGGACGCCGACGAACCGGGGCCCGTGCGCCTGGCCGCGGCGTTCCAGTCCTTCGAGGCCGGCGCGGACCGAGCACGGCTTCTCGGGGTGCTGTCGAGCGGGCGGTACGCCCGGGCCGCGTGACCATCCGCGTCGGCGTGGCGCTCAGCGGTTCGCGCCGAGTTCCGCGTTGATCGCGTCCATCTGATCGGTGACGCTCTTGAGGGCGGCCTCGCTGTCCGCGAGAGAGAGCTCGCGCACCTGCATCACGCGCTGGAGCACGGCGATGCGCGACGGGTCCTGACGGGCCTGCTGGGCCGCGTCGTGGTTGCGCTTGGCCTGATCCAGCAGTTGCTTCTGGTCCGCCAGCTCGCGGCTGAGCCGCTCGCGCTCGACATCGAGGTCGGCCAGGCGCTTGCGCTTGGCCTCGATCTCCGCGGCTCGGACGGGGTCGACCGCAGGAGCGGCCGGGCGATGAACGATCTCGCGCGCCGGGCTGCCCGCGGGCAGGTCGAGCTGCACGCTGGGGCGCTGGGCTTCGTTCGTAAAGGCGAGCGTCGGTCCGTCACCCGTGTTTGTCACCTTCAGCGACGTGCTGCCGCTCTCGTCGTACAGGGCGAGGTCGCCCGCGAGCACCTTGGCGGAATCCACCGTGTCGGCCTTGATAATGCCGGCGAGGATCGTGCCGGCCTCGATGATGTCGGCCTTGATGCGCGTGGGCTTAGGCTGCGCCGCGGCCAGCCCGAGCGCGACGCCGATCAGCGCCGCGGTGGTCACCAGAATCTTCAAGCGCCGGTTCTCGACTTCGAGGCGCGCCACCCGCTGTTCAATGCTGGCCATCGCTGATCACCCTCCCGTTTGCTCGTCCTTGAGGCGGCGCGACACGATCGTGCCCCGCACGCGGCCGTGCGTATCCCGAGACCCGGCAGGCGGTTGCGACCACACGCGGAACCCACCCCCCGATGCACCGGAGGTAAAGGGTACCACGATTCCCCGGCCACGGCCCACCGAATTCGGGGCGGTAATCCGCGCGGAGATTATGCGGACGTTCGGGGCTACCGCCGCGCCCATGAGGCGATCGCTCATAGGTGGCCGACCCGCACGTGGTTATCCGATGCTGTGGACGCCCGGATCGCCCGGGCGTCCCATGAATCGCCAGACACCCCACGACAAGCCCCGGCCCACGAGCGAGCTCGGAGCCTTGATCGAGCTGTTGGAGCCCCGCGAGCTCTTGGCGATCGACGTGCCGTGGGTCAACGGGCCGCTCTGGATCACGACGACGGCGTCCGCCGTGCCGCTGGGCCTGCCCTCGGCCACGGTGTCCACCGGCGGCGGGTGGGGATCGGGCGGCCTGGGCTTCTGGGACGACGGGCCGGCCGAATCGCTGATCAGCCTCGACGCGTTCCGCAACGACCCGCGGTTCGCTGGGATCGACGGTCACGGTGGCGCCGTGGCCGTGCTCGACACCGGGATCGACCTCAATCACCCGTTCTTCGGTCCGGACGCGGACGGCGACGGCGTGGCCGACCGGATCGTCTACCACCAGGACTTCGCCAATGGCGATGCGAGCGCGGCCGACTTCAACGGGCACGGGTCGCACGTCTCGAGCATCATCGGGTCGGGCGACCCGACCCGTCCCGGCGTCGCGCCCGGCGCGGATCTGATCCACCTGAAGGTCTTCACCGACGCGGGGCCGGGGACGTTCGCGTTCGTCGAGCGGGCGCTGCAATGGGTCGTAACGAACGCCGTCGCCCGGGACATCGTTGCGGTGAACATGTCGCTGGTGGACTCGCAGAACCACGCCGGCGCGATCTCTCTCTACGGCATCGGCGACGAGTTGCGGGCGCTCGCGGAACTGGGCGTGATCGTCGTGTCCGCCGCGGGCAACGCTTTCTCGTCGTTCGCGGGCGCTCCCGGCGTCGCGTACCCGGCGGCCGATCCGTGGTCGCTCGCGGTCGGCGCCGTCTTCTCACAGTCGATCGGGGGCGTGACGTACGGCAGCGGGGCGCAGGCGTTCTCCAGCGGGCCGGACCGGCTCGCGCCGTTTTCGCAGCGCTCCGTGTCGCTCATCGACATCTTCGCGCCCGGCGCCCCGGTCTCGGCCGCCGGCCCGACCGGCGGCACGATGACGCTGCACGGCACGAGCCAGGCCGCTCCGCACGTTGCCGGGGTCGTCGCGCTGCTCCAGCAACTCGCGCAGAGCGTCCTGGGCCGCAAGTTGAGCTTCGGCGAGTTCCGCGACCTGCTGGCCGAGACCGGCGACGTCGTTATCGACGGCGACGACGAGGACGACAATGTCCCCAATACCGGGGCCGCGTTCCGGCGGCTCGACGTGCTGGCCCTGGCCGAGGCGGTGCTCTCGTCCGCCCCGCCGCAGAACGCCGAGATCGCGGTGCGCGACAGCGGCGCGAACGTGATCGACGGCACGGGGCATGTGACGTTCGACCCCACGCAGCAGGGCACGCCCGTCTTCCGCACGATCACCGTGGTCAACCTCGGACTCGAGCCCCTGACCCTCGCGGAGTTCACGACCCCGGCGGGGTTCTCGGTCGTCTCGGGATTCGGCGCGGCGACGCTCGCCGCCGGGGCCTCGACCGCGTTCACCGTGCGCCTCAACGCGACCGGTGTCGGCACGATCACGGGCACGCTTTCGTTCGAGAACAACGACGCGGACGAGAACACGTTCGACATCGTGCTGACCGGGGCCGTTTCGGGGCCGACGACGTTCATCGACGACGGCGGCGCCGGCTTCACGCAGGTCGGCCCGTGGACGACGACCGCCGGGGGGTACCTGAACGACGGACGCACGACGCCGAGCGGCGGCGGCGCGAACATCGCCGCGTGGACGTTCCCCGCCCTTCCGGCGGGCCTCTACCGCGTCAGCGTGACGTTCGCCCCCGAGACCACCCATGCCACGAACGCGTTGTTCACCATCCACAACGGCGCGATCACCGCGGGCAAGCGGTTCATGAATCAGCGCGTCGCGCCGGACGACCGTACGGACCAGGGCCGCGCCTGGGAGGACGTGGGCGTCTTCCATCTCAACGCGGGCCATCCGCTGATCGTGCGGCTCACGAACAAGGCGAACGGGCCCGTGATCGCGGACGGCGTGCGCGTCGAGCGGGTCGGCAACCTGCCGGCCGGGCCTGAGGTCATGCTCTTCCAGGGCGAAACGGAGCTGGGCGACGGCATCGGGGCCGTCGGCTTCGGCGTCACCGCGGCGCTCACCTCCGTCACACGCGTCTTCACCGTCGCCAACGTCGGCGGCGCGAACCTCGTGCTCAATCCCGCGATCACGCTCCCCGCGGGGTACGCGCTCGCCGCGGGGCTCGGCTCAACGGTGCTCGCGCCCGGAACGACCGCGATGTTCAGCGTACGCCTCGTCGCGGCCTCGGTCGGCGCGTTCTCCGGTGGCCTGGTTCTGGACAACAACGACGCGAACGAAGGGCCGTTCAACGTCACCCTGACCGGTTCCGTCGCGGCGATCTTCCGCGACGACGGAGACCCGGGATTCGCCTCCGTCGGCACGTGGTCGGTCACGTCCGGTGGGCACCTTAACGACACGCGCTCGGCGGGGAGCGGAACCGGGTCCGGCGCCGCGACGTGGACCTTCGCGGGGCTGACCGCGGGTCGCTACCGCGTGAGCATCACCTACAAGCCGGGCGGCACCCGCGCGACAAACGCGCCCATCACGCTGTTCAACGGCGCCACATCGCTCGGGACCATCGCCGTCAACCAGCGTCTGCTCATCCAGCACCGCTTCGACGCGAACCGCTGGTGGCGCGACCTGGGCGAGTTCGACATCACGTCGGGGACGCTCGTCCTGCGCCTGAACAACCTGGCGAACGGCTCGGTCGTGGCCGACGGCGTGCGCATCGAACCGCTGTGATGGCGGTTCACCGCCCCCCGCGCTCCATCAACCGGCGCATCTGCTCGATCTGCGTCTGGATCATCGCCTTCATCATGGGGCGCATCTGTTTCACCCCGCCGCGCGGCAGCCCCTCGCTCTCGGGCGTGATGGTGATGGCCGCGAACCACGTGTCGTCGCCGGCGGTGTAGCCCAGCTCGCCCAGCCGCGTCTCGAGGTCCGGCAGGTGCCCCGCGCCGTAGATGATGCCGACGGTGCGGACACCCGGCTCGCGCTCGAGGATCCCGTTCAGGTCCCCGATGACCACCGAGTTGCGGTCGAGCAGGATGACGTTCATCATCGCGTTCATGCCGCCCGGCATGACCTTGAACAACTCGTCCGCGCGCGAGAGCATCTCCACGAGCATGAGCTTGAACATTGCACGCCCCTGGGGGCTCGACGCGATCATCCTGATGACCACGCCGGCGAGCTTGCCCATGAACGAGCTTCCGTCGAGCATGGTGAAGAGCGCCCCGCCGTCCGCCCCGGCCTCCTCCAGGCGGCGCTGCACCTGGTCGATCGAAAGGTCGCTGTTGCGCCAGTTCGGCTTGTCGTGGCGCATCGCCTCGAGCTGGAACACGAGCCCGAACGCGTCGGCGAGCTGCTCCTGGATGCCGTCGCCCTCGCCGCGCTCCTCGCGCGTGACCGGCTTCTGCGTCGAATACTTCAGGTCCGTCGCGTTGCCCTCGCCCCCCTCGGCCCCGTCCGCGCCGAGGCTGATGAAGTCGATCGGTGCGGCCCGGCGCGGACGCCGCTTCTCGCCCTCGGCGGTCGGGGGCGGCGCGGGCGGGTCCGGCACGTACGCGATCGCGTTCCCCCAGGCGTCGCGCATCGCGAGCCGCACCAGCGACGCGATGTTCTCGTCCAGGCCGTCGCCGAGCGTCTCGATAGACGCCGGGTATACCCCGGTCTCGGCCTTGCGCTTCTCGGCGACCACGGCCAGGAAGCGCAGGCGACGTTCGGTCTTCTTGGCGCGGGCCGCGTCGTCCAGCTCGCCGTCGTGCACCTCGGCCCCTGAGCCCGCGGGCTTGACCTGCTCGAAGAGCACCACGTCCTTCGCATCAAGAAACGCCTGGAGCCCGTCGTAGAAGGACTGGTCGGCGATATGGACCGCGCCCACGAGCCAGACGGCGGGCTTGGCGGGATCGCCCGGCGTGAACCGACGCGCGGCGACTTCCAGCGTGGCCGAGTCGCCGCCGCGAGCGTCGGTCACGCGGAGATAGGGGCGCGGTGCGCCATCGTCCTGGGCGCGCGCGGAACTCGGGCACCACACCGACGCCGCCAGCACCGCCGCCGCGAACCCCAGACACCCGGCCGAACGCACCTGCTCCATCGTGGCGACTCCCGGTCGGCCCATCCGCGGGGCCGCGTCTCATCGTAGGTGATACCGGGTGGCCCCTGTCCAGCGTTACGCGGCGATCCGGCGCGTGGCGTCCTGGAGCTTCAGGACGAACCGATCCACACGCTCGTCGTCGCCGACACCGCGATGGGCCTTGACCGCCTCGTTCAGCGCGTGCTCGCTGAGCAGAATCGCCGTGGGCACGGCCTGGCCGTGCGCCGCGGCCAACTCGCGCACGAGGGCACGGTCCGCGCGCGAGAGCCCGAGTGCACGCGACAGGATGCGGAACGCCTCGTCGCCCGGGTCGTCGGGCCTCGACCGCCGCCATACCACGACGGCCACCGCGATGACGATGCAGGCCCCGGCGATCGCCAGCAGACTCGCCCAGGGGATAACGAGCGCCGCGGGCGTCGCATTGGGATCGACGAACTCGATCACGCCTTCGCGCGTCGGGGCGACGAGCATCGCGACTACAAAGTGAAGCCCCGCGGCGATCATGCCCGATCCTCCGCCGTCACGCGGTCACGCCAACGAGTCCGCATCGCGGCCAGGGCTCGCCGGGCGCAGCGGTCGGCCCGTACGCGGACGGCCGGCTCGGGCTCCTCCTTCGCCAGCCCGGCGACGCGCACGGCCAGTTCGTTCCAGCCGTGGCGCTCCGACCCGCCGCGCGCCAGCACCCGCTCCGCAAGCCACAGCGCCGCGACGCGGTGCATGGGGCGATCGTCGCTGAGCATCGACGCGAGCTCCGCACCGGGATCAACGGCGGCGGCGCCCGACGCGTTGGCCACCCCGTCCAGCAGCGCCCTGATCGCGTTCGCCCGCACGCGGTGGTGACGGTCATGCTTGAGCTCGACGAGGGCGAACTTGCTCGGCGGCCCGATCGTTGAGGAAGGCGGGGCCGCGAAGAAGCCGTGGCGGCGCCCCTGTCGGACGAAGGCCTCCACGGCGTTGGCCCGCACGCGGGGGACGGGGTGCGCCAGCGCAGCATGAATCGTGGACCGCGCGGTCTGCGTATCGAGGTCGCCCAGCGCGGTGGTCGCCGCCGCGGCGGCCCGCTCGGGGGGGGGGCTCGGCGACTCGCCCGGGCCGGTCACCAAGGCTGTCAGCTCCTGCTCCAGCTCGCCGGCGACGCCCAGCCGCCGGGCGACGACGATCGCGGCGCAGCGCAGCGCGGCGTCGTCGAACGCAAGCCGCGCGCGCAGCTCCGTAAGCACGCCCGCCCGGTCCGCGACGAGGCTCCGGCGCAGCCCCACACGCGACGCCGCCGAATCGGCAGCCCATGGGTCCGCGCGATCCAGCTCGTCGGCCGCGATCCAGCGGACCACAGCGTGGGGCGATCGCGCGAGGGCCCGCCACCGCCACGCCGGCTGCTCTCCCTCCACACTGGTCAGGCCCGCGCCCGAGGCCGCGACAACGGCGTGACGGGCCACGCGCTCGTCCGCGTCGAAGCAGTAGTCCACCGCGTGACCGGGCGGCACGGCCCGCGCCGCGGCGTGCCGAACGGCCGCGTCCGGGTCCGCGAGCAGCGGTTCGAGGGCCTTCGCGCGGGCCGCATCGGCGGCGAGCAGCGCGCCAGCCAGCCTCGGCAACCCGCGACGCGCCGCGAGGGTCAGGCGCGTGATGCCCGCGCCGATCGGCAGCGGACCGCCCGTGGGCTGGCGCGGGGCACCCGCCGCGAGCATCCCCGCCCGGCGCGCCCGCATCGGATTCGCCAACAGGTGCGACCGCACGAGCACCGCCTCGTGGTCCTCGCGGGTCGCGGCGCGGGCCACGCGGTCCAGGGCCGCCGTGGTCACCGATCCCCCGCTTTCGCCGAGCCATTCCCACGCGCGGGCACGCATCCGGGCGTCGCTCGATCGACGCACCACCGCGCGAAGAGCCAGGTGGCTCTCGTGCTCGCGGTCCTCGAACCAGCGGGAGAGCGGGGCGTGCCCGCCCGCGTCGGCCCGCCGGCCCCGCGACCGCCGCGGGAGGTCCAGGAGGAGCGCCGCCGACTCCAGCACCCCGCGCCGGCGGTGATCGCGGAACGCCCTCGCGGCGTCCGCGACGGCCCCGTCGAGCGTCTCGTCCGCCGTCTCGTCGCCGATCCGCCCCGCGCCCCGGCTCAGCGCGAACTCAACAAGCCGGCGCAACGAGCGCTCCGCCGCGTCGGCCACGCGTGCATCGCGGTCGAGGATCATGACCGCCAACGGACGCGCGAGCCCCGGATCGACGAGGTCGCCGAGCGCCTCCGCCGCCGAGCGTCGATCGCCGGAGCTCGGCAACGCGGGCGACGCGTTGACCAGGCGCCGCCACCGCCGGCTCAACTCGTCGCGGCGCACGAGTTCACCCGCCCACACACGCTGGGGCTCGCTCAGGTAGCCCCAGCCGGAAAGGAGCGCCCGGGCCGCGTCGTCGAGCACGCGCGCCGTCGCGCCCGAGAACAGCACGCCATGGCCGATGCGTGCCAGGTCGCCGATCGTCCGCGCGCGGCCCCGAAGGGCCCGTCGGGCCGCCTCGGCCTCGACGACGTCGCGCACGGTCGACAGCACAGCGGTCGTGATGAACTCGCGCTCGGCGGCCGACGCCGAAGGCAGGACACCGATCAACGCCGCGCAGCGAGCCCGCGGCCGGAGCCGCCGGATCAGCCGCAGGCGCGCGACCGGAGTTGGACGTTCGGTGAAGATTGGACTTGAGTTCTCGGCCACGGGTCGCTACTCTGTACCCGGTTTCCGGACGGTACCGACCTCAACCTATGGTGGATGATACCGCACGTGGGCCAGCGGTTGTGGATCGGGGGACGGAATGTCGGCGCGAGGTGCTGTTTTGACTCGTGGCGGGCGGCGCCGATGACCTTCAGCAGTTGACCCTCGCGGGCTTCGCTCACCCGCGGGACGACAACCCGCGGCTCGTTTGTTGGCCGAGCCGAGACGGAGTCCGCACGCCCATGACCCTCCCGCTGAAGCCCAACAGCCTTCAGAGCTACCAGACGATCCTGTACGGGCGGGCCCTCCACCCGGAGTTTTTCCCGCTCAAGGGCCGGCGCGTGCTGCGGCACGGCGACTACGAGTTGGAACTGTGGATCATGTCCGGGTCGCACCTGCTCCGCTTCGAACGCGGGCCGCTCGTCGCGTCCGAGCTTGTCACCGATCAGGACGGCAACCTGCCCGATGCGGGCGTGGTCACGGCGTTCCTCTGCGCCGGTGAACGCGACTTCGAGCACCGGTTCGAGAAGCCGGGCGTGGTCTACATGACCAGTGTCCAGACCGAGTCGCTCTCCGACAACCTCTACGAATCCACGATGGAGGAACTGCTCGAGTTCGCGGGCGAGAACGAGGCCCTGGTCCACCGCTGGGAGGATGAGGCCGGGCCCTGCGTCTCCATCCTCGATGCGCAGACGTACAACCGCGAGGTCCACGTGCAGGCGTACCACATGGTCGGGCACGGGGGCATCGTCCTGCGAACGCAGTCGATCTTCGAGCACAAGTGAAGCGGTCCGTCCGAGGCCACCTTCGCGAGTCCGGGCTCACAACGCATCATTCACGGTGCTTGACCGGTCCGATCCGGCCGATATGTTTCCCGCATGACCCGCGCCCTCGCCATCCCGGCGATCCGAATTAGCCGGCCCCGCTTGGGGTAGCGCCGCGGGTCCCGCCACACCGACGCGATCCGCCGCCCAACCCTGAGGCGGGGCCTTCGCGCTGTCGGTCGTACTCCGTTCCCATACCATTGACCCCCTCCCTCACCGCCGGAATGGCGCCGCAGCGCGCACCGGCGACGGAGATTCCCGCCATGAGTGGATCGCAACCCCAACCCGCCGCACCGCCCTCGCCGGCTGCGCCGACCTCCGGCGCCGACGAGAAGAACCGGTACAAGGCGACGCTGAACCTTCCGAAGTCCGCGTTCGCCATGAAGGCCAACCTCGTGCAGAACGAGGCGGGCAGTCTCAAGCGATGGTCGGCCATGAACCTGTACGCCCGCGTGAGGAGTGCCCGCGCGGGCGGCCCGCGCTTCGTCTTCCACGACGGCCCTCCGTACGCCAACGGCTCGATCCACCTGGGGCACCTGCTCAACAAGGTGCTCAAGGACTTCGTCGTCCGCACGCGCTCGATGCTGGGGTTCGACTGCCCGTATGTGCCGGGGTGGGACTGCCACGGCCTGCCCATCGAGCACAAGGTCGTGACCGAGCTCGTCGAGAAGGGCAAGTACGAGAAGCTCAAGACGCTGACCGAGGACCAGCGACGGACGGCGATCCGGCGCGAGTGCCAGGCCGACGCGGAGAAGTTCATCAAGCTGCAGGCTGCACAGATGGTCCGGCTACTGACGCTCGCGGACTACGCACGTCCGTACAAGACCATGAGCCCGGAGTACGAGGGCGCGACGCTGGAAGTGCTGGCAGACCTGCTGGAGCAGGGGCTGGTTTACCGCGCGCTCAAGCCCGTGCATTGGTCGATCGCCAACGAGACCGCCCTGGCCGAGGCAGAGCTGGAGTACTACGACCGCGAGGACGTGTCGGTGTACGTGGACTTCGAGGCCGAGGACGCCGGAGCGGTGTACGACGCGTTTGGACTGCAAGAGAACGCGGAGGTTGCGGAGGGCGCGGACGTCGCGGAGGAGGAAGCGGGAGTGGAAGCGGATCCGGACGCCGAGGCTGAGGAGTCCTCGACGAAGCCTCGGGTCCGTGAGCACGGTGGGCGCCCGAGCCAATCGCCCTGCTTCATGATCTGGACCACGACGCCGTGGACCTTGCCGGCGAACCTGGCCATCGCGGTGAACCCGAAGTTCACGTACGCACTCGTGCGTGTGGACGGCAACGTGACCGTGATGGCCGCGGACGCGGTCGAGCGCGTCACCAAGGCGGCCAAGGCCGAGCACGTCGAGGTGCTGGCGACGACCACGAGCGATCGGCTCATCGGCCTGCGCTACCGGCATCCGTTCGTGGACGGCGGAACGAACCGGCCACCCAAGGTCTTTTCGCTCGTCGCCGCGGACTATGTCACGCTCGAGGACGGCACAGGGCTCGTTCACACCGCACCCGGGCACGGCACCGAGGACTACCAGACCGGCTTGCGCGAGGGCCTGCCGACCTACTGCCCCGTGCTCGGCAATGGCACGTACGACGCGACCGTCCCCGAGTGGCTCCGCGGCATGGACATCTGGAAGGCCAACGGGCTGATCGTCCAGCACCTGCGCGAGAGCGGGCACTTGTTCTACGACCACAGGTTCACGCACAGCTACCCGCACGACTGGCGCGGAAAGACGCCGGTGATCTTCCGCAGCACGGAACAGTGGTTCGTGTCCGTGGACAGAACGACAGCTCGCGACAAGCGCTCCGTGCGGCAACTCGCCGTGGCGGCCGCGGATTGCGCGGTGAAGTTCGTCCCCGAATGGGGCCGCAACCGCATGCGCGGGATGCTCGAGTCGCGCCCCGACTGGTGCATCAGCCGCCAGCGCTCGTGGGGCCTGCCGATCCCGGCGTTCTTCTGGCGCGACGACAGGGGCACGGAGCACGCGCTGATGACGCCCGCGGTGGTGCGCGCCGTGGCGCAGGGCGTGCGCGAGAAGGGGTCGGACTACTGGTTCAGCGCGTCGGCCGTGGACGTGCTCAAGGAGTACGACCTTGCCAGTGATACGCATCCCGACGCGGAGGCGTACCGCGACGCGAACCCCTCGCTGGCACTCGGGGCTCTGAAGTTCGACGCGCTCACGAAGGGCCCCGACATCCTCGACGTCTGGTTCGAGTCCGGCTCATCCTGGAACGCCGTGATGCGCGAGCGGTCGCGCTCGCCGGAGCATCCTGCGGGGCGCGACTTCCCGTGCGACCTGTACCTCGAAGGCTCCGACCAGCACCGGGGCTGGTTCCAGTCGTCCATGCTCACGTCGCTCGGCGCGACGGGCAAGCCCCCATACCGCGCGCTGCTCACGCACGGGTTCATGGTGGACAAGGACGGCAAGAAGATGTCCAAGAGCATCGGCAACACGATCGAGGTCGAGGACCTGCTCAAGGAGCACGGCGCGGACGTGTGCCGCTGGTGGGTCGCGTCGCTCTCGTACGACAACGACATCAAGGTGGACAAGTCGTACTTCGCGGTCGCGGGCGAGAGCTACCGCAAGGTCCGCAACACCCTGCGGTTCATGCTGAGCAACCTGGACGACTACGGAAGAGACCCAGAGACGGAGAGACGAAGAGACGGTGTTGGCGGCACGACGCTTGACGCGTGGGTACTCGCGGAGTTTGACCGCGTGCGTGCGGGCGTCGTCGCGGCGTACGAGGCCTACGACTTCCAGGCCGCGTACAAGCTGATCTACGACTTCTGCAACGACACGCTCAGCGCGACGTACCTGGCCGCGATCAAGGACCGGATGTACTGCGACCGGCCCGACTCCCCGCGCCGCCGCGGCACTCAGGCCACCCTGTGGACCATGACCGACGGGCTCTGCCGGCTCCTCGCGCCGGTGCTGTGCCACACGGCGGACGAGGCGTTCCGCGCGCTGCACCGCTGCGCGCCTGACGACGCGGACCGGTGCGTTCACATCGACACGATCAACACGGCGACAGGCGTGATCGCCGACGAGGGCTGGACCGAGGTCTTCGCGGCGCGCGAGCGGGCTCAGGCGGCGATGGAACGTGCCAAGTCGCCGCCGGCCGCGGGTGGCTTGGGCGTCGACAACCCGCTGGATATGGGCGTGACCCTGCCGGATCCGAAGGGCACGCTCGCGCGCTTCGACCCCGCGGACCTGGCGGACCTGCTCGGCGTGAGCCGCGTCACGTTGGACCGCCCGGCCGCCGAGCCGCGGGTGATCGACCTGCGCGCCGAGCCGCGCTGCGAACGGTCCTGGCGGCGCGACGGCACGGTGAAGGTTCGTTCCGACGGCGGGATGCTCAGCGACCGCGACGCCGAGGTCGTCGGGGTCCGGTAGCCGCGCACCCGCGACGGACCCGCGGGCCCGCATATCCGGCACAATCCCACTTTCCCGATCCGCGGGAGGCCGGAATCGCGCGCCGCGGGCGCTCCCGGCGTCGCCCTGGGGCAACATTGCGGCGTCGGGCGGCAGGCGGAGGTTGATCCGCGGCAACAACGGTGCCGCGGGTGAACGTTCGCGCCGCGCCCGTCGATGGACTTGCCGAATGACCCCACCGGACGACGCCCGCAAGCACAGACGACGCCCGCCGCCTTCGGCGGCCGCCGCCCCGTCGTGGGCGTCCGGCGACCACCCGGACGCGGTGGACGGGCCGTTCGTCATCGAGCGGCTGACGGCGCTGACGCACGACCTGGGAAACCTCCTGGACGGATCGATGCGGTGCCTGGGCCTGGCGCGCCGGGCGCTGACGCGACGCGTCGGCAGTATCGAGGGCGCGGACGCGGACGAGTCGCTCCGCCAACTCGACACGGTCTATGGAGCGCTGGAGCGGATGGCCGACCTGGTGCAGGCGGCGATGCGCGGGTCGGCGTCGGTCGTGTCGTCCGCGACACTCTCGCCGCGGCGGCCCATCTCGCTGCACGAGGCCGTGCTGCACGCGGCCCGCGTCATCGCGCCCGAGGCGGTGGAGCTGCGGACGAAGCTCGACGTGACGTTCGCGGACGAACTCGAGCCGCTGCCGGCCGGGGCGCTCTACACCGTGATCCTCAACGGCCTGCGTAACGCGCTGGAATCGATCGCGCGCGTCCCCGAGGGGATGCGGCGCGACGGCGGGCGGATCGAGGTGCGCGCCTGGATGCGGGTCTCGCCCGCCGCGACGCCGACACCCCAGCGGTTCGTGGTGATCGAAGTGCTCGACGACGGGGTGGGCGTGCGCGGCGTGGGCGGGGGCGCGAAGGCGTTTGAAATCGGCGTCTCCACCAAGCCCGGCGGGCTGGGCGTCGGGCTGGCGCTGGCACGCGAGGTCGTGCGCGAGCTGGCCGGAACGATCGAGCTGCGCCCGCGCCCTGACATCGCCGACGCGGTGCGCCCCGGCGCCCTGCTGCGCATCACCTACCCGTGGCCCAAACCGGGGCGGACCGGGACGATCGGCGGCAAGGGAGCCGCGGCATGAGCGAGCCCCGGACGCGCGTGCTCGTGGTGGACGACGACCCGATCGTGGCGGGATCGCTGGCGGAGTTCCTGCGGGCCGAGGGGTACTCCCCCGCGGAAGCCTCGGACGCCGATGCCGCCCTGCGGGCCCTGGCCGATGCTGAACACGCCCCGCCCGGCGGCGACGGACCGAGGCCTTTCGACCTCGTGATCGCGGACGTGTCGCTGCCCGGGATGGACGGGCTCGAGCTCTTGCAGAAAGTGACCCGCGGGTTCCCGGGGACCGCGGTGCTGATGCTGACAGCCTACGGCACGATCGAGTCGGCGGTGAAGGCGCTGAAACTCGGCGCGTCGGACTACCTGACCAAGCCGGTCGTGGACGCCGAGCTGCGGCTCGCGGTGGAACGGGCCCTGAAGCACCGGGCGCTCCTCGCGGAGAACCAGGTGCTGCGGCGGCGCTTGGACGCGCACTCGGCCCTCGCGGGCATCGTCGGGTCCGACGCGCGGATGCTCAAGGTGTTCGAGCTGATCGACGCGGTCGCCCCCAGCCGCACGACGGTGTTGATGACGGGCGAATCGGGCGTCGGGAAGTCGCTGGTGGCCCGCGCGATCCACGAGAGCAGCCCGCGCAAATCCCGGCCGTTCGTCGAGCTCTCGTGCGGGTCGATCCCCGAGACGCTGCTGGAATCGGAGCTTTTCGGGCACGTCAAGGGCGCGTTCACCGGGGCCCATGCGGACAAGATCGGGCGCTTCCTCGCGGCCGACGGCGGGACGATTTTCCTCGACGAGATCAACGCGGCGTCGCCGGCGATGCAGCTCAAGCTGCTGCGCGTCCTGCAGGAACGCAAGTTCGAGCCCGTGGGCTCGTCGCAGACCGTCGAGGCCGACGTACGGGTCGTGCTGGCGACCAACCAGCCGCTCGAAGGGCTCGTGGCCGCGGGGTTGTTCCGCCAGGACCTGTACTACCGCATCACCGTGGTGACGGTCGAGCTCCCGCCGCTGCGCGACCGCCCGGTGGACATCCGCCCGCTCGCCGAGCACTTCCTCGCGCACTTCGCGCGGGAGCTGGGCCGCCAGCTCGCGGGCTTCTCCCCGGCCGCACTCGGCGCCATGACCGCCTACCGCTTTCCCGGCAATGTCCGCGAGCTGCGCAACGTGGTGGAACGTGCGGCCGTGCTGGCCCGCAACCCCACGATCGGCATTGAGGACCTGCCGGCGCACCTCGCCGACGGGCGCGTTCCCGGCCTCACGCTCGTCGGCACACCCGGGCACGAACCGGCGACAGACGACGCCGGCTGGACGCCGACGCCGCTCGAAGAAGCCCTGCGCGACCCCGAGCGTCGCATCATCCTCCGCGCCCTCAAGGCCAACGGCTGGAACCGCCAGAAGACGGCCGAGCAGCTCTCGATCAACCGCACGACGCTCTACAAGAAGATGAAGTCGCTGGGGATCGAGGGTGGCCCGGAACGGCTTGCCGGGTGACGCGGTGCGATCGACGAACAGAAAAAAAATGGGCGCGGGTGGATTCGAACCACCGTAGGCAGTTAAGCCACCAGATTTACAGTCTGGCCCGTTTGGCCACTCCGGCACACGCCCGTCAACCCCGACGAGGGGGGGCCGAAATGTAGCGCCCCGGTCATCCCCCGACAATGCCCGCGAGGATTGTGAAGAGCCGCCTCGGGGACTTGAACCCCGGACCTGCGGTTTACAAAACCGCTGCTCTACCGCTGAGCTAAGGCGGCCTCGCCCTGAGGATAGGGGCCGATGCGGGCGCGAACCATGCGCATCGTCGGCACGAGTGCGTCCGGACCGTCGGGCAGACGTCGGCGCGTCGGTCGATGCCATCGCGTGGTATCCTCCCGCCTTCTCGGGCAGATCGTCAGGAGGCGCGGGCGCGCATGGGGTCGATCGCGATCGTCGGCGGCGGGTTCAGCGGTTCGATGGTCGCGGCCCACCTGCTGCGCTCCGCGACCGCCTGTCGCGTCACCCTCATCGAGCGGCTCGGACCCTTCGGCGGGGGCGTGGCCTACGGCACGCGCTGCGCTTCCCACGTGCTGAATGTCCCCGCGGGACGGATGAGCGCCCTGGAGGGCGACCCCGACCACTTCCTCCGCTGGCTGCGCCAGCGCGACGCGACGGTGAAGGGGGGGGCGTTCGTCCCCCGCCCGGTGTACGGCGAGTATGTGCGCCACGTGCTGGCCGAGGCCGAGAAGGCCGCGCCGCCCGGCACCGCGCTAGAGCGCATCCCAGGGGAAGCGGTCGGCATCGAGCGGGCGGCGCCAACCGGCGCAGGCCGCGAGGACGGCGGGCTGCGCGTCGTCCTGGCCAACGGGCGCGCCACCCCGGCTGATGCCGTCGTCCTGGCGATCGGGAACTTCCCACCCGCGGACCCTGACGTGCCGTCGCACGGCCTGTTCAGCGATCCACGGTACGCCCGCGATCCCTGGGCCCACGATGCGCTGGATGTCGATCCCGAGGCGCCGGTGCTCTTGATCGGGACCGGGCTGACCATGCTCGACATCGCGCTGGCGCTGCGCGACCGCGGGCACCGCGGCGGCATCCACGCGATCTCGCGCCGGGGGTTGCTCCCGCAACCCCACCGGCCCTCGGCCGCGGCCCCGCGCCACCACGATCGACCCGCGTCGCTCGGCCGCTGGGACCGCACGGCCCTCGGGCTGCTCCGGGGCCTGCGCCGCGAGGTCGCGCGGGCGGCCGCACATCGCGTGGACTGGCGCGAGGTCGTCACGTCCATCCGGGCGCAAACACCGGCGCTGTGGGGCTCGCTCGCGGCGGCGGAACGGCGCCGGTTCCTCGAGCACCTCCGCCCGTTCTGGGAGACGCACCGCCACAGGGCCGCGCCGCAGACCTGGCAGGGCGTCGAGGCGATGCTGAACTCCGGGCAACTCCGCATCACCGCGGCACGGCTCGAGGCGTTCAACCCCGACGCGAAGGGCGTGGGCGTGGAGTTTCGGCCCCGCGGCGGGGCCCGGACGGATCGGGCGCGCGTGTCCCGCGTGATCAACTGCACCGGGCCGGACACGAATCTCGCGCGGGTCCGCGAGGCGCTGGTCGTGTCGCTGCGGAACGCGGGCCTCATCCGACCCGATCCGCTGGGCCTCGGGCTGGACACCGACGAGGATGGGCGGGTGTTGGATTCCCACGGTCGCGCCGGCACGAGATTGTTCCTCGTCGGCCCCCTGCGCAAAGGGCGGCTGTGGGAGAACACCGCGGTGCCGGAGTTGCGTGTTGAGGCCGAGAGGCTCGCCGGGACGCTCGTCGGCACGTTGGCCTCAGACGCCGCGCGCCCGGCAAGTCCGGGGCGTGCGGGCGGAGCTCAGGGCCGACCCAGCGCGGCGCGCGGCTGAGTCGCCGGAGGAACTCACCGCGAACCGCCGCGCTCTAACCAAATGCGAACGGAATGCCCTTTCCATGATCGCAGCGCTCCGCTAGGATGGAACGTATCGGGAGTCCCCGGCGCTCCGCCTGGGCCTTGAACCTGGGGATCGCACTCGTGCGCGAGAGATTCGTGGACGGGGATTGTCGGACCGGCGGGCGGCAGCCGTCGCGCTGCCGACGTCTCGGATTCACCCTGCTCGAACTCCTGGTCTCGATCGCGATCGTGGGGCTGCTGCTCGCGATCCTCGCCCCGGCGATCGGCGCGACGATGAAATCGGCGCGGTCGTTCCGGTGCCAGACCTCGCTGCGGAGCATCGCGTTCGATTTCTCGGTCTTCGCCGACGACGACATGCACGGCGATCGTGGCAACGACCCGACGGAGGTCGGACCCGGCAGTTTTCGCCTCGAGACGTTCATCGAGAGCCAGTACGGGGTGGACGAGTTCTGGGCCTGGGGCACGGCCCCATCCCATGCCCTGCCCGACGCCGCGAAGAACGATCCGATGCGATGCCCAGAAGTGCGCGGGCCGGTGACGGTGCTGAACGGTCTGACGTGCGGCATGGGCGCGATCACACCACCCCGTCACATCTCCTACGGCTTCAACATGCGCCTGCATTTCGCGCAGGTAGTGGACGCCGGGGGGCAGCCAATCGGCGTGGACGCCAAGCTCTCGTCGAAGATTCTCGACGAGGAGTTGGTGCCGCTGGCGTGGGACGTGGACGGGGAGCGTGCGGGAGCGCTCGGCTCGAACCCGCTGTTCTCGGCGCCGATGCTCGAGAGCACCGCGGTCTATTCGAATGACCGGTACTGGTACCCGGCGCCGCGCCACCAGGGCCGCGTGAACGTGGTCTTCACCGACGGCTCGGTGCGGTCGACCCCGCGCCCCCTGGACGAGAATGGGTGGCGCTGGTCCTACCAGCCGGTGCGGTGACGGCCGGCGGCGTGCGGATGAGCCTTCAACGAAAGTTCGCCCTGCTGCTGGGGACGCTCGGGCTGATCGTGGTGATCAACCTGGCGACGGCCTTGTGGGCGGTCTGGATCCTCGAGCGCGAGCTCGCGGGCCCGCTGGCCAGCATCAACCCGGTGCTGACGGAGCTGCACGCGATCAAGCGCGGCGCGGAAGCGGTCGGGCGGGCGCTCCCGTCCGACGGGATCGGGGATGCCGGCGCGCCCGGGGCGCGGTTCGGCAACCCGCGCGGCACCCTCCCGGACGATGATGGGGCGGCGCGGACCCCGGACGAACGCCGCGCCGCGGTGCGCGCCGCGCTGGCCATGATGCGCGATCGCCTCGACCGGTTCGAGCGCATCGAGACCGTCCATGTCCGGGCGGGGCTGAGCACGCCGCGGAACTTCCGCGCCCGCGTGGAGGCGGCGGCCGACGCGATCGGACGCTGGCTCGACACGGACGACGCTTCGGGTCTGGCGACGATGGGGGCGGACCTGAGGGCGCTGCGCGAACTCATCGAGTTGATCGAGGGGCGCGTGATCGACAACGCGCGGCACGACATGAGCTTCGGGCGTCAGCTCCGGTCACGGGTGCTGTTCATCGTCGGCGCGTCGCTGGGGCTGCTTGTGCTGGCCGGGGCGTTGGCGGTGGTGCTCGTACGGCGCTGGGTGATGCGTCCGGTGGGCGCCCTGCGCGACGCGGCGGCCCGCATCGCGTCGGGCGACCTTTCGCACCGGATTCCGGTTTCCGGCGGCGACGAGCTGGCGCTGCTCAGCACCGAGGTCAACCAGATGGCCGGCACGATCGCAACGATGCAGGAGGAGCGCGTGGACCGCGAGCGGCTCGCCGCCGTCGGCGAGATGGTCCGGCGCATCGCCCACAACCTGCGCAATCCGCTGGCGGGCATCCGCAGCCTGGCCGAGCTGTCGCGGGGCGGATTGCCCGACGGCGCGCCGATCCGGGAGAACCAGGACCGCATCGTCCGCACCGTCGACCGCTTCGAAGGGTGGCTCAAGGGGCTCCTGAACGCGACGACGCCTCTGCGCTGCACGCCGCGACCAATCGCGGTTGCCGACTGGATCGGCCGTGTGGTGGAGCCGCTCCGGCCCCTTGCGGCGGCCCGCGGGGTCGAGATTCAGCAACTCACCGAGGGGGCCCCGCCGCAAGCCAACCTCGACCCGATCCACATGGAGCAGGCGATCGTCGCGCTGGTTACGAACGCGATCCAGGCCTCCCCGAATGGATCCCGAGTCACAGTGTCCGCCCAGGCGGCGCCCCCGAGCCCGAACGCTGGGAACTCCTGGGAACTTCGGGTATCCGATCAAGGAGAAGGTGTTGCCAACGAGTTGCGGGACAAGATCTTCCGTCCATACTTCACGACGAAGCGCGACGGCACGGGCATAGGACTTGCAGTGGCCCGTCAGGTGGTCGACCAGCACGGCGGGCGCATCTGGGTTGAAACCCCGCCGACGCAATCGGCGAACGGTTTGGGTGGGGCTCGGGGAGCTTCATTCGTGATCTGTCTGCCCCTGAGCGGGGAGTGATCGGGCGTTGGTGGCCACAGTCCGCCGGCCCCTGGAGTCTGATGTGGCCAGAGTTCTGGTCATTGAGGACGAAGAGAACCTGCGGTTCTCGATCGTCCAGTCGCTGCGCCAGGCCGGGCACGAGCCGGGCGAAGCGGACAGCGCGGCCCGCGCCTGGGACGCGACGCGCGCGTCGGAGTACGACGCGGTCATCACGGATATCCACCTGGGCGCGGAGAACGGCATCGACCTGGTCCGCCGGCTCCGCGAGGACGGGTTCGAGGGCGGGATCGTCGTGATGACGGCCTACGGGTCGGTGGAGAGCGCCGTCGCGGCGATGAAGGTCGGGGCGGACGACTACGTGCAGAAGCCGCTGAGCCTCGAAGAGCTTGTCCTGCTCACCGGACGGCTGCTCGAGCACCGGCGGGTGCGCCGGCGCCTGAGCCTGTACGAGCGGCTCGAGAGCGCGCGGTCGGCACGGAGCGGACCGATCGGGCAGAGCCCGGCGTGGCGCCAGACGCTCGACCTGGCGACGCGCCTGGCCGCGGCACCGATCATGCCGCGGACGACGGCGACCGGACTCGCCGGGCGTTCGCTGCCGACGATCCTCCTGCTGGGCGAGACCGGGGTCGGCAAGGGAGTCCTGGCGCGGTACATCCACGATCGCGGGGCGCCGGACGGGCAACCGGCGGGTCCGTTCGTTCACGTCAACTGCTCGGCGCTGCCTCCGAGCCTCGTGGAGTCGGAGCTGTTCGGGCACGAGAAGGGCGCGTTCACGGACGCCAAGAGCCAGCGCCCGGGCCTGTTCGAGATGGCCGAGGGCGGGACGATCTTCCTCGACGAGATCGGGGACATGCCCCTGAGCCTGCAGGCGAAGGTCCTGACGATCGTCGAGGACGGGACCTTCCGTCGCGTCGGCTCATCGAAAGACCGTTCGGCGTCGGCACGCATCATCGCCGCGACGAACCAGGACTTGGCGCGCCGCGTCGAGGAGGGCGCGTTCCGCCGCGACCTCCTCTACCGCCTGAACGCGCTGACGATCCGCATCCCGGCGTTGCGACACCGCGGAGCGGACGCGGCGCTCATCGCCGAGTCGGTGCTGTCGCGTCTGGCCCGTGAATACGGGCGGCCCGGGCTCGCGTTCGGCGACGCGGCGCGCGACGCGCTGATCGCCTACGCCTGGCCCGGCAATGTCCGCGAACTCATCAACACCGTGCAGCGCGTGGCGATGCTCTGCGACGGGAACGAGGTGCGCCCCGCCGACCTGGCGCTGGGCGGCGCCCCGGACCCGACCGTCGCCGAGGCCGCGGCGGGCGGGGGCGGACTCCCGGGGGCGCTGACGTTCGACTTCGAGAACGGGGTCCACCACGCCGAAGACGTCGAGCGCGAGCTGATCGTCCAGGCTCTGCGCGCCACGCGGGGCAACGTCTCGCGCGCCGCGAAGCTCATCGGGATGCAGCGCAGCAGCCTGCGCTACCGGATCGACCGCTTCGGGCTCGAGCCCGTGGTGCAGGAGATGGCGAGCCGATGAGCAGAACGTGCGTTCATCCCGTTCTCACGGCCGCGGCGTGTCTCGCCGGCGCATTTCCCGTCTGGGGCCAGACCTCCCGGAGCTGGACGGATGCGGTCGGCGACGCCGCCGTCCGTCGGACGGATACCGGGGCGAACGGACCGCTGCCCGCCTCGGGCGTGCTGCCCGACGTGGTCCACGTCACGCTGGGCGGATGGCAGCCGACCAGCCCCGCGAGCGACCCGTACACCGGGTCGTACGTTCCGCCCGCATCGGCCCGGATCTTCCGCCTCGACGTGGTCTTCAAGGGGCTTGTCAACCCACCGGGGACGCTGGGCCTGGGTGGCCAGGCGTTCGATCCGACCAAGTTCGGGCCCAGCCCGCTCCATGGGTTCATCGAGTTCGACGTGGACGACGAGAAGAATACCGGCGGTGAGATCGACCAATCGGCCCGGAATCGGTACCTCGGCAACGTCGCGCGGTTCGGGCGTCGGCCCACGGGCGCGATCGGGGATCGCGCCGCTGCTTCCGCGTGGGAATACGACACCAACTTTGCGAGCACACCGTTCTATGAGCGCTCGGGCGGCGAGTTCACGCTGGCGATGTGCGGCTGCCACGCGACGACGATCATCGCCAAGCTCTCGGGCGACGGCGACGACCTCTTCGAATCGGGCGAGGCGTGGATCGTGCGGAGCCGCTACTTCCGGCGCAACGGCGGGTTCGCCTGCAAGTCGAACGTCTTCGGCGGCAGCGCCGTGAAGGAATACGACCCGGAGCTGAGCTACCGGTTCGCGCACAGCACGGGCACGAACGAGACAACGGTGACGCTGGTGTACGCGCTGGACATGACGGGCGCCGGCCAGTTGCTCGGGCTCGGCTCACCGCCCCCCGTCAACGCCAACGCCGGCGACGCCACGAGCATCCTCGAAGCCCTGACCGACATCGTGAACAACGCGCCGACGGCCACGGGGAACTGCGACATCCTCATCGGCGGCTGGGAGGGGCGCAACCCCGCGGACTATCTCGACGTGACGAAGTGGGACGTCCGCGGGATCGTCGGGACGACCTACACCAACACCGAGGACAGCGTCTACGTATGGACCGACACCGGCTTTACGGAGACGCCCGGCGACATGAACGCCGACGGCCTCTCCACCCTCGCCGATCGACAGGCGATCCTCGCGGGGATCACCGGGCTCGACGGCACGGGGTTCGACGAGGACGGAACGGCGAACGGCGTGGTGGACATCATCGACTTCGGGCCGAACTTCCACCTGCTCGACGCCGACGGAGACGGGTTCATCCGGTCGCTCGACGTGTCGCTGCTCTGCCCGGCCGACTTCAACGGCGACGGTCAGCTGAGTGTGGCCGACTTCGGCGCCTTCCAGACGGCGTACCAGTTCGGGGATATGCGTTCGGACTTCAATCACGACGGGCAGCTCACCATCGCCGACTTCAGCGCGTTCCAGACGACGTACGTCCTCGGGTGCCCGTGAGACTTCGCGCGCTTCGGGGACGCCCGCGCCAGCGTCGCGGGGTCGCGGCACGCCGGTTGTGCGCTGAGCGGTCGGCGCGGTACTATGCCGCCCGGCATGCCGATCCCGCGATGGTCGCCGACACGGACGTTGGTCTTGGCCGCGAGCGCCGGGATCGCCTTGGCCGCGCCCGCGGGCGCCCAGCCCGCTGATCCCGCCACCCGGGACTTCGCCCACGGGCGGCTCCCGTCGCCGCGCACGGACGGGCCGATCGAGTTCGGTGCTCAACGCGTCTCGGCATGGTCTGACTCGATTGGCGAAGTTGGCGTGACCCGCCTGGTGCTGCACGGCGACGTGAAAGTCCGGCTCGGGATCCACAGGTTCACCGCGGCCCGGGCGGCGGCGTGGCTCGCGCCGTTGCCCGCGAGCGATCCCGAGAGCGGCCCGGACGTCTTCCAGGTTTTCGTCTACTTCGACCGCGTCGGGACCCCCGACGAGGACGCGGCGGTCGCCCTCGCGGCGGACCGGCTCTCGGTCCAGGGCGTGTTCCGCGCGCCCGACGGCGTCGCCCTGCGTGCGGACCTGCGCACGGACGACCGTCCGCGCGACGGATTCGTTCGCGAGGCCGAGCGGAAGCTCGCGGCGCACCTGGGCCGGCTGGCGGGCGGCGAGCAGCCGGCCGAGGACATCGCCGCGCTCGGCGCCGCGGACGCGGCCCCCGCGCGCCCGGGCAACGAACCGATCCGCCCCGGCGCGTCGCGCCCTTTCGAGCCCGCCGCGGAGGACCCGACGGCCCGGCGCGTGGCCCAGGCGGCAGCGCGCCTGGCGCCGTCGTCGCGCGAGCAGCCGATCTTCGCCTCCACCGGCATCTTCACGATTGCCTCCGGCGAGGTGATCGTCACGACCGGGCGGGACGAGAACGTGGTCACCGCGACCGGTGACGAGCGGAGCCCCGTGACGGTGGTCTACTGGGACGCGCGGCGCGACCGCACCCTGCAACTGACGGCCGAGCGCGCCGTGGTGTTCGTGGAGCCCGGCGCGGCCCCGGCGGAGGCGCGGTTCTCGGCCGACCAGGTTCGCGGCGTGTACCTTGAAGGTGACGTGTACGCGGACGACGGGCAGTACCGCGTGCGTGCGCCGCGCGTCTACTACTCGCGCCGCGACAACCGGGCCCTGCTCATCGACGCGG
This sequence comes from Phycisphaerales bacterium, assembly GCA_046153875.1. Classification (GTDB taxonomy): domain Bacteria; phylum Planctomycetota; class Phycisphaerae; order Phycisphaerales; family UBA1924; genus JBJXFE01. Next base: position 120,588 of record JBJXFE010000023.1, read on the forward strand.
TGTTCTGGACCTACGACCAGCAACGCGGGCTGCCGCTGTACGTCCGCGCGAAGACCATCGAACAGCTCGCCGAGAACCGCTACACGGCCACGAACGCCCGGCTGACCAACACCGCGTTTTTCGACCCGGGCCTCTCGCTCGGCGCGTCGAGCATCACCATCGCCGGGACCGACCGGGATGGGTCCAACTCGGTCTGGCTTGACGCGAAGAGCCTCACCGTGCGCGCCGGCGGCCTGCCCGTGCTCTGGTTCCCGCGGTTCCGCGGCGACCCCACCGCGATCCCGATCCGTGAGTTGCGCGTTGAGAGCTCCAACGGCACCGGCATGGCCATCAAGACCGGCTGGCACGGGGCGTCCCTCCTGGGCTTTGACCTTCCCCCGGGTCAATCGCTCGAGCTCCTGGGGGACTACTACTTCGAGCGCGGGCCGGCCGTGGGCCTGGACTGGTCGTGGACGGTCCCGGAGGCAGGCGCGAGCATCGTCGCCTACACGTTGCCGACGGACTCCGGCAGCGACCTCACATCGGCCGGGAGGCGGATCAACCGCGACGGTGACTTCCGCGGTCTGGCGCTTGGCGAGTACCGCGGGCGGTTCGCCGAGCACTGGACCATGCTGGCCCAGGGGGCCCTGATCAGCGATGAGACGTTTGTGGACGCGTTCTTCGACCCGCTGCAGCGCAACCGCCGCGAGTTCGAGAACTCGCTCTACGCCCGGCGCACCGACGACACCACGTCGTTCACGGCACAGGTCAAGAGCACGCTCGTGGACTTCATCGCCAACGACTACCTGCTCCAGAGCCAGGGGTACACGGTCCAGCGGATGCCCGAGGCGACCTACACGCGGCCGGCGGACGACCTGCTCCCGGGCCTTTCGCCGGGCCTGCTGACCTACACCTCCGACACGCGCCTGGGCCGCGTGCGGTTCGAGTTCGACGAACCCGAGGCGCGCGACCGTGGGTTCACCACCAACGCCCTCTCGCAGCAGCTTTTCGGGATCACCCCCGACCAGTCGATCGCCGAGGCGCTGCGGGCGCAGGGGCTCAACAGCGAGCCCGTCACCCGCTTCGACACCCGCCACGAGGTCAGCGCCCAGCTCGCGGCCGGGCCCGTGCGGTTCACGCCGTTCGTCGTCGGGCGGGTCACGATGTACGATCACACGTTCACGGACTTCTCGGCGGAGGCCGACGAACGGGTCCGCACGTGGGGCGCGGGCGGGGCGCACGTCTCCACGGAGTTCCACCGCATCGATAACGGCGTTGAGTCGCGGTTCTTCGACCTGCACCGCGTCCGTCACGTGGTCACGCCGAGCCTCACGGTCTGGTCGGCGCACACGAACGTCGACCGCGAGGACCTGCCGATCTACGACGAGGCCGTGGAGTCCATCGCGCAGGGCGACATGATCCGCCTGGCCCTGGACCAGACATGGCAGACGCAGCGCGGCGGGCCGGGGCGGACGCGCTCGGTGGACGTGTTCAAGCTGAACACCGAGCTGGTGTTCAGTGACGGCACCGGGCCCGCCCGCTCCCCGATCGGCCGGTTCATCGGCTACCGACCGGAGCAGTCGAGCCTGGGCGACTTCGCGTCGGCCTCCGCCGCGTGGCAGGTGACGGAAGTCGTCGCCCTCGCGGCGGAGAGCGTCTACGACTTCGACCTGAACCAGCAGGCCCGCACGAGCGTCGGCGCGATGATCCAGCACTCGCCCGACTTCTCCGTCTTCACCGACGTGCGGTACATCAACTCGCAGGACCAGACCTTCGCGGACTTCGGCGTGCAGTACATCCTCACGCCCAAGTACACGCTCTCGGCCAGCACGGCGTACGACACCGACCGGGCCGAGTTCCAATCGTTCTTTGTGGACGTGCGCCGGGCCTTCCCCAATGTGTGGCTCGGCGTCGGCGTCGGCTACAACGACATCTCGGGCAACACCACCATCGGCTTCGTGCTCCAGCCGCGCGGGCTCCCCGGCGCGGGCGGGCGGCCCCGCGGTTTCGGCGCGGGGATCGGCGGCGGGCGGTCATCGCTTCTGGGCGGGTGACGCGGACGGCGGGACCGGGGCGCTCGCGGCCTTCGCCGCACGGTCGGCCTTGTTCCGTTCGTCCATCGCCTTGCCGTACGCGAGCACCGCGAACGCCGCGGGCAGGAAGGCCTTCTCCCCGGCCGCGCGGGCCACGTCGTCGAGCGTGCGGGCCTTGCCCTGCTCCACGTCCGAGTCCAAGTCGATGATCATGTTGTCCACGACTTCGAGCAGATAGCTGGCGATCTCCCACTCCTCGGGCGTCTTGGGCACCGCGCCGCTGACCAGCGGCAGGTTCGTCGGCAGCACCACGTACCACTTGCCCCGGTCCTGCTTCATGCCCAGGAGGCCGAAACCGGCCACCGGCTTCCAGTCGTCCTTGCCCTCGGCCTCGGGGTCGGAGTCCCACTGGATCACCGCCGTGCCGTCTGGCATCTTCTCGGTCGAGGCCCGCAGGCGGTCGGTGTTTCGCGTAAGCCACGCGTAGGGATCGGCGAAGACCTCGATGGCCATGCGGTCGAACGTCCGCCGGGCCTCCTGGGCGACAGCCGGGTCGCGCCGCGCCCGCCGGCTCTGGTTCGCCATGCCGAGCATCTGCCCCACAAACGACGACCCGCGCCCGTTCTTTGCGGCCTCCTCGGCCTCGAGCCTCAGCGACTCGACTTCCTTGGGGAACTTCGCCTGGATCGTCCGACCGAGCTTCGCCAGGAGCCCCGCGGTGCGGCCCAGGTCGTTGAGCAGTTGGCGCATCTGGGGCGAGTCGGCGTAGATCAGGTCCGACAGGCGGCGGGCGTCGCCGTTCTCGACCATTTTTCGGGCCGTGACCAGCACATCGTCCGGCGTGGCCTGGCTGTACCCCTTATCGCGGCACCCACCCCCCGACAGCGCGCAGGCGATCACGGCCAGCACGCCGAGCGCGACCGGGAGTCTCCCCCACCGCGCACGAGTTGTTCGTTGGGGGTTCACGGCTGGGTGAGGGAACGCACGACCCGGTCCACGAGGTTACCGATCCTGCCACAAGAAACCATACGCCGTCGCGGGCCGGAGCGTTACCCCTACACTTGCGTCATGCCCGCCACGGCCCCCACTGACACGATCATCGTCCGGGTCAACGGCGAGCCGACACCTGTTCCACCGGGCACGACGGTCGAGGCGCTGATCCGACTCCTGGGCTTGTTCGGCGGTGCATGCGCGGCCGAGGTGAACACGTGTCTGGTGCCCAAGCGGGAGCATGCCGGGACGGCGCTGCGCGACGGCGACCGGGTGGAACTGGTGTCCCTGGTCGGCGGGGGGTAGCCGGATTCTGGTGATATGGGCGTTCGGCCCGTCCTTGCCTGCCCATGAGCACGATCGAAACCAAGCCGAACTCCTCCACCACTTCGCGGGCCGCCCGCCCGCCCGCCACGTCGCCCGCGCCGGATGTCCTGCACCTCGCAGGCCGGACGTTCACCAGCCGCCTCATCGTCGGCACGGGCAAGTACAAGGACTACGCGACCATGCGGGCGGCGCTGGACGCCAGCGGCGCACAGGTCGTGACCGTGGCCGTGCGCCGCGAACGGCTCGTCAACGAGCGGGGCGAGTCGCTCCTCGACCACCTCGACCTGGCCCGCTACACGATCCTGCCGAACACCGCGGGGTGCTTCACGGCCCAGGACGCGGTGCGGGTCGCTCACCTCGGGCGCGACCTGCTGGAGCAGCTCGGCAACCCCGGCGCGGCCTGGGTGAAGCTCGAGGTCCTCGGCGACAAGAAGACGCTCCTGCCGGACCCGGTCGGCACGATCGAGGCGACGAAGGCGCTGGTGGGCGCGGGGTTCGACGTGCTGGCGTACACCAGCGACGACCCGATCTGCGCCCAGCGGATCAAGGACGCGGGAGCGGCGTGCGTCATGCCCGCGGGTTCGCCGATCGGCTCGGGCCAGGGCGTGCTGAACCGCAACAACATCGTGCTGTGCCTGGAGGCGTTGAAGGGGGGGGAGGACAAGGGACCGGGGACGGGGATGAGCGAAACGGCGACACAGCGAGTCAGCCAGACAGGGGGAGGGACGGGAGTGGTCACGCCTTCGCCGGCTCACCCTCTCATCGCCTCATCCTCTCACTACCCCGTTATCCTCGACGCCGGAGTCGGGGCGGCCTCGGACGTCTCTATCGCGATGGAGCTCGGCGCCGACGCGGTGCTGCTCAACACCGCGATCGCTCACGCGACGGACCCGGTGCTGATGGCCTCGGCGATGAGGCACGCCTGTGTCGCCGGCCGCCAGTCCTACCTCGCGGGTCGGATCGCGAAGAAGCTCTACGCGACAGCGTCGAGCCCGTGGGAGGGCGTGATCTCGTACATCCCGGGTGAGTGATCCGGCCCGCGAACCGTTGCCTGCGGCGCAGAATCGCCCGCTGCGCCCCGCGGCGCCGCCCCTCCCCACTTCGTCTCTTCCGCTACGGGCAACCGAGGACGTACTTGCCCTGGAAGCAGCCGAAATCGGCGAGAGTGAGCGAGCCGGTCGCGTTGCAGTCGGCGTAGAGATCGCCCAGAACGTACTTGCCCTGGAAGCAGCCGAAGTCCGCCACCGTCAGCGTGCCGCTGGCGTTGCAGTCGGGGTAGCACGGCTCCACGCGGAACGCTCGCACGCTCGTGCCGATCCCCGCGACCACGAGCGTACCGGCTTCGCCGATGGCCGGGCCGCCGATGTTGCTGTTCGGGACGGGCGTGTTCCATCGCTCCGTCAGGTCCGCGTTGAAGCAGTAGAAACGGCCGTTCATGAACGACCCGTTGGAAAGGTACACGCGCCCGACCGCGTCCGTCGCCAGGCGCGGCTGGGCGTTGAAATCCGACACGATCGGCGCGGATTCGTTCACGATCGCTCCCGTGTCCGGGTGCAGGCGGCGGACGACGGTGCCGGGCGCAAGCATGTACACCGATCCATCCGCGCCGACCGCGAACTCGGACACAACCGTCCACCGCGCGGGCACGAACCACTTCTGCGTGATCGCCGCACCCGAGTCCGCGAACGCGTAAAAAAAGTCGGTCGCCACGTTGTTCTGCGTGCGTGAGAGGTAGATGCTCCCATCCGGCCCGACCAGCGGCGTGTTCTGCAGCGTGAACCCGGTCATCGCCGGCCCCGCGTACTCGAACGCCCCCGTCGCGGCGTTGAACCGCTTGATGACGTGCCCCCCGACCGCGGCGTCCGCGACGTAGAACGCGGCCCCGCCCGGCCCCAGCGCCCCGCCGCAACTGCTGCTGACCGAGCACGTCCGCGTCGCGTGCCACACGGTCGTCCCGTCCTGAGCGTTGATCCGCCAGATGTCCTGGAAGCTGCCGACGAACGGGTCGCCGTCGTCCGCGAAGACCACGCCGTCATACGGGCCGGCGTCGATCAGGTCGTCGGAGTCCCACAGGACGCCGCCGGTGGCGGCGTCGAGGGCGTAGAGCGGCGCAGACACGCTCGCGCCGTTCCCGCCGCGCGATGCGAAGACGCGACCATCTTTCACGCCAGCGACCCACGCCGTCCAGTCTCCTGCCGCGTGCGGCAAGTGCTTGAACCAGAGTTCTGCGCCGGTGTCGAGATCCTGGGCAACGACCGGCGAGTCGTTCGGCGCGGCCGCGGGCAGGAAACCTGTCTGCCGCACCATGAACACGCGCCCGCCCTCGATAACCGGCTGCCAGGCGATGATCGAGGGGCGTCCGCCGGACCAGAGCACGTCGGCGGCGCCCGGGCCGGACTCGGTCGTGCGCCCGTTGCGCCCGGCGTTGCCGCCCGAGTTCGACCAGTCGTCGGCGAGGGCGAGCGGACACAAGACGGCCGCGACGAACGGCACCATCACGCGGCACGGGTTCGATGTCACGCGACGTACTCCGGGATGGGCCCGGAAGAAAGGTACCCGAGGAAGACGGAAAAATCTGCGCAATCCGCGGGTTCCGGCCCCGGTGGCAGGTTCCACGCCAAGCGGCTGGCGCGTACTCCGCCCTTGGCCCGATTGCGGTTGCGCATCACGACCGCGTTACGATCCGGCATGACCCCGACCACGCCCCACACCCCGCCCGCCAGCGCCGCCCCCGCAATCCGCATCCGCTCCGCGACCCGCGGCGACGTGGGGCTGATCCTCTCGCTCATCCGTGCGCTGGCCGAGTACGAGGAGGAACCAAACGCGGTCGTGGCCACCGAATCGCTGCTGGAGCACCACCTCTTCGGCGATGGGCTCGGGCGCGGACCGGCGGCCGAGTGCGCGATCGGCGAGCTCGACGGCCGCCCGGAGGGGTTCGCCCTCTGGTTCCATAACTTCTCGACGTGGCTGGGCCGCCCAGGGCTGTACCTGGAGGACCTGTTCGTGCGCCCTGCGGCGCGGGGGCGGGGCCTGGGCAAAGCGCTCTTCCTGTACGTCGCGCGCGTGGCCGCGGAGCGCGGCTGCCGGCACATGCAGTGGATGGTGCTGGATTGGAACGAGCCGGCGATCGGCTTCTACCGGTCGCTGGGGGCCGAGGCCCTGAGCAAGTGGACGGTGTATCGGCTGGCGGGGGACGCGCTCGGGCGGGCGGCCGCTAGCCCCACTACCGATCGCCCCACAGCGACAGGTTGACCATCGGCCAGGCGAGCTGCCAGAGCCGCGTGGGCTCCGCGGCCACGGTCGCGACGGCGGCCTCGCTGAACCACTCGCGGGCAAAGGGCGAATCACGCAGCGCGGGGGCCGCATCCGCGACCCACTCCTGAAACGGGAGCGGGAAGCTGGCTTTCGCGCGGGTCACGATCTCGGACGGGAGATCGGGCGCGAACGCCTCGCGCAGGGCTCGCTTGGTCTCGATCGTTGTGCCGCGCCGAAACTTCCACGCCATCGGCAAGGCTTCGGCGAGCGCGAGGACGTTCGTATCGGCGAAGGGGGTGCGCCCCTCGACTCCCGCGAGCATCGTGGCCGAGTCCAGCCGCAGCAGCAGGCCCGCGAGGTTGGTCCGGCGATGGAAACGCAGGTGCGACTGCAAGGGGTCGTCATCAGGTCCATCGGCGATCGCGTCCCACTCGCGTTCGTAGGTCTCGATGAGAACCGCGTCGCCCTCGATGGCGCGGGCGATCGGTTCGGCCAGGATGGCGGGCTTCGCGTCTAACGCGACCCAGGCGTTGGAATCGATCTGGAACCTGGCGCGGCGGGAGGCACACGCGGCACGGTGTTGTGTTGAACCAACCGAACCCGTCGCTCGCGCTGCGGGCTCTGTAGACAACGATTCCTCGAACTTCAGCGCGGCGAGCATCGGCGCCTCGTACCCCGCGAAGAGCTCGTCCGCCCCCTCGCCGCTGAGCGTCACGATCCGCCCGTCGGCGCGGATCCGGCACGCCACCTCGTTGATCGCCACCTCGTTGGGCGTGCTCAACGGCAGCCCCGTTGCCCGCACCATCGCCGGCCAGCGCTCGCGGAACAGCGCACGGCTCACGGGCGCCTCCGAATGTCGCGTGCCGAGGCCCTCGGCGGCCAGCCGCGCGAACGCAAAATCATCCTGCACGGGCGGGCCGCCCATGCCGCCCGATGCCGGGGGCGCCGCTCCCGAGCAGTACGTGTGCAGCTCGCCGATCGCCCGGTACGCCACGGATGCCGCGATCGTGCTGTCCAGCCCGCCCGAAAGCAGGCAACAGATCGGCACGTCCGATCGGAGGTGCCGCCGCACGGAGTCCTCGACGGCCGCCCGGACGGACCCGACGGGATCGAGCCCCGGTTCGACGCTGACGGCGGGTCGCGGCGTCGTCGCGTGCCTCGCGCGGATCGTGTCGCCGGAGAGGTCGAACACGATCGACTCGCCGGGGCGTACCGTCCGCACGCCGTCGAAAAGCGTGCGGTCCCCCAGCGTCGTTCGGATCGTCGTGAGGTACGAGCTCACCACGGCCGCGTCGGGTCGGCGCGGCACGTCGGGGTGGGCCAGGATCGCCTGAATCTCGCTGGCGAGGATCAGCAGGGAGGCGCCGTCGGCGGCCCGACCCCGCCACCAGTAGAGAGGCTTGACCCCCAGCGGGTCGCGTGCGGCCATGATGGTGTGCTCGCGCGCGTCGTGGAGTGCGAACGCGTACATGCCGCGGAGCCTGGGGAGCGCCTCGCGTCCCGCGTCGCCCCCCCACACGGCGAGCGCGTGCAGCACCGTCTCGGTGTCCGATGCCGTGCGGAACGCGACGCCGGCGCGGCCCAACTCGCGGCGCAGATCGGCGTCGTTGTAGAGCTCCCCGTTGTAGACCAGCGAGAGACGCCGGTCGGCGGTCCGCATCGGCTGGCCGGCTTCGGGCGAGGGATCGATGACGATGAGCCGCCGGTGTGCCAGCGCGACGTTGCCGTCGCGCCAGGCGCCCGAGGCGTCCGGTCCACGGTGGGTCATGGCGTCGCGCATCCGCGCGATCGCGGCGTCGTCGATCGTCAGCCGCCGACCCCGGACCGTAGCGATGGCGAGGATGCCGCACACGCCGACTACATCGGAGCGCCGCTTATCGGCGCAGCAGCAATTCAGGTGCTGGGGATTGCCGTGGCAACTGGCACTGAGCAACGAGCGGCTGGCCTGCGGCGGTCGCACCCCGCCGTTCACCGTCCACCGTTCTCTGTTCACGGATCACCGATCACTGATCACTGATCACTGATCGCCGGCCTCACACCCACACCTGCATGATCAGGTTGGGCTCCTTGAGCTTCCCCGTCCACTCCCCCACCGTCGTGCTCACGAACTTCACCTCGTACTGCGGGTGGGCGTCGAGCCACTCGTTGACCTGCCGGTCGAGGTTCTCCAGCGCGTCCCCCGTCAGCTTGCAATGGAACGACCGCACGTGGATCGCCCCGGTCTTGGTCACGTTGGGCGAGCGCTTCCAGTCGTCCTCGTGCCGCCCGCCGCCGAGCTTCTGATCCATCGATCGGATCTTCGGCGAGCCCGGATCCATCGGAACCCCGGCCGGTCGCGCGACCGGAACGGGCCCGACCGCGATCGGTGCGCCAGAAGCGGGCACGCCCGACGACGGGATGGTCCGGGAGGGAACCGGCACGGGACCGGACCCCAGGCCCGAGCCCACACCACTACCCATCGACGAATCCGGGTGGAAGCGCAGCGAGTGCGGCATCGAGATACCCCCGGTGCGCCGTGAGGGGCGTCACCGCGGGCAGCATAACACGATCGGCGGGCGTGGCAAACGGCCTGAAACCAGGCCGAACCCGGCACGACGGGGCGGGCGTGCGGCCCGCCCTCATCCGGTCGGCGCGGCCTTGATCCCGATATCCGTCCGGTACGTCTTGCCCGCGAACACGATCAGGTCGCACGCGGCGTAGGCCCGGCGGCGCGCCTGCTCCAAGTCCGCGCCGACCGCGGTCACGCCGAGCACGCGCCCGCCGGCGGTCACGATCGTGCCGTCGCGCGCCCGCGTGGTTCCCGCGTGGTAGATGGTCACGCCTTCGACCGCCGCGGCCGCGTCGAGCCCGTGGATCACCGCCCCCGACTTGGGCTTTTCCGGGTAGCCCTCGGCGGCAAGCACCACGCAGCACGAAGCCCCCGGCTCCCACTCCACGTCGGTATCGGCGAGCTTTCCGTCGCACGTCGCGAGCATCAGCTCCAGCAGGTCCGACTTGAGCCGAACGAGGATCGCCTGGCACTCCGGGTCGCCGAAGCGGCAGTTGAACTCGAGCACCTTGGGCCCGGCGTGGGTGAGCATGATCCCCGCGTACAGCACGCCGCGGAAGTCGATCCCATCGCGGCGCAGCGCGTCGAGCGCGGGCACGAGCACCAGGCTCTGGATCTTGGCCATCGTGGCTTCATCGACGATCGTTGAGGGCGTGAACGCGCCCATGCCGCCGGTGTTCGGGCCGCTGTCACGGTCGCCGAGCCGCTTGTGGTCCTGAGCGGTCTCGAGCACGTAGATGCTCCGCCCATCCACGAGCGCGAGCACCGACACCTCGGAACCGGTGAGCCGCTCCTCGATGACGACCTCGCGCCCCGCGTCACCGAAGACACGCTGGACCATGATCCGGTCGATCGCGTCGAGCGCCTCGGCGAGCGAATCGGGAACGAAGACACCCTTGCCCTTGGCCAGACCGGACGCCTTGATCACCGGCGGGTGTTCGCGCGACCGCAGGTACGTCCTGGCCCCGTCCGCGTCGGTGAACACGCGCGCTTCGGCGGTGGGGATCGACGCGCCCCGCATGAGTTGCTTGGCCCAGGCCTTGTCGGCCTCGATCCGCGCCCCGTCCGCCCCGGGGCCGAAGACCTTGCGCGTCGGCGTCCGCAGCTTGTCCGCGAACCCCTCGGCCAGCGGCTCCTCCGGCCCGATCACCACCAGCCCGATGTCGTGATGGTCGCAGAACTGCACGAGCCGGTACGACTCGCGGATGGCGACCGGCACGTCCGCGACGCGCCCGAGTGCCGCCAATCCCGGGTTCTGCCCGTGCGTGATCCAGAGCTGGCCGAGCCGCGGCGAGCGCGTGAGACGGTCGGCGATGGCGTGCTCGCGTCCTCCGCCGCCCATGAGCAGAACATTGATCCGGTCCGCCATGCGGCATCCTACGCAGCGTCACGGGCGTCGCGCGACCTCGGATGCCCCGCGCGTCACAGCCCGTGCAGCGTGTGCCCGGCGGCACGCAGAACCGCCACCGCCCGCGCCAGGTCCGCCTGCTGCACCAAAAAGTAGTCCGTGTCATACGTCGCGATCGGCACGAGGCTGATCCGCGCCTCGGCCAGCGGCCCCGCGATCGCCGCGATCACGCCCGTCTCGCTGAAGGGAATCTCCCCCGAGAGCCGCAGCAGCGCGAAGCCCTTCGTCGCGCGGATGCCCGCGGGCACGCGCGACTCCGCGCACGTCACCGAGACTTCGTCCCGCGTGCCGGAAACGGTCCAGAACTCCCCCGCCCCCTCACCGGCGCCCCACCCGCCCCACTCCGCGACCCCCGCGCCCGCCGGAAGGCGGCAGACGGCGAACGCACCGGGGACCCGTTCGATGCTGAGCCGTCGATTCGCGTTCATGGAGGCGGAGCGTATGGCCGCCGAATCCGCAACGGCGATCGAACGCGGACGGGTGAACCGCCGTTCCGACCCGGTTCATTGACGATCACCCCTGCGCGGCGTATCGTCCCGTCAGATTGCGGGGTAGAGCAGCCTGGTAGCTCGTCGGGCTCATAACCCGGAGGTCGCAGGTTCAAATCCTGCCCCCGCTATTTGGAAAGGGCTTGCGGGTTCGCCGCAAGCCCTTGTTTTTGCGCGACTTGGGGCTCGTTCTTTTGGCCCCATCGGGCGCTATGAACCCGGCAAGTCGCTGCTTCGAACCTCTCCCCCCCTACTTGGAGTCGGGTCGCGAACAACAGCGACCCGCAGGTGAACGAAGAACGCCGGGGCGAGAACGCCCCGGCGTTCGCCATTTTGGGCCTGGATTCCGAGGGGCTTGCGGGTGGGCGAAACGAACGCCCCCGGGTACCGAGAGACCCCCGGGCGCGACACCGGCGTAGACCGCGGCTGGGTGGGGCCGCTGGACGCCCAAAGTCGCGCCCGAACTCGGCGGTAGGTTGGTTGGGCCGTGGGAGACCGGCGGGGTGGTCCCCCCGGGAGTGGCCGCGGGCTCGACGATTGCGTGAGGTCGTCCGATGGCATCGCCCGCCCGCAGGAATGCGGAGTCGTGGAAACGCGCCACGTCGCTGCTGGCCGTGGTCCGCGCGGTGGCCGCTTCGCGCTGCCGGGGTTTCTCCTCACCGTCGTCCGGCGCACCGACTCCGTGACGGCCGTGGCGGACGGCATCGCGCTGGACGTGCACGACGTGAGTCGCTGGCGCGGATCATCGGCGAGATGGCCGAGCGCAGGGTCCACACACGCGCCGCTGGGTTGTCTGAGAAGGGAGTTCACAACGTACGACCCACGGCGCACTTCAGGTCGTGTATTCGGGATGGACTTTCACCGGATGTGCGGAATTGGCTCACAGGCATCAGCGGCGCCGACTGCGAAAGTTACGGCATCGGCTCAGGCCGATGGTTTCGCTGCTCAAGGCGCCGAACCCATCGGAGCCACATCGCCGAAAGGGCTCCGTCACTACACCTTGCAGCGGCTTCCAGAGATTCAGCGGGCCAGCCGCGCCTTCTCGCGTCTTCGGCAACGAGAATCCAGTACATGGACTGAAGGGGACCGAGGGCCGTGGCAGCGGCGGGTAATGGCAGATTTGGGCTACTCCCTGTCGGTCGGGCAACCAGTTCCTGGGCCATTCGGTAGAGGCCGCCCCAAGCGGTCTCAGCGTCGGGCCGCGGGAGTCGGATGTCGCCCGATCTGAGCATCGCGGGCACGTCCGAGTCGATGCTGAACTCATCGAGCGATGAGACATAGGCGTGCAGGCTGCTGATGGTGTGCGAGTAACTGCCGACGTCGGCGCCGATCCAACCGGCGATGACCTCTTGGAGGCACGTGAACTGCACGAGGTTGTTGGGCAGCCCGCGGAACAGGTCGTTGCTCCGAGAGCTCTGGAGCCAGTGAAGGCGGCCCTGCACGAGGCGAAGGCAACTCAGGACGTTACAGGGGACGTCACCGGACCCCGGGGCTCCCTTGTCGGATGGGAGGTCCTCGCGGGGGTCCCAGATCGAGAGCACGACCTGTCGAGTATCACCGCAGGCAGTCAGGGCATTCGCCGCCCGCGCGAGCTGGTCAAAGCCCCAGCGGACTCGAAGCCGAGCGCCGTAGGCACCATGAGCACGGTCCCTGCTCCCGACAAAGCTTGGGTAGTTCGGGAACCAATGCGCGAGGAACGACACGTCATCTCCACCCGCCAGGATTTGCAACACCTCCGCCACGGCGAGGGCAATGTTCATCGCCGGTAAACGAGAAGCAACCCAGCGTGCACGGGGGTCTGCAATCGCGATGGCCGCATGGAGGAGTTCAACGGTCGCGCCAGCACGAGAGTCAACCATGTGCGTGCCGCGGCGATGGACAAGGGTGTCGGCCGCTTGCCGCCAAGCCAAATCGCCGGACTCTGCCTTGAAGAGATTCACTCATGCACCCGTTGCAACTGCTTGGAGAGGGCTTCGTTGACGTTCCACTTCGGAGGGAACCAGAGTGTCAACGGCTCTGGCCTGGCCTTGAAGATCTGCTTGATGCGCGTCCGCCCGCTGATGCCCTGGACCTCCGGATGGATCACACGGGCGTACTTGTCAACCTCGCAGAAGAGGTTCTGGCAGTCGATGAGCTGGAGGCGGCGATGCGCCAAATACTCGAACTTCAGGCCCCGGCTTTCAAACTCGGCGTCCTGGCGGTCGGCGACGAGCTTGATGAGATCGACCTCGCTGAGCCCTCCGCGTGCGCTGAAGCACTTGGCGACTCCGTCTCGAGCCCCCGGACCCGGTACGACGAACGACATTTCATCGAAGTCGATCAGCGGTGAATAGTTCAAGTCGATCGCCAGTTGAAAGGCCAGGAATGGGCCGAGCGATGGGTACGACCGGAGCGTTCCGTAGACGTCACCCAAGCTCGGAGCCTTCGTGATCCGGTTGGCCACACGGTCCCGCATCATGTGCTCGATCAGGGCGAGGTGATTGCGGTGCTTTTCTGCAGAGCCAAACGCCGATCGTGCGGAGGGCATGATGTAAGCGGACGAATAGATGCTCGTTCCGGCCGCTCGGGCCCGCGAGAGGACTGAGGCGTACCGAGAGAAATCGAACTGCTTCCACGAGAGTTCTCCAAGGCGCTCCTGGAGCAGGTACCACGTCTCGATTTTGTTGAAGAGCTTGAACAGGAGGATTCGGAACACAACCTCGTCCGCATGGTCTGGACCCTCGTAGATGACCTTCGCGATCAGGAACTGGCTAACGCGGTCCGCCGCGCGGTAGGCGTTGGTGAACTTGTGGCGCCGGAATACGGGATCCTTCGTCCAAGGCGCCGGCGCCCCGCGGGCGCGACGCAGGAGGATGGCCTGGCGCTCCGCCGCAAAGCGCCAGTAGGTGTCATAGACCGGGGTCGTGTGAGCCGGGGCCAGCCGGCTGAACACGTACGGTGCCGATCGCCGCGCGTCGGACGCTTTACGGGAAGGTCGGGTCTGAGGGTTGACGCGCGGCATCGGCATACTCATGCGGAACTAGGTCGGCTGTGGACCGTGATGTCTTCCAGAATCTGCCCGGCGTAATGGCGATCTGCCCCGCCGGAGTGAAGCACCCGGACAGGGAAGGGCACGCGCAGCGACTCAACGAACTCCGCGTACGCGGTGTGGAGAGGGTAGATGTGGTCTTGCGAGGGAGGCACGCCCTTCGGCGCCCCCATCAGGACATAGGCCGCCGTTGGAACGACGAAGCTCCAGTGGTGCTCGGCGAGTTGTCGGAGCAGAGACAGCGTCACGTGCTCAACGCCCGACACGCGCCCGTACACGATGGTGGACCACCAGAACCGGTCCATGATCGCCGTGTCGCCTCGTTCGAGTGCGGGCCGGATGGTGGTGTAGATGGCGTCGATGTGGGCGGCGGCGTGGAGCACTTGCAAGGCGGTCTCGTGGATCCGCGCGACCCCATGACGCGACGGCTCATGGTGGAGGTCGTGCACGTGTTTGCCGAGGGAGCCGGGCTCGTTGCCCGGGAATGCGAAACACGACACCGTCTCGCCCGCCGATCGCAGCCGGTCGGCCAGGCGCCGCGACGTCGTGCTCTTGCCCGCACCGTCCGGCCCTTCCAGAATGATGAGACGTCCCGGCGTCATGCGGCTCCTCCCGTGGCTGGTTCTGGCTCGAACTCATACTCACGGAGACGGTCCGTGAGCGCTTGGGTTGCCGCCTTCGAAACGCTTCCCCGCTCGGGAAGTGCGACGAAGATGTTGACCCGTTCCAGGGGGAGCTTCATCTCGTGGGCCATGAACGCCCCGAGCTGGCAGAGCCCGAGGTAGTTGCCGTATCCACGGTCGAGAATCCACTCGGTCGGGTAGTACGCCGAGAGCACGAGGCCGCGGTCGCTCCACCCAAAGCTGACCTGCTGCAGGCAGGGAAAGCCTCCCTGACCCGAGCCCGTGTGGTCGCGGGGTGGGTCGTAAACGGATACCTGCATGGCGCTCCGGCGTGTGCGCTTACCCTGGGCCTGGTCTCGCCACCACCAATCGAGAATCGATCCAAGCTGATTGACGTGGGTGCCATCGGAGCGCGGGCTCGGGCATTCGACCATGCGCAGGAAGTACGTCCCGTGCGAGTTGAGCGAGCAGACCTTCTTGAGCCGTGGGTAGACCCTGGTCTTGTAGTGCTCGAAAAGCTCGGCGGCGGGCCGGGCGGCTCTCGGGGACCAGCACATGTGCGGGAAGATCGTGCTGGCGGTGGCGGAGACGCCCTGCAGCCGGCGTTTGTCGCCCGCCTTGTTGAGGGCGTCGATCGTCTCGTCCAGGGCGTCCCTGATGTCCGCGTTCTCAACGGGCTCCCGAAGCTCGTTGAACTCGGTGATGGACAGCAGGAGGGGATGCGCGAGCTCTCCCCCCGGGGCATCGAAAACGCGGAGGAAGGCCCGGGCCCAGGCCACCGAGAGATTGCCGCCGGGAACGACACAGTCTTCATGGCTCATCTGGATCCTCCAGGTGCCGGTGGACCGCGGCGCCGTCGTAGCACTTCGGCATGACGCGGATGAACGAACCCCATTCGGGCCGGGGGACCGCGGCCCGTGCAAGGCCGGCCCGAACGGCGCGGACCGTTACGCGCTCGGCCCCTTCGTCGATGACCTGAACAGCGGCGCCTTCCACCCGTGCACCGGCGGGCAGAAACGCCAGGTCTCCGGTGACCAGGTCCACGGAGCGGTCCAGCCAATGCACGTCCGCAACGATCAGGTTCTCAGGCGTGGGGCGGCCGCGGAGCGTCTGACGGATGTTCTTGGCCTGGAAGCCGAGCAAATGGTCGAACACGGGTCCGGTGAGTGAGCGGATCGTCCATCGGAGATGATGGACGAGCGCCTGGTAACCCACGCCCAGGTATCCGGCGGCGATGTACGCCTGCTCGGGCGTCGGGCGGTCCAACGACCATCCACGCGCCGCGAACACGCGCGCGATGGCGGCCTGCGGCATGAGAAGATGGCCCCCGAAAAGCTTGGCGAGCGACTCGTCCGGGTCGTCGGATCGGGCGCGACCGGCGCCCTCGACATACTCGTCCACTCTGGTGCCGTGCCCGAACACGTGGTGGCCGATCTCGTGCGCGCACACCGACGCCTGGTAGCCGGCGGGGCGGTCCGAGCCGATGATGATCGTCGGGTCGTCCCCCCCGGAGTACATTCCCGCCAAGCTAGGGAGCGGCTGGAACCACACTTCGACGTCGAGCTGTTGCGCGATATCCACGGCGCACACGGCATGGTCCATCGGGATCGCCAGGCGCTTGCGGGTCTCGATGGCCTTGCGCAGCGCCAGGCGGGCGACATCAACGGTGATGGCCATCCCCACCCCCTCTCTTCTTGAGGGCGGTGAGCAGTTTGATGACGCGCTGGAGGTCGTCGGGCTTGAGCCGCCCGAGTTCCTTCGCGGCGAGCTCGAGCTGCGGGTCGGCCGGGTCCTGGTCAGGGTCACCGGTCTTCGCCAACCACGACACGGAGACGCGGTAGTGTTTAGCGAGCGAGGAGAGCTCTTCGACGCTGACCCGTCGCTGACCGGCTTCAATCTGGCTGACGGTGGGGCGGTGCCAGCTCATGAGCTTGGCCACCTGACCCTGACTCAGGCCCGCCTGTTCCCGCGCGACCCGGAGTCGCCGGGCGATGGCTTCACGTTGTACGGCTGGTTCATCCATGCTTTCAGCCTCCCTTCTTTGCCGGGGTCGGCTGCTGGGCGCGGGCCCACGCCTTGAGTTCACCGAGCGTGCGCATGCGCTTGCCGCTCTCGTGGACCAGCGGGTTGAAGTCGGCGGGGATGGTGATTCCCAGCCTGGCCTCCAGGTCGCACGCCATCTCGACGCCGTCCTGGCTGGTGAGACCCGCCTGCATGAGGTTGGCGCCGTCACCCACGGACGCCGGATGGCCTCCCCGGTTCAGGAGCTCGTGGACGATCCGTTCGACGGCCTCATCGGACTTGATTCGTGTGGTCACAGGTGTCCTTTCGACTGGTAAGAAAATCTTACCAGCCTGGTTTGGAGCGGTCAAGGGGGTCAGGTCGCCTAGGGGTGCACGGGCTCAGTCCGAAACCGGAAACTGTTGGGCCGCAGGCTCCCGAGGCGTCAGCGGGTCGCAGCCGGCGGCAGGCGCGTCGACGCCGCTTCGGGTCCCTCTCGTCATCCGGCCAGTCTTGGCCCTCGTCGACCAGGGCGTAGTCCCACTGGAACACCTCCGGGCTACGCTGCCAGACGTCCTCCGGCTTGAGCTGGGCGGGGCGGCGACGTTCCGTAGCCATAGGAAGGGATACCAAAACGGACTCTCAAGGCCCAAGCCCTCGACGAAGCCCTTAGCCGCGTACCGCTGCTTGAATGCCTGCTCCGAGAGGTCAGACCACACACCGCGGTATTCGCCGAGTATCTTGTTGTGACCGGCGATTTGCAGTCGTTCGGGCGGGAGGTCCTTGACCTCGACTGTCAGAGCGAAACTCGACAGGTACGCTGGCTTGCCCCGGAATTCCTCCAGCATGATTCTCGAATCCAGAAGCAGACCCTTGCCCATGCTCCCCAGGGCGACCAGGTCGACGTCGACCTTGCCTTGCCCCCAGCACTTCGCTCCCGCGACAATGGTTACGGCATCCGACAGTCGCAGCACCGTGGAGAGCATCTCGCTGAACTCAGTGGCGGCGTCCCACTCGGCTGATCCCTCCGCTCCGATGATGTCGATCGCCATCGGACTGCCTCGTTTTCATGATCTGCTGGCGAGTACGCGTTCAAGCCACGACATCGGAATGGACCGCTGCAAGTGCTCCCAATGGAACTGGTTTGCGAAACTGCGCAGGCAGCTGTAGCAACTGCCGTTCGGGTCACACCGGGGATTGTCGCATTGCTGCAGGAAGAGCCGTGTCCGCTCCAGCACATCCACCAGGCGCTCCTGGATGCGTTCCGCGTATCCCGCGCCTCCTGGGATGCGGTCGTACAAGTACAGCTCTGCCTCTTTACCAGTCTCGCTGCTGGCGCGATACCCCGCCACCAAGTCGCTTCGGGAAATCTCCAGGAGGTCACACGCCGCGTTGGACATTGCGGCCGCGAGCGTATGCCAGAACGCTTGGTCACCAACGTCCGGAGCGCCGGCGCCGAGAAACTGAATCTGGAGCACGGCCGTCCGAAAGTCATGGGCCAGAGCTAGGGGCCGGAACTGACCCGCACACTTGCCGCCCCACGGCGCATCGTGTAGTCCTTTGGCGTTGCTGATTCGCTGGGTCCCGCAACGCAGGCACACGGCGAAGCCGCGTTTCTGCTTCCCAAGGTTGGCGCGGAAGAGTCGGGAGTCACGACCAAGCGCAGAACGCACTTGACGCAGGCCCTCGCAGACGACAAACGCGTCATCGGGAGCGCCTTCCGCCAAAAACACCTCGGTACTGGGGGGCGGACGTCGCCTGAAGAGATTTGGGGGCGCCGGCGGGTCTAAGGCGTTCGTCGTGAATCCTAGAGGCTGAATGAAGTCGATAGCCTGTCGGCCGGCGCGAGCTAGCGTGTCTTGTGCATCCGAGATGGTGATTCGGTGACCGGGAAGAAATGACACGGACTCCAACCGGGGCTCGCGACGTTCCAGGTCGATCCCCACACTCGACAACGAAAGGCCATCGGCGATTACCTCCGACCCAGGGGCGTATTCCGAGATGCCCTGGTCGCGGGACCGCTCCAGACGCATCCGAGAGCTGATGTTGCCCGACCGCACCGTGAGACGCACGACATCCTGCGGAAAGGCGTAGTTGGGCAGCCAGTGCTCGCTTGCGAGGAAGTTGATCAGGTCTTGATCACAGATGTCCGCGGCCAGTCGCGTCACTCGCTCCGCGGCCTGCTTGAGCGCCCCCGCGCGCTTGTGGTCGCCTTCGACCCAGGCCTTATCCGCCTCCGTCTTCAATTCATCCTGCTGAAGCTGGTATCCCACGAGGTGCGACCTCAGGCCCTTGTGCCATGCGGTCCGCTCCGCCGCCACAGGGTCGCGTGCGAACAGCATGGCGTTGGCCTCAGCAATCGCCGCTTCCGCGGTGAGTCCCGGCATGGGAGGGATGAATGCCCGCACCTCGGCGAGAATCTCTGCCTCGTGTTGTTGGCACCACGTACCGAAGAGGTCCGCAGGGCTAGCAGGTCCATCAATCGACAGAGGGAAGAACCCAAGGTGCTTGTCAGTCTCGCCCGCGCGGAACTGTCCGAGAGATCTCGGCTGCTTGTCGAAATGCTTCATGGCGCCGGAGTTCATCAGCCAGAGCAGGAAGCGGCCGAGCAAGAGGCTGTTCACGTGGCGCTGCGTCAAGATCCGGTTCTGCGTGTGGACGATGGGCACAGGTACGCGGCCGGCGACCATGTCGAGGGGGCTGAAAAAGTGATGGAGGTCATGCGGGATAGACCGCGAGTAAGTGACTGCGTGCGCGAGCGATTGATTCCGCCGACCGGCGCGCCCGGCTCTTTGCAGATAGCTTGATGTCGAAGGAGGCACGTTTCTCAGGAGCACCGAGTCCAGGTCCCCGATATCGACCCCCATTTCAAATGTCGTAGAACAGCTGAGCACGTTCGAGTTCCCGGCCTTGAACTCATCCTGATACTCCCTTCCGTGTTCCAGACTCAACTGTGCGGTGTGCTCGCGCACCCGCAGAGGCAGAGGCTCGGCCTGGTAGCGGCGTGCCAAGTGTTTGCTGGCGCACTCCGCGGCGGGGTCGGCGACGGGGGTGAGCTTGCCGCCGCACTCGAAGACCTCGCATTGGCTCCCAAGCGAGTGAATGGTTCTTGCATCGCACGTCTCGCATCGGTACCACTGGCGCCGGCTCACAACCAGAATGGCACCGGCGGGGACCTGGAAGAGCCCGGTTCCCAAGGGGAGCAACATGGGTGAGTCGGGGTCGCTGAACACGTCCCAGACCGCTTCGAGCGTGGCGTCGATGAGCGACGGCTGCACCTCTCCGTAGAGGCGGAGCGCCTTCGTCACTATGTCCCGCACGTGACTGACCTGAATCGAGCGTGTGCGGCTTCGTTGTGGAGCACGGTACGGATTCCACCTCATGATCCGCATGCCCGGCTGGCGGAGTCCGGTAGGGTCCCGGTGCACCGCCACTTGAAGGGGACCGTTCTTTTTCGCCCGTCCCCCAGGGAGCAGCTCTCTCGCCTCGATTCCGACCGGCTGGAACGCGATCGCAAGCCGCCTAATCAGGAAGGCGCACAACCGCTGCACCGCATCGGCGCCGATATTCAGGTCGCGGAACAGGCCCGGAACACGGGAAGTCAGAGCGGCAACATCGGCGGGGCGGATCTCGAACTCAGGCGCCGCGAGCATGAGTCTGGGGAGCCTGGTGCGCTGGAGCGGTGTCGAGGTCATGTGCTGGTAGAGGACCAGCGCACTCTCCCGCACCAGCTTTCGCTCGTCTTGCCCACGCAGGTTTCGCGAATCCAGGACCTCGTAGCAGTCGTATCCCTCATCATCCGTCGTTCGCACGATGACCCATCGCGCCTTTCTGGCGAGTTTGGCCGCTTCCTCGACCAGTTCGGGGATGCTCCGGGGCCCTCCTTTGGTTTCCGCGGCTCGCACGGCGGCGAGGACCGGTTCGACGAAAGAGGCCTCCGCGACGGTCCGGCTCAGATAGGGCGCGAAGAACGCTGCCCTCTGACGGCTATCCGAAAAGGCCAGGAGTCGTCGGCCACCGGCGGGCTTTCCGCTGTCCTGTTCGGGCAGTTGCCGGACGAGTTCTTCCGCGAGCACGGCTGTCGGCGCGTCATCTCCCGTGATGAACGCCCGCGCCACTGATGGGTACGCGCCCCTTCCGGCTCCGCAGCAGGGACAGGTCTGAATGTCCCCCTGGTCGTTGGACGCCGGCACAACCCACATTCGAATCACGCTCTCCGCCGAAGAACCCGGCTCTGCGGTCAACAGGTCACGGGTCCGAGTGTCGAGCCAGAGGGACCGCGCCCCCTCGGAAGCTTCGTCGGCCTCGGTGCCCTCCTCCTGGTCGATTTCGCCCATGTACTTGGGGCTGACCCAGGTCAACGCGAGGCGCGGCTCCTGGTCGTTGAGCGTCGGATATCCCCATTGCTCGCCATCCTCGCGCACAACCACAAATGGAAAGCCGCACGAATGACACACAGAAAGCGGGAGTGGGTACCGGCCTTTCTCGTCCAGGGTCTTGCGGTCTTCTAAGACCATTTCGTCTACGACGTGTTCGGCCGTCGTGGGCCCGCCAGACGCGGGCGTTGATAAGTAGACGCATGCCCCGGCGACGCCGCGGAAGAACTGGTGCACGCGGGCCGACAGCATCGGGGCCCCCCCGACGTCGGCTGATCTGGCGTTGGTTGCGAGCACGAGCAGCCGCTCGATGGCCGCGGGGGTGACCACGAATCCCTTGTCGGTCAGCAGCTCGGCCAGGTCCGACACTGATCGTGGTTTCTCGATGATGAGTTCGCACATGGCGCTGGCGACGGCCAACGCTTTCATGGAGCGGAACAGCATCTGACGGGGTCCCTCGCCGGATTGGACGGCGACCCCCACGCGTTCCAGAAAACGCTTCATGCCATCAACGCCGCCCAGCGCTTCCGCCACGGCCGCTTCGTCGGTCGTCTCCGCCAGGATCTTGACCGCGGCTGGGGAGAGCTCCGTGACGGCGTCCGGCCCGAAGGCGTTCTGGCGTGTGCCCCGGATCACGTCCTCCGCGGCGAACGGCGCGCTGGTCAACCGCGAAGCGAAATCGGCGATCCGAGCGGCGGCCTCGGCTCCTTCATCGCCGAGCGTCGCGCTGGTGAGCACAAACTGCACGCTCTCCCCGAACTTCCGCTTGAGCTTCCGCATCAGGAGGCTGATGTCGATGCCCTGCGCACCCGTATAGCTGTGCGCTTCGTCGAGCACGATGTACCGGACCTGGTTGTGGCGGAAAATGCCCTGGTCGTCGGGTCGGAGGAGGAGGTACTCCAACATCGCAAAGTTCGTCAGAAGAAGCTGCGGGGGCTGCTTCCGGATCTCGGCTCGTGACCGCATTTCGCTGGGACAGGTTGCCGGACCATCCTTCGCCTGAACCTCCTCAGGGGTTTGGCTGGTGTAGCGTCCGAAGGTGACGCCCGAGGCCGCAATCAGCGACTGCAAGCGGTCCAACTGGTCGTTCGCGAGCGCGTTCATGGGATATACGAGAATCGCGCGAACCCCCGACGGTTTACCTGAACGCAGCGCCTCATCAAGCAGCGGCAGCAGGAAGCACTCGGTCTTTCCGCTGCCGGTGCCGGTTGCCACCACCACGTTGCGTCCGGCCTGAATCGCGGTGATGGCCCGCACCTGATGCTCATAGAGCGGGCGGTCGGCCTGAAACGCCATTGGATTGAGGGAGGCCATCCGCGAGTTGAGAGTCGGGGAGGACGGTCGATCAAATAGCTGCCGAGGTGTCTGCACTGTCCGGTAGCTGGGAATCGCGGAGATGAGAGGTTCCCGCACGAACGCGTCGGGCAATGCGAGCTGCTGTCGGAATTGCGTCGCCAATCGAGTCTGTGTGTGGTGAATGGGCAGGGACTCGGCCAGATACTCCAAGTACTGCCGCCGCATGGACACGGCAACGCGGAAGGGGTTGACCACGGTCACATTCGGCATCTGGTCAAGCTCCTCGGCCGCAGCGGCAATCGCTCCCAAACTTCCACGTCCACACCACTGCACCGGAAGGCTGCCGCACAGGACCAAACACGATCCTCTCGCACGACTTGCATCGCAACGTCTCGTTCTTCTGCTCGTATTGCTCCGGCCGCAGAACCTTAAGAATGTCGCGGACCTCGACGTCGGTTGGGGGGGACATCTCTCGCCCGATGAGGTCGGCGATAAGCCTTCGAATGGCTCGCCCCCCCCGGACCTGCCTCAGGAATGCTTCATCACTCAACCTCGGCACCACGCCGCCCACATGATCCCTTGCGCGCAGTGCGACGTTGCCTGCGGGCATCACGTTGGGATTGGGCTCGTCCATCGCGCTCACTCCCCGAGGTCGTAGGTAAACCGCAACCGTTCATACTCGAACTCGCGTGCATCTTCACCGTTGCCGGAATGACTTCGGGCCATCGCCCGAAAGGTCAGGTCGCGCGTCAGCGTGGTATCCAAGTCCAGTCGCTCACGGTGGAAGCCCTGCATCGGCACCGACAGATAGCCAATGTTCTCGGTTCCTGACCCTCCCTGAGTGGAACTCTCCAAGTCACGAGTCCGGGAAAACACAAGCTCCGCGCTCTGCGAGTCCTCGACAATCCCGAGCACGTGGCGATGCTCTTGCCCGTCGAAGTCGTCCCCCGGATGCACCAAGGGGAGCGCCGTGTCATCCGCAAGTCGCAGTTCTATGCGGTCGAGCACCTTGAAACGGCCTGGTTTGTTCGCGAGGGCCGAGGCGCCCTGTGCAACCGCCCACTCGGGCTCTTTTCCTCGGAAAATACGACCCGGAAAGAGTTCCTCGAGACGTTCGTGGACCGACACAAGGTGGCTGCTGCCGCCGACCAGCACGATCTGGTCGACGACGCGCGTCCCCACGCGGGCGGAGGTAAGGGCCCGCCGCAGCACTTCGACTCCAGAGTCCACGATCGGGCTTACCAGTTCTGCGAGCAGCGGCCGGTCGAGCTTGACAGAGGGCGCCGTTTCACCCAAGTAGCCGGGCACAGTGATGGTTGCTTCGCGGTCATGTGACAGCGCCCGCTTGGCCGTCTCGCACCGATGCCGAAGGCGGTCCCTGTCCCGAGGCGCAACGTGCTTGAACGCGGGAGGATCGGTCATTTCCCGCGTCAGCTGGCGGTGCGCCCATTCGGCGATGTGAGTGTCGATGGCATCCCCCGCGATCGCCATCCCGTCGACCGCCAGTTCTCGAATCTGCCCACCGCCAACCGAGAGCACACTGACGTCCAGTGTTCCGCCGCCCCAGTCGAACACCGCTAACGTCGAGCAGTTGCCCAGGTCGCGGCGGTAGCGAAAGAACGCCGCAGTCGGCTCTGACACAAAGTCCGTGATCAGCACCCCGGCGCGCCTAGCGGCCTCCCTAAGCGATTGCCGCTTGCTGCGCGAGAATCCCACCGGGATCGAGACGACGGCCTCGTCGAGACCGCGTGCCACGGTGGAGCGGACGTGTTCTACCAGGTGACGGAAGAACACCTCCGCGATGTCCACCGGAGTCCACGAGCGGCCTGGCGTGTTCCATCGATGGTCCGTCCCGAATTGGGTTTTGACGGAGAGCACGACCTCGTAGTTGGCATCGCGCAGTTCTTCCTGCTGCTGTTTGACGTCGTCTCCACAGATCACTTTCCCGGTATCGCGATTGATCGCGACAGCGGTGGGAATAGGGCCCTGGGAGGGTCCGCGCAGAAGCGTCGTTTCATCGAAGACAACGGCGGAGTTGGTCGTGCCAAAGTCGATGCCAAATGCCATGCGTCATCCATTCGGTCGCGACGTCGCGGTTCGGAGCAGTTTGGTCAGCTCTTCGTAGCAGGAACGCACTGCCGCCCGCTGTGTTTCGGACGGGTCGAGTGTGAGCAGCTCCTTCATGTTTTCCAGGTGGATCTTCGCGCCTCGTGCCAGCTCTTGCGCCACTGCGGCCCGTTCCGCCTCGCGGGTGTACTCGACGTCTCGTCGCTTGTCCTCGCGCGACTTCTCAAGATCGCGTCCGAGCGTTTCCACTCGTGACGTGAGCTGCTGGGCCTCTGCGCGCCGCGCGTCGACTTCCTGTCGCAAGCTCCGCAGCTCGTTCTCTAGGCGGTCTACAGAGGTCAACGCCCGATTGCGCTGGTCGGTCATCTCTCCGAGCCTTCGCTCGGCTTCCTCCATTCGGTTCCGAATGATTTCGAGGGACTCTGTCAACGCAACCCTCTGCGCTGTTCTCTGTTGGAGCTCCTGGTCTAGTGTCGCGACTCTCTTTCGAAGTTCCGGGAGTTCTCCGCCCTCTTCAGCACTCCATCGCTTTACCTCGTTCTGAATGGACCGGATCGCCTCTGTGATCACGGCCTTGGGGTGCGGCAATGGCGGCGTGTTTGTCGCGTCCGGCCGTGGAGGACCGCCGGCGGCAGTCCCACTCACCGACCCGGTCGGCGCCGGAACATCCCCGGGTCGGGGCCTTGTGATTGCTGCACTGGATAAACTCGCCGCACCAACGGGGATGTCAGCCTGTCCGCGCAGCTTGCGAAGAAACGCCTCCGCAGCATGCTGCCCTTCAGGAGTCTTCTCGTTGGCGCTCTGGCCTTCCATCCATTCGATCAGAAGCTCCCGAACAGGGCGCGCACTGGCAGCGGTCGTCGGTGTCTGCGTCGCGACCTCCAGCATCAGCGTGTCAAAGACTCCCCGCACATCCCTCGAAATGTGCGAATACGTCAGTTGTTTGACGGGCTCCGAACCCGGCGGCTGTAACCACCGCTCTTCGAGGATCTTCCGTAGACCAACGCGGAGGTCCCCCTTCACGCCCGACTTCGGCGGACCATTGCGATCGCCGGCTGTCGTTCCGCCCATCAGCGGTTTGAGCCCGATGTTGACCAGGCCACCAGCGAACTTGGGGTCGGGCCCCACGACGGCCGCACCAAGGCGTAGGCACGCTCGCGCCCGGCGGTCGGCAGCCCTTCCGTCCCATTTCCAACTCACGACGGCTTGCTTGAGTTCCTTGGGTAAAGAGGTCCAAGCGTCTGAAACCAGGTCGGCCGCCCGGTCGATGGGCTCCTTGCGCAGGTTCTCCTCAAAGGACTTGAGATCGTCGGGTCCAAGGTTGCCGCGTCGCAACATGGCCCGGAGCCCGGAGCTCGCGTCGCGTCCCTCGTCCTTTGTCGTTTCCGTCGGGTTCGTAGTGGGTTCACTCATTCCAGTTCACGAGACATCCGGTCTCGAGCTCCTTGAGGATTCTGTCGTGGTCGGCAAGAGTACGGGGGACATCGGCCGAGCACCGCCGAGCCGCGCTCAATCGCTGCTCGGTGGAGTGGCCGCGACTCCGTTCCGAATCTCGCCAAGCAAGCCAAAGAGAAAGCCAGGTGGCGGAGGCTGCATCCTCCAGTTCCCCGCGCAGCGCAAGCGACTGCAGATTCCGGTCGTCTGCGATCGGCGACAGGTCCGCGATATCCCAATGCGGATGCTCGGGCGCAGCAACATCTCCGTTTCCCATCAGAAGACCCTGAATCCAGGCCACGCACCCGGTGCACTGGACGCTCCTCGTTGGTCGCAGGAACTCGCTCACGTACCCGCGCCGGAGATAGGTCAGCATCAACGCGCGGGCGGCCACTTCGGCCCACGGCTCCGGCGCGGAACGAGCACACGGCGTGAGTTGCTTCAGCGCGGCTGCGCTCGCATCCCGACGGGCCTCGATTGACCTGGTCGTAAAGGCGGTCCGGTAGTTCCTGAGTCCATTGAACAACCCATCGGGCACGTCCGGTGGAACAATGCCATCACCGAGGGAGGCCCTCAACTCACGCACCTGCCGGGGAATATCGCTGGCACGCGCTAGTCTCTCACGCGCCACCGCCAGCCTGCGCTGCCACTCCAACGGCCACACGAGTCGGGCGGCGGACGCTCGCTCCACGAGACCCTCGATGTCGAGGCGCTCCCACTCCCGAAGCAGATTGGCGGCCTGTGCGGGCGATTGTCTCGCGCCGGAGTCGCGGATGACCCGACTCGCGCGCGCAGCGTCTCCTGTCAGTCGCTCCTTATCTCCGAACACCACGAACGCCGCGGTTGCCCACCCCTCAAGCACCCGTTGGAGGGCATCGCCGGGCGCCGTGTTCGGTGCCCGGTCCACGGCGTTGCCGGCCTGAATGTGATTCAGCCGTTCGATCGCCGTTGCCACTTCTAGCGGAGTGCCCGTGGGCACGCTCCGTCCAGAGTCGGGCGTCTGGAGCGCAAGGATGTCAAGAAAAGCGGCGTCGAGCGATAGCACTCGCCCGCACTGTTCCAACTCGAAGGCTCCGATAGGATCGCCGAGCACTCTCAACGCATCCACAATCTGCGCCCAACGCAGCGGGTACCTGCCGCTTGTGTGCCGCGAGGCTGCTTCGTCTCCGAACGCAAAGAGCTGGTGCCGCTCCCGCACAGTGCGAACGTACAACTTCCATCCCCACCGCGGCGCGGCAAACACCGCAAGACTGCCGATCCGCTCATGCTCAGACACGCCCTGGGAACCGGAGGCAGTGGATCGCTCAATCACCACCGGGCGCTCAAGGGACCCTCCAACTCGGATGGACGCTCTTGGGATGCGAACCTCAGCGTTCAGCTCCGCATCGCCGCAGCGCATTGAAAAACAAGCGACGTCATCCGGAGGCTGAAGGACGAGGTTCCCCGGAAGCGACTCGCCGGACTCCGTCCGCACTTCAACTCCGGAGGGGGCGGATATCGCGACCTGCCCAACTTCATCCTCCGCCATGATCGGCACCGACCGGCTAACCACGACCGGCGGCCATACCGCGTATCGAAGTGTGCTTTCGTTGCGAGCTGAACCCGCCCGACGTCCGCGGCCCTCGATTCGCACAGTACCGACGTGGGGATGCGCTGGCAGGCTCAGTCTCCAGGTGTCGCCACGGCAGACCAACTGCCTCGTCTCATCTTGCCAGCCACCAGGCCCCTCCAGTGTTACCCGGTACTGGGCGACGTGGTCCGCACGCCATCCCACGAGCGAGACGACGGCATCTTGTGGCAGGAGCACCACATCCACCTGTCTGGCAAACGGCGTCAGAGGATGTTCGCCTTGGGCGATCAAGCGTGGAGCGCTACTCTCCCCAGCGGTGCGGCACGCGTTCGACAACGAAACTTCCGCCGCCAGCTCGACGTGAAGCAGGTCGCACTCCTCCAACGTGGCCATGCCGAAATCCAGGGGGCCAAGCTCGGCGCGAACCGTGCATCCAGACATCCGCCGCAACTGCTCGGCACGTTCGACCTGAGCCGCCAGGAAGTACTCGCCGGCATCGATCATCATCGGGTCGCCGTCCGAACCGAGAAATCGGCCATCAAGGTCGAAAAGAGCCCACTCGCTCTTGGCCCGGGGCCATGCGCGGATCGACCAGTCGGTCTCGTTGTCCCGGAGTTCGACCAGCCCGGTGAACACGTCGCTGTATCGGACACGTTGGTCGAGGTAAACCAGTGACCTCATTACCCCGAGCCGGCCAGCGAGTTCATTCCATGTGTACCGACAGCCGTTCCCCGTGGCGAGACCCGGGAACCGTATCGCGAGTCGCGCATACTCCTCGACGAGCACGAGCTGGGGCCACAGAGCCACTCCCGCTGTTCGCCGTGGGCGCCGCCCGTCACCCCTGACCAGCGTTTCAAGCTGGTCTACCAACGCAGTGAGAAACCCGCGATGGAACCCGGGCTCTTGTTCAACACGGGCGCCCAGGCCTGTACTGCCTGGCCATCCTGCTCGCGATAACACCACAGCCGTAGAGCGAATGAACTCCTCGCCCGCGGCCGAGGAGAGAAACTCTGTGGCGAACCTTGTTCCCTCGAACGACTTCTCAACGAACTCGTGCAGTCTGGATGATGTCAGGGCCGGGACTGCCTCCAGACCAACGTCGCACGCCAGTTCGAAGAGCATTCGCGCGTATCGGGGGATCAACAGACGCGGTACGCCGGCGTGGATGCGAACGGCGCCGACGTATTTGTAGTTCCAGGGCAACTCGGGCACGGAACCCGCCCATCGCTCGATTGCGCCTCTCACCGCAGGGCCGGTCCTTTCCGTCCACTCCCTTCTCGCGAGGTCTTCGTCGCGACAACCCAACTCGCGCATGAAGGGCACGACCAACCCGGCGGACTCCTCGTGCTCATAGCACACTTCAACCGCGGCCCTGGCGAGGGCCAGCCTCGCATCGCTGTTCATGCCCGAGCCCGTTAGGCGACGCAGTCCGCGCACAAGATCGGCAAGCTCGATGCCGTCCGGCAATGGCACTTCGCAGAGGTACTCGAACTGGCCTTGTTGTTCCAAAAGGGCGCGCGCGACCTCCCGCACAATGCTGGTTTCTGACTCGCTGCGGCCGCCGTTCGTCACTCGCTCACCCTTCGAAGTCATCATACTCGAAGTCGGCTCAGGCTTGGCTCCCGTCAGCGTGACCTGCTTGGTTCGAAAGGCGGCAAAGGGCACCGCAACGGCAGTCATGGCACTTCTCCAGACCAACCGCTGGTGACCACCGGTCATCCAGGGGCAAGGGTTGGCGTGCGTGGCGCGATTGCATCATCCGGTGACTAGAGCAACGGAGCCAAGAACCGGCGCCATCGG